>JAQYVY010000042.1 GCA_030145195.1 Desulfuromonadales bacterium | reverse complement strand
AAGTTATTATTCGGGTCTTCCGTGGTGATCCGGCTCTGGATGGCATAACCACGAAGTTCGATGTCTTTCTGACTCTTGATACCAATCTCCGGATCTGAGAGCTTGTGACCTTGAGCAATGCGGATCTGTGCCTGCACCAGGTTGCGCATGGTCACCAGTTCAGTGACCGTGTGTTCCACCTGGATACGCGGATTCACTTCAATAAAGTAGAAATCACCCTTCTGGTCCATCAGGAATTCGACGGTTCCGGCATTACGGTAGCCGACATGTCTGGCCAGGGCCAGAGCATAGTCACAAACTTCCTTGCGCTTTTTGTTGTTGAGATAGAGCGACGGCGCAATCTCAATGACCTTCTGATGACGGCGCTGTATTGAGCAATCGCGCTCGTAAAAATGCACAATATTGCCGTAGTTATCGCCAAGTATCTGCACTTCGACGTGTTTTGGTTTTTCAACATATTTTTCGAGAAAAATGGTGGCATCACCAAAAGCCGCCTTGGCCTCGGAAGCTGCCGATTTGAGACCATCAAGAAGCTCTTTCTGATTATGGGCAACCCGCATACCGCGTCCACCACCGCCAGAACTCGCCTTGACAATGATCGGGTATCCGGCTTCCTTGGCAAAGATCAAAGCTTCTTCTTCATTGCGGATCGGATCGTCAGTTCCCGGCACAACAGGAACCCCGGCATCAACAGCCACTTTGCGCCCGGAGATCTTGTCTCCGACACTCCGTTGGAGTTCAGGGGTCGGACCGATAAAAACGATGCCAGCACGCTCGCAGGCCTCAGCAAATTCTGCATTTTCAGAAAGGAAACCATAGCCAGGATGAATCGCATCTACATTTTTTTTGCGCGCCAGGTCGATAATTTCGTCAATACTCAGATATGCATCGACTGGCCCTTTGCCCTTACCGATAAGGTAGGCCTCATCCGCTTTGTAACGATGCAGAGATAATTTGTCTTCATCAGAGTAGATGGCAACAGTACTGATCCCGAGTTCGGTACAGGCACGAAAAATACGAATGGCAATTTCACCGCGGTTGGCGGCCATAACTTTCTGAAACTTCTTAATCGACATAAAATCTCCTTGAAAACTATTCCTAAATTTACCCTGAATAAAAAAACAAACAGTCCAAGTAAATATTTAGCCAGGGTAAATTTTTACAATAAAATTAAACACTTACAAGTAGCAAGACAACAGACATCTAAACAAAACAATGCGACGAGTGCAAGCAAAAAACCGTTCTATTCCCAAGCTCTCAGAATGACTGATAAAAAATACCTTGCTTCGCAACCGATATAGATATGAGATTCAAAATACATCAAATCTGAACGATGGGCATCAGGTCAAAACAAACCTATTGCAGAGACTTATGGCATCATGTTAATGTTGAACGTCAATTTCATGACGCATCAAGGTGGAGACTATAATCACGATGGATGAACCGACCCACATTCTGCTCATCGATGATGAACCGGGAAGCCGTGAGAGTCTGAGTCTGCTTCTCCATCGAGAAGGGTATCAGGTTGAAACGGCGGTTGCCGGCGAAGAGGCACTCGACCTGCTCGCCGCCAGGAATTACGATGTCATTATCACCGACCTGTTCTTACCCGGCGTCAGCGGCATTGATGTTCTCAAACATGTTAAAGAGAAGTCCCTACCCTGCAACGTCATCCTGATTACCGGCAACGCCTCTGCAGAGACTGCAGTCGAAGCTATGAAGGAAGGCGCCTTCGACTATATAACCAAGCCATTAAATTTCGAGGAGTTGAAAGTTCTTGTCGCCAAGGCCGTCGAAAAGACACGCCTGGTTGCGGAGAACATTTATCTTCGGCAGCAGTTGCGCGGCAAATACAAATTCGACAATATCATCGGCAACAGTCCCGCCATTCAAACGGTTTTCTCCCGCATGGAGAAGATCCTGCACACCGATTCCACAGTCCTCATTCTGGGAGAATCGGGCACCGGCAAAGAGTTGGTGGCACGAGCCATCCACTTTAATGGCGCACGCAAAGAGAAACCCTTCGTTGCCATCAACTGTGGCGCAATTCCTGCGGAGCTTTTGGAAAGTGAACTTTTCGGCCATATGCGAGGTTCATTCACCGGTTCGATCGCAGACAAGCCAGGTAAATTCGAGATGGCTAACAAAGGGACCATTTTCCTTGACGAGATCGGCACCATGCCACAGCAACTGCAGATGAAATTATTACGGGTATTGCAGGAGCATGAAGTCGAGCGCGTCGGCTCAACCCATAAAACCAAGCTCGACGTCAGAGTTATCTCCGCGACCAATGCAGACCTCGAAGAGAGAGTCCGAAACGGCGATTTCCGGGAAGATCTCTTTTACCGGCTCAATGTTATCCCGATTCACTTGCCGCCGTTGCGAAAACGTTATGAAGACATCCCTCTTTTAGCAAAATATTTCCTGCGAAAAATCTGCACAGACATGCGTCGGCCCATACTTGATCTGACACCTGCTGCCATGCTCGCTCTGGAAGCTTACGCTTGGCCCGGTAACGTTCGGGAGATGGAGAACGTCATTGAACGGACTGTCGCCCTCACGGATAGTACGATCATCGACTGCGGGGACCTGCCATCAAAAATCGGTGGCGTCCACCTTGAAACCGGCAAGCTGCCAACGCCTCAAATCCCCGAGGATGGTCTTGACCTGTCAGAAGCCATTGCTGAGATTGAACGCATGTTGATCAAACAGGCCATGGAGCGCTCGGGAAGCATCAAGGCCAGGGCCGCTTCACTCTTGAAGATTAATCGCACCACCCTGGTTGAAAAAATCAAGCGTTACGATATGAAATAGAGTGACTCTTCTGCTTGACTGTCGAATCAACACTTCTTTCTGGAGGTCAACATGACACAAGAAACATCCTGGGCAAGCACGATGTTGGGCAGTATCTTTTTTGCCATCATTATCCTCGCTATCGGAATCTGGGGGGCCAAACTGATCGCCCGCCTGGTAAAAGGCATGATGGAACGGCGCGAGGTTGACCAAGCCCTCTCCGGCTTCGTTGGTAACCTGATCAACGCCGCGGTCATCACCTTTGCCGCGATCGCCGCCCTTAACCAGCTTGGCATTCAAACCACCTCACTTATCGCGGTTGTCGGTGCCGCTGGCCTGGCTATAGGTTTGGCGCTGAAGGATTCCCTGGGAAATTTTGCTGCAGGCGTCATGATTCTGATTTTCCGTCAGTTCAAGGCTGGGGATGTGATTGAAGCCGCAGGCGTAATCGGCGTTGTGGAAACCCTCAATATTTTTTCAACTCAGCTCAAGACAGCCGACAACAAAGCCGTTTTTGTTCCGAATGGCAAATTGATCAGTGACAACATCATCAACTACTCAACCAAACCGACGCGACGCGTCGATCTGGTCATCGGTGTCAGTTACAATGCTGACCTGAGTCATGTCAAATCGGTTCTGGAAGATATTCTGGCACAAGAAAGCCGGATTCTTCAAGATCCGGCGCCAACGATTGGCGTACTGGAACTGGCTGACAACAGCGTCAATTTTGCGGTGAGACCATGGGTGAATGCGAGCGATTACTGGGGGGTCTATTTTGATCTGCACGAAGGGGTCAAAACTCGCTTCGACCAAGAGAATATTAGCATCCCCTACCCGCAACAAGATGTGCATATTCATCAGGTGGAATCAACAAGCTGAACCGTTACTGGAAGCCAAATAAGCAATTAAAAGAAGGGCCGTTCACGTTGTGACGGCCCTTTCTCTTTTGACGGTAGAGGCGGCCCCTTTCCCCCAACGCCCAACACCATTTTCACTGATCTGCCAATGCCAGTTTGCAACCAAGCACTGCGAATACAACTGCGAAGGACCGTTGCAAACGTTTGATCAGCCTCAGGGGATAAGACCCTCTTTATGATTTAACAGTACACGGGTCGTCATCACAAAGCATGATCCAGTGAAGCGAGACGGTTAAGAACTGCTTTCATATCCTCCCAGACTGCACGTTTGTGTTCCGGGTTGCGCAGCAGGTCCAGGGGATGATAAGTCGGCATCAGTGGAATGCCCTGATAACTCTGCCACTCTCCCCGCAGTTGACTGATCGGCACCCGACTCTTCAACAGGCTATGAACGGCGAAGCTTCCCAGCACGACAATTACCTGGGGACGAATCGCCTTGATCTGACGAATCAGGAAAGACTCACAGGGCTCCATTTCAACAGCAAGCGGCTCACGATTATTTTTCGACATACATTTCAGGATGTTACAAAGATAAACTTCATCGCGGGTCATACCCATCGCCAAAAGAATACGATCAAGTAGCTGACCATCTTCACCAACAAACGGCTCACCTTTAAGGTCCTCCTCCGGCCCGGGAGCTTCTCCGACCAGAACCAGACGAGCGTCCGGATTACCGCTGCCGAAGACCAGCTGGGTTCGCGACTGACTGAGTTCACATCGAGCACAGTCACCAAGCGCACAGCGAACATCCTCGAGCGTTTCCTCATCAGGGATGTTATCAAAATCTTGTATTTCCGCCAGCGGGCCTAAGACAGAAGCAGGCTGCTCCGTCAGACCGATATCGCGCAGATATTCCAGCTGACTGCGTGAAGCCGCTACCGTTTGCTGTAGTTCATTGAGTAGTTGATCTGGCATATTCCGCTGACAAATCCCTGTGAAAGTGTATTATTGATTTATACTTAAGTCCGTAAAAAAGCGGCAGCTCCAGAGGGTGGTACAGTTTTCAATGAAATGGATTATTCCTGCCACAATTGTAACTTTTCTCGGTGTGCTGCTCTTCCCAAGCGACACTTGGGCTTGGGGCATTGGTGTCCATCTACAAAGCGGCGCATGGATTCTCGACAATCTCACCCTGCTGCCGGAAAGCTTGCGGGTTCTTTTGGCAGCCTATCCTGATGACTATCTCTACGGCTGCATCAGCGCCGATATCACTCTAGGTAAAAAGTACACACACTACCTGAAACATTGCCACTCCTGGCGGATAGGACGGCAAATCCTCAAAGCGGCCCGGACTGAGAGCCAGCAGGCCTGCGCCTACGGCTACCTGAGTCACCTGGCAGCTGACACCATCGCCCACTCCTATTTCGTGCCTTACAAGTTAATTCGAACCTACAATACCTTCTTGCTCAAGCATACCTACTGGGAGATGCGCTTTGAGGCTCACATCGATCCGAAGACCTGGCCTCTGGCTCGGGCAATCGGGCGCAAGAACTTTTCCGATAACGACATGATGTTACGCAGTGTGCTTGCTGATACAATCTTTTCCTTTCGAACCAACAAACGGCTTTTCAATTCGCTGCTATTATTAAACCGGCTTCAGCAATATCAGAAGATGCTTCGTTCGCTGGCCAAAACCTCAAAATGGTCGATCAGCGCTGAAGACCAGAAAGAGTATCTTGAGCTCACTCGCAACGCGACTCTGAGCATGCTGCAGGATCTTGATGAAAGCCCTTACCTCAATGCCGACCCAACCGGCGAACGGGCCTTGAACGCAGCCGGGATGATCCGAAAAAACCTGCGCACGCTTTGGCTCAACAGCAAGTTGAACGAAGCCGATGCCAACCTGATGCTCGACGTGATTAAAGTCCGCCTGCGAGAAGGCATCTGCCAGCCGAACGATTTACTGGCCCTGCTCTCCACAGCCTGAAGCCTCAGATTGCAGCCAAACGCGCGATTATTCTGTCAAGCAACACAGCGGCAACCGCGTCCTTGCTCATCCGGGGCAATTCCTCGGTAGAACCCTCGGCAAAAAGCAGTCGCACAACATTGGTGTCGCCGTTAAAACCAGCGCCTTCCTGAGTCACATCATTAGCAACGATCATGTCGAGGTTCTTCTGCTGCAACTTCTGACTGGCATACTTGTTCAAGTCATGGGTCTCGGCGGCAAAACCAACCAGAAATCGATCGCCCTTCTGCTTGCCGAGTTCAGCCAAAATATCCGGGTTAAGCTCCAACTCAATGGTAAGTTTCTGGCATGCACTCTTCTTAGTTTTACAGGCTGAACGCTCAACCGGACGATAATCGGCAACCGCGGCCGCCTTGATAATCACATTAGCCTGATCAGCCTGTGCCATCACAGCAGCATACATCTCTGCCGCGGAGACAACCTGAATCAGCTCAACATTCGCTGGCGGCTCCAGATTGACCGGCCCGGAGACCAGAACAACATGGGCCCCTCGACGACTCGCCGCTCGGGCAATCGCATAGCCCATTTTGCCGGAAGAATAATTACTCAGGAAACGGACCGGATCGATCTCTTCTCGGGTGGGTCCGGCGGTGACCAGCACCGTCTTGCCAGCAAGCTCGTCACTCCCCATAAGAGGCAGAGCAAAATCGAAAATAGCTTGCGGATCCGGAAGTTTACCCTGACCTTCCCAACCACAGGCCAAGGCGCCGGAAACCGGCAAAATGAAGTGGTAACCGTAGCGTTCCAGCTTGGCCTGGTTCTCCTGGTAGATCGGATTTTCCCACATGTTGGTATTCATCGCTGGAGCAAAAAGCACTGGTGCCTTGGTCGCCATAATAGTGGTCGTCAACAGATCATCAGCTAACCCTACGGCAACTTTTCCAATCAGGTTGGCCGTCGCAGGTGCCACCAGGATCAAATCGGCACGGTCAGCCAATGAGATATGACCGATCTCCTGCTCTTGGACCAGGCTGAACAACTCAGTATGCACCGGATGTCCCGAAAGAGTCTGGAAGGTCAGTGGCGTGACGAATTCCTGCGCACTGCGGGTCATGACAACATGCACATCGGCTCCCGCTTTAACCAGCAGGCGAAGAAGTTCGGTGGCCTTGTACGCAGCGATGCCTCCGGTCACTCCGAGCAAGACACATTTTCCCTGTAACATCAGCTCCTCCTAACTCCAGGCGGCATCCCCGACAAAGGGATTGACTTTACGCTCCCGACCGATGGTGGTGTCAGGCCCATGTCCGGTGTGAACCACTGTTTCGTTGGGCAATTTAAAAAGACGCTCTCGAATCCCTTCAACCAGCAGGTCAAAATCGCCGCCGGGCAGGTCCGTGCGGCCGATTGAACCGGCAAAAAGTGCATCCCCGACAAAAAGATGACCACAACTAAGCAGGCAGACGCTCCCCGGTGAATGTCCGGGCACATGCAAAATTTCAAAATCCAGATGACCGACCGACAGATGATCTCCTTGAGCAAGCAACGTGTCCGGCTGGGGAGAAGGGGTTACCGATAAACCATAGGCATCAGCGTGCTGCTGAGCATTAGCCAGCAAAAACACATCCTCAGAATGAATCAGCAGCTTCGCGCCCGTGGCCTGAATCACTTGCTGATTGGCACCAACATGATCGAAATGGCCATGGGTATTAATCACTTTTTTAATATTGTACCCGGCCTTCTCAGCAACATGCAGGATGCGCGGACCATCATCCCCCGGATCAATGACAACGGCTTCCAGGGTTTCCGCACAGGCGACCACAAAACAGTTCACCTGCAGTGGCCCGACACTCAATTGGTGCAACAACAGTTTTTCACTCATCAGTTATCATCCTGCTTTTCGGAACCAAAAAAATTTAAATTTCTGTCTTTCAACTGATCTTCAAGAGTATTGCTGAAACGAGGCTTCGGCTTGGCTTTATCCGCAGGCTGCTGAGAGGCAAAGGTGGATGGCTTTACCTCTGTAGTCTGAGATGTCGGCGGAACAACTGTGTTTTCGTCCAAAGATCCTTTCAAAAAATACTGATCATACAAGCGATGATAGCGAGTCCAGGACGAAGCGCTGTCTGGCTCTTTTTCAATGTGAGTACGCACCCCGTTAATCTTGGAATCAAGGTCATCAAGGTAGCTAAGGACCACGGCCTCAAGGGTCTTTGGTCGCTTCGGCGACCCATATTCGTATTGGCCATGATGTGACAACAGCAGGTGTTTCAGCAAGATGGCCAGAGCCGCAGGGAACTTGTGCAGAGTACGAACTTTCTCCTCTATCAGTTCCACGCCGAGCATTATGTGGCCGAGCAATTTGCCGACATCCGTATACTCGAAAGAACGCTGGTAGCGCAACTCCGCAACCTTGCCAATATCATGCAGCAATGCGCCAACGATCAACAGATCACAATTCAGGTCAGGGTATCTTCTGGCAACATCTACCGCTAAAGCCGCCACGGCCAGAGAATGCTCAAGCAACCCACCGAGGTAAACGTGATGCATGGACTTGGCCGCAGGTGCCCGGGTATAACCGGCCATGAATTCATCATCGGCCAGGAAACTCTCCATCAGAGTTCGCAAATCCGGGTCGGTGAGTGTAGCGACTATCGTTTCAAGCTCTTGAACCATATCGGCGACAGGACGAGAGGAGACTGGCAGAAAATCAGCCAAATCCACATCCGACTCCTTCACTCGAGCAAGCTCGTGGATAACCAGTTGCATTTTTCCCATGTAAACACTGGCTTTACCGGAGACCTGAACGAAATCGTCTTTATCGAAACGTGCCGAGATTTCATCGACCTGGTCCCAAATCCGACCTTCGACTTCACCGGTACGATCCATCAATTTGAGGGTCATATAGGGTCGGCCGTTCTTGGCCATGCCGATAATTTTGTCACGTACCAGAAACGGCGCTTCGACACGATCGCGTTCCTGTATCTGTTGGACATAAACTTTTTTCAAAGACAACTCCTGAATACTTTGGAATGAACCTGTTCGGCGGCACGCAAACCATCCAGCGCCGCACTCATGATTCCCCCGGCATAGCCTGCTCCCTCACCTGCCGGGAAAAGGCCTTTATGGCTCACGGATTCACCCTGATCATTGCGGGTAATCCGCACCGGCGCAGAAGTCCGGGTCTCAACCCCAATCAACACCGCTTCGGCGGTCAGAAAGCCACGCATCTGACGATTAAAATGTGGTAGCGCCCGGCGCAGGCACTCGGTGACAAAATCGGGCAAGACCTGTGGCAGATCGACCTCAACCACCCCCGGTCGACAGGTTGACATAACCGGACCTTGACTGCCATTAAGAAAAGTCATCAGGTTCTGGGCCGGTGCCATAAAACCACCGCCACCAGCAGCAAACGCCTGCCGCTCCCAATGTTGCTGGAACCCAATGCCACCAAGTCTGCTACCGCCCCAATCATCCGGGTTGACTGAAACCACCAAGGCACTGTTGGAGAACTCACTGGCGCGCAACGCTCTGCTCATGCCGTTGACCACCAGCATCCCAGCCTCTGAAGCGGCATTGATCACTTCACCGCCTGGACACATACAAAAAGAATAAACGCCCCGACCCGTCTCCGTATCATTATAGCGCAAGGCATAATCGGCCGTCGGCAATTCAGCAGCTACAGTTCCGTACTGGATACGGTTGATCAACTCCGCTGGATGCTCGACTCTGACACCGAGAGCAAAGCTCTTGGCGTCAAGCTGCACACCATTTCGCTCTAGCATGGCATAAGTATCGCGAGCGCTGTGCCCCGGAGCCAGAACCACCGCATCACAGGGCAAACGGTCACTGTCGTTGAGCACACCAGCAACAACACGCCCCTGATGAATTTCAAGATTGGTCAGACAGGTCTCGAATTTAAGCTCGACGCCAAGTCCTGATAGATAGTGACGAAAGGCAAGGACAACTTTACGGAGACGATCAGTACCAACATGAGGGTGTGCCTCAATTAGAATATTTTTCGGTGCGCCAAAAGAGACCAGGGTTTCAAGCACCGATGCGCGTAAGGGGTGCTTCAGGCGCGTGGTCAACTTGCCATCGGAGAAAGTTCCGGCTCCACCTTCGCCAAATTGAACATTGCTGATTGTGTCAAGTTCGCCGGTCAACCAAAACTTTTCGACATCCTTCACTCTTTGTTCAACTGGACGTCCACGCTCAATGAGAGTGACTTCGACACCAGCTTCAGCCAGACGCTTGGCCGCGAAGAGACCTGCTGGCCCCATGCCGACAACCAGAACCCGAGAGCCCTTGGTTAATTTCACAAGCGATGTATCCGCAGGAGTTGCGGCCTTCTCAAGTCGCTGATTCTCTCGGTTTTTCTCCAGCAATAACTCTTCGTTGGCAGAGGTAAACTCAACAGTATAGACCCTGCGCACACGCGTTTTTTTCCGCGCATCAAGCGAACGACGGACAATTGTGAAGTCTTTCAGAGATTCAGCATCGGTCCCCAACTCACGAGCAACCAGGTCAGGTAAAAGGCTCTCCGAATCCGTCAGATCAAGATTTAAACCACGCAGCCACAATGCCATATCGTCAAAAATCCTTCATCTGCATCAGGCGAGCGGCAGCCAGACGCGAAAAGTTGTTCCCACGTCCGGGGTACTCTCGACCTCTATTCGACCAGAATAGGTTTTGACAATGCGCAGCACGACAGAAAGGCCAAAGCCGGTCCCCTTTGTCTTGGTGGTAAAAAAGGGGTCAAAAATCTCATTCAGATGCTCTTTCGGTATGCCTGAGCCGGTATCGTGCACCGTAATCAAAGCCTCCCTGTCATCGCAATCCAACTTGACGGTCAAGGCTCCGCCCGTTTTCATTTCGAAGAGCGCGTTGGCAAAAAGGTTTGAGAAAATTTGCCCGAGTTCCTCTTCGTCAGCAAGAATTGTCGGTGTCTGAGTGGGGAGGCTTTTGGACAGGGCAACATTTTGTGCTTTCATTTGCTCTTCAAAAGACCGCAAACGCTTCTCGATGACGGATCCGAGATTAATGGCCCGGAGTTGATATGGCGACCGTTTGCTGGTCGACAGGAGTTTGACCAGGATTTCGTCTATCCGCTCAACCTCATTAACAATCTTGTCTGAATAGGTGATCATTTCCGGGTCATCGTTAGAGCCTGCACGCATAACCTGAGCGAAAAGACTGATGGAATTCAGTGGATTGCGTATTTCGTGGGCCATTCCTGCCGACAGATGCCCCAAGGCAGCCAATTTTTCCGACTGCAGTATCTCATGATGAGCCCGTTCAAGCTCGACTGACTTGATTGAGACCCGCTCCTCAAGCTCGCGGTTCCAACGTTCAATCTCTTCAAGCAAACGTTCACGTTCCAGCAACAGCTCCTTATTATGTAGCTCAATGGAACGCAGGTGCAGGACCGTCTCAATCCTTTCCACCAGCTTGGCATTGCTGAACGGCTTGCGAATATAGTCGGAAGCACCGGCCTTCATCAATTCGACGGCAACTTCTTCACTCCCCTTGCCGGTAAACATGATGACGTAGGTCTCGGGGAAACGTGATCGGATCTCCTTTAACGCATCCAAACCATTGACTTTCGGCATCATATAGTCGAGCAAAGCGAGTGCCGGTTTCTCCCGTTGAATAGCTATATATCCATCCAAAGCATTATCTACAGCAATAACCTCAAAGCCACGACTGTTCAGAACCATGGACGTGAGGTCAAGGATCATCCGTTCATCATCAATAACCAGAAGCTTTTCACGCATCGTTATTTGGGCCCTTGTTTAATGCTGTAATGGAGGACAGGATACCTGTCTGAGAGATCTTTGACAAGGCTATAGAATGCAACAAAAACGGTTCCAGAACTCAGAGGAAGGTTAAATCCGACGAATGGTCTGACAACCACAGAGACACAGAGTTCTGAAGTGGTTTATCCCGTTTTCTCTGCGCCACCGTGTCTTTGCGGTAAAATTATTGTTCAGGGCATACAACCGAATAAAAAAAGGCAGCGTTTCCGCTGCCTTTTCAAAGTTTAAAACCTTCAGATTTACTCTTGGATACGGATAGTCATCACCGCGACTGGTGATTTCCGCACGATCTTCTCGGCAGTACTGCCAAACAAGACATGATCCAAACCAGTGCGACCATGAGTACCCAGTACAATCAGATCCGCCTCAACCTCAACCGCTTTCCTGATAATCTCATCGTATGGGATACCTGGCAGGACAAAGGATTCATAATTATCAAATTCCAACAAGTGGGTGCGACAGAACTTTTCCATCAGTTTTTCGGCACCCCGCTCTATCTCCTCTTCCAAATTATCGAAAGAGATATGGGGAACGTAAAAACCGCGCAAATCGACCGGTTCGTTAATTATGTGGACCACAACCAACCTACTGTCAAATTTTTTGGCCACGGAAAGGGCATAGCTGAAAGCGTAATCAGAGCCTTCCGAGAAATCCGTCGCGAACAAGACCGTTTTAAAATTCATGCTCATTCCTCCCATCAACGGTTATGACACTGAGCAGGGGTTCCATCATTGAATATTCTATTCATAATAGTACGCAATTCATCAAGACGAACAGGCTTGTGAAGATATTCGTATGCACCTAGATTCATAGCCTCAAGATAAGACTCAACTCCGCCGTAAGCCGTAATCATGATCACGCTCGTGCTAGGAAATTTACGACTGAGTTCACGCAAAAACGCAAGCCCGTTCATATTGGGCATATTGATATCGCTGATAATCAGATTGACCTTCTTCAAATAAAGGTAATCAAGAGCATCATGACCGTTAGACGCACTCGCAACCTCGAACCCTTCATGAGTCAACAGTTTTGTCAAACCGATGCGGGTATTCTCTTCATCATCAACAATCAAAATACGTTTGGCAGACTTACCCAAAACACACTCCTTGCACTTCCTATAAATATATGAAAATCCTATCAGGATCGTCCATTCTGTCAAGCCGGAAGGGATACATTTCAAGAAAAGATTAACACTATAAAGTTAAGTGGTTACGGATAGGAACTCCCCTGGAGGCAGACGCTCTTCGCCTGACTGCCAGGTCGCTATCAATTGGCTGATCAATTCCACAGAAGATTGCGTATTTTGCTCACCGCAGACGAGTACATCGGCATGGGACAACAAAGGACCGAGACCAGCCGCTGGATTGGAGATAAAAGCCATAGCAGCGACATCCATATTGAGAAAACGCCCCATGATAGCCTCGGGAACCGTCGACATGGAAACGACATCTGCACCCATATTGGCGAGCATGCGAATCTCTGCTGGGGTTTCGTATGAGGGCCCGGACAGTGCAGCAAGAACGCCACGATGGACTTTGCTCTTGAACTCGCCAGAGTTATTCATCAAGCGGTCATATAGTGAATGATGATAAAGCTGAGAGAGATCGATAAAAGTATCACCAGAAAGAGCACGGAGGGGGTTGTCTCCAAGCAAGTTCAGGTGATCCTCAACCAGCATGAAATCTCCTGGTAGATAGCTTCGGTTGATGCCGCCAGCAGCACAGGTCAAAAGCAGACGCGGACAGCCCAGCGCCGAAGCAAGTCGTGCGGGGAATGCGGCCTGATATGCGCTCAGGCCCTGGTAACAGTGAAAACGACCAACAAAGAAAAGGATTCGCCAAGAGGCGATTTCAACAACGAGTAGACGGCCTTCTTGTCCAACTATTTGCCCCGCCGGGAAACAAGACCAATCGCAATAGTTGTATTCCTGCGAAAGTTTACCGAGAGTTGCTACCTCACCCCAACCGGAACCAAGTACTACGGCGAGATCAAAGTCACCACCATGCGAACCGCTTAGGATCGTTTGTACAAGTCTGTCAGCAATACTTTCGGGCTCAAAGACCCAAGACTTCCTGGACACGTTTTTGTAATTCCCGGGGTTTAAAGGATTTATTGAGGAAATCATAGGCACCATAACTCTTAACTTCTGCAGCGACATCATCACCACGTTCAACGCCACTCATGGCAATAACTCGGACTTCTTTGAGGGCAGGTGTCGATTGAAGGGCCAGTAAAATCTCTTTACCGTTCTTACCGGGGATATTTAGATCAAGCAGCACCAGTTGTGGAACGGAAGCTACAATCTGCTGCCACGCCTCATCGCCGTCGGCAACAGTTAAGATTTCGACCGGAAGATCCTGAAGAATGTCCTTGATCATTTCGCGAAAAAAACGCGCGTCATCGACGATCAACACTAATGGACGATCACGTTGAGGAGCCGGGTCTTGAGGAAGGGGGGAGGCGTGACCTTGCGGTTTTAGCGAAATTTCAAAATGATGCTGGCACTCAGGGCATTTAACCCTGGCAACGTCAGCAGGACTTGAAGTTGGATCAATACGGTACTGGGCTCGGCATTTAGGGCAGGTAATCACCATAGGTCAAATAACATCACTAAAGGGGCTGTGTAATCGGGATCCGCCATTTCTGGGCAGAAAAGAACATTGCGATCATCCAGTCAGTACTCACGGCTTCTGGGACAAGCGAAACACGAGTTGGTCGCCAAAGACGAGTTCCTTTTTGCCGAGCCAGAAACGCGCGACGCCCGGACCCTCCAGTTCAAGAGTAACCGCCTGTTTTACCACCCAGGTCAGATCAAGGTCGGGGTGGAGCTGGTAAGTACGTGGTTTGCGCCCATCAAGCTGCATTATAAGTGAACTTTCTGCCAAAGCAAGCATCCGCAAAGAGGCCCCACCCTGAGGGACAAATGGCAGTATCTGCGGGGGCTCCTCTGCTTTGACTTCAACCGGTGGAGGCGCGTTCGTCTGCACCGCTACCGATTGTTGTCCTTCCGAAAGCTGTGTTGTCTGGACAGCGGCAAGCTTTTCCTCGTCAACAATGGGTGAGTTTTTGGTCACCGTCTCCAGCGTAGAATGCGTCACCGTAGCAGAATCGGAAGGAAGTAGTCCCGACAGAAAATAGACCGCCACACCAAACAACAATACCGCCACTAAACCAACAAAGAAAATGCCCCACCCTTCAGAAAAAGGTACCTTCTGGGTGGCCTCGACCGGCCTCGCAGGAAGGCTAGGTGCTTCTTTCAGGGCATGAAGCTCGTTCAAAAGAGGTTTGCTATCGAGGTCAAGATAACCGGCATAAACCTTAAGGAAACCAGTCACATAGGCTTCCCCAGGAAGGTCATCAAACCGATTGGCCTCAAGACTTTCGAGGTAAACTTTGCGAATACGGGTGTATTCGGCAGCATCCTTCAGGGAATAACCGAGTTCAAGACGACGAGCCATAAGCTGATCGCCAATATCTAGGGACTGAGCCTCTTCCATGCGCCTACTTCAACGTCTCCATATAGTTTTTTGACAAACGAGCATTTTCACTCTCGGGTGCAAGAAGAATAACTTTCTGAAAAGCGAGCTGGGCTTTTTCAGAGTCCTGCAACTTCATATAGGTCAACCCTTGCCAGTAGTGACCCAGAGGAAGAGACGGGGCTAACTCAATCATTCGGGTGAAAGCATCGAGTGCTTCCGCGTGTCGGCCCTGATTATAGTAAAGCTCACCAAGATGATATGTGGCTCGGTAATATTGTGGGTTCAGAGACAAGGCCTTTGTATAGGCAAGTTGCGCCGCCGGATAGTCCTGCTTCAGGAAATTAGCCAAGCCAATCCCGGTCCAGGCCATCTCCGGTCGATCAAACAAAAGATTATCAGCCGCAGTGCGAAATGAGGCGATGGCCTCATCATAACGTTCCAGGGAGAGATAAAGAGCAGCAAGATTGTTATGGTACTTGGGGTTATCATGACCGACGACAATGGCCCGCTTCATATGTTGCTCGGCCAAGTCATAGGCCTGCTTTGACCAGTAAGCCTGCGCCAGACCGGCTTGTATTTCAGGATCCTGATCGTCAAATTGTTCTGCTTGCAGAAACTCTTTAAGAGCGGATGTCGGGTTTTGCTCTCGCAGGGCCGAAACACCAAGGATATAGTGATACTCCGAGCTGTCTTTCCCTTGTTTCGCTTCTTCAATGGGCGCACAAGCGCCAAGGAGCAAGACCAGGGAGAAAAGAATCGTTAATATTCCGCAGTGTCGCATCGTAATTAACCCTTTTGAACTCATGTCAGAGGGAGGCCAATATCCGGCCGACGTTCTCACGCAACTGCTGACGTCGAAGATCCAGTTCATCGGCAGTCGGCGGTGATTTTCGAGCTCTTAAGCCGGGACGTTTGGCCCGCATGGCTTCGACTGCGGCCAACAGATCATCGACGTTCTCAGCATCCTCTTGGGGAGGAGCCTCTTTCGGCTGAACCATTTCTACAGCTTTATCTTCCTTTGGTAATGCTTTTTTTAGCGCTTTCACCACTTCAGGTTGAACTGGCGCGACAGCTTTGGGCTCCGGTTTAGAAACCACCGGTTTCGGCTTTATCTTTTCAGATTGTGCGGCAACAGGTTTTGGCGGTGCCGCCACCATCACCTCTGACTCTTCACCCTCAAGGCCATTCCGTAGCGGAAGAGAAGACCAGAGCATCTCCTGATCAACGGCATCAAGAAGATGAATATCCTGGTCGGTCAACAAAAAGCCCATCGATTCGACAAAATTCAGACCTTGATCGAGCAGACTATCTATTTTCGATTCAGGAACGATCCGTGGCTCACTGAAGTAGAAAGCAAGGAGACGACTTTTGTGGAGATGAAAAACCGCAGCTGTCCCAACGCCGTTGTCCTGCTTATATTGACACAGGAAAGCACTCGACTGCTGTGCAGGCAACCCAGGCAAAGCGAGTTGAACCTCACGCATGGAACTAAAAAGATGTATGACATTACCAGTGGCAACATCAAGGGCACTCATGGATTTATCCCATTGGAACATGGTTACCTCCTGCCTGCTGCCTGAATCCGCATTATATTCACGGAGCCAGGTGCTTTATAAACCTTCAAACGCCGTTAGAGCTTGAAACTTACGGAAGCGCTCTTCGATATTCTCCCATGACAACTGACGCAACCGATTCAGGCTGAAGTCCTCAACCGTAAACGACGCCATAACACTACCAAAAACCGTAGCTTTGCGAATCGTTGCATCCGACAGGTTGTTGGTTGCCGCCAGATAGCCCATAAAACCACCAGCGAAGGTATCACCGGCCCCTGTGGGATCGAAAACTTCCTCCAGTGGATAAGCGGGTGCGGAGAAAACAGAGTGCTCGTTAAAGACCAGAACACCGTACTCTCCACGTTTGACCACCAACGTCTTCGGCCCCATCCCCAGAACTGCACGGGAGGCTTTAACCAGATTGGGTTCTTGAGCAAGTTGACGAACTTCAGCTTCATTAATGACCAGGATATCAACATGACCCAAGGTACGGATAAGCGCCTCTCGTTTGCCGTCAATCCAAAAGTTCATCGTGTCACAGGCAATCAGTTTGGGTCGTTCAACCTGACGCAGGACTTCAAGTTGCAGCTCTGGATCTATATTGGCTAAGAAGACAAACTCGGCGTCACAATAAGACTCAGGAAGCACGGGATGGAAGGTTTCAAAAACATTCAGATGAGTTTCGAGTGTACGAGCTTCACTCAAATCGTAGCCGTACTCACCCTTCCAGCGAAAAGTCTTCCCCGGTTGGGTCTGAAGGCCGGTCAAATCGACGCCGCGAGAGTGCAAAAAATCACGCGGCTCCTGGGGGAAGTCCTCACCAACCACAGCAACCAATTGCACCCCGGTGAAGAAACTGGCCGAGGTTGAAAAGTAAGTGGCGGAACCACCCAGGACATCATCACCGCGGCCAAAGGGGGTTTCTACACTGTCAAAAGCTACTGATCCTATTACAAGAATATCCATGTCGCACTCCAAAATAATCCTTAATCCACCCATTTAAGCAAATCTAGAAGTAGATAGCAATGTTGCTGATTCAGTTTAGGAAAGATATTTGCCGATGAATAGCTCCAAATCAAGTCGAGTCTGCGCTGGTATCAATGCATGGTCGGTCATAATCGCGAATTTCAATGCCTCACCACACGCGCAATGCGGAGCAGAACCGAGAGCACGAACTGACTGTTTGATGATCTCTCTCGCTGTGGCCACATTCTGTTTAATGATCTCCATAATCGCCTCAACCGAGACGTCGTCATGGCTATCGTGCCAGCAGTCGTAATCGGTTGCCAGGGCGACCGTGCCATAACAGATTTCTGCTTCACGCGCCAAGCGTGCTTCCGGGATATTGGTCATGCCGATGACGTCAACCCCCCAGCTTCGATAAATAGTCGACTCAGCGCGAGTTGAAAAATTTGGGCCTTCTATACAGATATAAGTACCGCCACTGTGCACCGTGGCACCAGCCCGTTGCGCCGCTTCATAGAGTATCGTACTCAGATCGGCACAGACCGGGTCGGCAAAAGTAAGGTGACCCACCACGCCATTACCAAAGAAGGTCGAAGCCCGCTTGCCTTGGGTCCGATCGAAGAACTGATCAGGAATAACAATGTGGCCCGGAACAATCTCTTCTTTCATGCTACCGACGGCAGACACAGAAATAATTCTTTGAACCCCAAGCATTTTCATCCCATAGATATTGGCCTGATAGGGGACCTCCGAAGGCAGCAGACGATGACCCCGACCATGCCGCGGCAAAAACACCATCTTGACTCCTTCCAGAACCCCGGTGATGTAAGCATCACTCGGATCCCCAAAAGGTGTTTCAAGACGCACCTCCGCAATATCAGTCAGACCCTCTATTTCATACAGGCCGCTCCCACCAATCACGCCAATTGTCATCTGCTCCATCAGTCTGTCCTCCGTAAAAAAAATAAGCTACAGGCGATAAAAGCCAACCTACTGACCCAGAGCTCTACAGCTTCAAAAACTTACAACTTGTTTTCCAATTTACCTTTTAATTGCCCGCAGGCAGCCGAGATATCCTGGCCCTTACCGGCCCGACGAACTGCCACAATCTGACGATCGAGCAGATAGACCTGAAAGGCTCTGATGCTCTCTTCATTCGGAGTTTTAAAATCTGAACCGGAATGTTCGTTAAACGGAATCAAATTGACTTTGGCCTTGATGCCATGCAGAAGCTTGACCAGCCTTTTTGCGTCCTCCAGACTGTCATTCACGCCCTGAATAAGGATATATTCAAAAGTAATGCGTTGATGAGGGGCCAGAGGATAACGTCGGCAAGCTTCCATCAACTGGGACAGGGGATAACGCCGATTAACCGGCATCAGTTCATCACGCACAGCATCAGTGGTTGCATTAAGAGAGACCGCCAGGTTCACCTTGATGCGCCGACCCAGTTCAAGCATTTCAGGCACCAAACCTGAAGTCGAAAGGGTTACTTTTCTCGTCCCATAAGCGAATCCAGCTTCAGCATAAAGGATTTCCAGAGCCTTGATGACATTCTCCAGATTGTGCAGCGGCTCGCCCATCCCCATCAAGACGATATTGTTGACCGGATACTTTTTACGCACAGCACAGACCTGATTGACAATCTCGGCGGTCTCAAGATTTCGCTGGAGGCCAAAAGTTCCGGTAAAGCAAAAAGAGCACTGCATCGCGCAGCCCACCTGGGTCGAGATACAAAGCGTATTGCGATCTCCATCCATCGGGATCAACACGGTTTCAACGCTGTTGCCATCACTGAGCCGAAAAAGGAATTTTCGCGTGCCGTCCGTACTAACCTCTTCGGCTTCAGGAACAAAAGAGGAGATCGTCGCCCTAGTAAACAGTTCTTCACGAAAAGACTTGGCAAGATCCGTCATCTCGTTAAAGTCCTCGACGCCACGAGTATAAATCCAACGTAAAATCTGGGTAGTTCGAAACTTTTCCTTACCTATGCCACTAAGGAATTGTCTCAAGTCTTGCGGATTGAGATTTTTCAGATCGACAGTTTTATGCTCAAAAGGTTCAGACATGAAATGCAATTTTTCCCGAGTTTGCCTTAGCAATGCAATTATTCAGAAAGGACAAGAATCTATGATCTAAAACTGATTTTAACGCAGAGTCGCAAAGAGCGCAGAGAAAAAGCGAAGATGGGAGGACAGGCACTGTCGTCCCTCACTCTGCGTCTCAGCGTCTTTGCGTTAATAAGCGTTCTTTGTCTTGTAACCAAGCAAGAGAAAAGGCCCTTCGGATTGTAACGAAGGGCCTTCGATGACTCAAGTCTTTACGTGCTGCAACCGCTTAGAGCAGTTCCAGCCCGGAGAAGAAGTAAGGAATCTCAAAAGCGGCCGTTTCCGGAGCATCGGAACCATGAGTCGCGTTTTCACCGATGTTGCTGCCAAATTCCTTGCGCATGGTACCTTCAGCAGCTTCAGCCGGGTTGGTCGCGCCCATCAGATCACGCCATTTGAGAATCGCACCAGCAGCTTCCATGACCATAACGATGCAGGGGCCACTGCTCATGAAATCGGTCAATTCACCAAAGAAAGGGCGCTCTTTATGAACATAGTAGAAGCCTTCGGCCTCAACTTTACTCATGTAAAGTTTTTTGATGCCGACGACGGTGAAACCTTCAGCGTAGATGCGGGCGAGAATCTTGCCAGCGCTGCCAGCAGCGAAAGCGTCGGGCTTGATGATTGCGAATGTGCGTTCCATAATATCCTCCAGAGATTTCGATTCGTTTAATAAGGTTCGAGCTTTTATCATCAGGCCAGTTAAAAGTCAAGAGTTGAACAAGCGGATCAAGGGACTCTCCCCCTCTTTCGTTTTGGTAAAAAATCAACTTTACAGAGCAACAGTAGTGCATAAAAAAGGGCAGACGCCGTAAGGTGCCTGCCCTTTCTGTTTTTCTTATGAAATTATTGCCGATTAGACAATAGCCTCCATGCCTTCCATAACTTCACGCAGCTCCTCGCCGACTTCTTCGACCAGAGTATTGCGAATTTCGAAATTGACGGCGACCAGCATCTGATTATCGACGCCGCTGTCCTTCAGGTCGAGACCTTTGCCAATAACGCTAGTATCGATCTTGGCCATGAAGTCCTGCAGCAGCGGCACACAGCTATGGGCGAACAGGTAACAACCGTACTCGGCGGTGTCGGAGATAACCTTGTTCATTTCGTAGAGCTTCTTCTTGGCAATAACGTTAGCGATCAGCGGAGTCTCGTGCAGCGACTCGTAGTAGGCCGACTCTTCCTTGATGCCAGCTGCCACCATGGTATCGAAAGCCAGCTCAACACCAGCTTTGACCAGAGCGACCATCAGGATGCCGTTATCGAAGTATTCCTGCTCAGAAATGTCGGCTGTTTGGGCTTCGGCTTTTTCGAAGGGCTCGTTGTTGGTCTCTTCGCGCCAGCGCAGCAGGTCGGCATCGTTGTTGGCCCAGTCTTTCATCATGGTCTCGGAGAAAGCACCAGAAAGAACGTCATCCATATGCTTCTGAAACAGCGGAGTCATGAGCTCTTTCAATTCCTCAGCCAGCTCGAATGCGACCAGTTTGGCGGGATTGGAGAGACGGTCCATCATGTTGGTGATGCCACCATGCTTGAGAGCTTCGGTGACAGTCTCCCAACCGAACTGGATCAGTTTGGCGGCATAGCCGGACTCGATGCCGGACGCGACCATCTTGTTGTAGAAAAGGATGGAGCCGGTCTGCAGAACACCACAGAGAATGGTCTGCTCGCCCATCAGGTCGGACTTGACTTCAGCGGTGAAGGAGGAGAGCAGGACGCCAGCGCGGTCACCACCGGTTCCGCAGCAGTAAGCCTTGGCAATATCCAGGCCATCGCCGTTTGGATCGTTCTCGGTGTGGACAGCAATCAGGGTCGGGACACCGAAGCCGCGCAGGTACTCGGCACGCACCTCGGAGCCTGGGGACTTGGGGGCAACCATGATGACGGTCAGATCTTTGCGAATCTGCATCCCTTCCTCAACGATGTTGAAACCGTGAGAATAGGAGAGGCAAGCGCCTTTTTTCATCAGCGGCATAACGTGGTTAACGATCGGGGTGTGGTACTTGTCGGGAGTCAGGTTCAGAACCAGATCGCCCTTGGGAACCATAGCCTCAATGGTGTCGAACTCGAAGTTGTTCTGGGTGGCGTTTTCCCAGGAGATATGCTTCTCGTCAATCTCAATCTTACGCAAAGCGTAGGAAACGTCCAGACCGCTGTCGCGCATGTTCAAGCCTTGGTTCAGGCCCTGAGCACCACAACCGACGATAACGACTTTCTTACCCTTGAGGTAGTCAACGCCGTTGAACTCGCTGCTGTCCATGAAGCGACAGTTACCCAGTTCCTGCAATTTGCGACTGAACGACAATGAATTGAAATAGTTCTGGCCCATGATGTTTCTCCTTATATTTGGATGTTGTTGAAAAATAGGCTTTTTTAGATTTGAGCAAGATAACTGAAAAACAATGTTGCGTACATTGATTTGTTGTGTATATTGTGTTGCGTAATGCGCAACGATGACGAGTAAAAGAAACGGGGATATAACCCAAAAAAAAAGTTTAACGCAGAGCCGCAAAGAGCGCAAAGTAAAGACTCAGAATTTAAAAAAAAAATGCTTTAATTGCGGTATGTATTCTCTGCGTCTTTGCGCCTTTGCGTTGAAAAATGGTTGAATGATCCTTGCCTTTGTTTGGGTTATAAATCCGAGAAGGAAAAACAAAAATGGATATTCGCGAATTGAAAATATTTTTGACCGTGGCTGAGCTTCTCCACTTTGGCAAGGCGAGTCAGGCCTGCAACATGAGTCCCTCGGCCCTAACTCGAACCATCCAGCGACTGGAAGAGCAGGTTGAACAACCGTTGTTCCTGCGTGATAACCGCACCGTTCGACTTTCGCCGGCGGGTGAACAGTTCCGCAGTTATGCCCGGCAGACGGTCCAGGAATGGAAAAACTTTCAAACGACGCTGAAAAATGAGCAGGCGATTGCCGGGACCCTGTCAATCTACGCTTCGATCACCGCCGTCTACAGTCTGCTGCCGCATCTGCTGGAAGCCTTTCGCAGCGCTTACCCTGAAGTGCAGCTGGAGCTGCGCACCGGGGTTGCCGAACAGGCGGTAGAACGATTGCAGAGTGGCGAGATTGACCTGGCCGTTGCCGCCCTGCCCGACCGGCACCGCTCGCGGATCGAATTTTTGCCGATCACCACAACTCCGTTGGTTTTCATCGCCTCAAAGAGCGATATCGCAGAGATCCCAACCACCAACGGACAACTCGATCTTTCCCGAGCCCCGCTGGTCCTGCCGCAGACCGGTCTGTCCCGACGCCGATTGAACCAGTGGCTGAAAGAACAGCGCATCACACCGAACATCACCTCTGAGGTCACCGGCAACGAAGCGATCATCCCGATGGTCCGTTTGGGCTGTGGCATCGGCATTGTTCCGCAACTGGTTATGGATCGCAGTCCATTCCGCGATGATGTCGTCATTGTCGATCAGGCACCGCAGCTGGGATCATACCAGGTCGGTCTTTGCACCAGCAAACGCAACTTGCAACGGCCCAGTGTTTCTGCCTTTTGGCAACTGGCCCGAGAACGTTCTGAGTCATAGGGAGAAAGCTGATATTTGCGTCCTTCTCCACCCGCTCGTTATGTGATTTTCAATTCTGAATTTAATAATTATGTTCTGGTTTTCTGCTCAGGCAGCGGACTTCCACCGTATACTTATTACCAGCTATTACCGGCTTCTGGACATCCCCCTGTTACCTATTTTCATTCTGCTGCAGAAAGAGGTGCATGACCTTTTCCACGAGATCGTGGCTCACAACCCGGCCGCCCTGGATCAGTACGGCCCGTTTGGCAACCTTGCGGACGAAGGGGATATCGTGGGTAACGATGATGAAGTTAGTCGAACTGTGAAGATCTTCCAGCAACTCGGCCAGGGCATTAGTGGTGTTGATGTCCAGGGCCGAGGTCGGCTCATCGAGCAGCAGAAAATCAGGTTTCAGCACCAGAGCCCGGGCGATGGCCACCCGCTGGGCCTGGCCGCCACTGAGCTGCGAGGGATAGCTCCGGACCAGATTGCTTACTCCTACCCGTTCCAGCATCTCCATGGCTTCCCGCTCCGCATCCCCCTTGTCCATTCCCGCAACCTCGACCGGGGCCAAGGTCAGGTTGTCCAGCACGTTGAGATGTGGAAAAAGGTTGAGGTTCTGGAAAACCACCCCAACCTTAGATCTGAATTGCGCTTCCGACATGGAGATGGCCGGGATTCCGTCGATCTCTATGGAACCCTGCCCTGGCGTCAGGAAGCGGGCCAGACACTGGAGCAAGGTGGTCTTGCCGGAGCCGCTCGGTCCGACAATGGCGGTGATGTGCTCGTCGTCGTCAAAGGAAAGATCAATGGAGATATCGGCCAGGGCCGTGGTGCCGTCCGGGTAGGTGAATTCGAGGCCGGTTACCTTAATCATCGGCATATCCTCTCTTTTTCAGAGCCTTCTCCCACCTGCCAGCGAACTTCATCAGAGGATAGGTGAAGACGAAAAACATCAGAGCCACGATGAAGTAGAACTTCATTGGGTTGTAGGTCACGCTGATGATTGACTGGGCCTGGCGTACCACCTCGGCTACCGAGATGACAGAGACCAGGGCGGTGTCCTTGAGAAGGGCCACCGAGGAATTAACCAGGGCCGGGATGGCAATGCGGAAGGCCTGAGGCCAGACCACGAAACGGAAAACTTTGAAATGACTCAAGCCCAGAGCCCGGGCTGCCAATTTCTGGCCCGGCGGCACCGCCATCAGGCCGGAGCGGACGACTTCGGCCATATAGGCAGCACCGTTGATCGACAGAGTAATGATTGCCGAAGTGACCGGTGAGATGGTGAGGCCGATCTGGGGCGCCCCGAAGTAGACGAAGAAGAGTTGGATCAGCACCGGGGTGCCGCGGACGAAATCAACCGTGGTGCGGACGATCAGCAGTAGGGGCGAGGGCTTGCCGTGTAAAACCACCCCGGCCGGCACCGCCAGCAGAAAACCACAAAGCAGAGACAAACAGGCGATGCCGATGGTGACCCCGAAACCTTCAAGCAGCATCAGGGCGATTGTCCGGTTGCTCATCTCGCCGGAGCGCACTGCGGCGTTATCGGCAGCCACCGGGCCGAACCACTTGCGATGTAGGTCGGCCATGAAGCCGGAACTTTCCAAAGCCTCCAGCGCCTGGTTGATGCGGGCCAGTAATATGGGGTGGCCCGGAGCCATAGGGATGCCCATCTGTTCCCGGTAGAGCAGAGGGCCGGCCGGCCGAAAAGGCATCTTTGCCGATTGAATCTGATAGCCGCCCACAAGTCGGTCGGTGACGAAGCCGTCCAACCGGCCATTGAGCATATCCTGGTAGATATCGACAGTGCTCTTGTAGGTAACCGTTTCGATCTTCGGATGTTTCTCGGTCAGGTAGTGTTCAAAAGTCTCGCCCAGCACCGCCCCGACCCGGCGGCCGGCCAGGTCGTTAATGCTGCCGATCTCAGTGTCGTTTTCGGCGTTGACGAAGAGTTGGGCCCCGGAGACGTAGTAGGGGCGTGAAAAATCGACCTGTTTCTCACGCTCGGCGGTGATCGCCATTGAGCCGATGATGGCGTCGAACTTACCGGACAAGAGCCCGGCCAGGATGCCGTCCCACTCGGTGGCAATGATCTTGATATCCAGGCCCAACTCCTGCGCCACCCCCCGGGAAACGTCGACGTCAAAGCCGGTCAACTCGCCGTCCTGGTCATAAAAACTAAAGGGTGGGTATTTGCCGGTCAGCGCCACGGTCAGCTGTTCCGGTTCGGACGCTTCGACCTTTGGCGCGATAAAGGAGAACAGAAGCCAAAAGATCGCCGCCCAAATAAGCAGGGTGGCAAAAAGACCACTTTGAATCAATTTGCCGGGGCGCGAATAAACGCTATTAAAGCTTTGGGCAATGTCGTCGTCGCTATACCCAAGGTGCCGCTGAACAATTTTCCATTTTCGGTCATCTAAGTTCATCGTTCATCCTGAAGACTGACTGGCAACCGAAGCATGATAGTCGTCCCTTCCCCTGTTTTACTCTCGATGTTTATCTCGCCATGATGCTGTTCGATAATATTCTTTACAATGACCATCCCAAGCCCAACCCCAAATCCTTTTGTAGAAAACAAGGGTTCAAACACCTTCTCCTTGACATCGTCTGGCATGCCGATTCCATTATCCTCGAAACTAATTTCATATTTGTCATCAAGAGAGCAAGTGGAAATCCGCAGATGCTTCCCTTCAGAATTTTTGGCCTGAAGGGCGTGTATTGCATTGGTGATGAGATTTACCGCAACCTGACGCAATTTCTCTTGATCAAATGAGGCTTCAATACCGCTAGAGAGATCCAGTTCGTAGGATATCCCCTCGGGAAGGCTCTGCTCCTCAAGGATAGCCTTCAGCCATTCGTCAACAGAGGCTTCAGAGATATTCAATTCTTTAATACGGGCATAGCTGTTTAACTCTTCGATGATGTTGACACAGCGGTCAATGCTGCGTTCGGCCAGCTCGAGAGGCCGGGTTGCCTGGTGAGGCACATTACGTTCAAGACTGTCATCAATTGAAAATAGTGCTGATTGAATCGTCCCGAGAGGGTTGCGGAGTTCATGGCTAACCGTTGCGGTCAACTTACCAAGAGTTGCCAACCGTTCACTTTGAATCAGTGATGAATGTGCTTCTTTGAGTTGACGCGTCCGATCTTCAACTAGGAGTTCCAGTTGTTCCTGGTGCTTAGCCAGTTCAGCCTCAGTTCTCTTGCGTTCAGTAATGTCTTCCGAAATGCCAAGAAGATATTCAGGTTGATTCTTCTCGTCCAGAATTGGAATCTTTTTGGTGTGTAGTATCCTTGTCCCGTTATACAATGTTTGGATTGATTCTGAGGAAATATCATATAGCTTTTTACTAGCTAGTACCTCTTTGTCCTTGCCAGTGAAAATATCAGCGGTCTCTTTTTCGAACAGATCATAATCATTCCTTCCTAGCAACTCTTCCCTGGGGTATCCGGTAAGCTCTTCTCCCGCCTTGTTGAAACGAACAAAGCGAAGTTCTTTAGCTTCCTTAACAAAAATCATGTTGGGAAGGTTCTCAATAATGGTATCGAGAAAAGCCTCGTTTTTCTGAATGTTTATTTTTGCCTGTAAAACTTCATTGTGCGCGGCTTCAATTTTCTGTTGAGTCTGGAGCATCCTATGGAGCCAGACATAGACACCAAAACCTATAAGCAACGAGAGGAAGATTCCGCCGCTGCGTAGCCATAGTACATACGGGGAGGATCCATCCCATCCATCATAAGGGATCGCCGCCAATTGCCATAATCCGCCAGGGATATTGACGTCAAGGGTAACGGGATTTCTCAGGAAAACTTCTGGGTTTCCATCAATAAAGCGACCATCCTTCCCCTTCCCATCAGCGCCCCTAAGGGCAATTTTTATGTGAGAGTTTGTGTCTCGAAAGCCTGCTTTTTCAAACAGTTGATCCTTGTCAATGACAACACTGGCCAGTCCCCAATAGATTTGCTCTTGATCAGGATTGTCAGCATCAATATAGATTGGTGTCCTGCTGATAAAGGCTGTCCCACCTTGTACAAGGTTGACAGGCCCGGCAACGACAGTTTTGCGAGAAGCTATCGCATCTTTTACCGATGGCCATTGTTCTTTGTTGGCCTCATAGTTCAAACCAGTGGCTTTCTCGTTACCTTTGATGGGGTGTATAAAAGAGATGATATTATTTGGAGCAAGAGCAATGTTGCGGATTGAATTACGTCGACTTGTTAAATTGTCGGCAATGCGGTGAAAAGTGTCCTGACTCAGGTTTGGGTGAATCAATACATATTCGATAAGACCGCGCGTTAAGTAAAAGTCGGCACGTATCGCGGCCTCAATCTTATTATGAACCTGACTCAGTCGGCTCATTGTTTGTGTACGCAGAGATTCCTGGTAACGTTTGTTCTCAGTGTTTTCTAAGACTAAAAACGAAAGAACAATGATTAGTCCAACAAGGAGACCGACCCAGAATGGTTTTTGATTTCGATGCATCGTATCTCGTCGTCTGTTTTGCAGAATAAAACAAATAATAACTGAAGCAACAAAACGAAAAGCCCTTCACTGGAAGCAGGAAACTGAAACAATTTACATTAATTGGTCTGGATCATCAAAGTTGAGGGTGGCGGGTGTCTCGGAAGTTGTGTCAGGGCCTTTTGCCGACCCGGAAACAGTTAATGTGGACAATCCCTGAATACCCTCCGACTGACACACCCGTCACGATAACACTGCTTCAAGGGATGTTCAATACACGACCCATCAACACAGTACGCAAACAGAGCCTTGTTTTCTGAGGAGTGGGAAAGTCAGTACCCCCCTTTTAGTTTGAACAAACTGAGTGGGGCTGCGTGCGTTATGCACTCAGCCCCACTCAGTCGTTAATACTTAAAATAAAAGAGACGAATTAATATCGCGCGTCAGCGAACTCAACCCAGCCACCCGCATTCACCAGCGCCTTGTCAAAAGGGCTGATGTCAAAGTTGAAAGATTCTTCTCGGCCATTACCCCGCGCAACAACCTTCTGTTCCTGCACGCTGACTTCTACCTCGACTTCACCATTGGACTCTTTCTCCAGTGCTATCAGAGTATCAATATCAGCTTTGGGTAGTTCGATAGCCAACATGCCACAGTTGAACATGTTCTGACGGAAGATTCTGGCATAGCTCTCGGCAATAACCGTGTGGATATCGTTAACTTCAAAGACCCAAGGGGCATGTTCACGAGAAGAACCGCAACCAAAATTCTCGCGACTGATTATCACACGAGCATTCTTCAGTCGCTCACCCTGGGGATCGAAACCTTCGAGCTTGAGGTCTTCCAGACAGTAAGGCTTGAGCGCCTCCTTGGTCACCTCGGTGAGGTACTTTGCTGGAATGATTTCATCGGTATTAATATCGGCTCGGTCGAGAAAAATTGCCGGGCCGCCAAATATTTTTTTCATAAAAAAACCTCCTTATTGATTCGTTCGCCACAATGGCACGAAGGCACCAAGTAAATCATCGTCAAAAAACTTTGTGTCTTGGTGCCTTGGTGGCAAATAATTATTTCAACACACGCGCATCTGTGATGACCCCGGTAATCGCCGTAGCGGCAGCAGTAGACGGACTCATCAAATGAACCATGCCACCCTTGCCCATGCGACCATTGAAATTCCGGTTACTGGTTGAGGCGCAGGCCTCACCTTCTGCCAGAATGCCGTTACTCATACCGAGGCAGGCACCACAGGTTGGATTGGTGACACAAAAACCGGCATCCATAAAAATCTGGATCAGTCCTTCAGCCAAAGCTTCCTGGAAGATTTTCGGTGTCGCCGGAGAAACAATACCACGCAGAGTGTCAGAAACCTTGCGACCCTTTAAAACAGCAGCAGCCTGACGCAAATCTTCGATCCGGCCGTTGGTGCAGGTACCGATATAGACCTGGTCAATCTTGGTTCCAGCCATCTCAGCGACTGGCTTGACGCAATCAGGCTTGTAGCCGTAAGTCACATGAGGCTCCAACGCGTTCACATCAAAATCAAGGACTTTGTCGTAATCGGCATCGGCATCAGCACACCATTGGCTGTAATCTTCGAGAGCGGCCTCTTTGCTGGCAAACTCACCTTCGATGAATGGCCAGAGGTAGTCGACCGTAACCATATCAGGCTGGCAGATACCACAGGTACCGCCGGCCTCAATCGCCATGTTACAGAGAGTCATACGAGCATCCATACTCATCGCTTCAACCACAGGACCGTGGAATTCGATAACCCGGTCGGTGGCGCCATTCACACCGAGTTGACCAATAACAAACAGGATGACGTCCTTGGCGTAAACCCCGGATTGCAGGCTGCCGTTCAGGTTGACACGGATGGTCTTAGGCTCGCGAAAGGCGCAGACCCCCTTTAAAATTCCAACTTCTAGGTCCGTGGTACCGACACCGGCAGCGAAGGCGCCAAAAGCACCGTGGGTGCAAGTGTGCGAATCACCCATAATGGCAGTGAAACCCGGACGGATATAACCCTTCTCCGGGAAGAGCGCATGACAGACACCGTTGTGTCCGATGTCAAAGAAATCCTTGATATCATGACGACGGGCCCAGTCACGCAACATCTTGGCCTGCAAGGCGGTCTTGCTGTCCTTGGACGGTGTTACATGATCGATGACGGCCTTGATCTTCACATTATCAAAGACCCGGTCCTTGCCACGCCATTCAAGGTCGGCAATAGCAACAGGCGTGGTGATTTCATGGCAAAGCACCCGGTCCAGGTCGAGGACCTTGGTTCCGGGAAAGGGCTCATCACGAAGATGTGCACTAAAGATTTTTTCTGCTGTAGTCTGACCCATAATAACTCCTCAAAAACATCAAATTTTATTGCTTGGGAATATTAGCGAAAAAAACGCCGGCAGGGAAGCCCTGTCGGCGTTTTTTGTACCCGATTAGATTTGCACATTGCTCCGTCGAGACACATCCAACGCTTTATTCAGGGCGTTGATGTAAGCCTTGGCACTGGCGACAATGATGTCCGAGTGCGCGCCTTGGCCCAGCACCTCACAACCCTCATACTCTAGCCTTACAGTACATTCGCCAAGAGCATCCGTTCCTCCGGTGATTGAACCAACGGAAAAATTGATCAGGCGCGGATGCATTTTGGTCAATTTCTTGATCGCCTTAAAGGTCGCATCGACAGGACCATCGCCCAGCACGGCGGTTTTTTTGACTTTGCCCATAACTTCAAGCTCGACGGTCGCGGTCGGCGCGGCGAAAGACCCAGAGGTGACGTTCATCTGTTTGAGTTTGACAACCTCTGGAACACGGATAATCTCATCCGAAACGATCGCATCGAGATCTTCATCGAAGATTTCTTTCTTTCTGTCGGCCAGCGTTTTAAAACGCACAAAGGCTTTTTCAACATCTTCTTTGGGCAAGTCATAGCCGAGATCCTTGAGGCGGGCAATAAAAGCATGACGACCCGAATGTTTGCCAAGCACCAACTTGTTGGCGTTGAGACCAATCGACTCAGGAGTCATGATTTCATAGGTCTCCTTGTCCATCATCACGCCATGCTGATGAATACCAGCTTCATGGGCGAAAGCGTTCGCACCGACAATCGCCTTGTTCGGTTGCACAACGATCCCGGTGATGGTCGAAAGTAACCGACTGGCCGTGTAAATGTGCTCCGTATGGATGTTGTTGTCATAAGGCATGATATCGCGCCGTGTCCGCAGCGCCATGACGACC
>JAQYVY010000041.1 GCA_030145195.1 Desulfuromonadales bacterium | reverse complement strand
TGAGCCTTTGAATCTGCTTGGCACCAATCTTGGTTTGCACGACGCCGGTCAGGCCGCGGCCCTGATTCAACTCTGTGATAATTACGGGATGGACGCCATTACCGTGGGGGGGACTGTTTCCTACCTGCTCAGTTACAACCAACGACATCCGGAACAAACGCTGCTCAATGGTGCCACTTTCGGCGATTTTGCCAAAATCCGGGAGCTCGTGGAACAAACCGGGCAGGGCAGGCTCCCGGAGATCGGACGCGGCTCCAGTCGCCTTTCTGAAAGTACCGGCGAAACCAGCTATGCCTATCATGTTAAAGGGCTGGAATTGCCGGCTTACCAGCCTGAGACCAACCCTGGCTATGCCTGGGCTATTGCCGGTGGTCATATGTCGATGGGCACCTACGGTATGTTGGCTCGGGAGGGCACGACCGATATTGATACCTGGGTCAAGGCCATCACCCAGGACAAGTTGCAGATCGTTGGCTTTGATATGATTGGCCTCTGCAAGTTTTTTGATATTGTTAACGGCATCGGTACCACAATGGTGGTGGATTGCCTCAAGGCTGAACATGGGATTGAGGTCACGGAGCAGGATCTGGTCGCAGCCGTGAAACGGGCTTTCCTGCGCGGCTTGGCGCTGGAATTGAAGCAGGGCTACGGCAAGGATGAATTTTGTCTGCCAGCGGAAGTGACAGAAAACCCAAACCTGAATATCACGCTGCCTCGAATTGCCACCCCAGAGTTTTTGGCAGAATTGGCTAAACGGGTCTGGGCGGTCTTTGACCAGGAGCTGCAGGAGCTGTTGTAGTTGTTATGTTTTATCAAAATCAAAGATCAAAACTCAAAAAAATAACGCAAAGGCTCAAAGGTTAAGGGAAAGACGCAAAGAAGGACGTTAGTTGAAAATATCGCTTCACCCATTGCGACTTTCCTGCTTTTCTTTGCGGCATTGCGTTAGCCGTTTTGTTTTAAGTCTTTTGTTTTTAAGTAGTTTGGGGGTGCGGTTGTGACGCTTAGCGGAAAACAGATCATCGGTTCGGAGTTCCGCCCGTCCGTGGGACATTCCTTTAGTGCGGTCAATCCCGCGACCGGTGAAGTTCTTCCGCCGCACTTCGGTGAGGCGAGTCCTGATGATGTCGAGAGAGCCGTCTGTGCGGCCGCAGGAGCTTTTGAGCGGTACCGCAAATTTTCATCAACGCAGCGCGCAGTTTTTCTTGAGAGCATCGGCGCCGAGCTGATGGCTCTTGGTCCGGAGTTGATTGGCCGCGCCCATGCTGAGACGGCGCTTGCCTTGCCCCGGCTCGAAGCGGAGCTGGCTCGCACGATCAACCAGTTGCAGCTCTTTGCGCAACATCTTCGGCAAGGCTTGTATCTTGGGGCACGGATTGATCGTGCCCAGCCTGAGAGGACGCCGATACCCAAACCTGATCTGCGGTCGATGCAAGTTGCACTTGGACCGGTTGCCGTTTTTGGGGCGAGTAATTTTCCGCTGGCATTTTCCGTTGCAGGTGGTGATACTGCCTCGGCGCTGGCTGCGGGTTGTCCGGTCGTAGTCAAAGGGCACCCGGCGCATCCGGGAACTTCTGAGCTGGCCGGATTGGCGGTGATACGGGCAGTCGAGAAAAACAATCTGCCCTCGGGGGTCTTCTCCCTGCTGCAAGCAGAGGACCTCGCTGTGGGTGCAGCTCTGGTGCAACATCCTTTGCTTAAGGCGGTTGCTTTTACCGGCTCGCTTGCAGGAGGCCGGGCGCTGTTTGATCTGGCCTGCTCGCGACCGGAGCCGATTCCCGTCTATGCTGAGATGGGGAGTGTCAACCCGGTTTTTTTCTTGCCGCAGATTGTTTGCGATAACGCCACGTTGCTGGCTGAGTCGCTGGCTGAATCATTGACGCTCGGTGTCGGCCAGTTTTGTACTGCGCCGGGCTTGGCTCTGGTGATCAAGGATGCGGCCACGGAAGCTTTCTTGGGTCGGCTCGAAACCTGTCTTGCGGCAAAACCACAGGGGGTGATGCTGCATCATGGCATCAAACAGAATTATCTGGCGGGTTTGAATCAATTGTTAACGGTTGATGGTGTCAGACCACGGCTCAATCCGCAGCCTTTGCTGGACGCTTGTTTGGTTGCTCCGTCTCTGCTGCAAGTTGATGCTACGACCTTTCTCGCTAACCCCGGTCTTGCCGAAGAAGTGTTTGGCCCATTGGCAATCATTGTTGTCTGTGATTCCAGGGCCGCAATGCTGTCGGTGGCGGAGAGTCTTCAGGGTCAACTGACGGCGTCTATGCATGGCACCTACTGCGAACTTGATAGTTTTCGTGATCTATTGGAAATTCTTGAGCGTAAAGCCGGGCGAGTGATCATAAACGGCTTTCCCACAGGGGTTGAGGTTTGTGCTTCGATGCATCATGGTGGTCCTTATCCGGCGACGACTGACAGCAGAAGCACTTCGGTCGGCAGCGATGCCATAAAACGGTTTCTGCGGCCGGTTTGTTATCAGAATTTTCCACAATCGTTATTGCCCGAGCCGTTGCGTGATCGAAATGCTCAGAACCTCTGGCGTCTGGTTGATGGTAATCTGAGTTGCGATGATTTATAGTTTTCGCGTTCAATCTATGCAACCTTGGTTTTGGCTGTCGATCCGAACTTGAGTTCGCTTTAGGAGTGAAGTTATTATGGGTGTTACGGTTGTTATTCCCGCGCGTTATGCCTCAACCCGGTTCCCTGGGAAGCCGCTCGCCGACCTGTGCGGCAAGCCGATGATCCAGTGGGTTTATGAGCGTTCGGCTTTGTGCGAGTCGGTCAATCGGGTCATTGTGGCCACGGATGATGACCGGATTGCGCGTGCGGTCGAGTCCTTTGGTGGTGATGTCGTCATGACCCGCTCTGATCATCCGACTGGCACTGATCGTTTGGCAGAAGTTGCCGCCGGGCTTGATGATGAACTGATCGTCAATGTGCAGGGTGATGAACCTTTGATTGATCCGGCGATGATCGAGGCCGCTGTGGCCCCGCTGCTTTTGGACAGCTCAATTCCCATGGGGACTCTTAAGACGCCTTTGACTTCGGTGGAAGAATACCGCAATCCGAACGTCGTCAAGGTGGTGACTGATCGTCAGGGCTTTGCGCTCTATTTCTCTCGTTCACCGATCCCTTATCCACGAGATTTTGTCGACAAGCTGGAGCAGCGTTGGAACGAACTGGCGACCGCCAAGCATGTCGGTCTCTACGTCTATCGACGCCAGTTTTTGCTCGATTATCCGCAACTATCACCGACCCCTCTGGAAGGGCAGGAATGCCTTGAACAGTTACGCGCACTGGAGCATGGATTTCGGATTCGTGTGGCTGAAACCGACTTGGTCGGGCAGGGGGTCGATACCCCAGAAGATCTGGAGCGAGTCAGGCATTTTTTCACCCGTCGTTCATCAGAAGAAAATTAAACCGGAATAGGGGTTTTCATTTGAGCTTCGGATGTGTAAAATCTTTTGTTTAAATGTTTGCACCAAATTGATTTATTGTCTGTAACAGGGCAGGAGACTCTATGAAAACCAAGTTCATTTTTATCACTGGTGGTGTTGTTTCATCTCTCGGCAAGGGGCTGGCGGCCGCATCTATCGGCGCACTCATGGAAGCACGCGGGCTTCGCGTCTCTATGCAGAAGCTGGATCCGTACATTAACGTCGATCCGGGAACCATGAGTCCTTTTCAGCATGGTGAAGTCTTTGTCACTGACGATGGCGCTGAAACAGATCTGGACCTTGGCCATTATGAACGTTACACCACCGCAAACCTGACCAAAAAGTCTAACTTTACGACAGGACAGATTTATGATTCCGTGATCCGCAAGGAACGCCGAGGAGATTATCTGGGTGGTACCGTTCAGGTGATTCCCCATATTACCAACGAGATCAAAAGCAAAATTCTGGATAATTCCAAAAATGTCGATCTTGCCATCGTTGAAATTGGCGGCACGGTTGGCGATATCGAATCGTTGCCTTTCCTCGAAGCTATTCGCCAGTTCCGTTCTGATCTCGGTCCTGAGAATGTGCTTTATGTCCACTTGACCCTGGTCCCTTATATCCCCACGGCCGGTGAGTTGAAAACCAAGCCGACCCAGCACAGTGTCAAAGAACTTCGTCAAATCGGCATCCAACCCGATATTCTGCTTTGCCGTTGTGATCGGGAGCTGCCGCGCGACATGAAGAGTAAGATCGCTCTGTTTTGCAATGTTCGCGAAGAAGCCGTCATTACTGCCCGGGATGTTGAGACTATTTACGAAGTGCCGATGGCTTTTCATGAGCAGGGTCTTGATGAAAGAATTATTGCGGCCCTGAACATTTGGACCAAGAACCCCGATTTGAGTGACTGGGAGAGGATCGTCAGACGGGTCAAGGAACCGGCGGGTATTACCACGATCGCTATTGTCGGTAAATACGTTGACCTCACCGAAAGCTACAAGTCGCTGGCCGAAGCGCTGACTCATGGTGGCATAGGCAATGACTGCCGGGTGCAGTTGAAATATGTCGATTCGGAGTCTCTTGAACGTCATGGTGTCGGCACGACCTTCAACGATGTGGACGGAATTCTGGTCCCAGGCGGTTTTGGTGAGCGTGGTAGCGAAGGCAAGATTGCCGCTATCCGGCATGCTCGCGAGAACAAACTGCCATTTTTCGGTATTTGCCTCGGCATGCAGATGGCTGTGGTTGAATTTGCGCGTTCGGTCTGCAACATCGAAGAGGCTTACTCCAGTGAATTTAAGGACGATGCCAAGAACCCTGTGATCCACATTATGGAAAATCAGAAGACAGTCAAAGGTAAGGGTGGGACCATGCGCTTGGGTGCCTACCCCTGTTCCTTGAAAGAAAAAACCCTGGCTCGCCGGATCTACGGCCAGAAGGATGTTGGTGAACGTCACCGTCATCGCTACGAGTTCAATAACGCCTATCGCAAACAATTGGAAAAGTGTGGGTTGGTGCTTTCTGGGCTGTACCCGAAAGAGGATCTGGTCGAGATCATTGAGATTGCTGATCATCCCTGGTTTCTCGGTTGTCAATTCCATCCTGAGTTCAAATCTCGGCCAATGGCTCCGCATCCACTCTTTGAATCATTTGTTGGCGCCTGCTTCAAGGTGAGGCAGGGACAGGAAGGGTTATGACTAAAACACTGACAGCAGGGACGGTAAAAATTGGCGGTGATAACCAGCTGGTGTTGATTGCCGGACCCTGTGTTATTGAAAACGAGGTAGAAACGCTCAAGACTGCGCGTAAACTGCAGGAAATCGCCCAACGCGTTGGCGTTGGACTGGTTTTTAAGGCTTCCTACGATAAAGCAAACCGGACTTCAGTCACCTCTTATCGCGGTCCTGGTCTTGACGCCGGCCTGCAAATTCTGAACACCGTTAAGCAGGAGACTGGCTTACCAATACTATCCGACGTGCATGACCTCTCCCAGGTTGCGTCTGCGGCTAAAGTCCTTGATATTATACAAATTCCGGCGTTTCTGTCACGTCAGACCGATCTGCTGGTCGCGGTCGGTGAAACCGGTTGCATCGTCAATATTAAAAAAGGACAGTTCCAGGCCCCGTGGGATGTTGAGAACGCCGTCGGCAAGGTGCTCTCAACCGGCAATGAGCGAATCATGTTGACCGAACGTGGCTCCTGTTTTGGTTACAATAATTTGGTGAGTGACATGCGGTCGCTGGTGATCATGCGAGACCTTGGCTACCCGATTGTTTTCGACGCCACACATTCGGTTCAGTTGCCCGGTGGCGCTGGAACATCATCGGCCGGGCAACGGGAATTTGTTGCCCCTTTGTCACGTGCTGCAGTGGCAACCGGCATTGATGCCTTGTTCTGGGAGGTTCATGAAAACCCGGAGCAAGCGCTCTGTGACGGACCAAACAGCTTGTCGCTTGACAGCGTCGAACCTTTGCTGCGCCAAATGTTGGCGCTTGACAGAATTGTCAGGAACTCATGAGTAAACATACGGAAATTATAGATGCTGCTCGCAAGGTGATTCAGATCGAGGCGGAGGCAGTCTCGTCCCTGGCTGAACGGCTTGATGAACGCTTTGCCGACGCGGTTGAGATGATTCTGGCTTGCAATGGTCGGGTGGTCGTGTCCGGGATGGGCAAGTCGGGCCTGATCTGCCAGAAGATGTCGGCCACTATGGCTTCAACCGGGACTCCAGCTATCTTTTTACACCCGGCCGAAGGCGTGCATGGCGATCTCGGTATGCTGATGAAGGGCGATTTGGTAATTGCGGTCTCCAACTCTGGAGAGACCGAGGAGATTACCCGTATTCTACCTATCATTAAGCGGATGGGCCTGCCACTGATTGCGATGGCGGGTAATCCCACCAGTACTCTGGCTCGGGCTGGCGATGTCTTCCTCGATATCTCTATCAAGGAGGAGGCTTGTCCGTTGCAGTTGGCACCCACGGCAAGCACCACGGTCACCTTGGCCATGGGAGACGCTCTCGCTGTCGCCTTGCTGCTGCAACGTGGCTTCCGTGAGGAGGATTTTGCTCTTTACCATCCCGGTGGAGCACTCGGTAAGCGACTGCTGTTACGGGTTGAGGACTTGATGCATGCCGGTGAGGAAGTGCCTGTTGTCAAGACGGGAACGCTTCTGAAAGATGCTCTCTACGAAATCTCCAGCAAGAAGTTAGGGATCACTGGAGTTGTCGATGAGCAGGGGGCTTTGGTCGGGGTTTTCACTGATGGTGACTTGCGTCGGAAGATTGAACAGGGAATTGAGGTGCTGAATCAGCCGATTTGCGAGGTCATGAGTGGCGTGCCGAAGCGGATTCTGCGGACCAACCTCGCGGCCAAGTCACTGCAGCGTATGGAAGAATATACCATCACCTCTTTGTTTGTGTTCGAGTCGGAAGAGGCGGCCGCGCCGATTGGTATTATTCACCTCCATGATCTGCTCAAGGCCGGAGTTATCTGATGCGTGAGACTCTCGAAAAAATCAAACTACTGTTGCTCGACGTCGATGGCGTCATGACTGATGGCAGAATTGTTTATGATAACAACGGTGGCGAATCCAAGGCCTTCGATGTCAAAGACGGTCATGGCCTCAAGCTGTTGCAGCGAGCCGGAATACAGGTCGGGATCATCACCGGTCGCCAGTCGTTTGTCGTCGCCAAAAGAGCCGAGGAGCTTGGTATTGAGTTGCTCTATCAAGGGGTAAAGGATAAGTTGTTGCCGTTTCGGGAAATCCTCGAAAAACTACAACTTTCGCCACAGGAAGTTGCTTATGTTGGTGATGATGTGGTTGATCTGCCCGTTATGCGACAGGTTGGTTTTGCCGCAACCGTGGCTGATGCACTCGACGACGTTAAACCTTACGCACAGCTGGTCACCAAGCGAGCTGGTGGGCGAGGTGCGGTGCGTGAAGTCTGTGATTTTATCCTGAAAGAATCTGGTCGCTGGCCAGCCGTTACTGATCGTTATTTTAAAGATTAGAGTTTATTCAATTCTCATGCCAATTCGTTTGATAGAGCTTTACAGTAATTGTCAGCCAATGTTACACTGACCCCGTCAATGAGTTATTTAAAGTCTCGCAATCTTCTTCTGGTTCTGGCCCTGGTGCTGGCCTTGGTACTGGCTGGCATTGTTGCTTTGCGCTATCGTCCAGATAGCCAGCTGAAGCAACTTGTTAAGGCCTTGCCCGAGGGTGTCGATCTGTCGCTGCAGGACATTGATTATACTCATATCGAGAAGGGTTTGCCCCAGTGGCGCCTGGTGGCACAACAGGTTGAACATAAAGCGACGGCTGGCACTCTTGTTGTTCGCAGCCCACAGTTAAGTTTTTTTACTGAACAGGGGACTCAACGAGGCTCGCTGGTTGCAGAAAACGGTGATGTCAGCAATGACTACCAGCTTGTTCGGATGCGTGGCCAAGTTGTTTTGACGAGTGCTGAAGGCTATACTTTTTATACTGATCGTCTTGATTACGATCATCGAACCCAGCAGGCGACAACGGACGGTCCAGTGCGAGTCATCAGCGAAGGGCTTGAGTTGACCGGCCACGGCATGGTATTCGATCTCAAACGACGACATCTGACCATTCTCTCCAATGTGAATGGGCTTTTGAACTCGAAACAACAGAACTGACGATGACTTTGATGAAAAGATTCTCTCTCTGCCTATTGATTGTTTTCTTCGCTTTGGTAACTCTGGTGGAAGCCGCACCTGAGGCTCCCACTCCGAGCGAGGAGCCGGTTAAGATATCGGCGGATCTTCTCGAAGCAGATGACCTTGCACAGACGCTGGTTTTTATTGGCAATGCCGTGGCTGAACAAGGTGATGTGACCATTTATGGAGATCGTCTGACCCTGAAGTATACCGCTGGTAAGCGTGAGGTGGCGCAAGTGCTTGCTGAGGGTCATGTCCGCATCGTGCAAGGGGCACGCGTCGCCACCAGCCAGAAGGCGATTCTATTTCATGCTGAAGAGCGGATTGTACTGACGGGGTCTCCGAAAGTCAGTGAAGGTGAAAACTTTATTCAGGGCCAGGAAATTACACTTTATCTCAATGATCAGCGTAGTGTTGTTTCCGGTGGCGACGGTGGACGGGTAAACGCGGTTTTTACACCCAAGTCGGAGGCTCCTTGAATCATCTCCTTGCCGCGCGCGGATTGTCGAAAACATATAAAAATCGCCAAGTGGTTTCTGCCGTCGATCTGGAGTTGAAGTCTGGTGAAGTGGTTGGTTTGCTTGGTCCGAACGGCGCGGGCAAGACCACCTCTTTTTATATGGTGGTCGGCTTGGTCAAGCCGGATATGGGACAGATATTCCTTGATGATCTGGAACTGACCCCTTTGCCGATGTATCAAAGGGCTCGTCTGGGGATTTCATATTTGCCCCAGGAGGCCTCGGTTTTTCGCAAACTGACCGTGGAACAGAACCTTCTGGCGATTTTGGAAACAGTTGAAAGTTCCAAAGAGAAGCGACAGCAGCGTAAAGATCGGTTGCTTGAAGACTTTCGTCTGACCCATGTGGCTAAATCTTTTGGTTATGCGCTCTCGGGGGGAGAACGTCGCCGGGTGGAGATTGCCCGGGCGCTTGTTTTGGATCCACGCTTTATTTTGTTGGATGAACCTTTTGCTGGTATTGATCCGATCGCAGTCCTTGATATCCAGGATATTATCGGCGAGTTGAAGGGGCGCGGTATTGGCGTTCTGATTTCCGATCATAATGTACGTGAAACTCTCGGAGTTTGTGACCGGGCTTATATTTTGAACGAAGGATGCCTTCTGGAGCATGGAACCCCGGATGAAATAGCTGCAAGTCCCAGAGCGAGGGCTATTTATCTCGGCGAGAAATTCCGGCTTTAAGGCTTATGAGACAACAGGTTCAAACTGGTTGACTGGAAAAGGCTGGTTTCCTGTATGATGGTGATATGGCACTAGAGATTAGACAACAACTCAAACTCAGTCAGCAACTGGTGATGACTCCTCAGTTGCAGCAGGCCATTAAGCTGCTGCAGCTCTCACGCATGGAACTTATGGACGTGGTGCGTAGTGAGCTTGAAGAGAATCCGGTGCTGGAGGAAGGATCGGAGACTCCGGACGATAAGGCCAAGACCGAAGCTGAACTGGCCGCTGAGGCTTCTGACAAACAGGCTGCCGAAGTGGCTGCCGAAGGGGCAAAGGAAGTTGAAGGTGAAGGCGATGGCATGGCGGACATTGACTGGAAGACTTACCTGGAAAGCTACAGTCTGGGAGGCTCCACTGCCGACAGCTACGAAGATGATGAAGATCGGCCATCGTACGAAAATTTACTGACTAAAAAAACGACCTTGTCCGACCATTTGATGTGGCAACTCAACCTTTCCCGGTTGGAAGACCAGGACCGGGCGATTGCCGGGGAAATAATCGGTAATATCGATGATGATGGTTATCTGCAGGTCACTGTTGAAGAGTTGGCCGTACAGGCATCATGTGATCCTGAGTCTATAGAAAATATACTTGCGGTCGTTCAGGATTTTGATCCGGTGGGTGTCGCTAGTCGCAACCTGCAAGAGTGCCTTCTGAAACAGGTGGCTCAACTTGGCCTGTCCGATGACGTGGTGGGTTTGATTCTGCGTGACCACCTTGAGGATATTGAAAACCGTCGTTATCAGGCAATTGCCAGAACTTTGCAGGTTCCGCTTGATGATGTTTTCGCCGCTGCCAAGTTTATCAGCGGACTCGATCCTCGTCCGGGCAGCCAATATGGCCAAGATGATATTCATTACATTAGCCCCGATATCTTTATCTACAAGATCAGCGACGAGTACATTGTTGTTTTAAACGACGAAGGCTTGCCCAATCTGCGGATCAACTCCTTTTATCGTAATGCCCTTTCCGGTGCGACCACTCTGGATGCCAAGGCGGGAGAGTATATTCAGGAGAAATTGCGTGGCGCACTCTGGCTGATCAAAAGTATTCATCAACGGCAACGTACAATTTATAAGGTCACCAAAAGTATTGTTAAATTTCAACGAGAATTTTTTGACCGCGGAGTCGATTATCTCAAACCTCTGGTTTTACGCGATGTGGCAGAGGATATTGAGATGCATGAATCGACAGTCAGTCGGGTCACAACGAATAAGTATGTCCAGACTACGCAGGGTCTGTTTGAGCTGAAATATTTCTTCAACAGTGGTATCAATACAACAGAAGGTGAATCTGTCGCCTCGGAAAGTGTCAAGAGCAAGATTAAGGAAATTGTTGCGGCCGAAAACACGCGCAAGCCGTATTCCGACCAGAAAATCGTCGAGCTCCTGCGAGACCTGGGGATTGATATTGCACGACGTACGGTGACGAAATATCGAGAGATGCTTGGAGTCGGTTCGTCAACGCAACGCAAAAGATTGTTTTAACTCGCAATGGTTTTATGTCCGACAGCGGGTATAATTTTATAAAGTTGTTTACTCAACCATGTTTGCTAAGGAGATTGAAAAACTATGCGGATAAACGTGACTTTCCGACATATGGAAACTAGTGACCCTGTGCGCAGCTATATAGAAGAGAAATTGCCGAAGCTCAAAAAATATATCGAAGAACCTGTCGAGGCGCAGGTGGTTCTTTCGGTTGAAAAGAAAATCCGCCACAAGGCGGAGGTTACTCTGATCGCAAAAGGGATAACCATTAAGGCGACCGATGAGACCGCTGATATGTATGCTGCGATAGACGGTGTGATGGATAAACTTGAACGCCAGATCAAGCGATATAAAGATAAAATCAAGATGCATAAGCCGCTCAGTGGGCGTGAACGGCGCGTGGATAAAACGGTTTTTGCCGCCCAGAGTATTGATGATGGGCATCCCGAACCAAGCATTATCAAGACCGACAGTTTTCAGGTTAAACCGATGTCTGTTGAAGAGGCTGTTATGCAGATGGATCTGTTGGACAAGGAATTTCTGGTCTTCACTGATGACTCTTCAGCTGAAATTAATGTGGTCTATCGGCGCAAAGATGGCAATTATGGCTTGATTGTGCCCCAGGCCTAGAGATATCTTAATACGACAGGTGGTCTATATCGGGCCAGCCTGTCGTTGTTTTTTAACCTAATGAATGATTTGGGCTTTTTGTCACATGAAAATTTCTGAGTTGCTTGACCCTGCCGCGATTGTCGCAGAGCTCAATGGTGTGGGTAAAAAAGAAGTTCTTGCTGAACTGACTGAGGCATTGCTGAATGTTGATTCACGACTGAGTCGGGACGAAATACTAAAAGTCCTGATGGAGCGTGAACGCCTTGGTAGTACGGGGATTGGTGACGGCGTTGCGATTCCTCACGGCAAACTGAAGGATATAGATCGTCTGCTGATCTCCTTTGGTTTGAGTCGTCAGGGTGTCGATTTTGATTCCATGGACGGTAAACCAGCACACCTTTTCTTCCTGCTGGTTGCGCCAGAGGAGTCCGTTGGTGTTCACTTGAAAACCCTGGCACGTATTTCGAAACTACTGAAAAGCACGGCAGTGCGTGAACGTCTGCAGTCGGCTGTCGACAGTGCAGAGATCCATCGCATTATTGCCGAAGAGGAAGAACAACTCTAACGGTTGAATCTATGCCCCGGCTGAGTATCTCCGAATTGCTGTCTGAAGAAGAGGCTGGGCTAGACCTGGAACTTCTGGCTGGTGCGCGCGGTTTGAGTCGCTTTGTCCAGATTCCACGAATTCAGAAACCCGGCCTAGCTTTGGCCGGTTACACCAAAAATCTCCATCCTGACCGGATTCAGGTTTTGGGTGCCACTGAATTCAGCTATCTTGATGAACTGTATCAACGTGACGCACCCAAAGCAGAGTCCCATGTGGCTCAGCTTTGTTCCATGGACATCTGTTGTTTCATTGTCACTAAGAATCTAAAACCCTCCGCCCATTTGCTTCGAGAAGTTGAACGTCATAACATCCCTCTTCTGCGAACCCATCACCAGAGCTCGACTTTTATCTCACTTTTAACTCAGTATCTTGAAGAGCGTCTGCTGCCGCAGACCAATGCTCATGGTGTTTTGGTTGATGTGCTTGGTGTTGGCGTCCTGTTATTGGGAAAGAGTGGTATTGGTAAGAGTGAATGTGCTCTTGATCTGATTATACGTGGTCACCGTCTGGTTGCTGATGATGTGGTCAGGGTGCGTTTGAAATTACCCGCAGTGCTTTTCGGTGAAGGCAACGATCTGCTTCATTATCATATGGAGATTCGAGGTCTTGGTATCATCAATATCAAGCACCTGTTCGGGGTTGCTGCCATTCGCGAACGGAAAAAGATTGATCTGGTGATAGAGCTTGTCGAGTGGCAGGACGCCCACGAATATGATCGGCTCGGTCTTGAGCAACGGACCTATGAACTTTTAGGGGTTAACCTGCCGTTTCTAACGATTCCGGTTCGGCCTGGACGAAATATCACGACGATTGTTGAGGTTGCTGCCCGCAACCAGTTGCTCAAAGAGATGGGCTATCACAGTGCAACCGAGTTCGAGGCTCGTCTTGAGCAGCGCACTGCTGAAACTGCGCGAACACATTCCCATACAATCATCGGAGACAACCTCGAATGAAAAGACGTCTGGTTGTTATTACCGGTTTGTCGGGATCAGGGAAAAGTACCAGTGCGCGGGCTCTGGAAGATGCCGGTTTTTTTGTTATAGATAATTTGCCTTTGGTGATGTTGCCTGATTTTCTTGCTTTGACTGATCATGGCTATGAAAAAGTTGCCACTGTGGTTGATGCCCGGAGCTCTGATTTCCTCGGTGATTGCCGCGAGGTGCTGCGACGCATCAAGGACGAGGGGCATAGCGTTGACGTCCTCTTTATCGAAGCTTCGGACCACGATCTGGTTAAACGATTTTCCGAGACCAGACGGCGGCATCCGCTGGTTCAGAAAGAAGGCATCGTTGCCTCTATCGGCCATGAACGTGAGATCATGGCCGAACTACGTAACCTGGCGACGATTATTCTGGACTCTTCCGGGACCACGGTTCATCAACTTCGCCAAAGGGTTTTGGCAGCGGTCCTTGGTGCTGAGGACAATGCTGACAGGATGAACCTTCAGGTGCAGTCATTCGGTTTCCGCAACGGCTTGCCGCTGGCGGCTGATCTGGTCTTCGATGTTCGCTTCCTGGATAATCCGCATTTTGTCGAAGAGTTGCGCCCCAAATCCGGATTGAATGCAGAGGTCAGTAGCTTTGTGCTTGGCCAGGCCGACTGCCGGATTTTTCTCGACAAACTGAAAGATCTGCTCTATTTCCTGGTGCCGCGTTATCAGCAGGAGGGGAAGTCGCTTTTGACCATCGGGATTGGATGTACCGGTGGCCGCCATCGCAGCGTCGCTATTGCTGAGGATCTTGGCCCACACCTGCTCGGTACTGGTTGTGTTGTGCAGGTTAACCACCGGGACATTGATAAACAGAAGCCGTGAATGGCTGATGACCGGTGGTGCATGCCATGCAACTGTCTGAGTCTCCCAAAATCACGGCTAAATCCATGGGGACTCAGCTTTTTGAAACAACGATCCAGCCCAGATGCTGATGCTGACTTATTCACCCTTTGCTCACGAATCCGTATCCAAGGAATGAAATTATGATTGGTCTGGTCATCGCAACTCACGGTAATCTCGGCAAAGAGCTTCTGGCTTCGGCGCAGATGATTATCGGTCCGGTTCGTAATGCTGAATCGGTAGCCATCACTCCAGAGAAATCCATGGAGGAGATTCGTGATGCGATTGTTGCCGCAGTCACAGCTGTTGGCCAGGATCAATCCGGGGTCATTATCGTGACTGACATGTTTGGGGGAACGCCGGCTAATGTCAGTATGACCTTTCTGGCGCAGGATCAGGTGGAAGTCCTGACTGGCGTCAATCTGCCCATGGTCCTTAAGTTTTTTAATAGCCAGGATAGCGTTGGCCTTGAGGAGTTAGCCTCCATTCTCAAGTCATACGGCCAACAGAGTATTGCTCTTGCAAGTGAATATTTGCAGCGTTAACGGAGAGTGCTAAATGAGTATCGTTCTGGCTCGCATTGATAGTCGACTGGTTCATGGCCAGGTTCTTGAAGCCTGGGTTCCGTATGTCAATGCTGATTGTGTTGTTGTGGCGAATAACGAAGTGGCCGGGACCTCCTTCCAGTGCATGGTCATGCAGGCGGCGGTACCAAGTTCTCTCAAGTTGATTATTGGCACTCTCGAAGAGACTGCCAGCATACTGAGCTCGGCAGAACTGCTCAAAAAACGCGTACTGTTGTTGTTTTCCAAATCTGAAGACGCTTTACGCGTTCGGCAACTCGGGGCCTCTTTTACGAAACTTAATCTGGGTAATATGCATTCAAGTGTCGGCAAGGATCGCTACACTTGCACTATTGCGCTGGATCAACACGATATCGAAAAACTCCAGCAGCTCGAAGATCAAGGTGTCTCAATCGTTTCGCAGTGTGTTCCCGCTGACCGCGAGCAGAACTGGCGTAAGCTGATTCGTTCAGGGGTGCGAAGTGGTTATCGGTGATTATATGTTGGCCGGATTGATGGCCATGTTGACCGGCATGGATCGGGTCGCGTTGATCCAGTTCATGATCTCTCGACCGCTGGTTGCTGGTCCTCTGACCGGTCTGGTACTGGGTAACCCCCTGGTTGGTCTTGAAGTTGGCATGTTGCTCGAACTGCTCTGGCTTGGTCGGTTGCCGGTTGGTGCTGCTATCCCTCCAGACGATACGCAGGTTGCCGTAGGTGCGACTGTACTGGCTTTGAGCATGGGACCGCTAATTGGTGTGAGTGGCATGCCTCTGTTGATTCTTTGTGTGCTGGTGGCCATTCCGCTTGGAAAATTCGGTCAGGTGTTTGATCGGTTGGCCCGTCAAGTGAACGACCGGTTGGCTCTGAACGGCAAAAAGGCCTTGGCCGCAGGCGATTATTCTGGAGCTGAGCGGACGCACTTGCTGGGTCTGGTCAGTTTTGCCACCGCCAGTTTGGCAACCGCCGTGATGATCGTGTTGTGCGGCAGTTTTATTCTATCTCTGACGGCACCCTTTCTTATTGATGCCGTTCGAGAGGCTGGCTTGAGTCTGCAGTACAGCTTGATCCTTGTTGGTGCTGCAGTCCTGCTCGGTACCATCAACGTCAATCGAAGTATTTCATTGTTCTGTGCAGCATTTGTCGGAACGCTCCTTGTTTTGTGGCTGAGGTGAAGGAATGAAAGAAATACGCCTGGCTTGGCCGGTTTTACTACGAATCTTTTTCCGCTCTTTTTTGGTTCAGGCCAGCTGGAATTTTGAGCGTTTGCAGAACCTGGGGTTTTTCTACCTGTTGTCTCCAGGATTGCGCAGCATCTACGGCGATTCTCTGTCTCGTGATGTGTGCGAACGACACAGTGCTTATTTCAATACTCACCCTTACTTTTCTCCCCTGGTCGCCGGTACTGTCTTACGCCTTGAGGCCAAGGCCCATGCCGGTGAAGAGACCACGATTGATGCCGAGACTTATAAACAGATGGTCATGGGCCCTTTTGCGGCCATGGGGGATGCGCTTTTTTGGGGTGGACTAAGGCCTTTGGCTGCTTTGATCGGGCTGTTGATCGCGAGTCAAGGTTCTCTCTGGGCACCGGTTGTGTTCCTGGTGTTGTTTAATTTGCCGCATCTGCTTTTTCGCAGCGGTGGTCTCCTCCTTGGATATACTCAGGGTCTGCGTGCCATTGAAACGGTTCAGAAGTGCCGCTTGCCTGATCTGGCTTTGCGCCTCAAGGAATCGACGATTATTTTGATCGGCGTTCTCTGCGCATATCTGTCGTTTAAAGGCTGCGAGCATCAGGATCTTTCCGCAGTGTGGGGGTTCGTGCTGTTGCCTGTGGTGCTGCTTTTTGCCTGGCTGGCTCACAAAGGGGTGACCAGTCTGTTCCTGGTCTTGTTGACAACTTTAAGCCTTCTGTTATTGGCGCTGTTATTTTGATTTGTGGGGTGAAATGACTACAGAAACAGCTGAATTTAAGATCGTCAACCGGCTTGGTTTGCATGCACGGGCCGCGGCCCAACTGGTGCAAACCGCCAACCGTTTTCTCTCTGATGTGACAGTCGAGAAGGATGATAACGATGTCAATGGCAAGAGTATCATGGGGTTGTTAATGCTGGCGGCACCCATCGGCTCTACCATAACTGTAACTGTGTCTGGTGAAGACGCTGTGGAAGCAATAAATGCCATAAGGAAGTTAATCAATGACGGCTTCGGTGAAGATTGACATAGCCGAGGATACGATTCTCGTCGGTATCGCCGCTTCTCCGGGTATTGCTATTTCCCGAAGTCATCTGGTGAACCGTGCGCGCATGTCTGTGGTCGAACGACGCATCTCGCCAGCTGAGGTCGGGCCGGAAATTGTGGCCTTCAAGGACGCTGTTGACCGTTCTAAAGCCCAACTGCTGGCGGTGCAGGCGAAAATTGATAACCCCGAACTGACTGAGCATCTCTATATTATCGACACTCATCTTTTGATTCTCGAAGATGAAATGTTAATTGGTGAAACGATTGCGTTGATCAGAGAAGATTTGATCAACGCTGAGGGTGCCTTAAACCGGGTGTTGCGCAAGTTGCGCCGGATGTTTGATAGCCTTAGCGATGAGTATTTGCGGGAACGGCGTTCCGATGTCGATTCGATTGGCGATCGCCTTATGCGTAATCTCCTGGGTGAAACGCGAGAGACGCTGACGAATATGGAAGATCAGGTGATCATCGTTGCTCACGACCTTTCGCCCGCAGATACGGTACAGATGGATAAAAGCAAGATCGTCGGTTTTGTGACCAACGTCGGTGGGCGTACCTCGCATACTGCAATACTGGCCCGCTCTCTTGGGATTCCTGCTGTTGTTGGTCTGGAGACTGTTACCTCGCTGGTGCCTGGTAATCTGCCGATGATTATTGACGGTAGCTCCGGCACAGTTATTCTCAAACCCTCGGCGGAGACTTTCCGTGAGTATCTAGAGAAAAAGCAGCGTTACGAATATCAGGAATTGGAACTGCTGAAGTTCCAGGATCTTTCCAGTGTAACCATCGACGGCTGCGAGCTTGCGCTGCGGGGCAATATCGATTTTATCGATGAGATCCCGTCGGCGCGGGAATTAGGTGCCCAGGGGATTGGACTTTTTCGCACGGAATTTCTTTTTATGTCCGGCGAAGGTCCGCCTTCGGAAGACGATCAATACGCCATCTATCGCTCGGCTGTGGAGCAGATGGCACCTTTCCCGGTGACCATTCGGACCCTTGATGTTGGCGGCGACAAGTTTGTCCCGGAATTCAATCTGGATGATGAAGTCAACCCGGCTATGGGGCTTCGCGCTGTTCGTTTTTCATTGAAGGAAGTCAACTTATTCCGGGCTCAATTGCGGGCTATACTCAGAGCCTCGGCCCATGGTCCGGTACGGGTTATGTTTCCGATGATTTCGGGGGTTGCGGAATTACGTGCTTGTAAGTTGTTTTGGGAAAAAGCGCGTCAGGAACTCGAAGCTGAGGGCGTTGCTTTTAATGCAGGGATTAAAGTCGGAGTCATGATTGAGACCCCGGCGGCCGTTTTGATTGCAGATCTCCTTGCCAAAGAAGTCGATTTCTTTTCGGTCGGGACGAATGACCTGATTCAGTATTGTCTGGCGATTGATCGTAGTAACGAACATGTTGCCTATCTTTATGAACCGATGCATCCGGCGGTGTTGCGGGCTCTGCAGCGTGTCTGCGAGGCGGCTGATGCAGCCGATATCGAGATTGGCATGTGCGGAGAAATGGCCGGTGAGGAACTCTACTCCCTGGTCCTGATTGCCTTGGGCTTTAGGGAACTGTCGATGAACGCCTCGAATATTTCACGGGTCAAGCGCATCATGCGTCAAATCGAACTCAGTGAAGTACGAAAAATACTGGATGGTCTTATGGCCTTGTCGACGTCAGAAGAAGTTGTTGCTGCCCTCGAAAGCGAGATGTTCGGGCGTTATCCTCACATCTTTGATCCGTCGAAAATATAAGGTTTAAAACCCTAAAGACTTGACACCTTTTTCGTAAAAGATTAACTTTCCGCTCGATTGGATCGTTGCTTAAACCCAATAATAACGATGGAAATAGCGCAAAGCGCTTTTAACCCTTTTGTCTTCAGGGTGCTAACAAAAACTGTAAGGAGCATAACTCATGGCAATGACGGATTTTCTTTTTACTTCTGAATCTGTTTCAGAAGGACATCCCGATAAAGTTTCTGATCAAATTTCTGATGCGATTCTGGACGCAATTCTGGCCCAGGATCCAAAATCACGGGTCGCCTGCGAAACTTTGGTGACAACCGGCATGGTCGTGATCGCCGGTGAAATAACGACCAATGCCCGCATTGATTATCCAAATGTCGTGCGTCAGACCATCAAAGAGATTGGCTATAATGATTCGGCCATGGGGTTCGATTGGGAAACCTGTGCGGTGCTGGTCTCAATCGATCGGCAATCTCCCGACATCTCTCAGGGAGTTTCTGAAGGTGAGGGCCTACATCAGGAGCAGGGTGCTGGTGACCAGGGCTTGATGTTTGGTTATGCCTGCAATGAGACTCCTGAGCTCATGCCGATGCCGATCACCTTTGCACATAAACTGACCAAGCGTCTGGCCGAGGTCCGCAAGAGCGGTTTGCTCCCTTTCCTGCGCCCCGACAGCAAGTCCCAGGTGTCGATTCAGTACATCAACGATAAGCCGGTTCGGGTTGACTCGGTGGTGGTCTCTTCACAGCACGATCCTGATGTGACCTACGAGACCCTCAAGGAAGCAATCATTGACGAGGTTGTCAATAAGGTGATCCCTGCGGACTTGATGGATGAGAATACCAAGTTCTTTATTAATCCGACCGGACGTTTTGTCGTCGGCGGGCCGATGGGTGACTGCGGTCTGACCGGTCGCAAGATCATCGTCGATACTTATGGCGGACAGGGTTCCCACGGTGGTGGTGCTTTCTCCGGCAAGGATCCTTCCAAGGTCGACCGTAGCGCTTCGTATATGGCGCGTTATGTGGCCAAAAACATCGTTGCTGCTGGATTGGCTGACAAATGCGAAGTGCAGTTGGCTTACGCCATCGGCGTCGCTGAGCCGGTTTCGGTTATGATCAACACTTTTGGTACCGGCAAGATCCCGTCCAACGATATTGCCCGGATCGCTCAGGAAGAATTTGACATGCGTCCGCGGGCTATTATCGAAACTCTTGACCTGCTGCGTCCGATTTACCGCAATACCGCAGCTTATGGACACTTTGGCCGTGAACTCCCCGATTTCACCTGGGAGCGGACGGATCGTGTCGAGTCGCTGAAGAAACGTGCTGGCATTTAAGTTGTTGATGCTTTGACTCTGTTTCAAACGGGCGGATCGCTATGCGGTTCGCCCGTTTGCATTCAGAGGTATAAATTATGGTAAATCCACAACTCTCAATCATAATTCCGACTCTCAACGAAGCTGATCATCTGCCGGTTCTGTTTGCTGATCTCGCCGCTCAGCGAGAGGTTTCACTTGAGGTCATCGTCAGTGATGGCGGTTCCGAAGATGCCACGGGCATTGTCGCTACCAACGGGCTGACTGACGGGCGACTCTCTGGCCAGGTTCTAAGTGGTGAAAGAGGTCGTGGTCGCCAGCTTAATCTCGGTGTTCAAGCGGCTTCGTCTGAATGGCTGTTGTTTCTGCATGCCGATAGCCGTCTTGCCGACCCAGACCAACTGCATCATGCCCTGCAACACCTGCTTGAAAAACAGCAGCAATCCAATACTAACGTTTTGGCGGGACGTTTTGCCTTGCGTTTCTCTACTCCCCTTGAAAACAATTCAAAGGCACTGTTCTTTTATGAAACCAAAGCCCGCCTTGGTCGTCCTGGCTGTATCCATGGCGACCAGGGGTTTCTTATGAGCCGAAGTTTCTTTGAGCAAGTTGGCCCATTCCGCGAAGATTTGCCGGTCATGGAAGATACTCTGCTTGCAGAAAAGATTCGTAGCTACGGTCAATGGTGCCTGCTCCCAGGTGAAATTTTAACGTCATCCCGTCGTTTCGAGAGTGAAGGGATTGTTGCTCGTCAGACCTTGAATGCCTTGATGATGAATTTTTTAGCAATCGGTTGGACTGGTTTCTTTGCTCGGGCGCCAGACCTTTATCGGCAACAAGATCGCGCTCAACCGTTACAGCTCCGACCCTTTTTTCGGCTAATTGACCAGCTGTTGCGCCAGATGTCGTTTGAACAGAGATTTGTGATCTGGCGCGAAACCGGTTCTTATGTTCGCAGTCAGGCCTGGCAGCTCGGTCTGGTTCTAGACTGTCGCAAGCATCAACCTCACCGATTCCTCGAGGGTGAAGACCCAGTAAAAGGTCGTTGGTTGAACTGGTTTGATCGCTGGTTTGATCCGCTCACCGATAACTTCGTCGGAAGATCTTTGACAGCACTGTTGGTTCGGATCTGGTTCTCTTGGAAGCTACGAAGATTGAAGGAATAGGGTTGGACTCGAGCTTCGACCATTTGTAATAAAACCGTTCAGATCATTAAAGTCAGTTCTGGTCGCAGGTGATGCCTGCATCCACTATCCCAGCACTTTTTATCAATGATTCAGACATTAAAGTCTCTTCGATTAATTGGTTGAAGCTTCTCTCATGCTTTGCTAAGGTCTCGTAACCAATCGGGGAACGGACAACCTGGTTGCGTGCCCCGCTTAGTAAGTATGTGGGGGACAGCTCTGACTTCGTGTCCTTGATATTAACCTAGACCGAAAAAGTACGTGTTTTCCTTATGGCCACGATAATTCCCCAGCTTGCCAACTATCAAATCACCCTTGCCTATGATGGCCGAGATTTTTTTGGTTGGCAGCGCCAAGGCGATAAACCGACCGTTCAATTCGCCCTGGAACAAGCTGTAACCAAGGCGTTTGAGCTCCGGGTTCCGGCACATGGTTCCGGTCGTACCGATCGTGGAACTCATGCTCATGGCCAGGTGGCGAGTCTTCAACTTCCAGCCGGGATGCTGCCTGAGCTTATTCAAGAGAAACTCAACCAGTTCCTGCCCGCGGCGGTGCGCATTGTCGCTGTGAGTTGCGCGGCAAGTGACTTTCATGCTTGCGACTCTGCCATTGGCAAACATTATCGATACCTTCTCTGGAATGATCTTAATCTGCCGGTCGAGCGCGCTGGCCGCGTATGGCACGTCAAGGAGCCGCTGGATGTGCAGGCGATGACTGACGCCTGTTCCGTTTTTGTGGGCGAGCAGGATTTTGCTTCTTTTGCAACCAAGACCAATTTCAAGCAAAAGTCGACGCGCCGCACCGTTACAAAAGCTGTTCTCACTCACGAACTGCCAATGATTACTTTCGATATTTACGCGGATGGATTTCTCTATAAGATGGTGCGCAACATTGTCCGTGCGCTGGTCAAGGTCGGTGAGGGCCGCTACACGCGTGATGACCTCGTTAGGATCTTGGCGGCTAAGGATCGACAGGCGGCTCCAGGGACCGCCCCGGCGTCAGGCCTTTACCTGGAACAAGTTTTCTATTCGCCCGACGAGTTTTCACAGGCAACCAGCCAAAGGGCTTCGCGATGAGCCAATTCGAACACCAACGCCACAAGGATGGATCTGTGCTGACCCGTCCGCGCGAACTTATTGTCGCTTGCGCCCCGATGCGCAGCAACGTCAATATTTCGAGTGTCGCCCGGACCGCGAGTGCCTGCGCTGTGGAGCGACTGGTCTTGACTGGTAATCCAACCCTTATTTCAAAAATTGCCCGCGATGGTGCCGATGAGCTTGAGGTCTCGATTCATCGCAGTCTGGCTCCGGCACTTCGAAAGCTGCGCAGCGACGGTTATCGCTTAGTAGGTCTTGAGCAGACCACCAATTCAACGAGCATGCACAGCTACAATTTTGCGCGGCGCACGGTCCTGGTTGTTGGTAACGAGCGCACGGGGCTCACGGAGGAGATTCTGGAGCTATTGGATGATGTGGTCGAGATCCCGGTCTACGGACTTCCGCACAGCTTCAACGCCGCAACCGCAGCCAGCATGGCGTTGTACGAATACTGCCGACAGTTTCCCGCGGGGTGAGTTGCTAGCTCAGAACTTAGATTCAATGGAGACGGGTACCCTCGGCTTTCCTCCGAGTTCAAAACATTTCCATAGGGTTGACCCTCTCAACTAAATTTGCGGATTTTGAAAAAACGCCCCTTGATCTTGTTTGTGCTCAGGCTCTCCAAAGCAAGTTTGGCGCTGGCCCGGCGAATGGCGACGTAGGTATGGAAATCGAAGACATTGATTTTGCCGACCTCGCTACCGGGAATCCCCGCTTCGCCAGTGAGGGCTCCAAGGATATCGCCTGGGCGCATCTTGTTTTTGCGGCCGCCTTCGATGCAGAGGGTCACCATTGGTGCTTCGTGGCTCACTGACGACGGCATAGTCAAGGTCTCTAACTCGGCACGCGCGATGCTTTCTCCCAGAGCGTCTTCAATCGCCGTTGCTCGTCTGTTCTCCGCAGCGGTCACCAGACTGAGTGCCAACCCTTGCTCCCCGGCTCGACCTGTGCGGCCAATGCGGTGGAGATGCACCTCCGGGTCGCGAGTCAGTTCATAATTGATGACGGCGCTCAACTCTTTGATGTCGATGCCGCGAGCGGCGACATCAGTGGCGACCAGAATGGACACGCTTTTGTTAGCAAAGCGCGCCAGCACTTGGTCGCGTTCGCGCTGTTCCAAATCACCATGGATCGCAAGTGCCGAAAAGCCTCGATCTTTCAGGGTATCGGCGACCTCCTGGCAATCCTTTTTGGTATTGCAAAAAACAAGAGTCGATTCCGCACGGTAATGACCAAGAATTCGGGCCAATGCGGCCGTTCGCTGTTCTCTCTCGACGACATAGAAGAGCTGTTTGATTTGCTGGCTGCTGTGGACCGACTCGACCTTCACTGTGACTGGTTGGTGCTGGACCGTTGCGCTCATGGCAGCAATCGTTGCCGGGTAGGTGGCCGAGAAGAGTAGCGTCTGGCGATTCCTTGGTGCGGCGGCAACGATAGTTTTGAGATCATCCTGGAAACCCATGTCGAGCATGCGATCAGCTTCATCGAGGACGAGCATGCGCAACGATTTCAGCTCGAGTGTGCCACGTCTCAGGTGGTCAAGAATACGACCAGGGGTGCCGACCACGATATGGGCACCATGTTCAAGGGAGCCTAATTGAGGACCGAAGGGGACGCCACCGCAGAGGGTGAGAATCTTGATGTTGTCAGTAAAGCGGGCCAGTCGCCGCAACTCCTTGCTGACCTGGTCGGCGAGTTCGCGGGTCGGGCATAGTACCAGTCCTTGTACTCCGAAGTGAGTCACGATCAGTCGCGATAGCAGGCCGATACCGAAGGCTGCAGTTTTACCACTGCCGGTCTTCGCCTGGGCAATGACATCTGTACCCTCAAGGATTGGTGGCAGGCTGTGGGCCTGAATCGGTGTCATCTCATCATAACCAAGAGAGATAAGGTTCTGAAGCATTGAAGTTTTTAAGGGCAGGGTGGCAAATGCGGTTGGTATCATAAGTTGTTATTCTCTTCTCTACTCATAGACGAAACCATTAGCTGGCTGTCTTGTTGACGTTCGTTACCTGACTCCCTGAAGCTTTTCGAGCAACAGGTTCAGCTCTTGACGCACGGATTCATAGGTGTACACATCGGCCGGATCAGGCGGCTGACCTGTGCGTTGAAACAGGGGCCGTTCCTGATACATCTCTCCCCAGCGTACATCGACCTGACGGACGAATTCTCTTAACGCATAATCACTGGCCTTGATGGTCTCGATGATCTCGCTCAAGGCTCTGTGGGGGTGTTGCAGATGACCCTCTATTAACAGTTGGTTGCCTCGCACCTGGCGACGTAAGATTGACTTTAATGCACCTGAAGGGTCTGAGGTCTGTTGGTCAATCCATTGCGTCAACTCGATGCTGGCCTGTTCCTGCCGAGAAACGGGGGATGCCCCCTTCATCAAGCCACTGCCGGCGCGGCCGATGGCGCTGGCCATGCTGAACTTTTGCTGCGCGCGGAGTTCACGTTGAATCTCCTCGTCGCTGGGGTCGTTATCCTTAGCCATCCGGGTGCTCCATTTCTAAATTTAAGGGTCGGTTTTACTTGATGATGACCACCGTTTAGTGTCCATGACAGTATACTCATTTCTGCTGGAACAGTTCAAATGACTATATTGACACGAATGGTGCTCGTTTAAGAGTGTTTTTCGTATGGAGTAAATCGGGACTGTCCCCAGGGGCATCGGGGGTTGTCTCCAACCAAGATCAAGACCGGCGGGTCGCGTCCCGCCAAGACGACTTACTTTTTGTCCAGGCGGCCACAAAAAGTAAGCAAAAAATGCCTTTCTCCTGCGGAGGGCATATCACCTGTTGACTGTTTATCCCTGGCGGATCAAATGATTCGTGTAGTCCTGCGTGGCATTGGGGTTGGGGCCATGTATTGCGGCCCCTTTGTTTTTGCGTGGCTTTGGTGGAGAGTGAGTGAGGGCACTGCCTCTTTCGGGTCTACGTTGCGGTGAGTTCTGATCTGTTTCTTTGGTGGGCGATAATGCTGGGTGAAATATTTATTGGCTTGGTGTCGTTGGGAAAAACCCGGAGAGGGTGATCCTGGGTTCGTTTGATCGTTGGATTTACCGAAATGTGCATTTGCACAGTCAACTGCCGCGCGGTCGCGATCTAAACTTTACGAGACCCCACGTATATTTCCATTGAATAATCCTTTATCTTAAGAACCATCAAAGGGTTGTTGTGGCGACGGCCCGGAGATAAGTTCAAGACCTGCCGTGGCAGCGGGTCCCAAAACTTCTTCATACCTCCAAAACAAAAGAAAATTTTACCCCACAGTTCACTACCTCCGAACTGTGGGGCTCTTTTTTTCCCAAACTCCGTTTTCGTATTCTCTCTGCGTTCTTTGCGTCTTTGCGTTAAATTTTCTAGGCGTAGCCAGAGAAAGAAGGGCGGGGCACTTTCAATCCGGAAGTTCAAACCAGATGCGGGTTTCACCGGGGATGCTCTCGGCACCGACCTGACCACCATGGGCCTCAATCAGTTCTTTAACGATCGCCAGACCGATACCGGCGCCGCCAGCATCTCGGGAACGTGACTGCTCGGCACGAAAGAATCGTTCGAAGATATAGGGGACATCTTCTGTTGGGATGCCCGGACCGTTGTTGATGAAGTCCATGCGGAGTCCACTCGCTGTGCGTTTGCTGGTAATCGTGATGACACCGCCAGCGGGGGTGTACTTCCAGCCATTTTCGATCAGGTTGCGAATGGCCTGGAGCAGCTTGTCACGATCGGCCTGGACCGTGGTTTCTTCGGTATCGAAGCGGGTTGTGACTTGAATGTTTTTTTGGTCGAAATTCATCCGGTACAGGGTCAGCATCTCATTAACGCACTCGGTCAAATCGATCGGACGGCGGTCGAGGTAGGCGCGGGCGGCATCGGCTCGCGCCAGTTGGCCGAGATCTTCGACCAGACTGACCAGACGCAGGTTCTCCTGCTGCAGCATTTTCAGAGTTGCCTGGTCTGGTGGGATCACCCCATCGCTCAGCCCCTCCAGGTAACCGCGCAGGTTGGTAAGTGGCGTCCGCAGTTCGTGGGCGACGTCGGCGACCATTGATTTACGCAGACGCTCAATCTGTTCCAGGCTGTCGCTCATACGGTTGAAGGCTGTGCCGAGTTCGCCGATCTCATCGTTCGGCGCGATTTCCACTCGCTGGGTAAAGTTGCCGGCCGCAATCTGTCGGCTGGCTTCGATCATCTGGGTGAGAGGCCGCAACACCCGGCGGGTCAGCAGGTAGCTGAGCAGAAAAGCGAGAATGAGTGCGATCAGGCTTGCCCACAGCAGGTAGCGGTGAACCGCAGTCAAAAAGGCCCGATGGGTATCAGTGGGTGAGACCATGTATTTATCCATCAGCACCATAAAATAGTCGGCGGCCAGCTGATCGAAGGCCAGCCAGATGATGCCGACGATCACGGCGATTACCGGGACGGTCGTTGCCAGCATCAGTTTCCAGTGCAGGCGGAAGGTCATGGCGTGTTCCGATCGGCAAAACGATAGCCGAAGCCGCGCACGGTTTCGATAAAGTGCGGCTCAGCCGGGTCATCGCCGAGCTTTAGCCGCAGGTGACCGATATGGACATCGACTACCCGGTCGATGACTGATTCGCCGTGCTCATAGATTTGGCTGAGCAGGTCATCGCGGCTGAAGACCTTGCCTGGTGAACGGATCAACGCCTGCAGCAGCTTAAATTCCACCGAAGTCAACTCGACCGGTTGTCCGGCAAGGGTCACCCGGAGTTTTTCGGTGTCGAGGGTCAGGTCGCCGTGGCTGAACTGAGTCTCTGCTTGTGGTCGTCTGGTGGTGCGGCGCAGGATCGCTTTAACGCGTTCCACCAGTTCACGCGGACTGAAAGGTTTGATGACGTAGTCATCAGCACCGAGTGAAAGGCCTAACACCCGGTCAATTTCCTCCTCACGGGCGGTCAACATCAGGATCGGTACATCGGAGAGCTTGCGTAGCTCACGACAGATTTCCCAACCATCAAGCTGTGGCAGCATGACGTCGAGAATCACGAACCCGGGTGGTCGCTGACGTGCTAACGCCAACGCCTCGGCGCCATCGTGCACCGACTCTGTGGTAAAGCCTTCACGCTCTAGATAGGTCGCAATCAGGGCTGCCGTGTTACGGTCATCTTCGATGATCAGGATGGGGTCGGTAAAATTTAAAGGGGACATCTGCAGACCTTGTGGCAAGCAAAACGCTTAAGTTGAATCAAGCCTGTCGGTGGCTATCTGGTCAATATGTCGACAGTTTACCCGTAAAGAGGTCTGCTTGCTACTGTTGTTGTGAAAACATTGAGTCCGGCAGGCTGTTAAAGTTTTAAACAATTGCGTTTGTCGTCCCAGTAGGGAGAGATCTTGCGAATACGGGCGATGATGTCTGGTAGGACTGCGATGATCCACTCGATATCCGCCTCGTTATTGTAGCGGCTTAAGCTGAATCGCAGCGAGCCATGGATGGCGGAAAAGGGCACCTGCATCGCCTTGAGGACGTGGGATGGGTCGAGCGTGCCGGAGGTGCAGGCCGAACCGCTGGAGGCACAGATGCCGTGGCGGCTCAACTCGTAGAGGATGGCTTCCCCCTCGATGCCATGGATCGCCAGGTTCAGGGTGTTCGGCAACCGCACCTCGGCGTCCTTACCGTTCACCTCCACGGCCGGAATCAGTTCAATCAGCGTCTGCTGCAACCGGTCGCGCAGGCTGCGTACCCGGTTTTGTTCCTCGGCCACCCCGGCGACCGCCAGTTCGCACGCTTTGGCCAGACCGACGATATAGGGAACATTCTCGGTGCCAGCCCGACGCCCCTTCTCTTGATGACCACCAAGAATGAAGGGCCGCCAGCGGGTCCCGCGTCGCACAAACAAGGCCCCGACACCCTTGGGCGCATGGATCTTGTGTCCGGAAAAAGCCAGAAGATCGACGTGCTGCAAATCGGTCTGCAAATTCACGGGCAACTTGCCGACAGCCTGGGTGGCATCGGTATGCACCACAATTCTGCTATCTGTCTCCTTGGCGATCCGTGCCAACTCGGCGACCGGGAAACAGACCCCGGTTTCATTGTTCGCCATCATGATACTCACCATCAGCGTGTCGCGACGGAGTGCCCTGACATAGTCGTCGCGCACCAGCTCACCGTTCCGATCAACGCCTAAAAAGGTGACGTCGTGACCGCGGCGCTCCAGCTCCTTGCCGATCTCCAACACCGAGGGATGTTCAACCGCCGTGGTGATCAGCTGTCGGCGGTCTGGATTGGCTTGCACCGTGCCGAACAGGGCGGCATTGTTGCTCTCGGTCGCCGAGCCGGTAAAGAGGATCTGGTCGGGATCAATCCCGCCGAGACTCTGTGCGATGCTGGCTCGGGCATTTTCAATCGCGTCAGAGGCAGATCGGGCGGCCGCATACATGGAGCTCGGATTGAAGTAATCGACGGTGAAGTACGGCTGCATCACCTCCAGAACCTCTGGGGCGATAGCAGTGGTCGCGTTGTTGTCGGCATAGACCGTTTTCATTGTGGGTTCCTTCCACGAACAAGCGCTTAAACTACGATCACCTGCAAGCGGTCATCGACGTGCTCTTTTATCTGATGCTCAACCCGCAGCTTGACGGCTCGGGCTGTTTCCTCCCTTTGGCTGCAGCTTCCTGTCATCCGGCAGTAGACCTTGTGCTCCTTGATGTCGACCAGCTCGATGTTGTTGCCCTCGCCACGCAGTTGCGGCCTGATGAGCTCTGTAATCAGAGCTTCAATCTGCTGCCCCAGTCGGAAGGGCGACAACTCTGCTTCGGCATGTGCTGCTGCGCTGGCCGGTGTTTCCTCGAAATCTTTGTTCGGCATCACGCCCCAGGTCTCATCCAGCAGATCCTGTAGACCCCCCGGTGCGTGGTGACAGACGGTACAGCCGCCTCCAGCCTTGAGAGCGTTGGTGATCTCGGCGATGCTATGCAGACCGAGCTCTTTGATCTTGCGGCGCAGATATGGCTCGGTCACTGAGAAACAGTTGCAGACAACCCGGCCTTCGTCTTCATCCTTATCTGCGGGGGTTGTGTCAGGTAACCATTTGGTCAGATCGACGCCGCGCTTGACGGCCCAGTCGGCGACCGCCTTCTGCAAAGCTTCGGCGCCCATCACGGAGCAGTGGATCTTCTGTTCTGGCAGCCCGTCGAGGAAATCGATCAGGTCCTGGTTGGTGACCTGCAAGGCTTCGAGCGGGGTTTTGTGTTGTTCTTCCAACAGAGTGCAGAGCGCTTCTGAGGCCGCGATCGCCGAGGTGCAGCCAAAGGTCAGGTAGCGGGCCTGGGTGATGATGTCGCGGGTGGGGTCGGTCGGATGGCGCTCGACGCGGAAGGTGAAGCGCAGGGTGTCGCCACAGACGATTGAGCCGTGCTCACCGAAGCCGTCGGCGTCTTCTAATTCACCCATGTGGGTGCCTGCTTCACCCTTGACGGCAGCCATGAACAGCTTGAGGACCTTGTCGCTGTATTTCCAGGGCATCGCTTGCTCCCTCAGTTTTACGCGGTTTTGTGATATAGAAATTATAAAGAAGAGTTGGCAATGGGCAAGTTGCTGGCTTGTTAATCGTTTGTTTTCATGCGGTGTAGGGAGAAACGTGGACTTCCCGAAACAGTGACAGAACCATCTCAGGAACTTGACGTCGGAAAAGCACTTTTAATGTGTGTCAGTGACAACAGCGTTCAGGGTTTGGTTGCAGTGAAGATCGCTCTTTGTGGCGCCGGGTAACCTTCAAAGGTTTTTGTCGGATCATCTGGATCAAGGAAGTTCGTTAACGACTCGTAGGTCATCCATTCGGTTTGACGCTGCTCCTCTCTGCTGGTGCGATTGATATCAACGCACGCGACCCCTTTGAAGCCACAGCGACGCAGCCACAACAGCATGGTCGGAATAGACGGCAGGAACCAGACATTGCGCATTTTGGCATAGCGATCTTGAGGCATGAACACAGTCTCTGCGTTTCCCTCAACAATGAGCGTTTCCAAAACGAGTTCGCCGCCGGAGCGCAAGCAGCCTTTCAGCTCAAGCAGATGGTCTAACGGTGACCGCCGATGATACAGCACCCCCAGAGAAAAGACGCTGTCGAAACAGGCCAGATTCGGAGGAACGTCCTCGATTCCCAATGGCAGCACATAATGCTTGTCGTCCTTCAGATAGCGTTGCATCACCTGGTATTGCATTACGGAGATCAAGGTCGGGTCAATGCCGAGTACAAAATCGGCGCCTTCACCGCGCATACGCCAACCGTGATAGCCATTGCCGCAACCTATATCCAGAACCTTCCTGCCCGCTAAAGGTTGAATGTGCGGTAAGAGGCGATCCCACTTCCAGTCTGAACGCCACTCGGTATCAATCTCAACCCCGAACAGACGGTAGGGCCCTTTTCGCCAAGGGTGAAAAGCTTTCAGTTGTTCTGTGAATTGTGCCGAGGTGACATCACCCAGCTCTGCCGCAGAGCCTATCTCAACCTCTGATTTAAGCTCAACCTGGGCGGGCTTTATCTCAGGCAGCGCCAGAAGAGCCTGCTGCCATCCGGGCATTTTTCCATGACACTCCAAAGCCATCTTTTGCGGCAGGGTCTGCTGTAATTGTTGTGACCATTGGTCAAGGCCCATGGCTGCCAACTGTTGATACAAGGACGAATAATTACTCATTTGACAGCAACCAGTGAAGCAAAATTAAAGCACTGGAACCAGAGATCACTAAAATCAAATCCCGCTTGTTTGAGGCGTTGTTGATGACACGCCAGAGTCTCCGGGATCATTACCCGTTCCAGTGCCGTGCGTTTTTGACTGATTTCCAGGTCGCTATAGCCGTTGGCACGTTTGAAGTTGTGATGTGCATCCGTATGAAAGTGTTGTCTTTCCGGCTCATCAAAGGCCAGTTTCTCGGACAATATCAAGAGACCTCCCGGGTTTAACCCTTGGTAAATCCGTTCTATCAAGCTCAAACGTTCTGCCAGTGGAATGAATTGCATAGTGAAGTTCAGAACGACAATGGAGGCATTCT
>JAQYVY010000040.1 GCA_030145195.1 Desulfuromonadales bacterium | reverse complement strand
CAATCAACGGATGGAGTGGCGTGGTTATCTGTGGCAGGGGAGGTTTGCTTCATTTCCAATGGACGAGACTTATCTCCTCGCTGTTGTTCGTTACGCTGAACTGAATCCTGTAAAAGCAGGTATTGTTGATAGCCCAGAAAAGTATAGGTGGAGCAGTGCCAGATGTCACCTTGGACTGTGTGACGATTTGCTGGTTTCGCGTTCGCCATTACCAGAGATTGTCAGTAACTGGCGCGATTTTCTGCTAATGAAAGACAACGAAAATGAACAAAGAAAAATCAGAGTTGCATGTAGTACGGGGCGGCCTTTGGGTGCAGAGACTTTTGTAAATACTATCCACAGCCGGGGACACATTAGTAACGTGTCCCCGGCTGTGGATTAAAACAGCTCGTCGCAGGGGTCAACGCATCCTTTCCATCTAAAATTGTCTGGCGTTTTTGCGCGCTGGAGACTGCTAGGGGGATGTTAGTTGGTGTGGTCTTTCTGGTGTAACTTTATAAGTGCTTGTAAATATCTTTTCGATGGCCAACTTTGACGACCCATATGGTCAATTCGTTATTCTGAATAGAATAAATGATGCGGTAATTACCTTGTCGAAGGCGATAATATTCTTGCCCCGTCAATTTCTCGCACCCAATAGGTCGAGGCTCACGGGACAATGCTTCAATTCTTTTGATGACCTTTTGTAGGGCCGGGTTGGGCAGTCCTTTGAGTTCTTTGGCGGCAGACTTGCGAAAATAGATTTTATAGTTTGCCACTGCTCTTCAGTTCCTTAAGAACATCCTCAAAAGAAAGCAGGGCCTCATCTTCCCGGACCTTGAAGGCTTCAATGTCTTCTGCGTCTTCCGCAAGGGCATATCGAACGGCCTCGTTGACCAACTCCGAGATGGAATGATCAGTCGTCGCTGCTTTCAAGCGTAATGCCCCGTGCAGGGCAGGGTCAAAATAGATCGTTGCTCGTTTGCTTCCCATCTCACATCTCCTTGTCCAAACATAGTAACGTCAAAACGTTAAAACGTCAAGACGCTACGCTGTGATGGAAAACTCCAAACCCAGACAACCTGGCCGTTTTAGCCAAAAAAATGACACATCAGGGGCACAACAGGGACACTACTCGTAGTGTCCCTGTTTAAGTTGCGGTTAGTGGCGGTTTTGCGTGTTCAGAATCCGCTGTCTTGCGGGCTCTGATGTTTTCTCTGGGCTTGCTGGCGCCTCTCCCTCTGCTGATTGTTCCGCTGTCGCTTGTGCCGGAACCTCGCCGTTTTGCACAAACTCGGTGAGGCCTGTCAGGTATTCATCCATTTGCGGGTAGTAAAACTCGGACCACTGCAGGTTGCGCAGCTGGGCGAGCAGGTGCAAGGCTGCTTCTTTGTCGCCGAGCTCTTGGGCCAGTTGAACCATCTGCAGTTTGATAAACGGATCATTGGGGAAGGCCTCTGAGGCCAGGGTCAGCATGCGGAAGGCTTCGTCGGGGCGCTTTCGTTCGTAGGCGAGGGTGCTTAGTTCAAGGTATTCGATGGCGAACATCGGATCCAGACCGACGGCTTGAGCGAGATAGTCGAGGGCTTTGCCCCCTTGTTTGTTCTCGGCGGCTGCGCCGTAGAGGTTGAATTGGACCCAGGCGGCTTCGGGGGCGTCCTGCTCCTGGGCTTGGTAGAGCTCTTGAACTTTTTCTTTTTGGAAGAAATTCGCCAGGTAGAGGGCGTCGCGTTGGCGTTGCCAGTTGATTGGAATCGGTTGGTCCAGGCGGGTCGGGTCTTCGATCAGGTAGACGAGGATGTCACCAAGAAAGCGCACATCAAGGGCGATCTGGCTGTCGAGGTGGCCGTAGGAAAAGGTGACGGCCAGGGTTTGTAGCTGCATTTTCTTTAAGGTCTTCAGGGTGTTTAAAATAATGTCAAAGAGTGGGGTGGAGATTTCATTCTTGTAGATCGGCTGGAAGTAGCCGAGGTCAATATGCACGATCACCGGTTGTGGCAAATCCTGAAGCAGTGGCAGGGCGGCGGCGGAAAAAGCCGTGTTGCGCAAGACCCCGTGGACAGACCTTTCGGTCAAAGCCAGGGATGCGGTTTCTTCCTCTTGCGCAATGCCGGATGCTGCGAACTGCTCACGGAACTTTTCCAGACTCAACTCTTGAGCTGGGTCGCGCAACGGCAGCGCCCAGGCCAGCTCCTGGAACCAGCCATGTTGCAGCGCGGCGTCAATTGCCATTCCCGGGAGCATTAGCGGCGCCGGGTTGCGGTCGGTGGCTACCAAGGCAAGACTCTTCGCATTGGCATTGTTGATCAGGATGGATATCTGCTTGCTGAATTCCTCGGGCGTCGGCTTGAGGTGGGGATTGTTCGACAGCAACAGCAGGGTTGGTCGCTGGTCCACGAATTGTCGCCAGACGCTTAAGGCTTCAGCAGTACTTTCAAACCGATGCACTCTGGTCGGCTCATTCAAGAGATTGACTGGCTCTTGCGGCAAAAGCTCGGCTACTGGTGGCAGCGCCTCCGCTACGGGTGCCAAGGCGGTGGTCTCTACTCTGTTGAATTTGATGATTGGTGCCGTCGGTCTTTCGGTAGCGGTTGATTCGATGTTTGTATCGCAGGCAGAAAGAGCAAACAGCAGTAAGAAAACAGGGATGTATCTGAGCATGAGCACCTCGGTCTATTTGGGGTTTTCGCCTAGCAACCTGTCGGACTATCAATGAACTGGCTGCAAATTCGCATGTTTGGCCCATATCTCAGCTCCTTTTCGACCAATAGCTACGGCTATTACTCTCAAATGAGCTAAAATCTGGTCTCAAACATTCAAGTTTTCGCTTCAGCCCTGATAGTCCGACAGGCTGCTAGGAAACTTTATCGTGTCCATCTGTGTCTCAAGATGGAAATTGTTTGAAAAGTTATTATAGATGGTTCCTTTTGTTCCGCCAAGCTCCTCCTGAGCGTTTAAGTAAGATTTTAAATCATTCATCCTTGCATTAAAGACAAAAAGTGCTTCTATCCAACTTCGGTGAGGTTCTTTTCGTTAAGAAACGTTAAAACGCGCACTTCTTACGCCATTTACCTGAAAAAATTCTAACCGTTTAGCGGCAAGATGCGTTAGTCTGCGCTTATAAAGAAGGTTTAATGTTGGCTTCTTTTTTGCATTAACAGGTGTTAAATAAATATTTTTAAAAAAACAAAACACGTCTAATTTGGATTAAATAGGTTGTTTTAATCTTGCGATCTTGCACCTACTGGTTCTATTGAAAGCCAGATAATTAGGAGGCTTACAAGAATGTTTGAGCGAAAAACAGGTCGGTATGATCTGATTGATTTCTTTTTTATGGTTGGCGGGGCGCTGGTCGTCTTTATGTTGGTGTTTAGCATGGCGCTGTTTACGCGAGATGCCTTTGCTGGAAACGAAACCGACGGCACCCTGATCCGGGTTAAACCCGGAGCGGCAACTTTAATTGCCCCAAAAATCAATGTCACGGTGGTTTATGCCGGTGATGACGACGGCGATAACACCGTCAAGGTTGAATGGGGCCTGGATGGAGGTTCTTATACCGGAAGTAATACCTCCGGCCCGCATCCAGTTTCGCCTTATACCTATACCATTGCTGCGCTGGACAATAACGAGATTTATCAGGTTCGGGTGACGCTGAATGATCACGAAAACGCTCCTGTTGATGTGGTCAAGGAAGTCACCGGGCAGAAGCCTTACAGTCCCCTGGTCCACAATGCGGTCTCGACCGGATCAGGAGTCAGCAAGTGGGATAACGCTGGTGCCGGTTGGGGTACGGCTGACGCTGGCAGCCAGTATGGCGAGTTCAGCTGTAACACTTGTCATGAACGCAAGTCGGGCAATATCAAGCGCATTCGCAAAGACTGGTCTGCAAGTCCCGCTGTTCCGGTTAATATTGACGCCGAGTCAATCAACTTCCAGACTAATGTTGATGGTTTTGCCCTTGATGACAGCACTGATCATAGCACTTCGGACCGTATCTGCGAGGCTTGTCACACCCTGACCAATCACCATCGTCATGATTCCAGCACCCTGGCGACCAACGACCATAAGAGCAGTAGTAACTGCACGAACTGCCATCTGCACAAAAACGCCTTTGGAATCTCCGGGGGCTGCTCTGGTTGCCATGGCGGCAGCATCACCACCAGCGGTAGTGGTGTCGACAGCATCTGGCCAGGAGGAGGAGAGACCACCGATAGCGCCGGCAGTGTTGATGATGATGGTCTGCATACGCTACACCTGACCGAACTTGCCTCCAGAATTCACAGCATGACTCTGCAGCAGCTCGCCGATGACAGCGACTCCCTGACCAAACAGAAAGGTCTGTGTGAGTACTGTCACTCTGGCAATACCGATGACGACGATCACGCTGTGGGCGATGACGCCGAGGTCTTCGTGGCGGACATCTCAAGCGTGGCAACGAGAAAATCGCTCTCCTTCTGGGGTGCCGACAGTGATGCCACTTATTCTGGCGGCAGCTGCTCTGCGGTCGATTGTCACAACAACACCTCTGTAAACGTAGCGTGGTACAGCGCACCAAGTTCCAGTTGCACCATGTGTCACACCACCGGTGGCACTGTTAATCCGACCTCTGGTTTACATGCTGTCACCCCTGCTGTCACCGGGAAGATCCATGACAGCAGCATCGCTGGCGGTTGCGCGATCTGTCACGTTTCGTTGACGTCCCAGACGACCCATATCGATGGCACAAACCATGATGGCAGCGGTGAAACCGTTCAGATGGGCCTTGCCGGTTTCTACTCTCAGAGTGCCGACAACACCGGTACCTGCGACGGCACCGGTTGTCACTTCGAAGTCAATGGTGGCTTAACTGGTAGTAGCGACGACTGGCCTCACGAATGGGACAGTAATGCAGGTTTCTATACAAACGCCACCACGTCCTGCGCCGGTTGCCATGGCGACTGGACCAACGGTTGGAACGGTGGCGGTCTCACTCATATCATCACTGCAGGCACCACCGCCAAGCACGGCACCGGCACCAATTATAATTGCAAGGATTGTCACAACATCGAAGGCTCCGGTTACACCTTCACCTTCCCAGGCACTGACTGGAACCCGGTGAACGCAACCTCAACCCATGGCGACGGCAATATCCAAATTAACAACGTCACTGGTTACAACGATGGCACGGGTTACTGCGTTAATTGCCATACTTCAGGTGCCTACAATTTCACCGATACCGCGTGGGCGATTTCCGCTGTTGCCGGTGATCCGATTCTCACGACTTGTGGTGAATGTCACAAGGGTGGTGCAGCCCCCGGCAGCATCTCCCTCTCACATACGGCGCACGGCATTATTAATGCTGATATCGCCGATGGTGGTGCTAAGTGCGTCATCTGCCATAGTGATAGCGAATACCAAAATACCTTCGCTAACGGTCATGGTAACGGCCTTATCGATCTGCGGGCCACCCGGATCACGGCTTACCCCGGTGGTCAGGTTAAATGGGATAACAGCGAATCAACCTGTACCAACAGCTGTCATGCGACCAGTGATCCGGCAGGCCCGGTCTGGGATGTCGCCAACACTCTGGCGTGTGATCAGTGTCATTACTATGCAGCGACGCCGGTCAGCGCTAACAACATTGGCACCGGCGCGATTGGCGGTGGTCACAATGTCCACTTTGACGCGCCTGCGATAGATACTTGCGTAGAGTGTCACCCCGACAACAGCGGCGAGTCCGCGCCTTATGCCCACATTGATGGCACAACGCTGCTCGAAAAATCCAGAGAAGGGATTATTTCAAACAACGCCGACATGACCCCACTGGGCGTAGCCTTCAACGATTCCGCAAAAACCTGCGACAACGCGGCTTGCCATAACCCGAGCGGCGGTTATGTCTCTCCGGCGTGGACCAGTAGCGCGACCGGTTGCAATACGTGCCACAGCAATGTCAAGCCTGCTACGGACAGCCATGCTGCGCACATCGACGCCTCGACCAACTTTGGCATCGCGCCGGACTGCGATAGCTGTCATCCGTCGCGCACCGGTGCTGCGGACCATCTGGACAAAGTCGTACAGGTGGAAGTCTTGAAGAACGGCTCTCTGGACCCAATCGCTGATCCGACCGCACTCAACGGTTGCGGCACCAACGATTGCCACAACGACGGCACCAGTCTGACCACCGGTACCCCGGCGGATTATACCTGGGGTACGCCGATCACCGACTGTACCGAGTGTCACGGCGATGCGACCACGCAGACCAGCAACGCCCATAACGAGCATCTGGCTTACCTCAACCCGGCTTGTACCGATTGCCATACTGTAGCAACGGCGGCAACGCACATAGACACGAACATTAATATAGCTTCCGGTGAGACAACCTACTCGCGGACAGCAACGGTTGCAATCGGTGGCACCCCGAACGGCACCTGCGCCACAATCAGCTGCCACAACCAGGGCGGTGCCTCGGTCGCCTGGAACGTCGGGGCCGGTGATATCGCCGGAACGACCGCCTTGACCTGTGATTCATGTCACTACTTTGATGCACCCGCCACCTCCGTTGGCAACACCTTGTCCGCCAGCCATGGCGATCACTTCGATGCAGGTAAAGTCTGTACCCAGTGTCACGGCGACTTGCCGACCACGACGGCGCATATCAACAACAGAGCCAGCATCAGCCTGACTGACGGCGCGATTGCAGAACAGGATGAGGCCGGCATGGATTGGACCCACGTCTCCTCCTACACCGACTACACGCTGGCCGTCGACAACAGCTGTGGCAGCGCGACCAATAACGGTCTGGGCTGTCATGCCACCGGTACCCCGGATTGGGATCTTGCTTTCGATGGTAGCACCTGTACCCCCTGTCACACCGATACCGCGACATCAGCGGTCAACCCAACCTCAGGCCTGCACGGCACAACCAATCTGCTGAAGCACAATGGTTCCTTTAATACCAACAAGACCTGTACCTCGTGCCATGATACGGCCACGCCGTCGAACTACCATCAGGACGGAACTCTCCAGAACGGCGGTGCCGCAACCTATACCTGGAACACGACCTTTATGGCCGCAGGTTATGTGCGGGCCACCGATGATTGCGCAGCCACCTGTCACACTGACAGCGGTAGCTGGAACCGCGAATGGTCTGGTGCGGTCGATGCAGCCTGGGACTATGCAGATGACGCAACCAGCGCCACGGTCTGCGGCAACTGCCACGGTTCGTTTGCAACGGGCTGGAATATCGTGGGCAGTACCAGCCACGATAACCCCGATGTCGACAACAATCCGGCTACCCTGGCCGACTCCAAAACTTCGCACGGAGAGTGTTCGTTGTGCCATGCCTGGGGTCACGCCAGCTACATTAGTGGGACCAAGCATGAGAACGATACCCTGGAGATGAACTCGACGCTTGATACCTCTACGGGTGATGGTAACTGTACAACGACTTGTCACGCTGGACAGACCCTGACTATGGACGCCAATTCGGGTTGGACCGATGCTTTTGTGGCGGGTGATGGAGTTAGCTGCGGCGGCTGCCATGCCGGTGGTGTCACAGAAGCTTCGGCGACGGGCGCTCACACCGTTCACGGGGCCACAGCGGCCAGTGTTGCTGCCGACCCGGCATCCATCGCCTTGTGTGTGAGCTGCCACGGCGAAGATGGCACCGGTGGCACCCACAACGACGGCAACCTCGATTTCAGTGGAGTGACCTATAGTACGGCAGTGCGCAACGACGAGACCGGCACCTGTTCGACGACAAACTGTCACAACCAGGGAACTGACCAGTCAACGGCGTGGAACAGCACGGCATTGGCTTGTGATGATTGTCACTACTATGAAGTGGCGGTGACGGACAACACGAACAACTCAAATCATGCGGCGTCGTTGAGCAACCGTCACGATTCCCACTTTGATCAGGGTGTCCAGTGTGCGACCTGCCATACTGTGCCGGCTGCTGAAGATACGACCCATATTGATGGGGCAACCGACCTGGCCGACAAGGCGACCGCGGCGTTTGATGAAGCGGCCGTGGGCGGCTCTAAAACGATTACCTACACCAGCCCGAACTGTACGGCAAACTTCGCTGGTGTTGGTTGCCATGCCACTGCGGCGAGCGAAGAGTGGACCCAGGCTGCAGATACGATTGTCTGTACTGATTGCCATACCGATACCGCCACGCCATCCGTGAACCCGACCTCGGGTCTGCACGCGACCACCAACCTGACCGATCATGACGCGACGTTGTCTGTCGGCACCGGCGATCCTGATCCCTGCGAGATGTGTCATACGGCCATTCCGAGCGGCAGTCACGTTGACGGCACACTGGATACTCCGGCAACTTGGGATGCGACCAATATCCCGGCCGGTTACGACAGCAGTAATGACTACTGCGCAGCCACCTGTCACAGCGATGGCGGCACTTGGAACCGCGAATGGTCTGGTGCGGTCGATACTGCCTGGGGTTATACAGATGACGCTGCCAGCGCAACGGTTTGCGGTAACTGCCACGGTTCGTTTGCAACGGAATGGAATATTGTTGGCGATACCAGCCATGATAACCCGGATGCCGACAACGATCCGGATACTCTGGCGACCTCCAAGTCTTCACACGGCGAATGTTCCTCCTGCCATGCCTGGGGTCACGCGAACTACTCCACGGGGACCATGCACGAGAACGATACACTGGAGATGAATGCCACGCTTGATACCACGCCGGGTGATGGTAACTGTACATCGTCTTGTCACGCTGGCCAGACCCTGACCATGGCCGCCAACTCGGGTTGGACCGATGCTTCTGTGGCGGGTGATGGTGTCAGCTGCGATGTTTGTCATGGCGGCAGCGGTCAGTACTGGCCCAACGGTGCGGCTTATCCGGATCGCTTGGGGCGCCATGATCAACACGTGGCAAAATTGGCTGCCAAGCTCCTCATCACCCTGCCTGGCACAGAAACAGAGCAGAAGCAGATGTGCGACTACTGCCACAATGACGCCAGCGGCGCCGGTGGCAATGGGCATGATGCCGATGTCGGTGGCGATACCACCGTCGAAGTCGGTGCCTTCAACACGATTGGCGATGCCAGTGCTGATGCCGGCTCGGTCTATGTCGCCGACGGCTGCAACAGCATTGCCTGCCACAACAACAAGGACACCGGCACGACCACCTTCGGCTGGTACGACGTCGGCACCAGCACCTGCCTGATGTGTCACAGTCGGGACAACAGCAACGTCAATGCCTTGGTTGATCCGACCAGCGGTCTGCATTACAGCGCCAGCTCGGATGGTGTGGTCGCCGATTCAAACGGGGCACTGCTGCACGATGACAGCTTCACTGGCGGTGGCACCTGCCTCACCTGTCACGACGCCAGTCCTTCTGTCGGGCATGGCAACGGCGTACCTGAAGATCCAGCACAGACCACCTTCAACTTTAAATCTGACGCCACGGTTGACATCAAGCTGTACAACAAAGGAGTTGCTTTAAGCAGTCCCAGTGAAGGCTTGTACACCTGCGCCGCCACCTGTCACTCCGACACCAAAAACTGGTATCGCTTCTGGTCAGCTGATGCGTTTGATGGCACCGCTTTTGATACTTCGGATAGTGCGGCAGTCACGGCGACGTTTGCACTCGCGTTGCCACCAAATTGTAATGCTTGTCACGGTGAATTTATTAATGGTTGGGCCGAAGGAACAGCCCATTACAATATGGATCAGGATAACAAAGGTCTCTCCGGTGGCACCCATAACAGCAAGGACCTTAGTGTTAACCCCGGTGCTGCTTGTGCCGATTGCCACCTATATCCTGATCATATAACTCCAGGGCAGGGATTGGCGCGTCATGAGAATGCTAAAATTACCCTGACCGACGATGTGACGGATCCTGATGACTATACGCCCTACGATGACCAAGAAGGGATAAGAACAGGTGTCTACTGTGCCGATTGCCATGAGGCGAGCGTGTCGCCGCGCGATGGCAACGACGCCAACACCTTTGAGTATTCCCTGGCCTTCCCCGGTTGGGCCAACGTCGAAATTGTTCCCTCTGATCGCAACCCTATATACACATGTTTCTCCGGTGCTACCGGCTGTCACGGCGATACGTCGAACAACTGGTGGCCGAATATTGACTCAAGTGACCCGGTTAGTTATCCGAATCGCGAAGGTGCGCACTACGAGCATGGCACGACCATCGGTGAACTTCTGGCCGCACAGTATAATTCCATATACCCCGATGAGCGTGACGACCTCGATGACGATGGCCGGGTTGATGCGACCCAGGAAGACCGCAACAAGACCTGTAACTTCTGCCATCCGATGGCTTGGAATGCCGCCAAAGAAGTTTGGGAATCGCTCTACCATCGGAAGCCAACCCCAGAGATCGGTGTAATTGCGACCGACGTGTTCGGTGGTTATATCTTCCCTGGTGCTGACAAAACCGGTGTTTACCTCAGCGGCGACCCGGCCGGCGACACCTGGACCGATATCGATACCGATGAAACTACTGGCTATGCCTACCAGCTTGAGGTAGATCCTTTTAATCCAGGGATGGGGGACTATCCCCTCGACCATGACGGTAAGTACTGGCAGTACCTCGATACCTACAATTCAGCCTCCAGCGTGCGTCACGGAGTCTGTTCCAACGTCGCCTGTCACAGTAACTCACCCTTTACGCCACAGTGGTACGGCGATGATCAGGCCCCTGGGCAAATTACTAACCTGTCAGCCTATACTCACAACCAGAATTCAGCCACCCTCGGAGAGCTGGATCCCGACCACGATACCTATGAGTGGGATGAGCCAGGTTCGGTACGGCTGTACTGGACCGCCACCGGCGATAATGGCTATTTCAGCGGCACCGCTGATGAGTACAAAGTTTACTATCGGCTCGACAGTGATGGGCCGATCACCGCCACCAACACCCTCGACAGCCCTGACGGCAAGAGCCTGCTGGCCGGTGGCGCGCCCACGGTGCTGCGACAGGGTAATGCGCAGGAGATGATGGTTGAAGGCCTGACCCCGGGGGCCAACTACTCCTTTGCCGTGGTGACCAGGGATCAGCCGCACTATCAAGATCTGGTAAACCCCGGCGATGGCATTTATGAGACGCTGGTATCCCCGGCGAACCAGTCGCCGCTGTCGAACAATGCCACGGGATTGGCTCATATGGATAATGTCGTCCCGATTTTCTGGGGTGTTGACAAGCTGTATCCGCATGACGAGGAGAAGAAGATCAATCTGAATTGGGATTCGGCCAAGGATCACACCGTGCCGATTGCTTACCGCATCTGGTATTCCACCTGGTCGCTGAAGGCTCATCTAGCCGGAGGTGGTGATCTTACGGAAGTGGCCCAGGCCTGCTACGAGGAGACCGACCCGACCACGACGGTCACCCAAGGCACCACCGAGGACTACTGTATCGACAGCGAAACCACCGAGGCGATCCACTATCAGATCGTGGTGCCGAACGCCGGTGATCTCTACAGCTTCCTGGTCCGGGCCTACGACGATGCTGGCAACCACGACGACAACACTATCGTGCAGATGGTGCTGCCCAAAGCCGCACCACTGGAACCGATCGAAACCAAGCTTTACCTCTATAATGGCACCAACATGCTCGAGCAGACCGATGTGGCTGTCCCGGTTTGGCCGGGTTCTGGTACAATTACGGTTAACGCGACCCCGGTGGTCTGGGAGAGCAATACGACCCTAACACGCGAGAGCATGGTTTCGGGGATTAGCATCGATGTCATGGTCGACTGGGGCACCAAGGCGGCTATGTCGCTGACGGCGGAATTTGGTTATATGGACGGGGCCTCCTTCGTGCGTCTCGGGACCATGACTGATCTCGAAGTCCAGGCCAATGCTCTCAAGCTGGCCCGCCGGGTCACCCGGTTGGCCAAGTTCTCCCTGGCCAACTACAGGGGGCTGGTCCCGGCAGGCTCGACGTTGGCGCTGCGGTTCCAGCGTTGGGATACAAACACCTCGACCGCTGTGGATCTGATTTATGGTGACACCACCAACAAGGGCCAGGTGCTGGCCAACGTCCAGCCGTACAACCATGAGCCGAACGGGACCTTCGCCATCGTGCTCGATTCCCCGGAGGTGCGTTCCGGAGGCTACATCGACATCGACTGGATTGCCGCTGATGCAATGGATGCTGGCCAGACGCTTCATTACGACCTCTACGGCTCGGCTGATGATGGCTTGACCTTCCCCTATGTCATTGCAACGGATATCGATGATACCGACTTAAACGGCACCGCATATGGCAAGGTGACCTGGGACACTGTCGGTGACGGTTTGACCGCCGCCCACACCTGTCGGGTCAGGGTCGAGCTCGGTGACGGTTTCCAGTATGAAGATCCAGATACGCTGGTGAATCCCGATTACCCGGATCCGTTCGAATTTAATTTCGAAACGAATGGCCCGACCGAGTGGAGAACGCACAATGTCTACGAGTCCGGAACGATTGTCGTAGACAACACCACAGATGTGGAGCCTCCGGCTGCGATCACCATGAACAGCGCTGAAACCCGGCCGAAGCAGGGTTCGGTCTACCTGACCTGGACCGCAGTCGGTGATGATGGCCTCAACCATGGTACCCGGGTCAACTACTATGACATCCGCTATCGACCCGATCCGGGAACCAACGATGTCCTGAGCGACGCCAACTGGGACCTCGCCCCCACGGTCCAGGCTGGTGGTGAACCGGTCCCAGGTTTCTCCGGCAGCCTCGAGAGCTACGAGCTGCTCGGCCTGGCGCCGATGCTGGACTACGATATCGGCGTCAAGGCCTGCGATGAAGAGGACAACTGTTCAACTCTCGGGGTTCTCAGCACCAGTGAGGGCTGGAGAACCAACGAGAGTCTGCCCAACCCGGTTCACGGCGGTTCCTTCTACTGCGGGATCTGTCATTCCACGCCGCCCGATGAGCCCGACACTAAGGGGATTCACCCTCAGCACGGCTACACCTTGGAAGACTGTGCCAAGTGCCACGGTGATGGCAATGGGATTGCCAACGATGTCAAAACCTATGATGGACGTCACTATAACGGATATATCGACATCGGCTGGGCCAAGAATAGCGACGGGACCCATGCACCGCTGGTGCAGATACCGATCGAGAACGGTGGCGCCACCGACGTGGTTATTACCCAGACCACAGATAATAATGGTGATGTCACCATCTATCAGGATCTTTTAGACGGACCTGGGGGCTACAATATGCCGGCCGGGCAAACATATGATGATGTGAACCACAACTACTCGGACAGCGGCACCTGTATTAATTTCGGCGAGGCCAACTCTACCGGTTGCCATGGGCCGTTCGAGCCGCAGTGGGCGCCAAGCAACGCCAATCCGAGCCCGCCGGATCCGGTCTGTTCCGATTGCCACGGTGACAGCTCGGCGGCGCGTGATCTTGATCCCTACGACCGCATCTGGGACTGCAATGATGAAGGCGCTCCCTCAGAGCTGGTCAAAGCCTCGCCGCCGATCGACAACCACGGCGAAAGTCTTCCCACCAGTAAGTATACCGGGGCTCATGAAAAGCACCTGAACGCCTCGTTCCGCTTCGCCAAGGGCGATTCCTGCCGCCTCTGCCACCTCGATACCATGTACTCCGGCGAGCATGCCGACGGCTATGTCGACGTCCGTTTCGATAACGGGGCCAACCAGTCTGGTGACACGACGAGTGCGATTGGAACATTTGTTGGGGATCCGAAGGTGGTGGGTATGTCATGTGGCCATCTCTCTACCGATTCCTGTCATGATACCTATGACGCAGCGGGGGAGCCCTTGACAGAAGACCTCTGGCCGGTCTGGACTAATGATACTCTCCAGTGCGACAGTTGCCACGGCATGAGCACCATGGGCACGGTTCCGCATGTCTCAGACAATGGTGGGCAAGCCTGCACCTGGTGTCACCTGGCCGGTCATCCGCAGTCCCCCGACGGCATTACTCCGGGAGATACCGCTGCCCTGCTGGTCAACAACAACCCGGCGGTCGGTATCAACTACAAGTCGGGTGGGATTCACATCCTTAAGGAGATCAACAACAGAACCGTGCTCAATAGCGGGGAGCCGATCGATACTCTGGCCGAGATGTGCTGGGGCTGCCACGAGGACCAGTCCCCCCTTATCTCGGAATGGGGGGCGGACGATCTTCCACTCAATGCCGCGGTTGAGCCTTATACGGGTGTCGGTCAGTCGATGTATGACTTCGGGACCCTGATCGGTCAGACCAGCTGGTTCGATGCCACCTGGCAAAGCGCGGATTCCACCAACTTTGGCTATAAGACCGGCAAGCTGCAGTCGCTCCACTCCACCGACCCGACCGGGGTGGCGACTGTGAGCTGGGATGAGGCCAACGGTCGTTATAATGAGATTCCGGATCCGATCGCTAAGATTCGCTGCACCAACTGTCACGATGTTCACGACCTGAACAAGGCCGACGGCGATACGGTCAGCGGTGCGCCGTACCTGCGCGGCACCTGGAAATCGAACCCCTACGAGGAGGATGGCGCGCCCTGGAACAAGCCCTATACAGTACCATCCTCTCCAACACCTGGTTTCGGTGCGGTGCCACGTGCGGCAACCACCTATACGGAGATGGGCGGCTATTTCATTGACCAGAATAACGTCCGCCCCGGCACCACCACTGCGGCCCACTACCCGACCTCGGGCTGGACGGTCTACTCCTCGGCGGGTCTCTGTGTGCTCTGCCACGACGCCGATGTCGACGGTATGGACAAGAACGCCGGCGAGGGTCTCTGGCTTGGCAGCAACGGCCACAGCAACTCGGCTCTGGGCGGAACCTTCACGGCCGGGGTCAACATCTTCGACTATACCCACGGTCGTCCCGTCCCCTATAACGATAATGCAAAGCTGGGGGCTGTTGACTACACCCAGGTTACCGACATGGCGGCGCAGACCCGTACTGCTGATACCCTTGATAACGGTGATTCTTATCTTTACAGCTATCGCTCGCTCAAGAACACCGACCTGACCCCGTATATCGGCGCCAACTATGCGTACAACCAGTACCAGTGGGGAGCGACTATCGATGATACGATCACCGATGTCATGTATCATCAGTTCTCCTGCTCCAAGTGCCACAACCCGCACGCCTCGCGGCTGCCGAAGCTGATGATCACCAACTGCCTCGATATCCGGCATAACACCTGGGATGACGGGCAGTCCATGAATCAGACTTTGTTCACCAATACGACCAACGACACGGTTGATCGTGGCATGCCCGCCGCTTACTATGCCACGGCGCAGAACTGCCATCGGTTTGATCCTGCGCGGGGCGACGTTAATCTCGATGACACTTACGAGAGCAAGGATCTGCGGGGTGGCTGGAACAAGGTCACGCCTTGGGTTAAGAAGAATGACGGCACCAACGTCGAGCATAAAGGAACAGACGATCCTGCCTACGGTGGATCTTCGAATGTTGGCACCAGTCCCTGGCAGCACGACGCGTTCCCGACTGAATCAGACGGTTGGTAACCCATTGATATTATCTTAGCTTTATGGGCACCCCTGGCAGGGGGTGCCCATTGTTTGTGATCGGAGATAAAATATGAGAAAGTTTTTTTTGCTATTGGCTGTTGTTCTGATTTTGTTCTGTTTGTCCGGGTGTGCCGGTACCGTGACATCAAAGCTCGAGAGCCCTCCCAACGAAAAAGAAGTTGTCAAGCTTGAGTGTACGAGCGGCTATCGCCATGGCTGCAGGCATCATGGTCAGGTCATGTCTTGGGAGCAGTGGATTGGGGCCAAAGGATATCCAACCGAGAAGTATGAAATAACCAGGCTGGAGACCTCCGGGACCCTAACCCGGGTCGAAGTCTCGGAGCGGTAGGGTGTTTCGGTTTAATTGGGATTGTCACTGATTTAGGGTGGCTACAACGGGGGCGAGGTATGAATAACATTTTTTAGAAAGTGATATTGTTGGGCTCTGTGGCAGTCAACGTCTGAAGAAAGAGGGTCAAGTTTGACAAACAGAGTTAGAACTGTGAGCCTGCTCGCTTACTTCTTTAAGTCCACCCTCCACCGCCGGCAGCTCAAACCTTCTCGCTGCCTGACTCAATCCAGACAAATCTCTTCGTAGCACTTTAGCAAGCTTCTTCAATTGTAATTCGCGTGACTGCCAAGTTAGCCAGGCGGCAACGGCTCGTGCCTCGGCAAAAGGTTGATGCCTGCACGGAGCGATAAGGTCCTCAAGTTTGACGCAATAATGGTGGCAGACTGCATTAAGGATGCGCCGAATGGTTGTCGCCCTGCCTGATTTCTGTCCGGTTTGTTCTCGTGCCTGGTCAATAAAGTGATCGTTCCCAAGGGCCCTGTTCTCAAAGTTGCCGCAGTGAAACTTCTTTTTGTCTCCATCAGAAAACCCGTCTTGGAGAAACAGCCAATCTTTCTTTTGTGAGTGCTTTCGTTCCTGTCCCCATTGTCCAAGAATCCAGTGAGTTGTTAGCCCTGGCGTTTTCAATTGCCCCATGAAGCAGCCATGACTTGACCCTTGGACGTCTCTGACAGCCTTTACCCTCCCTGCTCGTAAAGGGTTGTCCACGCGATAATGGGCGTGGATGCAATGCTTACTTTCTCCACGCCGTGTTGCTTCAGCAACAGAGATTTTGTGTGATCATAATTGTAAAAAAGATGTCTTGGCCGCTGCTGCCACGGGGTCTGCCATGCTAGATGGCACCTGGACAATGAATTCGAGGTTGCGCTGCATGCGCGAAGAGCAATATGGGGGGATCTGTTTGACAGGTTCTGTTTGCGCTGTTTGTGGTACGAAAAGCCGGAACAACCAACTCGTTTTAAAAAACTTCTTCTGCTTTACGCATAAAATTAGCCGCATCAACATTGCGCCCGATACGGGCATAGCCTTGTCCAATCTGTTTTAGAGCATCCGATATTTTCTCCGGGCTCTTGCCGAAATTTCTTATCGGCAGATAGACTTTGCCGCTACGGGCGTTCATCAAAGCTTTCAAGTTCTGATTCGCATATTCACCGAGGGTCTGCTCGCCGAGATTGTAGCGAGCGGAGAATTCGAGAATCGGCCTGTCATCAGTGTTGAGACAGTCGGCCTCTTTGCTGAAGTTTCTGAGGGTGTCATCCGCAAAAAGATAGCCTGCTGCAATCAGGTCACCCGGGGTATCGATACCGATTGCATCCAGAGTGTTATTTATCCCGGGAACTGCAAAACGATTGCGAAGTTGCTGATAGTCAAACGCAAGAGAGTAGTTCGCCCCGACCATAATCAAATCCGGTCCCGACTGAAAGACCAGCACCTTGGGGAAGGTGTTGAGGAAAGTGTGTGTGGCAATTTTCAGGTTCTCCAGGGTGATATCGTAGAGCCCGATCCATTGACAGAAAATGCCCTGATCTTTGAGCCGACTGGCGGCCAGAATGTAGAAATCATCGGTGAACAGGTTGGAGTTACCGGTCTGCCAGGGATTGGACGGTTCCGACACGATCACGTCATAGAGCTGTGGGTCCGTCAACAGCAGGTTGCGACCATCGTTGATCACCAGCGTGACTTTGGGGTCTTTGAGTACCTCGCCATTGGCGTGTGCGAAGTAAGGCTCGACCTTGACCACTTCGGGGGAGATTTCAACGCAGGTGATGGCTTGGGTTGGATGGTCACTCATGCCCTTGAGGGTGATGCCGGTCCCCAGCCCAACCACCAGCACATCATCAGGCTTGGGATGGAGCAATAAGGGCAATTGGCCGATCAAAACCTGGGTGCTCATGTCGCTGCCGGTGCCGCCATCGGTCTTGCCGTTGACCGAGAAGAAGCGGAAGGCGCCATCGAGGCTCTCATGCACGGCCACGGTGCAGTCCCGGCCCTCAATCATTTCCAGGATTTTTTCTTTTCCCAGGACTTTGTCAATCCCGCCCATCTTGGCATACTTCGGTGCGTAGGCGTAAATCCCGCTATTGATCAGTTCCATGTTCCAGCTTCCCGGAAGTAAAATCAAGACCACTCCCACCGCCAACAGCAGAGGAATCCGATATCCCGCAGTATTTTTCCGGTCGTACAGTGTGAGCACCAGGACCAGCGCCAGATTGCCGATCGCCAGGTAGCGAAAACTCTCCAGCAGGCCCAAACCCGGAAGCAAAATGAAGCCTGCGACTAAGCTGCCGAGCACGGCGCCAAGGGTGTTATGCAGCACAATCAGGCCGACCCCTTTGCCGGTCTGCAGCTTGCCTGGGTTGACGATGGCGACGGCGGCGGGCAACAGGGCACCGGAGAGGATGGTCGGCACGGCGGTGACTGCGAAAACGACCAGAAACGAGAGCAACGAGAGTTGCCACCAGCTTTCCTCCGCGAGTTCGTAGGCGAACTGGAAAACGTAGGCGAGCTTGTCGTAATACGGCGCGCTGGCTAAAATCGCCAGACCCATCAGCGCGGAGAGGGTGAGGAAGAGCTTTTTTTCGTTCATCCCGGAGAAGGCCAGGCGGGCATAGAGGGCGCCGCCGAGGGCGATGCCAACCAGGTAGGCGCTCAGCATCAGTGAGAAGGCGTAGCTGGTGTTGCCGATAAAGAGCAGCAGAAGTCGGGTCCAGAGAATCTCGTAGGCGAGGCCAAAGAAACCGATCAGGGCGATTGCCAGTAGAATCGGCCGATGCTTGATGGCCTGGAGTTGGGGCGGTATCGTCGTGGCCTGCTGCATACCATCAGCGTCGACCGCGCCGTAGCGTTTGGCCAGCAGCAAGGCGAACATGGCGATGCTGAGGTTGCAGCCGATGGCCACCGCGCCGGTGCGGGACAGGCCGATGGTTGGGATCAGCCAGAATCCGGCGGCAAAGGCCCCGAAGGTCGCACCGAGAGTGTTCAAGGCATAGAGCCGGCCGATCTGCGCCCCGGATTTGCGGCGGGCATAAAACCGGCACATCAGCGGGAAGGTGCCGCCCATGCAGAAGGTGGGAGGCAGCAGCAGCAGGCTCGAAAAGAGAATGTTGATGCTGGTGACCAGCCAGGGTAATTCAGGGAGCTGGTGAGTCCAATATATATAGAGCTGACCCACCACTTTGAGGGCCGGGTCAAAGAGCAACGCCGTGATAGCGATGCCTAATTCAAGCAGCGCATAAACCTTGAGTAGATTGGCTTTTTGATCAACGTAGCGGCCAAGCAGCAAGCTGCCTAGCGCCAGCCCGGCCATGAAGGTTGCAGCGACGACGCTGACGGCGACCATGGTGTTGCCAAAAGTCAGCGACAGGTACTTGGTCCAGAGTATTTCGTAGGCGAGGGAGCTAAAGCCAGAGGCGGCAAAGATGACGTAAAGTTGTAGCTTGTGTTTGGCGCTGATTGTCATGCAGGCATTCCCCCTGGTTTTGAGCGATAGCGGCTACTCATTAATTTATGCAAAGACTAGGCCGGTCGGGAGTAGCGGTTGTGGTTGTGTAATGTTTTGGTCGGTTAAACAAAAACATGCCGTTATTTGAGGGGTTGAGCGATCAAGACCGAAACTGACTCCATAAAGTCAACCGCTTGATCGTTTCAATCCGCTGTTTCGCCAGATCGAATGGGCTGTTTTGACGGAAAAGGGGTGCCGCAGCTAAAACCGCTGGCGGAGTTAACCCTGGCCGCTAAAAAATTTCGTTGGCCTTGCGGATAAAGTTCTCAGCATCTACGCTTCGGCCGATGCGGGCATAGCCTGCTCCGAGCTGTCGGAGCGCGTCTGAGGCCTCTTTGGCGGTTTTTCCGAAATTCTTGATTGGCAGGTAGGTTGTTCCGCTGCGGGCATTCATCAGGGCCACGCTGTTTTTCTGGGCAAATTCGCCCAGGGTCTTCTGCCCGAGATTGTGGCGGGCGGAAAACTCGAGAAATGACCGGTCGTCGGTGTTGAGCTCTTCTGAGCCGTGGCAGAAGGCCTGTAAGGTCTCTTCGGCAAAAAGGTAGCGGCCGGCGATCAAGTCCCCCGGGGTGTTAAGGTCGATCGTTTCCATGATGCGGCGGATTGCCGGTACGGTAAAGCGCTCCCGAAGCTGTTGGTAATCAAAGGCCAGCGGCTGCTTGGCCCCGATCACGATAATGTCTGTCCCGGCGTGGAAGACCAGCACGTTGGGGAAGGTGTTGAGGAAGGTGTGACAGGCGATTTTGAGGTTTTCCAGGGTGATATCATACAGCCCGAGCCACTGACAGAAAATTCCCTGCGGTTTGAGCCGACTGGCCGCCAGCAGATAAAAGTCGTCGGTGAACAGGTTGGAGTTGCCGGTCTGCCAGGGGTTGGACGGTTCGGAAACGATCACGTCGTAGAGGTTCGGCTCGGTCAGCAGCAGGTTGCGGCCGTCGTTGACCACCAGTCGGATCTTGGGGTCTTTGAGGGCCTGGCCATTGGCGCTGGCGAAGTAGCTCTCGGCTTTGACCACTTCGGGGGAGATCTCGACGCAGGTAATGTTTTGGGTCGGATGGTCGCTCATGGCCTTGAGGGTAATGCCGGTTCCCAGGCCAACGACCAGTACATCGTCAGGTTTTGGGTGGAGCAATAGAGGCAATTGACCGATCAAAACCTGGGTGGCCATATCGATGCCGGTGCCGCCGTCGGTTTTGCCGTTGACCGATAAGAAGCGGTATTGGCCATCAACACTTTCGTGGACCGCAACGGTCGTGTCGCGGCCCTCGATGACTTCCAGAATCCGTTCTTTGCCAAGGACGGCATCAATCCCGCCCATCTTGGTATATTTGGCGGCGTAGCAGTAAATCCCGCTATTGATCAGTTGCATGTCCCAGTTGGCAGGCACCAGGATGAGACCTGTCCCCAGAGCTAATAGCGCTGGAATGCGATACCCTGAGATTTTTTTGCGATAATGCAGGGCCAGCATCAAGACCAACATCAGGTTGCCGATAGCCAGGCCGCGAAAGCTTTGTAGCAAGCCGACGCTTGGAATCAGCAGGAGACCGGCGAGCAGACTGCCGAGGACCGCGCCGATGGTGTTGTGCAGCACAATTAGGCCGACCCCTTCGCCGGTGTGACCTTTGCCGGGGTTGATGATGGCGACGGCCGCAGGCAGCAAAGCGCCGGAGAGGATGGTCGGCACGGCGGTCACCGCGAAAACGATCAGAAACGACAGCAGCGAGAGTTGCCACCAGCTGTCCCCAGCGAGTTCGTAGGCAAACTGGAAAACATAGGCCAGCTTATCGTAATGCGGCGCGCTGGCTAAAATCGCCAGGCCCATCAGAGCGGAGAGGGTGAGGAAGAGTTTCTTCTCGTCTATCCCGGAGTGAACCATGCGTGCATAGAGGAAGCCACCGAGGGTGATGCCGACCAGGTAGGCGCTCAAAATCAGTGAGAAAGCGTAGCTGGTGTTGCCGGTAAAGAGCAGTAGAATGCGGGTCCAGAGGATTTCGTAGGCGAGGCCGAAGAAGCCGACCATGCCGATTGCCAGCAGGATCGGCCGATGCTTGCGCAGAGAGATGTGCGTGATGGCGGTGGTCTGCTGGTGGACGCCATCGGCATCGACCGCGCCGTAACGCTTGGCCAGCAGCAGGGCGAACATGGCGATGCCGAGATTACAGCCGATGGCCAAGGCGCCAGTGCGGGAAAGCCCGAAGGTTGGAATCAGCCAGTAACCGGCGATGAACGCGCCTATCGTTGCGCCGAGGGTGTTCAGGGCGTAGAGCCGACCGATCTGCGCGCCGGATTTGCCCCGGGCGAAGAACCGGCACATCAGGGGAAAGGTGCCGCCCATGCAGATGGTAGGGGGCAGCAGCAACAGGCACGAGAACAGAATGTTGATGCTGGTGACCAGCCAGTGCAGCCCCGGTAGCTTCTGCGACCAGTAGATATAGAGCTGCTCAACCACCCCGAGGGCCGGGTCAAATAGCAACGCGGTGGCGGCGATGCCCAATTCGAGCAGACAATAGACTTTAAGCAGGTTGGCCTTGTGGTCGACGTAGCGGCCAAACAGGAAGCTGCCCAGTGCCAGCCCGGCCATGAAGGTCGCAGCGACCACACTGACGGCAACCATGGTGTTGCCAAAAGTCAATGACAGGTACTTGGTCCAGAGAATTTCATAGATCAGGGCGCTAAAGCCGGAGGCGGCAAAGATCTTGTAGATGATCAGCTTATGTCTTGTGGTAAATTCCATATCCCCTCGAAACATTTATTATACTTAATTAACATTGTTTCACGCAAGGAATAAACCAATCGGGCTTTGCGATTGTCCCGTAAAACAATGTGGGGGCTTGGCCGGAACATGAGCTTATTCGGCCGAACCTCAACGATCAATGTATGATTTTCTTTAAAAGTTAAGAGACCAATCTTTACCACCCGGCATTTCGCGGAGTCTGATGTCTTGTCTTGGCGGTGGCTTTGAGGGTGTAATGCGTCTTGAGGGGCAAGGCGGCGGGAGTGAAGGGTCCTTGTTGCCTTCGAGGTTTTGTCTGCGATAGTATGCTGGGGTTACTGTAAAATTACTCTTAGAGGAGGATGTGCAATGATTGAATATGATGAGCAAGGTGCTGGCCTGCCAGTCCTTTTGATTCACGGTTTTCCACTTTGTCGCCAGATGTGGCGGCCGCAAAGAGCCGCGCTGGCGGCTGCCGGTTATCGCGTGATCTGCCCGGATTTACCCGGCTTCGGCGAATCTCCGGCGCTTGCAGGGCCAGCGTCGATGGCGAGCTATGCCGAGGCAGTGATTGCCCTGATGGATGACCTGGGGATTGAAAAAACCGTGGTCGGCGGGATGTCGATGGGCGGGTACGTGTTGCTTGATCTGTTGGCGCGCTATCCTGAACGTTGCACTGGCGTGATGTTTATGGTGACCCGGGCGGCTGCGGATGATGCCGCTGGAAAACAGAAACGGACCAAGTTGGCCGCAGAGGTCAAGGCTGGCAATGAGATGATCGTCGCCGATGCTTTTGATCAGGTGCTGTTTGCTCCGGAAACGGTTGAGGGAAAACCGCAGCTGGTCACCGAGGTGCGAGAGTGGATGGAGGCGACTTCACCGGCAGGGATCATCGCTGGTCTGTTGGCGATGCGCGACCGGGAAGATTATGTGGCGAAGTTATCCGGGTTCAAGCTGCCAGCGTTGGTGGTCGGCGCTGATCAGGACTTGGCCATGCCGCTTGAACACGCGCAGGCTCTGGCTGCCGGACTGCCGCAGGCCGAGTTGAAAATTATCTCAGATGCTGGACATATGGCGAATTTGGAGCAGACCGAGAGCTTTAATGCCGCGTTGCTCGGGTTTCTGAATAAGTTTGCCGGGCCAAAAGGCAATTCTTAACGGGTGGCTTTGCCGTAAAAGCTTCTCTCGCCATGCACCTGAATTTTTTGTTAGGATGCGCGCCATGAAACTCGTTCTGTTGGTCTTATTTCTGTTGGTTCTGGTTGCCCAGCTGTGGCTGCGAGCTTTGAATCTCAAATACTTGCAGCAGCATGGCCATCAGGCCCCGAAGGGCTTTGAGTCTATCGTCGATCAAGCGCTGCTGGAGAAGACGTCTGACTACACTTTGGCGAACAGCCGGGTCGGTTTAATCGAGTCGCTGTTTGGCAGTCTGCTGTTGGTACTCTTTTTGTTTGGTGGTTTGCTGCCCTGGTACGATGCCCTGATCAGTGGCCTGGTCGATTCTCTGGTCGTTCAGGGGGTGCTGTTTGTGCTTGGTCTGACCCTGGCTCAGACTTTGCTGGATATGCCGTTCAGCCTTTATCGAACCTTTGTGCTCGAAGAGCGGTTTCAATTCAATGTCACGACGCCGAAGCTCTGGTTCAATGATCTTCTGAAGTCACTGCTCATCGGCATGATCCTGCTGTCTCTGGTTACGAGTGGGGCGTTGGCCTTGGTGCAGGCGAGTCCTGGCTGGTGGTGGCTCTGGGTTTGGGGCTTCTTTGTGCTTGTGACCATCACCCTGATGTATCTGTCGCCGGTTTTGATCGAACCCCTCTTCTTTAAATTTGCGCCGCTGCAACGGCAAAGTTTGGCCGAGCGCGTCAAGTCGGTCATGAGCCGTGCTGGCTTGCAGGTCGATCGGGTGCAGCAGGTCGATGCCTCACGCCGCAGCAAACACTCCAACGCCTATTTCACCGGGATCGGTCGGGTCAAGCGGATCGTGTTGTTTGATACCTTGCTGGACCAGATGAACGATGATGAAATTATCGGCGTGCTGGCCCACGAGGCCGGGCACTGGAAGCTCGGTCATATCTGGAAACGCCTGCTCAGCATGGAGTTGATCTCTTTGGCCGCCTGCTGGTCGGCATGGCTGCTCTTAAGCGGAGGAAAGTTACCTGGTCTGCTTGATCTCCCTCAACTCGGCCTGGTCGGACAGGTGATGATCCTCGGTTTCCTCGCTTCGCTCATTACTTTTCCGCTGACGCCTCTGTTCAGCGCCATGTCGCGGCGGCACGAATGGCAAGCGGATCGTTTTGCTGTGGAGCTGACCGGCGCTACCGAACCTCTGGCACAAGCACTGATCAAACTCTCGAAAGAGAATCTGAGCAATCTTCATCCACACCCTTTCTATGTCTGGTTCTACTACTCACATCCGCCCGTGGTTGATCGGATCGCTCAGTTCTCCACCCGTTGCGAACCGCGTTGAAATTATGCCGGCAATTTTATTTACCACCATTTTGACGCTCTCCGCTCTTTATGTGCCACAACCGTTGTTGCCGGTTCTGTCGGCCGAGTTCGGTGTCTCAAGAGAAACCGCAGCCTTGTTAACAACCGTTGCGTTCATTCCTTTGAGCCTGGCACCGCTGGTGTATGGGGTTCTCCTTGAAACAATTTCGGCACGACGGATGCTGCGCACAGCTGTTTTGTTATTGGCCATCAGCGAAGGGCTAATGTTTGTGGCTGGACCGTTCAGCGTGCTGATGGCCCTGCGTTTGGTGCAGGGATTGTTGATTCCGGCCATGCTGACCTCGTTGATGACCTACACTTCGCAGACGACCGCCAAGAGCGATATGGCTCGGGCCATGTCCTGGTATATCGCCGCGACCATTCTCGGTGGCTTTGCCGGTCGGGCCATGTCGGGATTGATTGCCAATTTGCTACACTGGCGCTTCAGCTTTCTGCTGCTTGGCATTGGCTTGTTGGTCGCTTGGTTCTGGTTGGGCAAGGTCAAGGACGTTGCTGTGGTGAAGCTGTCGCCAGCAGGGTTGAAGCTGGTCGGTAAAGTCTTGAGTGACCCGATGGTGCGCACGGCCTATGCCATGGTGTTCTGCTTCTTTCTGGCTTTTGCCGCGATCATGAACTATTTGCCGTTTCGGCTGGCCGAATTGAGCCCTGGCGTCGACGAGTTTCGAATCGGTCTGGCTTACTCCGGCTATCTGATGGGGATTGTCGCTTCTCTGAATGCGGTTCGCATTCATAAGTTCTGCGGTGGTGCCGAGCGGGTTATGATTGGTGGCCTGGGCCTGTTTGCGCTGGCTCTCATGGTTATGACGATTCCCGCCGTTCCTGCACTGGTCGGTGGCATGTTCTTGCTATGCGGGGCGTCTTTCCTGACTCACGCGACCGCGACCGGATGCCTGAACCGTTATGTGACGCAAAACAAAGGGGCGGTTAACGGTCTTTACGTCTCCTTCTATTACGGTGGCGGTGTCGTTGGTTCCTGGCTTCCAGGCTATCTCTATCGTAGCTTCGGCTGGAGCGGCTTTATGTTGGCGCTGATACTGGTGGTGCTCACCGCCCTGTCTTTATCACTGTATTTATCCCGGTTGGTGCAACGCTCTTTGTTGCCGTGATGAGTCGCTTTGAGCGATTTGCTCCGGTATGGGTTGACAGCGCTTAAAGTCGTGGTTATGGTTACGCTTTGTATCAATAATCTGTGCTCATGAATCTGGATCCGCCGCGTCTTCATGGATTCATAATAACCATCAAAGGAAGGATGAAATCATGTCTCTCAAAAAGCTGCAATTCATTGTAACCGCACTTCTCGCGTTAGTCTTTTTTACCGCATGTACCCCAGAGGAGCCCAAGACGGAGTTGACGCTGACTACGGCAAAAGAACGCATCAGCTACACCATCGGGGTTAACATCGGCCAGGACTTTTCCAGTCAGAAAATGGACATTGACGCTGATGTCCTGATTACCGGACTTAAAGATGCTATGGCTGGCAAGGAACCGCGCTTGACTGAGGAGGAGATGGCCACCGAAATTCAGACCTTCCAACAGGAGATGCAGGCCAAGATGGAAGCTGAAATGCAAGCGACAACGGAAGACAACCTCAAGGCGGGTGAAGCTTTCCTGGCGGAGAATGCCAAGCAGGAGGGAGTGGTTGTTACTGAAAGTGGTCTGCAATACAAGGTGATTGAACCGGGTGCGGGCGACTCGCCACAGCCCGATGATGTCGCGACCGTGCATTATCGCGGGACTTTGGTGGACGGGACCCAGTTCGATAGCTCTATCGACCGTGGCCAACCGGCAAGTTTCCCAGTGGGCGGTGTTATCCCAGGTTGGACTGAGGCGCTGCAGCTGATGAAGCCCGGTGCCAAGTGGCAGCTTTTTATTCCGTCAAATCTGGCCTATGGTGAGCGCGGCGCCGGTCAAAATATCGGCCCGAATTCGGTTCTTATTTTTGATGTGGAGTTGATCAGCGTGGAAAAAGGCTCGAGTTGATGAGCGGTCAGGATGAACGCCAGGTTGCGGCCGGTGATCAGGTTAAGGTGAGTTATGTCGGCCGTTTTGAAAACGGCTCCATCTTTGATTCTTCCGAGGGGCAGGGGCCGTTTGAATTCACGGTCGGTGCCGATCAGGTTATCCCCGGTTTTGAGCGTGCCGTTGTCGGTTTGAAGCCGGGCGAGAGCTGTGAGGTGGTGGTTTTACCTGAAGATGGCTATGGTGCGCATGTGCCGGCAATGGTTGCTGAGGTAGAGCGTCACCAGATTCCCGACAATGAGCAGCTTATTCTCGGCAGCATGCTGGAAGTCGGCTTGGAAGATGGTCAGACTTTGGAAGTTCAAGTTGTTGAGTTGAGTGATACCATGGTGATTCTTGACGGAAATCACCCTTTAGCAGGGAAAGAGTTGTATTTCAAGATCGAGCTGCTCGAATTTTCCTGAGAAGATTATTGCCTGTTTAAAAGGGCCGCCTTAATCGGCGGCCCTTTTTGGGTTCAATCTCTTGGGAAATCGGCATGAAGCGTGCATCGATTTGATGTGAGCAAACCAGCTTGTTTCGTTAAGATTCTTTCCAATTAGGAGCAGATCCTATGCCTGCCAAAAAGATTGTTTTATCCGGAGATCCTGAACTCCTGGCAATTCTTGAAAACTCTTTTTTCCAACGCGAGGGCTTCGAGATGGTTCTGGTCCAGAATGGCCAGGCCGGATTTAAAGTGGTTGAAGCCGAGGCTCCGACTCTGGCAATTTTCGACCTTGCTCTGTTGGGAGAGCAGGCCCTGAAGTGCTGTCGAGCTATCAAGCAGGATCAACTCTTGAGCACAACGCCGGTCCTGCTGCTACTTCCGGAATCTACCGATGAGAACCTGGCTGATGCCTGCTGGGAGGCCGGTTGTGATGCTGTGATCCATCGGCCGTTGGCTGCCAACAGGTTGCTTGATGCCGCTTGTGGCCTGCTCGGCATCTCGCGCCGCCTGGCGCGACGTTTCCCTGTGAACTTTCAGCTGGAATTTCTGGATAGTGCGCAGAAAAGGCATCTCGGCAGTTGTGTGAATTTTAATGACGATGGAATGTTTCTGGCCACGGAAATGATTTTCCCGATGGATACAACCTTGCTGATTGATTTTGTCTTGCCGGGCTTTCAAACCCCCTTGCAGAGCCAGGTGCGTGTGGCTTGGGTCAATCACCCGGAATGGCGCAAAAAGAACGAATTGCCCTGTGGTATGGGAGTGCAGTTTGTTGGTCCGAGCGCGCTTCTGAAAGCCGCCTTGAAGGATTTCGTTAGTCGTCTTAGCCTGGAGAGCTGATGCCTCAGAAGTTGACCGCACGGCCACTGCCCGTTTAGTTCGACAGATCTCCGTTTTCTGGATTTAATTCTGCCCCGCAAATTTTGCAATGAATGGCATCGAAGCTGTGCTTTTCCGCTCCGCAGTCGGGACAGGCCTGGGTTGAGACGACTCCCGTTATAGGTGCGACCAGTTCGGCAGTCACGATCCCGGTCGGAACGGCAATAACCCCATAACCCATGATCATGATCACACTGGCGACCGCTCGTCCGAGTGGTGTTTGCGGCGCCAGGTCACCGTAGCCTACCGTAGTCAACGTTGTTATTGCCCAATAGCATGAAATCCCAATTGAACTGAAGCCGCTTTGGTCGCCTTCAATCAGATAGAGCAGCGAACCGAAGATTAGCACCATAGTGAGAATGGCAAAGAGAAAGATTGATATTTTACGGGCGCTGGCGCGCATGGCTTTGAGCAGGTATTCCGCTTCGTTAAGGTATTGCGCCAGTTTCAGGATTCTGAAGATGCGCAGCAGCCGCAGGACCCGGATGACCATCAGATATTGCGAGCCTGGGATCAACAGGCTGATGTAGGTCGGCAGAATGGCGATCAGATCGACAATTCCGTAGAAACTTTTGATGTATTTTGAAGGACGACCGAGGCAACTGATTCTGAGGCCATATTCCAGGGTGAAGAGGATTGTCAGGGTCCACTCTATGAGATAAAGCGCCTGGCCGTGCTGGCGGTGAATTTCTTCCACGCTATCTAACATCACGACGACGATGCTGAGGACGATGGCCAGGATCAGGGTGAAATCGAACAGTTTTCCCGTCGGCGTATCGGCTTCGAAGATCGTCTCGTGCAGCCACAGCCGCCAGGGTGCCGGAGCCCGGTTGTTTTTTGGCTCAGGTTTTGGAAACTTCTTCTTGTGTGAACGCAGAGTCACGGTGGTTGCCCTTGATCTTAAGGTGCCTGCCTGTCCGACAGACCCCAAGCTAGATGCTTTGTGCCGTTATTCTGCCTGTTGCTGGCAAAACGGTCAACCTTTGCCTGTTGTTCGTGCCGGGGTTTGCTTGCGAATGGACAAAAAGGCCCTCAAACTAGAGGGCCTTTTTGTGTGACGAATTTCTCTGGCTGCTCCCGGTTAGCTTTGAGCGGCCCAGTGTCCGTGCAGATTGCAATGTTCACGAGCCGTCACCTTCTCGGCAATGACCGGGAAAGTTGCTTCTGGAGCTTCTCCGGGTGCGAGGTTCTGGCGATAAACCTTGCCATCGGCGATGAGCTCAATCCACTCGATGAAGTGCTCAGCTTGCATGGGGTGGGCAACACTACCGACTTTGACGGTAATGCCGTCCGCTTTGATCTCAATCACCGGAACGTGCTTTTCCTGAGCGGCATCGGTGGTGTTTTCGGTCAATTTGAGCATTGCCTGGTTACAGCAGGTCAGAGCACCCGCCCCACCACGCAAGACTTCGACGATGTTGCCACATAGCTCACACTTATAGACTTCGTTGACCTGGGTCATCTGTATCCTCCTTGAAAGTTTAGTAGTTGGTTGGGGTGACCTCGAAATATGCCTGAGGATGGTCACAGGCTGGACAAACACCCGGTGCCGATGCGCCTTGGTGCTGGTAGCCGCAGTTGCGGCAACGCCAGACGGTCCCCTGGTCACGATCAAACACCTGCGCTGACTCAAGATTCTTCAGCAGGGCAAGGAAGCGAGCCTCATGGTATTTTTCGGCAACGGCAATCGACAGGAAGATTGCCGAAATTTTGGGGAAGCCTTCGTTGCGGGCGGTTGCCGCAAATTCGGGGTACATGCTGGTGTGTTCATGGTTTTCGCCACCAGCCGCCTCTTTCAGGTTTTCTGCGGTGGTGCCGATGACGCCAGCAGGAAAGGACGCGGTGATTTCGATTTCACCACCTTCAAGAAGTTTAAAGAGTCGTTTCGCGTGCTCTCGCTCTTGGTTGGCGGTTTCTTCAAAAATGGCTGAAATTTGCTCGTAGCCTTCTTTCTTGGCTTTGTTGGAAAAGTAGGTATAGCGATTGCGGGCCTGACTTTCACCCGCAAATGCGAGCAGAATGTTCTTTTCCGTTTGGGTTCCTTGCAACGACATGTTTTTCCTCCTCAAGGTGTAGTACTCAAAGCGAAATTATAGCATACGTCTCTTGATCTGCAATGGATGGTCGAAGGGCCTCTTGTTTGTACGGTGCCACGAAAAAAGCCTCCCCCTTATCACAGGGGGAGGCTTCGTATAATAGCTGGACCGGTTTGACTTACTTCTTGTGACAATCGTTGCACTTGGTTGGGCCGCCGTTGGCCTTGTGACAACCTTTGCAGGCGTCGCCATGTGCAGCTTTCTTGTCAATTGCAATCTTTGCAGGCTCGCCTTCGTGGCAAACGGTGCATTCTGTTGCCGCGCTATGGGTTGTGTGATCGAAGGTAACGTTCCCTTTTTTGCTCTCGTAGGTGACCACCTCGACAGCGTAGACTACGGTGCAGGCAAAAGCGACCAGCATGATGGCAATAATCAGTTTTTTCATGTTTCTCTCTCCTTTGGGGATTGGTGAAATTTTATAAACGGTGATTAATTTAGGTAATTTGTTGGTAGAGGTCAAGAGAAATTTTTGTTTGTGTCTCTTTATCTCCATCTCTCGAAGTGCAAGAATATGTTTTGCAAAAGCAACGAGAGTGTTATAATTCACAGGTTAAGGGTGCTGAATGGCTTTGTTCCGTAAATTATAGGGGGCTTTTTAATGATGCGATGGGTTCTTGTTGGAGTGTTGGCTTTTCTGCTGAGTGGTTGTGCTTCCCGTTGGGAGCATGCAACCAAGCGGTCTTCCGAATTCTATGCCGCTGATCGTGATTGTCAGGTCAGCACCGGCGGAGCCTCCCAAGCCATAAATCCGCGTCAGGAGCGGGTCACCTACGAGGGTTGCATGTGGGAAAAGGGCTGGCACAAGAAACGCACTATCTGGTTTTTCGATCCTTCCGCCAATTAGCGTTATAAAGAGACTTATCTGTAATCAGAAAGGGCCGGCGAATATGCCGGCCCTTTTTCGTGTCGATGGCTGCTGTTTGCGTGTCGCCGAGAGCCTCTATCGCGCGATAGAATCGAGGTGATAGTGCTCGCGGAGGAATCGTAACAACAAATTGACGCCGCGAAAGGCCTCACGCAATAGATTGCGGTCTCTCTCCGGCATCATCATGGGTTCGATACAGTTGCCAGGTTTATTGCCAGTAGCAATGTCCCACAGTTGGCGTTGTAGGCGGAATTGCACCAGATGGGTGAAGGCATCGCTGACCAACTGGCAGTCCTTTGCTGAAAGCACGCTGAGTTCGCCGAGGCGTTCAAGCTTGTCCCAGGTTGTCCCCTTGTCCAACTTCTGCTCCAGTGCGAGCAGGCTGACCCCGCTGGTGATGGCGAAAATTCCGCCTTTTTTGAGATCAACCTTGCCTCGATTTGGCCCTCTGCGTTCCAGTTTGATTCGTCCGAACATGCCCAAGGGCGCCGGAAAGCGGACGATGTTTTTGGCCACGTAAGGGAAGAATAAGTTGTTTCTCGTGGTTGCGGCATGGATCGCCCTGTGCAATTCCTGTTCTAGTTGACTGTTGCCGTGGATCGTCCTGAAGTCCTGGAGCATGCCGAAATCGACCATGCTCTCTGCCAGGGGGGTGGCGATCCATTGTTCAACCTTTTGCGTCCATTCGGAGAGGCTGTGGCGCCATTGTGGATTGCTGGCCATGGTGTCGCCAGGGCAACGGGGCACCCCGACAAAGGCGAGTGCATCGACGAGCCGCTCGGCAAACCTGGCGCAGGCGTCAAGCTCTTCAG
>JAQYVY010000002.1 GCA_030145195.1 Desulfuromonadales bacterium | reverse complement strand
GGTGAGAACCTGAGCTTTTTGCTCCGGCACTACCAAGCATCATCGTGGCAGGATGTCCAGCGCGAATTCCATTAATCTCTTTGGATATTGTCGCTTTAATTGAGTCAAGGTTTCGATTTGGAGATAAACCAGATTTGGAGATAAAAAATGGCACAGTCTGATAATTACACTAACAATCCATTGATCCACCGCGATCGCCGCTTGAGCCAGTCCGATTCGGCGTGGGTTCGTTCCTTCTCCTGCGAGGAGCTCAAGCCATTGATCGTTTGTCGCGGTCCAATTCGCCTGGAAGCGATGAATGTCTATCAAGAAATGGGGATTTCCCATTACGGTATTCTGCTTTCTGAGAAAGATTCAATTATCTACCCTAACGCACTCTCGCCGGAACTGCGTCTGTTGACTGATAACAGCCGGGTCCACCGGGTGCCCGACTACACAGGTGCTTCCAAGGAAGAGCGGGTTGAGCGAATCGGTCAGATTATCAAGACCGCCAAAGACAACGGTTACGACTCGATCTTTGCTGGTTATGGCTTTATGGCCGAGGACGATGAATTCGTTGCCGCGATTGAAGATGCTGGCCTCAGGTTTATCGGTCCCTGCGCTGCCACCCAGCGTGGCGCAGGTAAAAAAGACGAGGCGAAGCGGACCGCTTTAAGCGTTAACGTCTCAGTTACCCCAGGGATCGACAACGCGACCGCCCGTACCCTGATTTCCAAGCATCCAAGTCGTGATGCTCTGTTGGCGCTGGTTAAGGCCGAAAAGCTCAAATGCGACAAGACGGTCCTGGATGACAAGACCCTTGCTCTGGAGACCCTTGCCGACCATATTTTGATGGCCTCTTACGCGAAGGGACTCGATCTCTACTCTATGGACGAACTCGGCGCCCAGGTAGAAAAAGAGTGCTTCGACATGTTCAAAAACTACCCTGGTGCCAGGATTCGCCTCAAGGCGATCGGTGGTGGCGGTGGTAAGGGCCAGCGGATCCTTGGTGGCTCATTGCTGACCAAGAAGAATCCGAGTGATGCTGACATCAAGAAGGCAGCTTCATCGGCGACGGAACTGGTTCGTGAGGTTCTGCTCGAAGTGAAGGCGAACGGGGTTGGCGACAACAAAAATGTTCTGGTTGAGTTGAACATTGAACAGACTCGCCATAACGAAATCCAGCTGCTCGGCAATGGCGAGTGGTGTATCGCTCTTGGTGGTCGTGATTGCTCCCTGCAGATGCACGAGCAGAAGCTGCTGGAAATCTCTGTCACCCAGGAAGCTCTGGCTCTGGAGATCGCCGCGGCGAAGAAAGCCGGACAAAAAGCCCAGGTTAAGGCGTTGGAGAGTGACCTCAAGGTCCTCAAGCGGATGGAAGAGGAATCAGAGCGTTTTGGCACGGCTGTCGGGCTCGATTCAGCGTCTACTTTTGAGTGTATTGTTGATGGTGCTCGCCACTATTTCATGGAGGTCAACACCCGCATCCAGGTCGAGCACCGGGTTACGGAGCTGGTCTACAGCCTCAAATTTACCAATCCGAAGAACAAAAAAGAGTTCTTTGTCGTCGAGTCGTTGGTTGAGGCTATGGCCCTGTTGGCCATGCATAAAAAGACCGTGCCGCGGCCAGAACGGCAACAGCGTTTCGGTGCTGCTGCCGAAGCGCGTCTCAACGCGACTGACTGTTCGTTGTCACCGAGTGCTGGTGGCGTGATTCGTTATTGGTCAAAGCCGATTGATGGTGAAATTCGCGACGACCAGGGCATCTGTATGGTCAACCCGGACACTAACCAGTTCATGCGCTACACGGTGGCGGGTGCTTACGACTCCAACATTGCTCTGCTGCTGACCAAGGGGCAGACTCGTCTTGACAGCTATGAGCAGCTTTCTAAAGTTTTGAGCAGCACTGTGTTGCGTGGTACCGATCTGGAGACCAACCTTTCCTTTCATTACGGACTGGTCAACTGGTTCCTCGGTCAGAACGTCATGGCGAAGCCGACTACTCGCTTCGTGGTTCCGTACCTGACTCTGGTCGGCAAGCTCAAGGAAGAGGCCCTCAAGCTGGATGTGGTCTTTGCTTTCCTGGCGATGAAGAAACATTGCAGCAAGGTTTATGGTGGTGATCCTGAAGCCGCCAAGGCGGTTTCCGAGACCCTCGATCGCAAGGGAACCCTCTTGACTCGTCCGATGGAGAAACTGCTGGAAGATCCCCATTTGCTTTCCGGTTGGTTGAGCCTTAATCGTAAGAACTTCAAGTACGAAAACTCCAAGCTGGTTTGGTTGCGCAACCCGCTGGTTATTCTCGCAGAAACTTATGAGTTCCTCAATATGACCTGGCGTGCAGACGCTCCTGCCGCCGAGGTCATCTGGACCCATGACCGCGACTTGCTGCAGAATGCGCTGGCCTTCTACGCGGAGTTGCGGCAGAAGTTCAGCCTGGGTAAAGAGGAATTCGTCAAGCTCAATGACCTCCTTAGTAAAGATAAGCCGCAAGGTGGTTTTGACGAGGAGAGCTGGGTCGAGATTCAGTCCGCCCATCTCGGTTTTGAGGTTGGTAATGAGCTCTTCGGTCTGCTCTTCCTGCTCGCCGAAAAGACCGGGTTCTACGACTTCAAGGTTGAAGAAGACCTCGAAGTAACCATCCCCGACTACTTGCATGATCCTGATCTGCAGGCTGTTATGAAGAAAGTGCTGGTGCCGCCGCCAGCAACCAAGGCCGATGAGATTGTCACGCCGGGTGGTGGCATGTACTATGCCCAGGAAGCACCGGGGATGCCGCCGTTCGCGACCGAAGGGATGCACTTCGAGAAGGGCCAGCCGCTCTTCATCCTCGAAGTCATGAAGATGTTCAACAAGGTTCCGGCACCGTTCTCAGGCACCATCGACAAGATCCTGATTGAGGGTGGCGACGGCGTTATCGTGCAGAAGAGCCAGCCTATCTTCAAAATCACTCCGGACGAGAAGTTTGTCGAAGTTGATTCTAAACAGATTGAAAATGAGAAGCGTGCGACCACTGCGGAATATCTCGAATCTGTTCTTTAAGCAAGACTTCAAGCTGTTCCGTGTTGTCCCAAAGCATCGCGCCCCGTCTGAAAACAGACGGGGCGCTTTTGGCTTCGTTGGCTAATTGCTTGTTTTAATAATGGGCGTTTGCTTGCAGATCAAGGGGACCACGGCCCGAAAAGAAAAAGACCAACTCAAACACGTCAATGGAGACGCATGTGGCAGGTCTTTTTTCTTGGGCTGTCGTGCTGTCTGCCACTTTTGCTAGTGATAGTCAGCGCCCTCTACCAGCTCAGTTGTTGCTTCAAGGAATGAATGCGCCTGAACATCTTTGACAATGTCCATCATGCCATGGTTGATGGACCAGATGGTTCCGCACACGTCACATTCGACAACTTCTTCATCAAAACCGTTGTAATGTGCATCAATTTCCAGATGTTGTTCGGTGTTTTTACAAACTGGGCATCTCATGGTCGTCTCCGTTGATCCCTGATGTGGTTTAACGTCTCAAATATAGTTACAGAATAGTCCTTCTGCTCATTAATGCAAGCAAAAAACGCAAAAAGCCCTTATAAAACGGTATGTTATGATCTCGGTTGTTTTGTTGTGTAGACTGGGATTTTAATTTTGAGTTTCGCCGTGGCGGAAGTACTTCTCTGATAACGGTAGAGATATTGCCTAATTTACTGATATTGTTCAACTTTTCAATAATAGACCATTGGTTTGAAAATGGTGATGTCAAAAGCATCCTGGTTTTTGGGCCTAAAAAGTAAATTTCGAAGATTATTCTTAGGGCCTGGGGTCAACCGCTGTTTCTCGACTGGGGCTGTTTGGAGACAAAAAAGTCAGTTGCGATGCCGAAGTTCGTGAACTTTTCACTGCGAGTCTTGCTGTGAGACGGCCATGGAAAGCATTTACTGGTAGAGATGAATGAAGCCAATGACTTGCACGTTTAATATAGGTAAATACTTTTTACCATAAATAAATATTTATTGACAAACACCCCTTTTTTCAGGTATATCAACACGCTATAAAACCTTATTCTATTTTGAGCAAAAGGCCTAATGTGGAGTACAATATTGGAGCAAAAATCAAGGAACTGCGCAAGGCTCGCAAGCTGACACTGCAAGGTGTGGCACGTGAAACCGGGTTCTCGCCTGCGTTGATTTCCCAGATTGAGAATAATAACGTTTCACCACCCATTGCGACGCTCTCCAAGATTGCTCGCTTCTTTGATGTCAAGATTGGTTTGTTCTTCGAGGAAGAAGAGGTTGACTGCAAGTATGAAGTGGTCAGAAAAATGGAGCGGCGAGAGGTCAGTCGGGTCATCTCGGTCGCGGGTACAGGGCACGGCTACACTTATGAGGCGCTTTCTTTTCGCAAGCGCAACAAGAAGATGGAACCCTTCATGGTCACGGTCGCGAAACGCCCGGATGAAGAGACCCTCTATAACCATGAAGGCGAAGAATTTCTGTTGATCCTCAAGGGCAGGGCTGAAGTTATTCTCGAAGATGAGCGAATCATCCTGGAAGAGGGTGACGCGGTTTATTTTGACGCCACCCTCAAACATCGCTTGCTGGCCTGTGGTGATGAAGAGGTTCAGGTTCTGGCGATTGTGACACGCTAAAAAAATCACGGCGGTCGAGGACTTGGGACTTAGGCCGGGATAACCTGCCTCCGGACTTGTTTCTTGGTTGTCGTTTTTTTTTACGGATTTATAGACTAGGCACAACTTGAGTTGGCCACCAAGACACAAAGTCACCAAGTGACCCGATGCAGGAACAAAACAAAATCATACCCTTGCTCTATTGAAGGGGTTAGGCAACAACCTAAGAAGTTCTCCGTGTCTTGGTACTTTAGTGGCTAACTTTTTTCGTTTATAGAACTGTCTGTTTATTCCAAAGGATTGACACTTATGAGCTGTTTTGACAAGAAAGCGTTGGCCGATTGGGAAGTTCAGGCCAAGAAAGAGAAGAAGACTGAAGACCTGTCCGGGTTAAATTGGGAGACTCCGGAAGGGATCACCGTTAAGCCGCTTTATACCGCGGCAGACCTGGAAAAACTCGAGACGGTTGACACTCTGCCCGGTCATGCCCCCTTTACCCGTGGTCCGATGGCGACCATGTACGCCGGTCGTCCCTGGACGGTTCGTCAGTACGCGGGCTTTTCCACCGCAGAAGAATCGAACGCCTTCTACAAGCGAAATCTGGCTGCAGGTCAGCAGGGCTTGTCAGTTGCTTTCGACCTGGCCACGCATCGAGGTTATGATTCCGATCATCCGCGAGTCGTCGGCGATGTCGGCAAGGCCGGGGTGGCGATCGACTCGGTCGAGGACATGAAAATCCTTTTTGGCGATATTCCGCTCGACAAGGTCTCGGTGTCGATGACCATGAACGGTGCGGTCCTGCCGATCATGGCCAACTACATTGTCGCCGCCGAAGAGCAGGGGGTTCCTCCCGAGCAGTTGGCCGGAACCATCCAGAACGACATCCTCAAAGAGTTCATGGTGCGCAACACTTACATTTACCCGCCGGTGCCGTCGATGCGCATCATCGCCGACATTATCGAGTACACCAGCAAGTACATGCCGCGTTTCAACTCAATCTCGATTTCTGGTTACCATATACAGGAAGCTGGGGCCAATAACGCCCTGGAGTTGGCCTTCACCCTGGCCGATGGCCTGGAGTACGTCAAGACCGCGATCGACAAGGGCCTCGATGTCGATGCTTTCGCGCCGCGCCTGTCGTTCTTCTTTGGCATCGGCATGAACTTCTTCATGGAGGCCTCCAAGCTGCGTGCCGCGCGCCACCTCTGGGCTCACCTGATGAAGCGTTTCGAGCCGAAAAATCCGAAGTCGCTGATGCTGCGAACTCATTGTCAGACTTCGGGCTGGAGCTTGACCGAGCAGGATCCCTACAACAACGTCATCCGCACCACCATCGAGGCCCTGGCGGCCGTGCTCGGCGGCACCCAGTCGTTGCACACCAACGCCCTCGACGAAGCGATTGCGTTGCCGACGGATCATTCTGCCCGGATTGCCCGCAACACTCAGTTGGTGATTCAGGAAGAGACTGGAATTACCAAGGTGGTGGATCCGCTGGCCGGTTCCTATTATGTCGAGTCGTTGACGGCTGCACTGATTGATGAAGCGCAGAAGATTCTTGATGAGATCGAAGAACTCGGCGGCATGACCAAGGCGATCGAGACCGGGATGCCCAAGTTGCGCATCGAGGAATCGGCAGCGAAGAAGCAGGCCGCAATCGATAGCAGCCGCGATGTCATCGTCGGTGTCAACAAGTACAAGCTGGCTTGCGAGGACCCGATTGAGGTGCTTGATGTCGATAACACTGCGGTCCGCAAATCCCAGATCGCCCGTCTCGAAAAGATGCGTGCCGAGCGCGACGAGGCGGCTTGTCAAAAGGCACTTGCCGCGATCACGACTGCATGCGAAAATGGCCAGGACAACCTGCTCGCCCTCAGTGTCGAAGCTGCCCGGCTGCGCGCCAGCGTCGGCGAGATCTCCGATGCTATGGAAGTGGCGTTCGGTCGACACAAAGCAGAGATCAAGCTGGTCTCGGGAGCTTATGGATCCGTGGTCGCCAACGACGAAAATTTTGCCGAGCTGAAACAGCGCATTGACGCCTTTACCGCCAGTGACGGCCGCCGGCCGCGCATCCTGATTGCCAAGATGGGCCAGGACGGTCATGACCGTGGCGCCAAGGTGGTTGCGACCGCCTACGCCGATGCTGGTTTCGACGTCGATGTCGGTCCTCTGTTCCAGACCCCGGAAGAGGCCGCCAAGATGGCGGTGGAGAATGACGTGCACGTGGTCGGCGTCTCCAGCCTCGCCGCCGGGCACAAGACCCTGGTTCCCCAACTCGCCGCCGAGTTGCAGAAGCTGGGTGCAACCGACATTGCCATTGTTTGCGGCGGCGTCATCCCGCGTCAGGATTACGACGAGTTGTATGCCGCCGGGGCCGCAAGAATTTTCGGACCGGGCACCCCGATTGTGACTTCAGCGACCCAGACTCTGGAAGCGATCGCCGAGAAAAAAAAGTAATTAGCCGCGAAACATTGATGAGGGCAGACGAAAGTCTGCCCTCATTTTTTGTTATAATCAAAAGCAATTTAACGCAGAGACGCAAAGATCGCAGAGGAAACCTCCAAAATCTTTTGTGGGTTTTAACCCCAAACTAAAGGTTTTTGCTTTTTCTGTGTTCTCCTTTGCGTCTTTGCGACTTGAGTGAGCAACGCGAGCGGGCGTTAACTCTTTTGGGATTTCTTCTTCGCGTCTTTGCGTCTTGAGCGAGCAACGCGAGCGGGCGATAAACAGGTTCTATCATGATCAAAATCGAAGACATCGCCGCTGGAGTCCGGGCCGGGAACGTGCGTGCCCTGGCCAAAGCCATCACCCTGATTGAAAGCCGCAACCTCGACCACTCTCTCGCCACAACCACTCTGCTCGACGAACTCCTCCCTGATACGGGCAAATCCATCCGCCTTGGCATCTCCGGCGTCCCCGGGGTTGGCAAGAGCACCTTTATCGAAGCTTTCGGTATGTACCTGCTCAGTCAGGGCCACAAAGTCGCGGTGCTGACGGTCGATCCCTCTTCGCAGATTTCCGGTGGCAGCATTCTTGGTGACAAGACTCGCATGGAAGAGCTGGCCCGAGAGGCCAATGCCTTTATCCGGCCCTCACCCGCTGGTGATACGCTCGGCGGCGTGGCCCGTAAAACCCGCGAGACCATGCTCACCTGCGAAGCTGCTGGCTATGATGTGATTATTGTCGAAACGGTCGGAGTTGGTCAGTCCGAGATCACGGTCGCGTCCATGGTTGACTTCTTTCTGTTGCTGCAACTGCCCAATGCTGGCGATGAGCTGCAGGGGATCAAGCGCGGCGTCATGGAGATTGCCGACGCGATCCTGATCAACAAAGCCGAAGGCGACAACCTCCCCCGAGCTAAACTGGCCCGCCAGCAGTACGTCAACGCCTTGCACATGCTCAAACCCAAAAGTATGAACTGGCAGGTGCCCGCCATGCTCTGCAGCGCCTTGCACAATCAAGGCATCTCTGAGGTGTGGGACGCCATCGTCGATTTCCGCACCCGCATGCAAGCAAGCGGCGAACTCGAAGACCGGCGCAAGCTACAGGCCAATGACTGGATGTGGACCCTGCTCCAAGACGATCTTAAACAGATGTTTTTGCGTCATCCTAAAATCGAAGTGCTGTTACCGCAAATCCAGGAATCTGTCGCTAGCGGCACCACCACGCCGGGAGCGGCGGTGCGACGGCTTTTGGGGGCGTTTAAGAGAGGCTGATCGTTTTAACGCAAAGCCGCAAAGGCGCAAAGAAAGACTTTTTTATTTTATTGTTATTGTCGTTAAGGAGGGGAAATTGAATGAGAATGCGATTAGTCGTCAGGTTATTGGTGCGGCAATAGAGGTGCATCGTGAGCTGGGTGGGCCGGGTTTACTTGAAGACATCTATGAGCAGGCCTTAGCTCGTGAACTGACGTTGCGGAATCTGCCGGTAGTGAGGCAGTTGCCGGTGCCGGTTTTGTACAAAGGTCTTGAAATAAAGAAGCCTCTCGTCCTTGATCTGCTGGTTTCGGATAAACTCGTTGTTGAGGTTAAGGCTGTAGAGAAATTGAACCCGATCTTCCATACGCAGTTGCTGACTTACCTCAGGCTTACCGGATTAAGGTTGGGGTTAATTATTAACTTTGGAAACAATTTTGTTAAAGATGGCATTCACAGGGTTGTCAATGGGTTGCCGGAGTTGTAGCCAGCCTTTGCGTCTTTGCGTCTTTGCGTTAAATAAGTTTTTAGTGAGGTCTAGAAATGCTTAAAAAAATTAATCACATCGGTGTCGCCGTTGCCAGTATCGAAGAAGCCACCCCCTACTACCGCGACACCCTCGGGATGGAGTTTGAGGGCACCGAGGTGGTGGCCGAGCAGAAAGTCAAAGTGGCGTTTTTCGTCGTGGGCGAGAGCCGCATAGAATTGCTCGAACCGACCGCGCCCGACTCACCGGTTGCCAGGTTTCTGGAGAAGAATGGCCCTGGCGTTCATCATCTGGCTTATGAAGTCACGGACCTTGAGCAGCGACTGGTCGCGCTTAAGGCGCAAGGGGTCCGGTTAATTGATGAAGTTCCACGGACGGGAGCGCATGGTGCCCGTATCGCATTTTTGCATCCCAAGGCAAGTGGTGGTATTCTTACAGAACTTTGTGAGCCTGGTGAGCACTAGGCCGCAAATCAGTAACTCGTATTAATTATAACGATGTTATAACCAAGCCACCACAGAGCAAGATCGAAGAAAAGTGCGGCATAGCGGGGATTTGCAGTCTTTATTCTTGACAACTATAAAACGTTGTTTCTATACTCCAGAAAGCTGTTTTATAGTTGTGGGAGATATTTCAGCAATAAGTCTGTTTGTAGGCCTGCTTCCGCATTGTTCTTTGAGATAACTTACTGGTGAAACGAGAGATTTATGATCTTGCGTAAACGCATAATCACACTGCTGTTTTGCTTCTCCCTGATCATGACCCCAGCGTGGGTCGCTGCGATTGAAGTGGGCACGCCTGCTCCCGGTTTTGCTTTGAAGAGCCTGGCTGGTCAGGAAGTGAGCTTGGCAGATTTCAAGGGCCAACTCGTGCTGTTGAAGCTGGCCACCACCTGGTGTCCGACCTGCAAACAGCTGTCGGCCGAGATAAACCAGGTTGGTGCTTTCCTGAAAGAGCAAAACGTGGTGGTGCTGGAAGTGTTTATTCAGGATTCACCCGCCATGGTGGAGCGCTACCTCGGTGACAAAGAGATGCTCATGGATTACCTCGCTCTGATTGATGATGGTCAAGCGCATAAGGCCTACAGCGTCTATCTGATTCCACGGTTGTTAGTGATCGACGCAGAACAAACCGTGCGCTTTGATACGGGTGGCCGCAACTTGGCGGCGGAAGATCTGGTGCGGCTGGTCAAGGAGTTTAATCGGCAAAAACCTGCTGCAGGATTAAACTGAATCGTTGTTTGTTTGTCTGTTGGTGATGTGTGAAAAATGCGACAGTGTGGCGTAGCATCAACACAATTTAGGCGCAAGCGCTGGGTGGTCCGTAAGATATTGGGGCGCGGGGTTAAAAAAGACTTGGAAAATCGCTCTTGTATGAGTATATTGTTGTCTGTTTAGTAACTTGGCACCAATGTTGAAGTACTGTAAAAGTGTGGGGTTTTCCCCCTACTAAATTGTATTTAGATCAAGGTTGTTAGACCTTGCAAGTGCAATCAAACACAATTTTAGCGGAAGGAGGTAAATGAATGAGAAAGGTTCTTTTCGTTGCACTCGCAGCGTTCATAGTTCTCTCTCTAACGGCATGTGCCGGCAAGAGCGGGGATGACAAGGTTCGTGTCAAATGTCCAGCTTGTGGGTATGAGTTCGATGCACCTGTCGAATAGTTCAGTTTGTGAAGGGTTTGGAGGGTTTGTCTCACTATGGTAGTGACGCAGGCTGCTGAAGAACCATTTTCTATTCAGGAGGCAAAATGAACAAGGTATTGAAGACATTGTTGGTCCTCGGCCTAGCGGTCGCAGTGGCTACGCCAGCTCTGGCAGAGTTCAAGTTTAACGGTTATTTCCGCACGGCTATGTACTCGGTGATACAAAAGGATGGTACTGAAGAAGGTGACTCTCAGCAGTTCGTCACCCAGCGTTTTCGTGCTAAGTTGACTAACACCCTTAACGAGAACGTCTCTATTGTTTACTACGGTGAGGTTGACACTGATTGGGGTGTTAACCGTTATGCCAACAGCAGCTTGAACGCAGCGGGTGATCGCGAGGTTGGCGTCGGTGGCGGCGGTCAGCGCGGCGCTGACGGCATCAACGTTGAGACCAAGAACGTCTATCTCGACCTGAAATTTGACAACACCAAGGCTACCATCGGTGTGCAGACCATGCGTGATGGCATGCAGGGCATTGTCTTCTTCGATGACATGGCCGGTATCAAGGCAACTCAAACCTACGGTGATACGGCCGTTACTGCTATCTACTCCAAGTGGGATGAAGGCGCTGACTGGGGTTATCCGACTGGCAAAAGTAACTGGGACGACACTGATTTCTACGGTCTGGTGGTTAATCAGAAATTCAGCGATGCCTTCAAGGCTGGTCTTGAACTTTACTGGTATGACCAGAACACCGAAACTGCGACTGGTCACAGCCAAGCAGACGTTTATTTCTACGGTCCGACTTTTGCCTTCACTCAGGACAACCTGAGCATTGACGGCTTCCTAGTTTTCCAGGACGGTGATGCCGAGGTTTATAATACTACTACAAAGGTCAAAACGACGAACGACGTCGATGGTTTTGCTCTGTCCGCTAAAGCCAAGATGAAGATCGATGGCGGCGACATCGGTCTGCGCCTGATGTACTTTACCGACGATGACGACGCTAAGGACCAAGGCAAATGGCAGGGTTTCTACGGTGCCTATGAGTTCGTTGGCGAGAATCTCCAGCAGTTCCTCTGTGATGCTTATGTCACGGACGCCAACAAGCACCGCTATGCACTCACTGATGCCGCCGCTGCTGGTTACGGTCTGTTTGGTGCGGTTGCCAGCGGTAACCACAACCTCTCTGACACCATGTACTTCAAGTGGGGCGCTGGTTACTTCATGTCCCTTGAAGAAAAGAGAGATAACGAGGCAGTTAAGTCACGTCAAGGCGATACTCTCGGTTACGAAGTTTCCGCGCGCGTTGGCAAGAAGTTCTTCGACAAGGTTGACGTCAGCCTGAACGCTTCTTACGCTGGTTACGGCGACTTCTATGATGACCAGGTCACTGATGACAAAGGCCTCGCTGCTGATCCTGATTCTACCTATCAGGCGTACCTGATGGTTAACGTACCTTTCTAAACTGTAACTGTTAAACAGTTTTGAAGTTTGCTACAATTCGGCCGGGCCTCTTGAGGCTCGGCCGTTTTGTTAAGACATCGGAAAATTGATGCCGCGAAGACTCAAAGACTTGAAGGAAAAACTTTTCGGGTTGAGGGTCTCAAATAAGAGTTTCTTCCTTGGTGCCTTTGTGACTTTGTGGCAAATGCTTTGTCGATACACTAACCATTAGTAACTACCTATTCACTGGAGAGGGCTTCTATGTACAGAATGAATGGTATCAATCTTAAAAGACTTTTGCTAACGGGAGCGATGCTGTTGCTGGTTGCGTCCACTTGTTGGGCGGGATTTGAAGAGCAGGTCCACCGCGACATGGCGGTCGAATCAGCTTATCTAATTTCGCCAGTTGGTCAGCTGTGGCTGGTTGATATTGACGCGACCAAGGGCGTTCAGGTGGGTGATCTTTTTACGGTGGTCGAAAAGGGCGATCCAATTGTGCATCCGGTGACCAAAGAAGTTCTTGGCACTCTCGATGTGGTGACCGGCGTCTTGCGCATCACCAAGGTCAAGGCCGGTTACTCCTACGCGGCGGTTCTGGAGTCTGAGGCTACATTCAAGCCAGGTCAGAGCGTGAAACGGTTTGCCAATCTGCCAGCCACTTTCTGGGATTACACCGGGGCTGGTGTGGGGGTTTATACCGACCTTCAGGCGGGTCTTTCTGAGTTGGACTGGGTCTCTTACGAGGCGGCACAGCAGGCTCGCCCCGTAACCCCGGTGGCTCAAACCGGGATGCCGATCGGCTTGGTCTTTGTGCTTACTGAACAGGGTCTGGCGGTTAAAGACCAGAGCTTACAGCCGTTACGGTTTTACCGCCCCGCTGAGTTAAATCCTGCTGCAGTTGCGACTCTCCCACCAATGGCTGCGACTCCATCCGGGCAAATGGCTGCTTCGAGCAGTATCATGGCTCCGGCTCCTCAAGCCGCAGGGATTGTCGCTGCACCCCCGCAAGCTGGGGCGATGGCCGGTGCCAGTGGTGGTAGCACTATGTTCGGTGGTCTCTTCTCTAGTGGTCCTCAAGGCCAGCAGGGACAAGTTGTTCAGGGCCAGCGCGGCGGCTTAATTGTCAACCAGATGGACAATAAAAAAGGCGTCTGGTACGGGCCGCGAATGCATGGCAAGCCGGTTGGGATTGATGTTGGGGATTTTGATGGCGACGGCAAAAATGACGTTGCTCTCTGTTTCCGTGATCGCCTGGTTCTGGCCAACGTTGAAAATGGTCAGTTCAAGCCTGTGGCGGAACATGCATTCGGCAACTATGGTAATGCTCTCAGCCTCGATGCTCTCGACCTGAACAATGATGGCCGCATGGAGTTCTATGTTTCCGTTGTTAGCATGAACTCAGTGATGTCGGTAGTCCTCGAGTTGCAAGATGATGAACTGGTTCGGGTCATTGAGCAGATCCCTTACTTCTTGCGTAAAGTCAATATGGGTGCCGAGGGCAACGTGCTACTTGGTCAGGAACTTAACCCGAATTTGCTGGAGAAAAATCACGATCTGGCCGGTTCAATTTTCCGGGTCAATCGCGTTGGCGACCAGTTGGAAAGAGCCGGCAGCGTCAATATCCCAAGCACTGTAACTCTCTTCGGCTTTATGCCTTTCGAGAGCGATGGTCGGGCATTGATTGCGAATATTAGCGTCAATGACAAACTTCAAGCTGTGGAGCCCAGCGGGGCAAATCTTTGGGAGAGTTCCGAGCATTTCGGTGGATCGGAAGCGTCCTTTGAGCGTCCTGAGGGCACTAATGATATGTCGACCCGTTACGCCTTCCTCAAGCCGCGGATTGAGCCTGGTCCGAACCAGACGGTTTTGGTGCCGGTCAATGAGGGCAGCCGCCTGTTCGGTTCTTTGCGGGAATATAAAAACAGTCACTTGCGCGCGGTGGCTTATGACGGCTATTCCATGGTCGAACGCTGGCGGACCAAGCCTCAGGGCGGATATATGGCCGATTATCGGGTGGCTGATGCCGACAATGACGGTGTCGATGAAATTGTCATGTTGGTCATGTTTTCTCATGGTGGTTGGTTAAAAAGCGATGCGGGTGATTCTGCGTTGCTGATTTACGAGATGCAGTAGGCGTAAAATCTTCGATGATGAATAAACCAAAGGGGCCGGATTTTTTCCGGCCCCTTTTTTTGGCTCAGTCGGAAAAAACTAAAGTAAAAGATAACGCAAAGACGCAAAGACGCAAAGGAAAAGCATATGCCCTAAGGGGTAAACCTTTAAGGGCTTTAAGCACCTAGTGTTAAGATCAAGGGACAGTGTCGCAGGTTCGAGACAAGGGGCAACAGGTTCTCCCGCCCAGCCATGTCTTAGGCTCTTTGCGCTAACTCTTTGGGTCTAGATGCTGACCAATGACGCCAGCAATGGCCGTGAGCGCGTCTAGTTCAAGCTGGGTGAAGTCTGCGCCAGCATCTTTGCCGTCGCTGCCTTTGCGGCAAACCTGGACCGCTCCAGTGATCGCCTGCTCTCTGGTTAGCGGCACACTCATGATTTTCTGGATCGGCCGCTGGGCGCTGGGCTCTTTCGCGTTGTCTTTCGCTTTTGATTCATCGAGCCGAATCTGCTCGAAAATCGCGGCATGGTATTTCGAGCTGAAATTGTTATGCAGCTGGGAGTTGTTTTCACGGATTGTCAGTGCTGCCAGCGAGCCGCGACTGCTGAGCGGGATATTCCCGGCGCTGCTGAGCTTTTTCGGCCAGACAAAACCAATCGAATCCGTTGCGGTATCGAGCAGCAAAAAGGCAACTTCGTCGGATTTGACCTTGAACGCCTGTTGCAAGGCCAAAGCGGCAAACTGAAGCGTTTCCTGGTACTCATGGGTCGCGGCCAGTCTTCTCTCAAGCGTTTTGCAGAATTCGTCGAGTTTCATCGGAGACTCCTGAAAAGTATCATAGCAATTGTGTAAGATTAATTGTTGCCGGAAAAGCTGTCAACTGTTGGCTTTGTGGGGGTTGCATAAGTGCTGAGTGGAGTTAGGGTCAAAGGCAAAAAAGCTTGTTAACGCAAAGGCGCAAAGGTGCAAAGAGAACCAAACCTCAATTTAATCTTGAACACGAAGACACTAAGTCCTATTTTTGGGGGTAAACAATCCCTGTTTCTGACCCTTATTGTTTCTCTGCGTCTTTGCGCCTTTGCGTTATATGTTTGATTTTGTCCTGATTCTGAACCGAAGATAAAAGGAGTAAGCATGTCTGAACTTTCCGTTGATGAAGTCCGCTGGGATTTATCCTCTTTGTACGCTGGCAGCGACGACCCGGTGCTGACTGAAGCGCTGCAGGCGGCCAAGCAATCAGCTGATTCATTTCGGCAAAGCTATTATGGCCGGATTGCCGTGCCTGATCTTGACGCTGAGTTGTTGTGCCAGGCCTTGCAAGAGTATGAACAGCTGCAATTAAAGATCGTCAAGCCGTACAGCTTTGCTCAGCTGCTGTTTAGTGGCGACAGCCGTGATGTCGGTGCTGCCCGGTTATTGGCTCGCGTCCGGGAGGCGTGGCAAGAGGTGCATGAAACGACGCTCTTTTTCGAGCTGGAGTTGCTGCAGCTTGAGGACGAAGTTTATGCGGCGCTACTGCTTGATCCGGGGGTGGCAGAATATGGCCTCTACCTGTCAACTGTGCGGGCGCATGCGCCGTATACCCTCAGTGAAGAAGTCGAGCAGGCGTTGAAGCGTAAGGATCTGGCTGGCAAGGAGGCCTTTTCACAACTCTTTGATGAGGTAACGGCCGGGCTGCGCTTTAACTTCCAATTTCCCGGTGAAGAGCAAGAACGCGAGGTGGCGGGTGAAGAGCTGCTGGCCCTGCTGTATCATCCAGAACGCACCGTTCGGGAAGAGGCCTTTAGCGCGTTTCTGCACAAGCACAGTGAGCAGGCGCTGGTGCTGACCAGCTGTTTTAATAATATCCTGCTAGATCACGGCAAGGAGGCAGAACTCAGACACTATCCCGATCTGATGACGCCGACCCACTTGAGCAGCGAGACTGAGCCGAAAATGGTGGAGCAGATGCTCTCGGTTACAGAGGCGCATTATCCCCTGGCCCAGGAGTACTTTGAGCTGAAGCGGCAGCTGTTGGGTCTGGACCGACTCAAGAACACCGATCTCTATGCCCCGGTGGCGATCGAGTCGCGCAGTTTCTCCTTCGATGAAGCCCGCGCGATGGTCTCGGCTGCCATTGCTGACTTTTCCCCGGAGCTGGCGGCGATTGTGCAACGACTGCATAAGAAGGGTCGGATTGATGCGGCACCCCGAGCAGGGAAATCAGGCGGCGCTTTCTGCCTGGGGGTTGCTCCCGGGGCCGATCCTTTCGTTTTGCTCAATTTCACTGGCAACCTGCGTGACGTCTCCACTCTGGCACACGAACTGGGGCACGCCGTGCATTATACGTTGTCCGGACAACAGAATTTCATGCACTACCACGCGCCCTTGCCGTTGGCCGAAACAGCCAGTGTCTTTGGCGAAATGTTGCTCACCCGGCACCTGCTCGATAACGAGCCAAACCGAGAAATCAAGATTGCGCTGCTCTGTGCCAAGATCGAGGAGATTATCGCCACAACTTTTCGGCAGACGGTTCTGACCCGGTTCGAGCAGGCGGCTCATCAACGCCGTGGCCAGGAGTTGCTGTCAGCGGATGATCTCTGTGACCTCTGGCTGCAGGAGAACGCTCGGCTGTTTGGCGATGCTGTCGAAATGATTCCGGCTTACCGCTGGGGCTGGAGCTACATCAGTCACTTTATCCACGCTCGGTTTTATTGTTATTCTTATGTTTTTGGTGAGCTGCTGGTGCTGGCGCTTTACCAAAAATATCGCGCTGAGGGCGAGGCTTTTGTGCCGGGCTACCTTGATTTGTTGCGTGCCGGTGGTTCGGCCCGGCCGGTTGATCTGGTGCAAAAGTTGGGGATCGACTTAACTGATCCTGATTTTTGGGCGCAGGGTTATGCCCTGGTGCGGGAATTGCTCGAAGAGTTGAAAGCACTGCTTGCCACAGAAGCGTGAGACTGGTATTTTTTGGGAGTAGAGCCGATCGCCAGAGGTGCTCAAGCTTGATGCTGAGGAAAAATCATGACACCGCCGATTGATCCGAAAGGGATTAACAAACTTTGCCTGAAATGTTTGCGGGAATGTAAACAGCCGGAGGCCAACCTGTTGTTGGAGTGCCCGCGCTACTATCCGTTGCCGTTTAAGGTGGCGAAGCATCGCTTTGATCAGATTGGGTTGTTTGAGGATGAAGAGTAAAGTTTGATGGCCTATAACCAGAAGGTTGGCCACGAAGGCGCCAAGGCACGAAGGAATTCTTAGGTTTTTGTCTGACCCCATTAATATGGCAAAGGTATGATTTTGTTTTGTTCTTGTAGCGGTCTACTTGGTGCCTTTGTGACTTAGTGGCAAGCACAATGTTTTTCTGGTTATAGCGCAGTTTTCTTTTAGGCAACGCAAGCCTATAGCCGGAATGTCTGAGGGTAGTGTGAACCAGGAGTAAAGCTGAAAAGGGGCAACGGACTCACAGTCCGTTGCCCCTTATTCATTGATAAAACTAAACTCTATTGCGCAGACAACCGATCCAGAAACTCCACCACTTTCGGCGTAAATTTCTCCGGTTCGACCAGGAAAGAATCGTGGCCGTAGTCCGATTCGATGAGATGATATTCCGCCGGTTTTCCCAACTTGTGCAGCACCTTGATCACTTCTTCTGTCTGGTAGGGCGGATAGAGCCAGTCGGAGCTGAAGGCGAACCAGAGTGACGGACACTCGAGGTAAGACAGGGCCTCTTCCAGTCCATCGAAGCCCCAGGAGACGTCGTAGATGTCCAGCGCCTTGGCCAGGTAAAGAAAGCTGTTGGTGTCGAACCGGTCAACGAAGTTGCGCCCGTTGTATTCCAGATAGCGTTCAATCTCGAACTGACCGAAGAAGTCGAACAGGCCGTCGCGGGCTGAAAATTTTCGACCAAACTTCAGGTTCATCGATGGATCCGACAGAAATGAAATATGTCCGACCGCACGGGCCAAGGCCAAGCCTTCTGCGGGCGGATGCGCCGGTTTGTAGTTGCCTTTGCGCCACATCGGATCGTTGTAGATCGCCTGTCGCGCGATGGCATTGAGCGCAATCGCCATGGGTGAGGGGCGGCCGGTGCCCGCTATCGGGATGATTGATCGGGTCCGCTCTGGATAGTGAATGCCCCATTCCAGAGCTTGCATGGCCCCCATGCTGCCGCCGATCACGGTGAGGACCTGCTCAATGCCAAGATGATCGAGCAACAATTGTTGAGCGTGAACCATGTCGCGGACCATGATGACCGGGAACGTCAGATTGAACGGTTTACCGGTGCGCGGATTGATACTGCTGGGTCCGGTTGAACCGAAACATGAGCCGAGCACATTGGAACAAATCACAAAATATCGATCGGTATCAAGCACCTTGCCAGGCCCGATCATGTCGTCCCACCATCCTGGCTTGCGATCCTCAGCGTCGTGACGGCCTGCTGCGTGGGCGTCACCGGTCCAGGCATGTGCAACCAAGACGGCGTTGCTCTTATCACCGTTCAACTTACCGTAGGTTTCATAGGCAAGCGTCAAGGGACTGAGCAGTCGACCGCTTTCCAGCTGTAGTTCGACATCAAACTCAGCGTATTCTGTGGTGACGATGTCGATAGCGTTGCTCATGGTGTAATTGTCCAATAATAAAGGCCCCTTCCCGTGAGATATGGGAAGGGGCCTGAACGATACGATGGATAGAGTATCACGGGCACCGTCCTCATCGCTCTCTTCAGGGTGTTCTCCTGACGAGAAGGATTTAGCACCTGACATTCGCATAAAATTACAACGAACCGGTTGCTGTGGCTTCAAAGGGCCTGTCCCTCCACCACTCTTGATAAAGACTTTTGCTACTATGTAGGCGAAACATTAGCGAAAAACGTCTGTTATGTCAAACGTTTTCCGGTTTTAATGTGGTCAGGATTTGAACGAACCGACCTCTTTTTCCAGCACATCGGTTTGTTCGGCCAAGTTCAAAACCACCTTGTCCAGTGCCGCAGTACGGGTCGCGTTTTCCTCTGCTTCTTTGCGCACAGCAGAGACCGCTGCTACAACTTGGCAACTGCGTTCCGACTGCTCTTTGGAGGCCAGATTGATTTGCTCCAACATGTTTCTGACCCGCTCCATGCTGGAACTGATCTGATGGCTGCCCTTGGCTTGTTCACCGGTGCTGAGCTTGACCTGGGAGGCGATGTCTTTCATGGAGTCTGCCGCCTGGGCCAGTTGTTGAACCCCGGTTGCCTGTTGTTTAAACGCAGTTGAGATTTGCTGCAGCATACCCGATACCTGGTTAACTGCTTCAGTGATCTGGCGGCTGCCCCGTGATTGCTCTTGGGTCGCCCGGACGATGCTTTTGACCTGAACTGTAGATCTGAGCGCACTGTCGGTCAGTTTCTCCAAAGCCTCTTCGGCCACTTTTGAGCGCTCCGCTTCTTGGTGGACTCGTTCGCTACCAGCCTGCATCGCCTTGACGGCATCGCCGGTGCCGGTCTGTAAACGACTTATAATTAATGCAATTTCCTGAGTTGACGTGGCGGTGCGCTCAGCTAACTCACGAATCTCGTCGGCGACGACTGCAAAGCCTTTACCATGTTCACCGGCCTGAGCGGCAATGATCGATGCGTTCAGGGAGAGCAGGCGGGTCTGGTCGGCAACATCGTCGATGACAGTCAAGATTTTGCCAATTTCACTCGATTGCTTGCCGAGTTCTTCAATGGCACCACTTGCTTCTTCGACCGTGCTGCGAATGGCCTGAATCCCGGCAATTGTTTCTGCGACCGCCATTTTACCCTTTTCGGCATCAAGGCTGGCTTGTTCGGAGAGTTCGTGGGTCTTCTCGGCGGTTTCTTCGACTTCTTTGATTGAGGCATCCATCTGCGTGATAGATGAGGCCGTGACCTCGGTCGATGACGAAAGATTGTCGAGGTTGTCGGACACCTGCTGACTGGATACGGACATCTCTGTGATGGAACTGGTGACCTCTTCGATGGTGGAGAAAAGCCGGTCGACCTGCGAGACGATCTCCTCGATCGTTGCCCCTAGTTCCAGGGTGGCAGACGATGATATCTCGACGGCTTCAAGCAGGGCACTGATACTCTCTCCGACCTCTATAGTCGTCTCGTCAATCCCCTGTATGGCTTGGAAGGAGTCTTCCAGGGCTGTGGCCTGATTTGCGGTTCCGGTGCTGACATCCTGAGAGGTGTGGCGAATTTTGTCGGTCGCCACAGAGATGTCTGCGGAGGCGGAGCTGATGCGTTGCACCATCTCACGAAGGCGTTCAACAAAACGATTAAAGTTTGTTGCTAGTTCACCCACTTCATCGTTGCTGCTGATTTTTAGGGTGCGGGTCAGGTCGGCTTCCCCTTGAGAGATCTCTTTGAGGTTGTCGACGACTTCAAGCAGTGGTTGGGTCAGTGCCCGGGAAAAAAGCAGGGCGGCAATGAGGACAATGCCGATGACGACAACGACCAAGATGACCATCAAGTTGCGGAGTGATTGCTGTGCCTCCAGCGCGTCGTTGAGATCCTGGGCGATAATGAGTTTGAAGGAGGTGTTGGCCAAGTCGCGCGCGATCGGAAAATATGGCTTGCCGTCAAGCTGGATTTCGTTGTGCTGCTGATCCAGGCTGATGCCGCGTAAGCCGGGATGCGAAGATCCGACCACCCCTTGTTTGCCGAGGAAGGCGACTTCTACGCCGCCCATTTCCTTGACGCGGTTGGCAAACTCGTCATCCAAGAGGTAGGCACCGACCAGATAGCCGACCACATTGTCCTGGAGCTTGACTGGAGTCGCGACAAGAATAGTCAACTTGCCCAGATAACTTGACAGACCCGCCTGTGGGCTTTTAGTTTCACGTGCGGCAACGAGAAGAGGATGCTCCGTTTCCGGTTCCTCGGGTAACTTCAACCCTTCGAGATGAGCCCTCAGAACTAATGCGCCACTGGCATCAAGCACTTCAAGGATGTCCATGTTGTACTTTTCGTGGGTCGCATCAATTAACTCACGCAACTGCTCAACATCTTGGGTCAGTGAGGCATAATAAAGGGCGTTGACCACGTCTGAAGAGTTACTTAGCAGCTGTAGATAGTTTGATAATTCATTCTGGCTGCTGGTGGTGCTGCGCTCAACAAAATTACTTGATTTCTCAGCGAACTTCACCATGCTGTTGCGAATCTGGTTGTTGGTGAAGTTGGAAAGCAAGATCAAGCTGATCAGCAGGGGGACGACTGCAACCAGCAGCAGAATCAAGAGGGTTTTTCCGCGTAATTTCATTCTCAACATAGGGTTATCCTGGGAAGAATAAGTGCTCAGTAAAAAGGATTAATCCCAACACACTACATGATTTTTGCTTTGGATGCTACTGTTGGTGGAATGGATAGCCCAAGCTGGACTGCTGTCTGCTGGTTAATTTTTAAAGATATTTTCTTTGCTTCCCTGGCGGCCAGGATGTGGACTTTCTGTCCCTGAAGAACCTGTAGAGCATGAACCGCGACCAGCTTGCCTTGTTCGTCCAGAGAGGCTTCCATGCCGATCAGGGCTCCCGCCTCGACCAGGCCGGGAATCTGGGAGAAGGTGATGCATTTGTTTGCTTGAGCGGAAACGACAATTTCATTGGCCTGCTGGGCAACGGCAATACTTTCGGTCAGAAAGAGAGCCTCGGTCTTGGCGGCTAGTTCATTGCCGAACTTTTTAGCCTCACCTGGGTTGCGGGCGCTCTCAGCGGAAACACTGAAGCCGAAGGTGTTGCTTTCCGCCTTGAGCTCTGCCAGTTGTTGTTCCGAGCCTTTCTCTCCTTTGGTGTAGAGAACGCCGATTTTCTTGACCGGTTTTATCGCTATCAGGCTTTCCACCAGTTGCCTGAGATCCGTTTTGCTGGTTGAGCCACTGGCGTCGGTGCCTGGTGCCGCCAGGGTTTTTATTGTCCCCAGAGCGACCGGGTCGTATACGTCAGCAAAGAGTAAGGGGGTGTTCTTTAATTCGTTTTGAGCGACCGCTGTCGCCTGGGAGCCGTAGGTGACAACAAGCGTTGCTCCGGCAGCTTCGGCACGTCGCAGACTGTTGATCAACGACATCTTGTCGGCGTTGGGGGTTTGCTTGAAAACTTTCAGTTTGTCTTCGCCGAAGCCAGCGGTCTGCAGAACCTTGACCATTGCGGCGTGGACCTGTTGATAGCGCGGCAGATCGGCGGTTATTATGGCTGCCAGAATCGGCTGGGCTTTGACTGGGTTTGGCATACTCATGACTAACAGCAGGCAACCCAAAACAGTGAGGATATAGCAGTATAAACGTTTCATAATTAAGCCTTACCAGGAACGTGTAATGCTGGCCATATAGGAGACAACCGAGCCGTCAAAAACGTTGCTGTTGCCATCATCATAATCGTCGTAGGTGGTTTCAAAGCGGCACGACAGGTTTTGGTCAATTTGCCAGTTCACTCGACCTTTGAGGCCATTCTGCTGGATGTCAACTTTACTGATTGCACGCAGTTCGCTGCTTGAGGCAGTCCCTAGGACTGCATTGGCCCCGACCAGGAATTCCAGAGGAGTTGTCGCAAAATCCGGATCATAAGAGGCCTCTGAGCGAATATGGTAACCTTCCATACGGCAGGACAGGGTGTCGAGGATTTGCCAAGTCACGCCTGCTGAAAGAGTGTGAACGGTTTGTTCGTAATCGACATCATTGTCTTCGATCGTGTAATCACGGAGTGGGTTGTCCGGGTTTGTTTCGGCGCCAAAAAGGAGATCTTGACTGATCTCTGTGTGCAGGTAGCCGTAGTTCATATCGAAAGAAAGGCCGTCTGCAGGAATGACCCAGGCGCCGGTACTGAAGTTTTGCTGCTGGCGCTCTCGGTCGATGTCATACGGAATCTTAAGGTCTGGAGTTAGGGCATCACCATCGTCATCAAAAAGTTGTATGACTGTCTGACCATTGTTGTCTTCATCGAGAATATCCAGAGAGGCGGTCAGGCCCCAGAAGGGTGAGGGGGCGTAGTTAGCGGATAAAAACAGTTCTCGGCTGTCTTCATAGGAAGTCCCGTAGGCGGGATCATCATCGTGTCTCAGCATGGCCCAGCCGCTGACCTTGAGGGCTGATTTCTCCAAGAGCCGGCTGTAGAAGCCGATTTTTGCACGGGTAATAGCCTCCTTCGAGGGAAGCTCCCAGTAGGGATCAATATGAACTTTGTCTGGTGGGGTTGCATCTGTGTCACTATGGTGTGCTTCTGCTGGGCCAGTGTTGCTGCGATCGATCTCTTCGTAGCGCAGTTCTGCTTTAAGGGTTAATTTTCCAGACGGGCGGTAATTGACTACGGCTTCATACCAGGCGCGTTCGTAATCCAGCGCCTCGCGGACCTCCAGATTTGGATCTTTACCTGCGTATGTATTGATGAAATCACTATTGTCGTTGTCTATATCAAACAGGCGATAGCGCAAATTGACGGTCCAGAACTGGCTGGGGGTGTAGGTGACGTCGGCCGTGGTCTTGTAGTAATCGGTTTCGGCTTTGATCGGACCTACGGAGGTGATGTCAGAGTTGTTCTCACGCTCTCCAATAGTAAAACTGGCACTGCCGACCAGGCCGCCAGAGGGGGAAGTGTTGGCGCGCAGGGTCAGTTCCGTCATCTCGCTGTCAGGGTCTTCATCGTGTTGGTATTGGTCGTCTGGTTCGTAGGCTCCGTCTGCGCGGCGATGCTCGCCAAAGTTATTCTCAGGGATATCTTCTTTATTGCGGAATTCACGATGGACAGCCTCTATAGAGAGATCAATATAGCCGAGGTGAGCATCAACTCCGCCTTTTATCTCTTCCGTGACTCGGTCGAGCTTTCGAGTGGAGCTTTGCATGTGACAACCGGTGCAGTTCTCACCGGCAAAGCGTAACTGGCGATGGCCATTTTTTTCAAGACGCCAGTAGGAGAGGTTCAGGTGGGCCGGATAGGTCGGGAGCTTAGTGCGTAGTTTAATCTCGCTGGAGTCGGTTCTCTGACCGTATTCTTGATTCGGGTTGTAATCGGTATAATACGCTCGCATGCTGCCGCTGAATTCGCTATCAGGACGGCTCCCCTCCACTGGCGTTCCAGCCTCACGGTTGTCGCCAGGGCCGGTGCTGCCATTGTCGTAAGGAATGTGGTCCAGATTGTGGAAGAAACGTTCCGTGCGCAGACTCAGGCGAAATTGGCTGCTTTTGCTGAGGTTAACCTCGACATCGTATTCCTCATCATTGAGAAAGTTTACGTCCCCGGAAAAATAATAGCCCTCTTCTGATTCGTTGAAAAAAGTCAAATCAAGCGTAGGGCTGGTTTCAAAGCTTTTGTATTCTGCTGCTCGGCCGGGTTCATCACGAAGGCTGAAGGTTTGATAGCCAATCGCCAACGTTGCTTCACTTTTAATGAGGTCCTCTTCTGGAATGGTCTCAGTGTCTGCCAAGGCGCTGCCTGATGACAAAAATAACAAGAGCAATGAAAAAATGAAAACGATGTACTTTGATGGGCTCAAAATGACCTCCTTGACTCCAAATGACAGAAAATAGACATCTCCTAAAGGGTTTCTTCTATCGGGAGATGAATGTGCCGCGGCCATGAACGGAGGGGATGTCGGTTCCGTGGATGGCTGAATGGCAGTCTGTACAGCGGGAGTAGAATGCCTGCTTCATGGGTGAATTATCCAGTGTCGCCTGTGGTGATCTTGAACCCTGATGCCCGGCATGACACTGCATGCAGAGGAAAGGCTGTGAGACTTCCAGTAATGGGTCGTTGGGCGAACCGTGGGGGCGATGACAGTTGGTACACTCTTCAGTGACGTCGGCATGTTCGTAAACGAACGGCCCTTGATATTCCATGTGGCAACGGGTGCAGAGGGCTTTGGAGGTGACGCCCTTAAGGTTGTTCTGGTTGGTCGACAGGTGTGGATCATGACAATCGGTGCAGGCCATTTTGTGCTCTGGAACCGGATGATGGGAAAACTGGGCGAATTCAATTTTTACCTGCGTGTGACAACCGGTACAGAATTCCTCCTGATCGTGGCGGTCGATTTTCTGCTGCGGTCCCATGTGCAATTTGTGACAGTCAAAGCAGCTGACGTCATTCAGGGCGTGTACGCTTGAGTTCCAGCTGGTCAGGTTCGGTGTCGATGCCGCCGAATGACATCTCAAGCAGAGCATCGACTGCGCCTGGGACGGGAATTCATTGATTTGAAGCAATGTTTCAGAGGCACATTTTTTTTGATCAGTCAGGTGTTCGACCGCCATGCTTCCGGGGCCATGACAGGATTCGCAATTGACCAGCGGTAGTCCCGTTTCTTCGGAGATCTGGTCGCCGTGGATAGAGCGTTTGAAATCCGAGTATATTTTGTCGTGATCGTGGCATTTTGCCAGACAGTTTTCGTCGCCTACATAGTTGGCCTCCAGATTTCCCACCAAGATGGTTTCGTAATCTCTGACAGGTGCAATCGGTTGCGATGAACGCAAGGTGGCAAGATCGGTGCAAGCAACAATAAGTATGCTTGCCAGGACGAGAAAGAGAGGAATTCGATATCTCAAGACATAACCTCCTAAAGATGTGTGACGACAACGTCTAAGTAACAAAACACTTTAAAGTCATTTAAGTTTAAGAGAGAAATTAATAGGAACAGTAATGGGGTCTATTATGGGGAATCTTCTGGCGAAATCAAGCCTTTTGAGCCAGATCAGGGCAATTTCTTAAATTTTTCTTATAATTGCGCTCGGCCGCTTTCTCTAAGTATAATTAATCTAAGTTAGTTTGATGCCTCGTGGTTGCGGTGGGGTGGGGCGTTTTTTTGTTTTAATGGATCGCGTGTATATTTGTAAGATGCTTAAATTGTTGGGAATGTGGAGAGTTAGCGGCTCCACAGCAAACCACTCAGAAATCAATCGCTTGTCGCCTTTGCTAACTTGCGTGGCAAACTGCGGGGGATAGGGCCAACGTTTTCGATTAAAAGACGGGCACAATCTGGCATGTGTGGTCGCGAATGGTATAATACAAGAAAGTTGAGTGTAAAAAGGTTCTCTCTGGAAACTGGACGCAGTTTCCTGATTTACCCTGGCAGACTTACCCTCCTAGTCTCCAGGGTTTTTTTTAGCTGGAATTTACTTGGCGAAAGCTTGTGACGAGACGGGGAGTTGATCGTTTTTATTCGCGGCCAGACCAGCAAAATCGTAGCGGGATAGGAGAGTCATGAACTCCTCCCGGATTTGCACCCAGGCACCGTGGAGTGGGCAGGTGAACTCCCGTTTGCATGTCCCTTCTTCGATCAGGCACTGGTTGAGGTAGACCGGCCCTTCCTGTGCTTTGATGACGTCGAGCAAGGTGATTTCGGTCGGGCTTTTGGCTAAGTAAAATCCGCCGCCAACACCGCGCTGGGAACCGACGATGCCGTTTTTGATCAAAGGTTGGAGTATCTTGGTGAGGAATGCCGGAGTAATCTCTTGTTCTTTGCAGATATCGCGCTTGTAAACAATCTCACCAGCAGGCTGGCGCGACATATAAAGTACGGCACGAATGGCGTATTCTGTGGCGCGGGTAATGATCAAAGTAAATCCCTCCGAGTGATTGTTGACAATATAAGTAATAAAATAATTGTCTTGTCGAATGATGTCAATAAATTAAAGGATTATCTGCGGCTAATAACGAACTTTTAGCTTCGATGAAGACTATGAGCCTTTGAGCAAACAGGGCGATTAACGTGGAGACGCCGAGGGCTGAAGGGAAAGCAGACTCTTCCTGACTTTGACGGCTATTGCTTTTCTTGGGCACCTGCTTTGATATGTTTATGCCTTTTGCCTATATATAGCGTCTTCGCCTCACTTGACAGAGTTGCCTTAATGACGGCAGTATCGCTCCGATAGGCTCCACTCGAGATGATCGGTTACTAATATTGTGGCGGAAGCCCTTTATTCTTTTAAGATAAGGCAGAGACGGTGGTTACTCCACAGGTTGTTGGACGTTTTGCCCCGAGCCCCACCGGACCCCTGCATTTTGGTTCGTTGGTTGCTGCGGTCGGCAGTTACTGTCTGGCTCGTCAGGCTGGCGGGAAATGGCTGCTGCGCATGGAGGATCTGGATCCTCCCCGGGTGGTGCCAGGCGCTGCCGATGAGATTCTTGCCGCGCTTGAGTGCCTTGGGCTCTACTGGGATGATGAGATTGTCTGGCAGAGTCAAAGAATCGATGCCTACGCGGCGGCGATGTCTTCTCTACAGAGGCGTGGGCTGGTCTTCGATTGCGCCTGTACCCGACGAGAAATTCATGCGCAGGCCCGTTCATCCAATGAAGAAGGTCTGGTGTATCCGGGCACCTGCCGTGCCGGGTTGCCCGCAGGGCGCAAACCGCGGTCTCTGCGTATACGGGTGCCAGAAGAACAGGTTTGTTTTACCGATGGCGTGTTCGGCCATTTGGACCAACTTCTGTCTCGGGTTGTCGGTGATTTTGTGCTGCGACGGGCCGATGGCCTGTTTGCCTACCAGCTGGCTGTGGTCGTAGATGATGCGGAGAGTGGGATCAATCAGGTTGTTCGAGGTGCTGACCTGTTGTCATCAACGCCTCGGCAGATTTTTTTGCACGCAAGTCTTGGGACCGCCGTACCGAAGTATACCCATCTGCCGTTGGTGGTCGACGAGATGGGTAATAAATTTAGTAAGCAACAAGGCGCTGCCGGGATTGATTATGCTGGGAATGCTGCTGGCCTGATCAGTGAAGCTCTGGTTTTTCTTGGACAGGAATTGCCTGTTGAGATGGTCGGCGCACCTCCTCATGAACAATTGTGCTGGGCCGTTTCGCACTTCAATCTGAAGAAAATCTCAAGCCGGCCCCAGGCTCTGGTTGTCGTTTAATCCCCTGGATAATCGAGAAAAAATTGCATAAGCCCATTGACAGGAGGTTGAAAAGCCGGTAAATAGGTTTCAGTAAGCGAGCGTAGTGCCTGCCTTGAGTCACCCAGGACAAACAATATTCCTATCAAATTGCTCCAACCATAACGCATATAGACCTGAAATCTTTATACATATCTTGGTAAAATAATGCAGGGCCGGATTGCCGTGCGAACGAAACCTTCCACAACTACGAAATCATTCGGATCACGAAAAACTCGAAAAGAAAACAATTTTAAAAAGAATACGGTGTGCGTCCATTGCCGCGGCACTTTGCTGTTGTTGCATGCGTGACGGTTGAACACGCCGATTCTTAAGGAGCGCAGATGAATCTGAAGGAACTGAAAGAAAAGAAGATTACTGACCTTGCGGCTATTGCCAAGGAACTTGGTGTCGAAGGTGCCGGAGGAATGCGTAAGCAGGACTTGATCTTCGCCATTCTTAATACCACCTCTGCCAAGAACGGAGCGATCTTTGGCGAAGGAGTTCTGGAAATTCTTCCTGATGGTTTTGGTTTCCTGCGTGCTCCTGACGCCAATTATCTGCCTGGTCCAGATGACATCTATGTTTCTCCTTCCCAAATCCGGCGTTTCAGCCTACGCACTGGTGACACGGTTGCCGGTCAGATCCGACCGCCGAAAGAAGGCGAGCGCTATTTTGCCCTGCTTAAGGTTGCCGAGGTCAATTTTGAAAATCCGGCCGTCGCCAAGGAGAAGATCCTCTTTGACAATCTGACTCCTCTTTATCCTGATGAGCGGCTGATTCTGGAAAGCGCACCGGACAATCTGTCGGCTCGGGTCATCGATCTGGCAGCACCCGTTGGCAAAGGCCAGCGTGCCCTGATTGTTGCTCCGCCGAGAACCGGCAAGACGGTTCTGTTGCAGAATATTGCCAATTCGATAACCGCGAATCATCCAGAAGTCTACCTGATTGTATTGCTTATCGACGAACGTCCTGAAGAAGTGACTGATATGCAGCGAACGGTTAACGGCGAGGTTATCTCTTCAACCTTTGATGAACCGGCCACACGCCACGTCCAGGTCGCCGAGATGGTTATCGAGAAGGCCCGACGACTGGTGGAGCACAAGCGTGATGTCGTTATCCTGCTCGACTCTATTACCCGTCTGGCTCGTGCTTACAATACCGTGGTGCCGCCTTCCGGCAAGATTCTCTCTGGCGGGGTCGATTCTAACGCTCTGCATAAGCCGAAAAGGTTCTTTGGTGCTGCCCGTAATATCGAAGAGGGTGGCAGCCTGACGATCATAGCCACGGCATTGGTCGATACCGGCAGTAAGATGGACGAAGTCATTTTCGAGGAGTTCAAGGGCACCGGCAATATGGAGCTGCATCTTGATCGTCGTCTGGTCGACAAACGGACTTTCCCGGCTATCGACATCAATAAATCTGGCACTCGTCGTGAAGAGTTACTCATCGACGAAAAGAGTCTGCAGCGGATCTGGCTGTTGCGTAAGGTCCTCTCGTCAATGAACGTGGTTGACAGCATGGAGTTTCTGCTCGATAAACTCGGTGATGCGAAGACCAATCAGGAATTCCTCGACAGCATGAATCGTTAAGGCTTTTCTCCGTGAAGGCCCAACGGAAAAGGTTGCAATTGCTTTTAAATAGTGTTATTTAGTCACTCTTTTGAGATTTAAACCCACTGAATCCGCGGCCTGTACAAAGCCAGGTCAACAGGAGTTGAACAATGAAAGAAGGTATTCACCCTAAGTACGATGCATCCACTGTGAAGTGCCACTGCGGTGCCACTTTTGAGACCAAGTCGACCAAAGAAGGCGACCTGACTACGGAAATTTGTTCTCAATGCCACCCCTTCTATACCGGTAAGCAGAAGCTGATCGATACCGCTGGTCGGATCGAGCGTTTCCGCAAGAAATACGCAACGAAAGAGTAGGGTTCTGGGGACGGCCCTGCGGGGCCGTCCCTTTTTTGATGTCGGGCTTTTTGACAACATCATCTCCCGCGTCCCGTTCCGGGACACGGCCCGGTTCTCCGGACGGCGCGGTCCAACTTGGAAACGAAGGCCATGCTCGTCCAACTTCTGACACATACTCCCAATCCCGAACAGGTTGTCGCTGCCGCTGCACGGCTCTGCTATTCCGATTCCTCCATTGAGCAATTGCTCGGACAGAAGCCGGAACAGGCTGCCAAGCTGTTGGAGAAAATTCTCACGCTCGGACATTTTTCGGTCCTTGAGCACGCGTCTTTCACCTTCGGCATAGAAGGCATCAGTCGCGCCTGTTCCCATCAACTGGTGCGTCATCGTATCGCCTCGTTTTCGCAACAGAGCCAACGTTACGTCTCTCATGAACAACAGTTCGCGGCGATAGTCCCGGAGAGTATTCGCGAGCATCAGGTGTTGCTGGCGCGTGTTGAGACGCACATGCAAGAGACCCACGAACTCTATCGTGACCTGATGGCCGCAGGTGTTCCCGCTGAAGATGCTCGCTTCGTTTTACCCAACGCGGCTTCGACTAAGCTGGTGATGACCATGAACGCTCGCGAGTTACATCATTTTTTCGCGTTGCGTTGTTGCCGTCGGGCGCAGTGGGAAATTCAGGCTTTGGCCAAAGAAATGTTGCAACTGGCCCGTCGGGCTTCTTCTTTGCTCTTTGCTGAGGCGGGTCCCGGCTGTCTTAAAAGGCCCTGTCCCGAAGGTGCCATGACCTGCGGTGAGATCAAAGCCGTTCGCGAAGAGTATTGGCAGCTGTAATTCAACCCTGAACTTGCTATGGCTAAATTAATGGCAGGTTTGACATCGAGAATTATGATAAATTCCCATGCTGAATAAACTTGAACAAGTCGCTGACCGGTTTCGCGAAGTTGAAGGCCTGCTTTCCGATCCTACGGTGGTCAATGATCAAGTTCGTTACCGTGCCCTGACCAAGGAGCATGCTGAACTGATCGATGTCGTTAATGGTTATGAGCGGTGTTGCCAGATCAGGGAAGAAATCTCCGGAAGTCAGGAGTTGTTGAAAGACTCCGATCAGGAGGTTCGAGAAATGGCAAGCGCCGAGGTTTCTGAGCTGGAGGCTGAGCGGGAAGCTCTGGAGGCGCAACTCAAATTGATGTTGTTGCCCAAGGATCCGAACGATCTGCGCAATGTCATTATCGAAGTGCGCGCTGGAACCGGTGGCGATGAAGCGGCGCTCTTTGCAGCGGATCTCTTTCGCATGTACTGTCGTTATGCCGACCGCCAGAGGTGGAAGGTGGAGCTGCTCAATACTGCCGAGGCCGGGATTGGCGGCTATAAAGAAGTGATTGCCTTGATCAGTGGTAAAGGTGTGTTTTCCCGGTTCAAATATGAAAGCGGCACCCACCGGGTGCAGCGGGTGCCGGAAACCGAGACCCAGGGTCGTATTCATACTTCGGCCTGTACCGTGGCCGTGCTGCCTGAAGCCGATGATGTTGAAGTCAATATTGACCCGTCAGACTTGCGTATTGACCTCTACCGGGCGTCTGGAGCCGGTGGTCAGCATGTCAACAAAACCGAGTCCGCTGTTCGTATAACTCACATTCCGACTGGCGTTGTGGTCTCCTGCCAGGATGAAAAATCGCAGCACAAGAACAAGGCCAGGGCGATGAAGGTTCTACAATCGCGAATCCTTGATGCCATGCAGGCAGAACAACACGCCAAGACGGCGGCTGATCGCAAGAGCCAGGTAGGAAGTGGCGATCGTTCAGAACGCATCCGCACCTATAACTTCCCCCAGGGCCGTTGCACTGATCACCGTGTCGGTCTGACGCTTTATAAGCTTGATGCCATTATGCAGGGTGATCTGGACGAGGTCATCGATACCTTGACCACGTATTATCAGGCCGAACAGATGGCAGGACAGGATAGCTAGAGTGACTGAGCGCTGGACGGTCCTCAAAATTCTGAAATGGACGACAAATTATTTTACCGAAAGGGAGATTGCCTCGGCACGACTGGAGGCTGAATTGCTCCTGGCGGCGACGCTTGATCTGGATCGGGTTGGTCTTTATGTCAACTTTGAACGACCGCTCGATACGGCTGAGTTGGCGGCTTTTCACGCGCGGGTCCGGCGTCGTGCTCTGCGGGAACCAGTTCAGTACATTCTGGGTGAGACCGAATTCTGGTCGCTGCCGTTCACTGTCAGTCCGGCGGTGCTGGTGCCGCGAGCGGACACCGAGGTCCTGGTTGAAGAAGCTCTGGCCCGGATCGAAGGCTCGTCTCGAATCCTTGATGTCGGTACCGGCAGTGGCGCAATTGCCATCGCGCTGGCTCACGAAAAACCGGAAGTTTGTGTGACGGCTCTCGATTGCAGTGAGTCGGCCCTTGAGGTTGCCCGCAGCAATGCGCAGCGTAACGGAGTCGCAGAACGCGTCACCTGTCTTGCCGGGGACCTGGCAACTTTGCCTCCGGGGCCATTCGAAATGGTGGTCAGCAATCCACCCTATATCCCCTCCCGGGATTGGGCAGAGCTGATGCCCGAGGTGCGTGATTATGAACCGCGTCTGGCTCTCGATGGTGGCGACGATGGCTTACAAGCCTATCGCCAGCTTACCGCCCAGGCCGGGCAAGTCCTGACTCCCGGTGGCTGGTTGCTGGTTGAGGTCGGTATTGACCAAGCTGCAGATGTTCGTGCCCTGTTCGAGACGGTCGGCCTGAGTGAAGTTTCCCAGCGTGATGATTACGCCGGAATTCCTCGAGTGGTGGTGGGACGTAAAAATCTTAACCATGTGGGCCACGAAGAAAACAAGCCATAAACGGGTTACAATCAAACAGCAAACCAAACAACAACGACGATCCAGAAGACTTCTTCCGATTTCACCTCTGGAACTTCGAGTGTTTGGTGGTTTTCGTGGTAAATAGAATATATAGAGGAACAGTCCCTTGGATAAATTGATTATACATGGCGGTCGCCGACTGGAAGGCGCAGTCGCAGTCAGCGGGGCCAAAAACGCCGCTTTGCCATTGCTGTTTGCGACGTTGCTGGCACCTGGGCCGCATTTGATTGGTAACTTGCCGCGCTTGCGCGACATTACTACGGCAGAGCGCCTGTTGGCCGGACTCGGCGCTGAAGTTGACAGTAGCAACGGTCGTCTCAAGGTGACGACTGAGCAGATCAACAGCATGGAGGCACCTTATGATCTGGTGCGGACCATGCGGGCCTCGGTGCTGGTGCTCGGCCCGCTGTTGGCCCGTTACGGTAAAGCTCGGGTCAGCTTGCCGGGTGGCTGTGCTATCGGCGCTCGGCCAATTAATCTGCATCTCAAGGGCCTTGAAGCCATGGGCGCGGAAATCAAGCTTGAGCATGGTTATGTTGAAGCCAGTGCCTCACGGCTTGTAGGCGCTCGAATCCTCCTTGATACTCCAACCGTCGGCGGCACAGAGAATCTGATGATGGCCGCAACCCTGGCCAAAGGGATCACCACTCTGGAGAATGCTGCGCGTGAGCCGGAAATTATTGACCTCGCCAAGGCCTTGCAGGGGATGGGTGCTTGTATCGAAGGTGCCGGAACCGACACCATAATGATTGAAGGCGTTGACGACCTGACACCGATGGATTATCAGGTGATGCCGGATCGAATTGAAGCCGGGACCTTTCTGGTGGCGGCGGCGATGACCGGTGGCCGGGTTGGTGTTAAAGGGGGTTGCGCTGAACATTTGGAGGCGTTGCTCAGTAAACTCGAAGAAGCAGGGGCGACGGTTGCTGCGACTCCGGAAACGCTCTGGGTCGAAGGCCCGGAGGAGATTCGTTCAGTCAACCTCAAAACCCAACCGCATCCTGGCTTCCCCACCGATATGCAGGCTCAGTTTATGGCGATGATGACCCTTGGTCATGGCACCAGCATGATTACCGAGGCGGTCTTTGAAAATCGGTTCATGCATGTCAGTGAGCTGCAGAGGATGGGTGCTGACATCTCTATTGAAGGCCGTACGGCAGCGGTCAAGGGGGGCGCTGGTTTGTTTGGCGCACCGGTGATGGCGACTGATCTACGTGCCAGCGCCTGTCTGGTCCTTGCCGGGTTGGCCGCTGAGGGCACCACCGAAATCAGCCGCATCTATCATCTTGATCGCGGTTACGAGAAGTTGGAAGAGAAGTTTCGCAGTCTGGGTGCGGATATCGAGCGCATTTCGACATAAAAACTAGTGACTAGGGGCTGAGGACTGGTTAGAATGTCAGGTTGCTGGGAACCCTGACTTTTGCCGCCAGCCGCTTTCCTCTGGATATGAGCCACGGATGTATAATTATGAATGATTATCTGACATTTGCCCTGCCCAAGGGGCGCATTATGCAGGACTCCATGGAGCTGTTTGCCAAGATTGGCATTACCTGCCCGGAAATGGACGATCCTGGTCGCAAGCTGGTCTTTGAGAATCATGCTGATAAGCTGCGTTTTATGGCGGTGCGTTCTCAGGACGTGCCGACGTATGTCGAGCAGGGTTGCGCCGATATCGGGGTCGTTGGCAAGGACACTTTGCTGGAGCAGGAGAAGGATCTGTACGAACCGCTCGACCTGCAATTTGGTTACTGCCGTCTGGTGGTCGCTGAGCCGAAAGAGTTACGTCAGGATGATGATCCTGCCGGTTGGTCGAATATCCGGGTGGCCAGCAAATATCCAAATATGACAGAAAAATATTTCGCGGCCAAAGGCATTCAGGTCGAAGTCATCAAGCTGTACGGTTCGATTGAACTTGCGCCGTTGGTCGGTTTGACGGAGCGGATCGTTGATCTGGTGTCGACCGGTGGAACCATGCGTGAGAATGGTCTGGTCGAGGTGGAAACGATTGCCGAAGTGACCAGTCGTTTGATTGTTAACCGCGCCAGTCTTAAAACCAAGCATCGACGCATTACCCGGTTGATCGAAGATTTGGAAAAAGTTATCGAAGCGGGCCCGCGGATTTCCGAATGAGCCCCTGGTGTAAGAGGAGTTAACTATGATTCGGTTTCTGCGGTTTTCAGATGCCGGTTTTGCTGAAACTTTTCGTCAGATCACTGCGCGTGGCGAGACCATTCCTGCCGGAGTGGTCGAAACGGTTCAGGAGATTTTACTGGCCGTGCGAGAACGCGGTGATGCGGCGCTTTGTGAATATACCGAGCGGTTTGATCGGCTCAAGCTGGAGGCGGAGACTCTGGAGGTCTCTGCGGCTGAAATCGCGCAGGCCCTTGACGCGGTTGATAGCGACACCATGGCAACGCTGCAACTTGCCGCAGAGCGAATTGCGGCCTTTCATAGCAAGCAAAAGGAAGCGACCTGGCTTTCTGACGATGAACCGGATATCCAGCTTGGCCAGATGGTAACCCCGCTCGACCGGGTTGGTATCTATGTCCCGGGCGGAAAGGCGGCTTACCCGTCGTCGGTGTTGATGAATGCGGTGCCGGCCAAGGTGGCCGGGGTTGGTGAAATCATCATGACGGTGCCGATGCCCGACGGGGTGGTCAACCCCTATGTCCTGGCTGCGGCCCATATTGCCGGAGTCGATCGGATTTTCAAGATCGGTGGCGCTCAGGCCGTGGCCGCTCTGGCGTATGGGACGGCAACGGTTCCCCGGGTGGACAAAATCACCGGTCCCGGCAATATCTATGTCGCCACCGCCAAGCGATTGGTCTTTGGTACCGTCGATATCGACATGATCGCTGGCCCGAGTGAAATCCTGATCATCAATGACGGTAGCGGTAACCCGGCTCATATTGCTGCCGACCTGTTGTCTCAAGCTGAGCACGACGAATTGGCTGCCGCGATTTTGATTACCACCGATGAAGCGTTCGGTCGGCAGGTGGCCGAAGCGCTTGAGATTCAGTTGGAGCAATTGTCGCGCGCCGCGATTGCCCGTCAGTCAATCGACCAGTTTGGTGCGATTATCCTCGCTCGCGACCTGGCGGAAGCCGCAGCCTTCAGCAACCGGATTGCACCGGAGCATCTGGAGCTGGCGGTTGATGAGCCCTTTGAACTGTTGCCGCAGATTCGACATGCCGGTGCGGTTTTTCTTGGCCATCATACCCCGGAAGCTGCTGGCGACTATCTGGCCGGGCCGAATCATACTCTGCCGACCGGTGGCACTGCCCGCTTTTTTTCGCCGCTTGGCACCGGGGACTTTGTCAAGAAGACCAGTCTGGTCTCATTCAGTGCGGAAGGGCTGAATCGGCTCGGTGAGAGTATTGTCAAAATTGCCGAGCTTGAAGGTTTGGAGGCTCACGCCAAATCGGTTTCGATTCGTTTGAAGCAAAGACCTGAATAATGGCTATAAGCGTTTAACGCACCAGAAGTAGGCGCCTCTAGGCGAAGACGCAAATGTTTGAAGGCAAGTCCGCAAAGAAAACCAAACGTCCTGCTTTGCGTCTTTATTGGTTGTGGGCGTCATATTCTGAGATTTTATAGAACGTTTTTGAGGAGGAACCCATGGCACGGACTGCTACGATTAACCGCTCCACCAAAGAGACTAATATCAGTTTGATTCTTAACCTGGATGGTCGCGGTGAACATCAGATTGAATCCGAAGTGCCTTTTTTCGACCATATGCTGACCCAGATCGCCCGTCACGGTTTCTTCGATCTGCAGATCAGTGCTAAGGGTGACCTGGAAGTGGACGCCCATCACACGGTGGAAGACCTTGGGATCAGCCTTGGCGAAGCCTTCAAACAGGCGCTGGGTGACAAGACCGGGGTGCGTCGTTACGGTCGTGGCACCATGCCGATGCATGAAGCCTTGGCCTCAGTGGTTCTCGATTTTTCCGGGCGGCCGTTTTTGGTCTATAACGTGCCCTTGCCCAAGGCCCAGGTAGGAGCCTTTGACCTGGAACTGGTCGAGGAATTCTTCACCGCGTTCTGCAACCATGCCGGGGCCAATGTACACGTCAACCTGGCCTATGGTGATAACCTGCACCACATTGTAGAAGCGGTCTTTAAGGCGTTCGGCAAGGCTCTTGACGAAGCAACCCAGTTTGATTCCAGGGTTGATGGAGTCCTCTCCTCAAAAGGAACTCTCGAGTAATAGCGACGAATGATTACAATCATCGATTATGAAATGGGTAACCTGCGCAGCGTCGAGAAAGCATTCGAAAAGCTTGGTTACGAGGCCAGGGTCAGCAGCAACCCTGAGGATCTTTTGACCACCGAGAAGATTGTTCTTCCCGGCGTCGGTGCTTTTCGCGATTGCATTAATAACCTGCGGGCGGGCGGTTTTGTTGAGCCGTTGTTGCAGCATGTTGCGTCTGGCAAGCCGTTGCTCGGGATCTGTGTCGGGATGCAGATGTTGTTTGATGAGAGTGAAGAGTTCGGTCGTCATCAGGGACTGGGGCTGGTTCCGGGGCGGGTGGTTCGTTTCCCGGCCGGGATGGAAGAAGGCGGTGAGCGCCTCAAAGTTCCGCACATGGGCTGGAACGACATTCAGCTCAAGCAAGCGGCGCCGATTTTCAAGGATACGGCTGATGGCAGCTATGTTTATTTCGTGCATTCCTACTACTGCTCGGCAGATAACACCTCTGATATTGCTGCGACCTGCCGTTATGGCGAGGTCGAGTTCTGTGCGGCGGTCTGGCGCGACAACTTGATGGCGACTCAGTTCCATCCGGAAAAAAGCCAGGATGTGGGTCTGAATATTTTTGATAACTTCGGCAAACTTTAAACGAATCATTGCCACGAAGGCACTAAGTCACAAAGACCCTTGAGGTCTGTTGCCTTTGGTTTTTCTTTGAGCCTTTGTGTCTTGGTGGCTTATTTGCAAACTTTGGAAGGTTTTAAATGATAGTCATACCCGCGATTGATTTGAAAGAAGGTAAGTGTGTTCGGCTGGAGCAGGGGCTGATGGAAAAGGATACGGTCTATAGTGACGATCCTGGTGCCCAAGCGAAATACTGGCAGGATCAGGGCGGTGAGTTGCTGCATATTGTCGACCTGGATGGAGCCTTTGCCGGGGTACCGTGCAACAAACAGGCGATCGAGCAGATCGTCGCGGCGATCGATATCCCTACCGAACTGGGCGGCGGCATTCGCGACCTTGAGACCATTGAGGCTTATCTGGGGCTCGGGATTGATCGCGTTATCCTTGGGACCGTGGCCAAAGAGAACCCGGCGCTGGTGGCTGAGGCGTGCCGCAGGTTCCCTGGCCAGATTGTCGTTGGCATCGACGCCAAGGAGGGTTTGGTGGCGGTTCGGGGGTGGGCAGAGGTGACCGAGAAAAAAGCGATAGACCTGGCTCGCGAGATGGAAGGTCTCGGCGTGGCCGCGATTATCTACACTGATATCGCTCGTGACGGCATGATGCAGGGGCCGAACCTTGAAGCAACGGCAGCTCTGGCCGAGGCCATTTCGATTCCAGTGATTGCCTCCGGTGGTGTTTCGAGCCTTGATGATATTCGCAACCTATTGAAAATCGAAGCCTCCGGTGTTGCCGGTGTGATCACCGGCAAGGCAATTTATACCGGGTCGCTAGATTTGCGTGAAGCGGTTGCCTTAACCAAAAAAGCTTAAGGAGATGGCCACAAAGTCACTAAGGCATTAAGAATCGTTTTCTTTGTGTCTTGGAGTCTTGGTGGCCCATCAGGTTTATGCTGACAAAACGAATTATCCCCTGTTTAGATGTCAAGGACGGCCGCGTTGTTAAAGGCGTGCAGTTCCTCGAACTGCGCGATGCCGGTGACCCGGTGGAGGCGGCCGAGGCTTACTGTGCGCAAGGCGCCGACGAGTTGACCTTTCTTGATATCACCGCGTCGAGTGACAAACGTAGCATTATCCTGGATGTGGTGGCCAAGACCGCTGAACGTGTCTTCATGCCGCTCACTGTTGGTGGCGGGGTGCGCGAGATCGCCGACATCCGCAATCTGCTCAACGCTGGCGCTGACAAAGTTTCGATTAATACTGCGGCGGTGCATCGGCCTGAATTCGTGCGCGAGGCAGCGGAGAGATTTGGTTCTCAGTGCATTGTGGTCGCGATTGACGCCCGCAGGGTTCCAGGAAGCGAGCCGCTGGCCTGGGAAGTCTACACCCACGGTGGGCGTAACCCCACCGGGATCAACGCTCTGGAATGGGCCGAACGGATGGCCGGTTATGGCGCTGGTGAAATCCTGTTGACCTCGATGGACTGTGACGGCACCAAGGACGGCTACGATATTCCTCTGACCCGCTCCGTCAGCGACCGCGTCGAGATTCCGGTGATTGCTTCTGGTGGCGTCGGCAACCTCGAGCACATTCGCGAGGGTTTTGTCGAAGGCCGCGCGAGCGCTGCTTTAGCGGCCAGCATTTTTCATTTCCGGGAATACACGATTGGCGAATGCAAGGAATACCTGCGTGAGCATGGTGTGCCGGTCCGGTTTTGAGGTTTTCGCAAAGAGAAGATTTTCGCCACAAAGACATGAACAAATAAGTTTAGAGTTTTATTGCTTGCTCTTTAGTCTTTGCGGCTTGGTGGCATTTTTAGGTTAACTTGAGGTTGGACTGATGAAAAATGACAATGAAATCCTGACCGCGATTTACCAGGTGATTCAGGATCGCAAGCAGAATCCTACGGAAAAGTCTTACGTCGCGTCACTCCACGCCAAAGGCCTCGACAAGATTCTGGGCAAGATCGGTGAAGAGGCCACGGAGGTTGCCATTGCTGGCAAGGGCGGTCAAGTTGATGAAGTGGTCAGTGAAGTGGCAGACCTCTGGTTCCACACTCTGGTGCTGCTCAACTATTATGAGTTGCCTCCAGAGCGGATCTATGCAGAATTAAAGCGCCGGTTCGGTCTCTCCGGGCTGGAAGAAAAAGCCAGCCGTACCAGTTGATACCTGGTCGGGTTTTGTTGAGAAAAGCATTAAGGGCTTAAAGCAAAAAGATAACGCAATGCCGCTAAGGATAGCGGACAAAGACGCAAAGAGTGAATCTAAAATCTCAAAGGTTTCCTTTGCGCTCTTGCCTTAACCCTTTGCGCCTTTGCGTTAAAACAGGTCGGTTTTGGTTGTGATGTAATTCCGAGTTTTTAAGGAGATCGTAGCAAATGAGTATCCAGGAACAATTACTTGACGCCATGAAGGTGGCGATGAAAGCCAAGGACAGCCTGCGTTTAACTACGATTCGCATGGCTCGTACTGCCGTGAAGAACGCCGAAATTGCCGCGCGGCAGGACCTTGATGAAGCTGGGGTGATCAAAATTCTTTCCACCCTGGTCAAGCAACGGCGTGAAGCGGCTGAGGCCTATCGGGACACTCGTCCAGAGCTGGCTGAAAAAGAAGAACTGGAACTGGTTATCTTGCAGGAGTTCCTGCCGACCCAGTTAAGCGAGACGGAGCTGGAGGCGTTGGTTGTTAAGGCGGTTGCTGAAAGCGGAGCCAGTTCGATGCAAGATATGGGCGCGGTCATGAAGCTGGTCACACCACAGACCACCGGTCGCGCTGATGGCAAGTTAGTCAGTCAGCTGGTTCGTAAGCTGCTGGCGGGGTGAACGAGGGGAGTTGGTCTCAACGATGAACGGCATCGATATCGCTATCCTTGTTCTCCTCTGCGGCTTTTTGCTGAAGGGGTTGCTGCGCGGCCTGCTCAAAGAAGTCTTTTCTTTGGCAGGCCTTTTTGTTGGTGCATTTCTGGCTTTTCGTTATCATGGCCCTCTGGCCGACGCCTTGCTGGAGCAGGTTGACCTGCCGACCCAGGTTGCCGTGGCAATTACCTTTACGACGCTCTTTTTGGCGACCATGACCTTTTTTCTGCTGCTTGGCTTCCTCTTGTCGCGTTTTATGAAACTGCTTTTTCTCGGGGGCTTTAATCGATTGATTGGTGGCGTGTTTGGCTTGAGTCAAGGCGTGCTTCTGCTGGCGGTTGTGCTCTTCACCTTGTCGTTGCGGCCGCTGCCCTGGGGGCTGGATAAAATGCTGACGAGTGCATATCTGTCACCGCCATTCATTAACTTGGGTGGATCGGTCCTGGAGGGGAGCAGGCGTATTTTGAAATGATCGCTGCCACCGAGGGTTCTTTGCAAATAGAGACGGCAGACAGCTTGGTTCAGCTAGAGTTCGCCAAGGTCGTCGAGCTGGTCATTGGTCGCACCCAAACGCAGTACGGTCGCGCGCTGGCGGTTGCGCTTAAACCTTATGAGGACCGACACCAGATCAGCTCGGCGTTGGCTGAGGCGGCCGAGGCGGGACAACTTTTGCAGAAGGGTGGTCCGTTGGCGCTGGGCTCAGGTGTCGATCTGCTGCCCTATCTGGAGCAGCTGCGCACTGAGGGTTTGCGGCTTGAGGCCGAAGTTTTGCGTGAGATTCAAGCCGTTGCCGAGGTGGCCGTAACTTGCCGTCGGCAGCTGCTCGCCAGTGAAACCTGTTGTTGTTTGCGGCCTCTGGCCGAAAAGTTAGTGGCCCTGCCTGGCCTGGCCGCAGAGATCCGGCGCAGTATCGGACCTCGGGCGGAAATCCTCGATACGGCCTCCTTTGAACTGGCCGACTTGCGTGACAGCCTCAAGCAGGAGCGCAATCGGGTTCGTCGCCTGCTGGATAAATTGCTCCATGATGAGAGGCTACAAGGGGTGTTTCAGGAATCGCTGATCACCGATCGCAATGGGCGTTACGTTTTGCCGGTGCGAACTGATCACAGCGGCCGGCTCAAAGGCTTTGTACACGATGTCTCGGCGAGTGGTCAAACCCTTTATCTGGAGCCGACTGCGGCCCTGGAAAGCAATAACCGGGTTCAGACCTTGCTCCGTAAAATTGTGCGTGAAGAAGAGCGAATCCTGACTCTCCTGACCGCGTCAGTTCGTGAAGTCAGAGCCGAGCTGGTGGTCAACCAGGGTGTGCTGGCTCACCTTGATCTGCGCCAGGCGATTGCCCGGCTCGGGCTCGAACTAGATGCCACTGTCCCTGAGCTGGCGAGCGTCCCCTTACTTGATCTGCGAGACGTTAAACATCCGTTGCTGGTTATGGCGCAGCGTGCCGATCAGGGTACTGACAATGTGATACCGATTGATCTGCGCCTGCCGGAGGATTGCAGTGTCCTGATTATCAGTGGTCCGAACACCGGCGGCAAAACCGTGGCGCTCAAGACCGCCGGGCTGTTGATTCTGATGGTGCGTTCCGGCTTGCCAATCCCCTGTGCCCCGGGCAGTCGTCTCTTCCCGTTTGCCCCGGTTATGGCCGACATCGGCGATGAACAGAGTATTGAGCACAACCTGTCAACTTTTTCCGGTCATTTGCTGCGGTTGCGCAGGATTCTCGAACGGGCTGATGGTGGAACTCTGGTGCTGATGGACGAACTCGGTACCGGGACCGACCCCGGCGAGGGCTCGGCTCTGGCTCTGGCTGCTGTTGACAGCCTCCGGGCTGCCGGTGCCCGGGTTATGGCAACGACTCATCTGCATGTGGTCAAAGGTTACGCCCAGCTTGAGACTGAGGTTGAAAATGCCGCTGTCGAGTTTGATCCCGAGACTTTACAGCCGACCTTTCGACTGCATTATGGAATTCCAGGGGCCAGCCATGCCTTTACCATTGCTCGACGGATCGGCTTGCCGGAAAAGGTGCTGGTCGATGCCGTTGAATACCTCGGCCAGGGTGAGCGTGAAGGGGTGGCGATTATTGAACGCTTGCAGACCCTGCGCTCCAGTCTTGAAGATGAGCTGAACAGCGCGCAACAGCTGCGATCCGAGGCGGAGACGGAACGACGACAGAGTCAGAGCCAGCGTGAAGAGCTTGATGTCAAGCGGCAGAAGATTCTGGAAGAGACCCGCCAACAGGGAGTCCGTTTGCTGGCTGATGCAGAAAGACAACTGCAGACCCTGTTTAAAAGCGTCCCTGCCGGTCAGATTCAGCCTAAAGATCGCGCGGCCTTGACGGGCGAAATGCGAGCCTTGAAAGCGGCCTTACCGCAACCGGTAGCCCAGGGCCCCGAGCAGATTCCGGAGAATGTGGAGCTCAGAGAAAAGCTCTATGTCCCGGCCTTGGGGGTTGAGGCTGAAGTCGTGCGTGTTGACGGTGACCGGGTTGAGTTGCTGGCCGGAGGCAAGAAATTGCGTCAGTCGATGTCGGCATTACGCCAGTTTCAGCCGCGTCGGTATGCGCAGCCGCAATCCTCCACCCCAAGAATTCGTGACCGGGTGCCACGGACAGCGTTTCTGCCCCGGTTGGTGCTGGTCGGTAAGCGGGTCGAGGAAGCTCAGGCTCTTCTCGATCGCTTCATCGATGAGGCTCTGTTACATGGTGAACAGAACTTGGAGGTGGTTCATGGTGCTGGCCAGGGCATTCTGCGGCGGGCGGTTCGTGAATTTCTGGCTGCCCATAATGAAGTGGCAGTTTTTCAGGCCGCCGGGATTGATGCCGGGGGCGATAATGTGACAGTTGTGGAGTTGCGGCACTGATGGGACGCATACCGGATGACAAAATTCAGGAAATTCGTGATCGCACCGATATCGTCGAGGTGATTTCGAGTTATCTGCCGCTTAAACACTCAGGCGCCAATCATCAGGGGCTCTGCCCGTTTCATCAGGAGAAATCGCCCTCTTTCAACGTCAACTCCACGCGGCAAATTTTTCATTGTTTTGGTTGTGGGGTCGGCGGCAATGTTTTCTCCTTTCTGATGCGCATGGAGGGCGTCAGCTTTCCTGAAGCGGTCAAACGGATGGGCGAACGGGTCGGGATCGAGGTTGAGGAGGAGGCGGTCTCTCCTGAAGAACTTCGACAGCGGGAGGCCCGCGAGCGCTTAGTGCGGATCAATGAAGTCGCCAACGACTTTTATCATCAGGTGCTCCTTGAAGGGGACGGCGCGGTCGCCGGACGACGCTACCTGCGTCAGCGTGGTTACGAAGGCGAAACGGTCCGTTCCTACCAGCTTGGTTTTGCCCCAGAAGGTTGGGATGCGCTCGCCACTCATTTGGCGCAAAAAGGTTTCTCGACGGAAGATGTTCGCCAGACCGGACTGGTCCGCCCCGGCAAGCAGGGGCGGGGTGATTACGACCTTTTCCGCAACCGGCTGCTTTTCCCAATTCACGATCTGCAGGGTCGGGTCGTGGCTTTCGGTGGTCGGGTGCTCGATGACAGTTTACCCAAGTACATCAACTCCCCGGAGACAACGGTTTATCACAAGAGCGAGATTTTTTACGGTCTTTATCAGGCCCGAGATGCGATGCGGCATAGCGGGGAAGCGCTGGTGGTCGAGGGCTACTTTGATGTGTTGGCCCTGCATCGCGCGGGTTTCGCCGGAGCGGTTGCCACCTGTGGTACGGCTCTGACTGCTGAACACGCTCGGTTGCTCAAGCGCTATGCCGAGAAGATTTTGTTGATTTTTGATGAAGATGCTGCTGGTCGTAAGGCCACTTTTCGGGCCATGGACGCTTTGCTGTCAGTCGGTCTGGCGGTCAGCGTTGTTGGTCTGCCGGTTGGAGAAGATCCTGACTCCTTGGTCAAGGCTAGAGGTGAAGCCGGTTTCCGCGAGTGTCTGGACGCAGCTCGGCCAGTGCTTGAAGTCTTTATCGAAGACCAGTTGCGAGTTCAGGATGACAGTGTCGAAGGCCGGGCGCGGGCTGCTGAGCAGGTGCTGGAACGCATCCGCCGCTTGCCGGGGGATCTCGAACGGAGTCTTTATACCAAACGTTTGGCTGAGTTGACCGGTTTTGATGTCGAGTTGTTGCAGGGCAAAAGTCGCGGCGGCTCCGCCGTTGCGCCCGTTCGTCGGGCGGCGGCGCGGCCAGTAGCGGACCCCAAGCCACCAGCTATTGAGACGGGGCAAGCGCAAAAATACCTGTTGCGCTTGATGATGGTCGACGATCAACAACGTCAAAGGGTTCGAGAAGAGGGTCTTGCCGGGTTGTTTTTTAACGAAGAAAACCGCGGCTTGGCCGAGTACCTCCTCGGCTGTGAGGACGAAGACGGTCGCTTGCCCGATGATCTGTTCAGTCCGCACTTGAGTGAGACGCAGCAGTCCCTGTTAAGCGGCCTCACTCTGGGGGAAGACCTCGGCTGGGCGGACAACCCTGAAAAGATCTTTACCGATTGCCGCCGCGCGGTGAGTCATTACGTGCTGAAGCGCAGGCTGAAAGAGATTGGGGCTCTGGAAATAGAGGCAAAAAGCAATAATGATGAAGACACGCTGATGCAATATTTGCGTGAGCGTACAGAAATAAACCAGAAACTCAAAAAAAAGCTTTGAATTGTGGCGCTGAGAGCATATAGTTCCTAGCTTGTCTAAAAATTACCAACGCTATGCTTGGCTAAGTATCGTTGAGGGGAGTCTTGATGGCCAAAAAGACCAGTATAGAAGAAGTCCAGCAGTTAATCGATCTCGGCAAGGAAAAGGGTTACCTTACCTATGATGAGGTCAATGATGTCTTGCCTGCTGATATGGTTTCTTCGGAACAGCTTGATGATGTTATGAGCATGTTCGGTGAGATGGATATCGAAGTCGTCGATACGGAGCGCAAGGCTGCTGCAGCGAAAGAGCAACGTGCCGAGTCGTCCTCAAACGATGACAGCGAGGAAGAAGCTGAATTCGATACCGATGTGATGGGCCGCACCAGTGACCCGGTCAGGATGTACCTGCGCGAGATGGGGCAGGTTTCTCTTTTGACCAGGGAAGGTGAGGTCGAAATTGCCAAGCGAATTGAAGAGGGTGAAGCCTTGGTCGCGCGGGTGATTGTCAAGACGCCGATTGCGTTTAAAGAAGTAGTTGCTTTGGGGGATCGGCATCTCAAAGGACAGCTGAGTATCGCCGAGATCACCAAGGATTACGACGAGGAAGAAGGTGCCGAAGCAGAAGACCGTCATCGCGTACGGGTCGTCGGCTTACTCGAAGAAATTAAGGGACGCTACGATCGTTTCATGACCCTGCGAGATGATGCTGCCGCTGCCACTAAAACGGCGCGCAAGCCTCTCGATAAAGAGATGGAAACCCTTAAGGCGGAAATGGGTGATCTGATGAACCAGATCCGTCTCAAAGATTACCAGATTGCCAAAATTGTGGACCAGCTCAAAGAGCTGGCCAAACAGGTTAAAAAAGCCAGGCAAGAAGTCAATGCTTGTGAAGAGAGTCTCGGTCGGCCTTATGCCGAGATCAGCAAGCTTTTGCGCAAAATGCGCAAGAGTGAAAAAGATGCCCGAGCTGTCTCTGAAGAACTCAATCAGCCAATGGATACCTTGTTGGTTGTTGAGAAGCGCTTGAAGGGCACGGATCGCAAATTCCTAAAGGTCGAAGAGGAATCGGGGTTTGCTCCTGAAGAGCTGCTTGAGTCACTCAAAGAAGTCAATAAGGGCGAGTGGCGGGCCAAACAGGCCAAGACTGAGTTGGTCGAAGCCAACCTGCGGCTGGTGGTTTCTATTGCCAAAAAATACACCAACCGTGGCCTACAATTTCTCGACCTGATTCAGGAAGGCAACATTGGTCTGATGAAGGCCGTTGACAAGTTTGAGTACCAGCGGGGCTACAAGTTTTCGACTTATGCTACCTGGTGGATTCGTCAGGCAATTACCCGGGCGATTGCCGATCAGGCACGGACCATTCGTATCCCGGTTCATATGATCGAGACGATCAACAAGTTGATCCGCACTAGCCGACAGTTGGTTCAGGAAATTGGCCGTGAGCCAATTCCAGAAGAGATCGCCGAGCGCATGGAATTGCCGCTGGAAAAAGTTCGTCGGGTGCTGAAGATTGCAAAGGAACCGATCAGTCTGGAAACACCAATCGGTGAGGAAGAGGATTCCTCGCTGGGTGATTTTATTGAAGACAAGGGTGTGATCTCACCGCTTGAAGCCGTTATTAAAGGCAATCTCTCTGATCAGACGGCCAAGGTACTTGCCACCTTGACCCCGCGCGAAGAGCGTGTGCTGCGGATGCGTTTTGGCATCGGTGAGAAATCGGATCATACTCTCGAAGAGGTTGGCCAGGACTTTGCCGTGACTCGTGAGCGGATTCGTCAGATCGAAGCCAAAGCTCTGCGTAAATTACGTCATCCGAGCCGGGCCAAGCGTTTGAAAAGTTTTATTGAGACCAACAGCAACAACTAAAGTTTTCTCCACTGGAGTCGTGCACTGTATAGTGATTGACAGAGCAGAATACGCAACATACACTTTTACTTTGAACTTTTGCGGGCCCATAGCTCAGTTGGAAGAGCCACCGGCTCATAACCGGTCGGTCCCAGGTTCGAACCCTGGTGGGCCCACCACCCGCCCGAGTGCCATGAATAAAATGTGCTTAAACATAGATTCTCAGGAAGGAAAAGAGTGCAGCCGAAAACAAGGTTGCACTCTTTTTTATTAGGGGATATGGGTAAAAGGTTTCAACGCATACACGATCTGGTCGGGCTAGTGCATGCCCTTTATGCACCGGAGTTGGCCGAGGCTTGGGACAATGTCGGCCTTCAAGTTGGCGATCCTGGTGCAGCGCTGGAGCGGGTCATGGTGTCGCTTGACCCCTGCTTGGCTGCTGTGCATGCCGCCCATAGTGCCGGTGCCCAGGCACTGGTTACTCATCACCCGCTGCTTTTTAGCCCGTTGAAGAAATTGACGCCAGATGATCCAGTTGGAGAGATTGTTTGGACAGCGGTGCAATCAGGAGTGGCAATTATCAGTGCTCATACCAATCTTGATTCTGCTGCTGACGGTCTCAATAGTTGGCTGGCTGATTGCCTGGGTCTGACGCAGACGCTGCCATTGCAACCGGCCGCTGGCAATTATCTCAAGCTGGTTGTTTTTGTGCCGACTGGCTATGAAGAGGCCGTTGCTGAAGCACTCTTTGCCGCCGGTGCCGGGGAAATTGGCAATTACGCCGGTTGTTCTTTTCGTAGCTGCGGCGAAGGCACCTTCCGGCCTGGAGAGGGTAGCAAACCTTTTATCGGCAAAGTCGGCCAGTCGGAGACGGTTGCCGAAATCAGGCTGGAGATGATTGTGCCGCGAGGTCGGCTGGCACGTGTGCTGGAGAAGATGCTCAAGGCTCACCCCTACGAAGAGGTGGCTTATGATCTGATCCCTTTGCAGAAAGAGTCTCCTGGTGTCGGCATGGGTCGGATTGGGCGTTTGGAACAGGAGCTGACACTGGATGATTTTGTCGCTCAGATTAAGGCGAGCCTCGGCTGCCAGTCTGTTCGTGTGTCGGGTCTGTCGACCCGCCCCATTCGCAAGGTTGCCGTTTGCGGCGGTGCTGGTGCTGGGCTTCTTCGGACTGCTCATCGCCAGGGCGCAGATGTGCTGGTTACTGGCGACGTCAAGTATCATGAGGCCCGACAGGCCGAAGACCTCGGCATAGTGTTGGTTGATGCTGGTCACTTTGCGACTGAACGGCTGATGATTGGACAGATGTCCGAGGTTCTGCGACAGTCAGCATTGGGCCGTGGTTGGGACATTGTGGTTGAAGAATATTCCGGAGAGCACGATCCTTTCCGGATTTACTGAGTCAAGCCTGACTCACTGGACGACACATGGAGTCAGGCCAAATAGCAGCTTTATCGCAGCTGTTAACAACGTGTAACTAGACAAGGGAGGCGTTTATCGTGCAGAAGCAGTTACAATTGCTGCAAGACTTACAGGAGTTGGACAAGGGCAAACTGGACATTGAAAAACAGCAGCAGGTCGGTCTTGCCGAACAGCAGGAACTTCAGCAGGGCCTTGATCGGTTGCAGGAGATGTCTAACAGTCTCGCTGAGGAAATTAGCCTTCTTGAAAGTGGAAAGAAAGAACTTTTGAATGCTATGACTCTGGAGTTGGAGAACGTCACCCGTTCAGAAGAACGTCTGCCTCAGATCAAGACGCAGAAGGAGTACGTAGCAGTTCTCAAGGAAGTCGATACGGCTAAAAAAATGGAGAAGGAACTGCAGGCGCAGATCGATGCCAAGAATCAGGTTCTGGAGTCTCTCAATGCTGACAAGGCAGAAAAGGACGCTGAATTGGCTAGCCAGACTGAGCAAGCCAATGCCAAGCGTTCCGAGATTGACACCTTGCTGGTCGACGTGAAGGCCAAGCTTGATAAAATGGGTCGGCAACGTGATAATCTCATGAAGGGTCTGCCGACAAGCCTGCGCAAGCGCTACGAACTGTTGATGGCGCGCCGAGCTGGTGTGGCTGTGGTCGAGGCGAGAAACGGCGCTTGCCAGGGTTGCCACATGCACTTGCCGCCGCAGATGTACAATAGCTTGTTCATCCTAAATGAGTTGCAGACTTGTCCACACTGTAATCGTTTACTCTTTGTTATCGCGCTAAGCTAACAGTTAATGTGGTCGGAGATAACCAGGCGATCGCCGGTTTACCGTTGTCCTTAATTGGGCCTTGGTGGACGGGAGGAAAGTCCGGGCTCCGCAGGGCAGGATGGTCCTTAACGGGGACCGGGGGCAACCCCAGGGAAAGTGCCACAGAGAGAAGACCGCTTCTCCTTCGCTATAGCTTCGGCGAACGAGCCGATCCATGTGAAAGGCCTGTCCGCCGTAGCCGCCGCTTGCGGTGGCGTAGGTGGAGTAAGGGTGAAAGGGTGAGGTAAGAGCTCACCAGTGCTGGCGGTGACGTCGGCAGCTCGGTAAACCCCATCCGGAGCAAGGCCGAATAGGGGAGTGTTTGAGGACGGCCCGTCCGAGACTCCCGGGTTGGCTGCTTGAGGCCATTGGCAACAATGGTCCTAGAGGAATGATCGTCGCTCCGAAACGGGTAACCGTTGCGGGGAACAGAACCCGGCTTACTGTTATCTTCGGCCACTTTTTTGTTGGCAAACCAGTTCGTGATTTATTTGATTAGCAGCGAGGCCCTAACCCTCGTTATCCCCTGGTATTAGACGAACCAGACGCCACTGTGGTTCGGAATCCGCTGTTGGCTTCCGGCCGAGGTTATGCCTTGGAGGGGGGATACTGTCGGGGAGTATCCACCATCTCCACCCAGAAGGTGCTACCACCACCGGGCGTGTCCTCCACCCAGGCCTTGCCTTCATAGAGCCGCGCAATCTTTTGCACTATGGCGAGGCCCACCCCTGTTCCCTTAATATCTTTGCTGGCAGCACCCCGGGTGAATACATCAAAGATGCGGTTACGCTCTTCGACGGTGGCTCCTGGACCATGGTCACGCACATAGAGGCTAACCCGCGCTCCGGATCGTTCCCCTCCGACTTCTATCGGGCCAGCATCATTGTCTGCATAGCGAACGGCATTGCCGATCAGATTATTGAGAACCTGAAACAAAAGCATTTTGGGCACGAAAAGCTTTGGTAGAGCTTTCCTGAGAACAACCCCTTCCTTGCTGGCGATTAAGCTCCCCAAACCAGTGATGACCTCTTGCGCGACCAGGTCAAGATCAACGGGAGCGGTTGGTCTCTCAAGATGGCCGACCTTGGCAAGCGACAGCAGATCTTCCAACAAGGCAGCCATTTTATCCCCCTGGGTTTCGATCTGCATCAGGCAATTAAGGGCTTGCTCATCAAGTTGCTCCTCATACGTAACCTTTAGATGCTGAGCATAGCCAATGATGGGTGTCAAAGGAGAACGCAAATCGTGCGCAACGGTGTAAACAAAGGAATCCAGCTCGCGGTTTGCTTCTTTTAGTTTTTCTTCAGTCTGCTTGCGGTCGGTAATATCACGTATCGACTCAATGGCACCGGCAGGATTCCCCTCTTGATCAAGAAGTTGCGATGCCGTTGCCCAGACATAAGCGCCCTTTTCGCCGTAAAGGTTGGGCAGATACTGTTCGACGAAGATTGTCTCGCCCCGGTTCCCTACGAAATCGTATTGGGCCTTTTTCTCCAAGTCAGGGGAGCCGATCAGATCAATCAGGATTGGCCTTCTTTTCCCATAAAAAGGAACGGAGTAGGCATAGTCTTCCTGACCAACCATCTCTTCCTTGTTGACTCCGCTCATCTCCTCCATGGCCCGGTTCCAGGCTAAAACTTTTTTGCTCTTGCCGATCACAAAGGTGGCGTCAGGCAAAAACTCGATGATGTCCTGCATTTGTTGGTGAGCGAGACGAAGCTCCTGCTCGGCCAGCTTGCGGTCGGTAATGTTTCGGATCGATTCTATGGCACCGACGAGATTCCCCTCCAGATCATACAGCGGCGAAGCCTTAAGCCAGACGTGGCCGCCTTTGCCACCATAGAGGGTTGGCATAAACCGCTCGGCGAACAAAGTTTTTCCTTTTTTTTCAAAAAAGCTGTACTGGGCCTCTTTTTCAGTATCGGAGCCTCCGATCAAATCAATCAGAATCGGTTTGTGTTCTCCGTATAGTGCTTCGGAATAAGCGTTTTCCCCCCGGCCGAGAATGTCCTCTTTGCGAATCCCGGTCTTCTCCTCCATGGACCGATTCCAGGCGGTAACCCTTTTTTCTCGATCAATTACGAAGGTCGCGTCTGGAAGAAACTCTATAATATTCTGCAGCTGCTGGTGAGCCGTGAGCAGTTCTTTTTCCGCCCGACGGCGCTCGCTGATATCCTGAATCTGAGCCACGAAGTGAAGCAGGGTCTGGTCAGAGCCAGCAACTCGGGCGACCGTTGGGTGCCCCCAGAAGCTGGAGCCGTCTTTCTTCAAATAACGCTTTTCATAGTCGATGGTCTTTCTTCGATCGGCAAGGAGGTCTGCGTAGAGGCTTTGTGTCCTCTGACGATCCTCCGGGTGGGTTATATCGTTTAGCTTTAACTTCAGGAGTTCCTTGTTGGAATAACCGAGAAGCTGACAAAACATCGGATTGGCTTGCAGGATCTCGCCTTGCACTCCAAGAATGGCAATACCTGCGGAGGCCGACTTGAAGATTGAGAGGAATTGCGCTTCACTCTTTCGTTGAGTGTCCTGAGCTTGTTTGTGCTCGGCAAGCTGTCTCCACTCTTGCAAGGTGTTTTCTACAATACTGGCGATGTTGACCCGTATCGCGGAGGACTTGACCACGTAATCGATCGCACCTGCTTTCAACGCAGTGACCGCAGCAGTTTCATCGCCATGGCTGCCCATTATTACCACAGGACAGCCCGACCCTCTTTGGGTGATGGGTAAAAGATCAATGCCTTTTCCATCTGGCAGAAGTGAATCAACGAGCACAAGATGGGGTAAAGCCTTTCTCAAAAAGTCATGCGCTGCAGCAAGGGTTTGCACAACTGTTAACTTGACCTGGGCCTGCCAAGACTTCAGGGCTTCTTTAACAATTGTTTCGTTGTGTTCAACCAACAGAATGTGAATGATCTCTCTGTTCCTGGACATGGTGATCCCCCTCTCAAACTCCTTTTGCGAGTTTACGTTATGGCTTAATCCATTCATTATAGACCAGGAGCAAAAACCATTAAAGGGTATTTTTATCGCCATCTGATGTTGTACGCATTAGCTTTAAAGTAAGGCTGACATCTTTTCTCTTCTTTTTCTCAGAGACTTTTATTGTAAAAGCCGTTAGTTGACATGGTCCGACTCCGGCACAGTAAAAGGAGTCTTTATTGATATTTTTTGACCTGACGCGGCTTTTTGTTGATAATCACCAAAGCAATGACTTCTTTCAGGGAGACGTGTTTATGGATTTAGCTGGATTGATGGGAACGATCAATAGTTTTGTGTGGGGACCGATTATGCTGACCCTGCTGGTGGGTACCGGTGTCTACTTAACTTTTCGCTGCGGCTTCGTTCAGTTCTTGCAACTTCCACAGGCGCTTAAACTGGTTTTCTCTAAAAGCTCTGCGGAAGGTGTCGGGGATATCTCACCATTCCAGGCTCTGACTACGGCACTGGCAGCAACCATCGGTACCGGGAATATCGCCGGGGTGGCCACGGCCATCTTCCTTGGCGGGCCTGGCGCTATCTTCTGGATGTGGGTCTGCGCCGTGTTTGGTATGGCAACCAAGTATGGCGAGGCAGTGCTGGCTGTAAAATATCGCCACATGCTGCCGGATGGCACCATGCAAGGTGGCCCTATGAGATATATCGCCGATGGCCTTGGCTGGAAGTGGCTCGGCATGGTCTTTGCCTCTTGTGGTGCTATTGCTGCTTTTGGCATCGGATCAATGGTGCAGTCGAATTCCGTCGCCCTGGCCCTTGATGCGAGCTGGGGTGTGCCAAGCATTGCCACCGGGCTTGTCCTGGCCGTTCTAACTGGGGTGGTGATTATCGGTGGGATCAAACGTATTGGCAAGGTCACCGCGAAACTGGTCCCGGCTATGGCCTTGTTTTATGTCCTCGGGGCTCTGATCATTATCATACTGAATATCGAAAAGCTTCCCGAGGCCTTTGCCCTGATTTTCTCCCATGCCTTCGCTCCCGCCTCTGCGGCTGGCGGTTTTGCTGGGGCGACCGTGAGTGCAGCCATGCGCTTCGGGATAGCACGGGGGATTTTTTCCAACGAGGCAGGTCTGGGCAGCGCCCCAATCGCCCACGCCGCAGCACGAACCAATAACCCCGTGCAGCAGGGACTGATAGCAATGACAGGCGTGTTCTTCGACACCATCATCGTCTGTACCATGACTGCGCTAGTGATCATTATGACCGGTGCCTGGCAGAGCGGTGAAACCTCTAGTGCTTTGACCCACCTGGCTTTTAATAGTGGGTTGCCCGGCACGGGAGGATTGATCGTGACTGTCGGCCTGGCGGTGTTTGCTTATTCGACCATGATCGGTTGGGCCTACTACGGTGAAGAGTGCATCGAATACCTTTTCGGCATCAAGGCCCGCACCCCATATCGTTATCTTTTCTGCCTGGTAATTTTTCTCGGTGCATTCCAGAAAGTCGGTTTCGTCTGGGACTTCTCAGACACTATGAATGGTGCCATGGCGATTCCTAACCTGATTGGTCTGCTGGGTCTTTCCGGGGTTCTCGCTAAGGTCACCCGTGACCAGTTTAAAAAGAACTGAAGCAATAGGCACCGCTAAGGGAGCCTCTGACTTCTGTTGAATTTCCAGCTGTATTGACCGCGTTCAATATAGCTGGGCTCGCTTACATGGATACTTCGGGAGAACACCTTTCGGAGGACGAGCACATCTACGCCAGCAGTGAAATCATACGGACCCTTATCCTCTGGCTTTTGACCGGGACAGGCTTATCCTTTTGAACCCGCGCCGCAATCCGCTGGCGAAAGCAGGGGGAAAAGGGGCACTTTCTGGACTCTGAACCCTGAATGTTGCGGCTCGGTTTGTGTTTGAAAATTAATGAGTGCATGGTATCTTTTGGTCTATGCAAAGTCCTCCCCTTGACCAACAGTCTCATCTTTCGACCATCCTCGACAGTGTCGCCGATGGCGTCTTCACCGTCGATGCCGAGATGCGGATCACCTGGTTCAACCGGGCCGCCGAGGAGATCACTGGCTTCAACCGGGACGAAGCGTTGGGGCAAAGCTGCTGCGAGATCTTTCGTAGCAGTATCTGTTTCACCGGCTGCCCGGTGCGCGAGGCGATGGCCAGCGGCAAAAACGTGGGCAATCGTGAGGTTGATATCCTGGACAAAAACAACCGCGAGGTTCCGATCTCGGTAAGCGCCTCGGTGCTGCGGGATGGAGCCGGGCGGGCTGTCGGCGGGGTCGAGACCTTTCGTGATTTATCCCAACTGCAGGCACTGAAGCGTGAAGTCGAGGGGAAATACACTTTTCACGATCTGATCAGCCGTCATCCCGCTATGCGCCGATTGTTCGACGTTCTTCCCGATGTGGCGGCGAGTGGGGCCACGGTGCTGCTACAGGGGGAGAGCGGCACCGGCAAGGAACTCTTCGCCCAGGCTTTGCACGATCTCAGCCCGAAGCGCAAGGGACCGCTGGTGGTGGTGAATTGCGGCGCGCTTCCCGAACCCCTCCTTGAGTCGGAGATCTTTGGTGCCAAAAAGGGGGCCTATACGGGGGCAGTTGAAGATCGTCCCGGCCGACTGGAACAGGCGGAAAATGGGACCCTGTTTCTCGATGAAATCGGCGATCTCCCCCTGTCGCTACAGGTCAAGCTGCTGCGGGTCCTCGAAAACCGCGAATATCAGCCCTTAGGCGCCAAGCGTTCGCGGACCGCTAACGTTCGCTTTCTTGCCGCCACCCACAGGGATCTGGAGGTGATGGTCGACGAAGGGACCTTTCGCCGCGACTTGTTTTTTCGTATCAACGTCGTTAACCTGAAGATTCCCCCCTTGCGCGAACGCCCCGAAGACATCCCCCTCCTTCTCGACATGGCCATCGACCGCTTCAACCGCAGCTACGGCAAGAAGATCCGCGGTTTTTCTGCCGAAGCCCTGAGCCTGCTCCTCGACCAACCCTATTTGGGGAATGTACGGGAGCTTCTCAATATCGTCGAGCGGGCTGTGATCCTTTCAAAAAGCGATATACTGCCTGCTGAACTCTTCCCCCAAATACGGGCGGCCTTACCGTCGCTGGTGCCGAGCGGGACGGTTCCTGCCGCCGAGCATCTGCAGCAGATGCTGCGTCGCCATGGCGGTAACCGCACCCTCGCTGCTCAGGAGTTGGGGGTGAACCGCACCACCCTCTGGCGCTGGCTGAAGCTCCAGCAGACCGAGTAACTCGAAGTCTTTTCCTGGTGAAACCATCATGATCGATACCCTTCTCGACAGTCTGGCCCACGCCCTGATGATCACCGGCTTCGTCTTCGGGATGATGCTGGTCATCGAATACCTCAACGTCCTCACCCAGGGGGTCTGGCAACGGGGGCTGAGCGGCAGCCGCTGGCAGCAGTATTTGCTTGCGGTACTCCTCGGTGTCACTCCCGGCTGCCTCGGGGCCTTCGCGGTTGTCTCCCTTTATTCCCACCGGGTGGTGTCACTGGGGGCGGTCGTCGCCGCCATGGTCGCCACCAGCGGTGACGAAGCCTTTGTCATGCTGTCGATGATTCCCGAAACGGCGCTGTGGGTCTTTCTGTTGCTGCTGGTCATCGGTCTGCTGGCGGGGGTGCTAACCGATCTACTCGCCGGGCCGGGCCGGGGTGGCTGCGAGATGGAAGGGGGGGGCATGCTCTACCACGAGCAGGAGACGTGCAACTGTTTCCCCCGCGGCATGATTCTCGAGCAATGGCGACACTGCTCATTGGCCCGAGCCGTACTGATGCTGGTGTTGAGCCTCTTTGCCTTGGGCTTGGGCGCGGGACGCCTCGGACCAGCCGAGTGGAGTTGGCTCCGGGTGACCTTGTTGCTGACGACATCCGTGGGGTTGTTCATCGTCGCCACCGTTCCCGATCACTTTCTCAAAGAACATCTGTGGCAGCATGTGGCCCGGGTCCACGTGCCGAAGATCTTTCTCTGGACCTTCGGCGCCATCCTGCTAATGCACGTGCTGTTGACCTACCTGAACCTGGGCGACTGGATCGCCGACAATCCCCTGCTGCTGGTGGTGTTGGCCTGCGTCGTTGGGCTGGTCCCTGAGTCTGGGCCGCACCTGGTCTTTCTCACCCTCTACGCCCAGGGGGTCGTCCCCTTCAGCGTCCTCCTCGCCAGTTCCATCGTTCAGGATGGTCACGGCATGCTGCCACTCCTCGCCGAGTCGCGGCTGGATTTTTTCCGGGTCAAGGGGATCAACTTCATCGTGGGGGTGGTGGTTGGGCTGGTGGGCATTCTTATGGGATGGTAACGGCGGGGATGGACGGAATACGCACAGATTGAATTTATCGTGTAAAAAGCGGAAAACTTTTGGATTTTAGGCGGCTGTTGTTGTCTTGTCTATGTTGCATCCGTTGCAGGTGTTGCATTGTCTGCAACGGATGCGCGAGTCTTTGCATTGTCTCTAACTGACTGAAACCTAATATATATTTTCATTGTTCCGCAAAACTTACTGTTGCATCTGCAACAGTAGCAAGCCCCTCCTTTTTGATCTACTCTCCTTCCTCTCCAGTCTATCTTGCTAAAATTACGCAGTTTTTATCTATTTGTTGCTGACTGTAGCTTTCGGCACGGTCCTTGGAGTACTCAGGGATATGAGCACGAACTCACCGACCACAGCTGATGTGCTGATCGCTGTTCCCTGTTATGGCAGTCGGGTCTTGCCCCGTTTCGGCCAGGCGCGGGAATTTGTCTTCGCCGAGGTCGGTTTGGCCGGTCGGAGCGTGAGCGGTCTGCAACGGCGTATCTGGGATCGTGTCGAGGAGCCCCAACTCGTGCGCTGGCTGCACGACGAGGGTGTTTGCACGGTCCTCTGCGGGGGGATTCACCCCCGGTTTCAGGTCGCCTTGGGTGACGAAGGGATCGAGGTGGTGTGGGGCTTCCGGGGAGAGGTAGAAGAGGTCCTCTGCCGGTGGCTCCAGGACGTTAACGCTTTTGTCGGCCATACCGAATGCGGACCCCGGCGGAGGAGTTGGGGCTGTTTGCCTCGGGATGGCGAGGGAGAATCATCATGAAAATTGCCGTTACATCGCAGGGCGAGACACCGGAGAGCAGCGTCGATGAGCGGTTTGGCAGGGCGTACTGGATACTCATTTACGACGAGGTTGACGACAGCTGGGAGGCCCTGGAAAACTCTGTCGCCCGCAACGCGATGCAGGGAGCGGGCATCCAGGCGGCCCAGCTCGTTTCCGATCACCAAGCCACAGTCCTGATTACCGGTGTTACCGGCCCCAAGGCTTTCCGGGCGCTGGATGCGGCGGGGGTCAGGGTGATGCACGGAGCCAAGGGGACAGTGCAGGAGGCTTTACAGATTTTTTGCGCAGGAGGCTTGACCGAAGCGAGTGCCGACATGGCTGTCGGAGCCCCTTGATACAACATAACCATTAGCGCTCAAAAGGAGAAAAATCATGTCAAATGTACAGGTCATAGCAATCCCTTCGAATCATCCTGGCGGTATGGATGCCGGGCGTTCGGGGCATTTTGGGCGCTGCGATATTTTCACCTTGGTGTCGATGAAGAACGGCGAGATCGATTCAGTGTTATCCGTGCCCAATGTCGAACACTCGGAAGGTGGGTGCCTGGTGCCGGTGCAGATTCTCTCCCAGGCCGGGGCGACGGCGCTGGTGGTGGCCGGAATCGGCATGCGGCCTCGGATGGGGTTCGCCCAAGCTGGAATCGACGTGCTGGTCGGCCCGGGAGAGACCGTCGCCGAGGTGATCGCGGCGTATCAGACCTGCCAGGTCCGTCCCATTGTCGATGGGGATGTCTGCGGCGCTCACTCCCACGGTTAGGTCGAATATCGTGAAACTCTGCGTTGTTAGTGGCAAGGGAGGAACGGGCAAGACGACCCTCAGCGTTGGACTTGCGTGCGCCTTGGCCGAAGCGCAAGGCACCGCTGTGACTTTACTCGACTGCGATGTGGAGGAGCCGAACGCGCACCTTTACCTGCAGCTAGGCACTCTTGTCAAAAGGGAGATATCGGTGTTGGTACCGGTCTGGGACCCGAAGGACTGCACAGCGTGCGGAGCGTGCAAGCGTGCCTGCGACTTTGGTGCCCTGGCGCTCTTCGGAGACCACCTGGAGATTTTTGCCGAGCATTGCCATTCCTGTGGGGCCTGCCTCTATGCCTGCCCCCAGCAGGCCCTGATGGAGGTGCCGCGATCCGTCGGCCGGTTGCAAAAGGGGACGGTCGCTGGCGTGGAACTGATCTGGGGGGAGTTGACGGTTGGCGAGCCCCGCTCCGTGCCGGTGATCGAGGCGGTGCTTGAGGCTACGCAGGCAGATACGCCGGTGATTATTGACGGCCCGCCGGGAACCTCTTGTGCTTTGATCGCGGCGGCCGACGGTGCCGATGCCGCGCTAGTGGTGACTGAACCGACCCTATTTGGTCTGCACGACTTGACTGCCGTCCTTGATGTCCTTGACACCCTGGAGGTTCCGGCGGCGGTGGTCATTAATAAGGCAAACGACGAGGACTCTGGTATCAGGGCTCTGTGTCGGGCGCGGGGTGTTCCGGTGTTGTTGGAGATCCCCTTTGATCGGCAGTTGGCCGAGCGCGGAGCGGAGGCGGTACCGCTGAACAGGATCGACCCGGCCTGGGGGGCGCAACTGGTTCGGCTCTGGGAGATGTTGCAGTCCCATGAGGCCGGTGGGAAGACGCCATGACGAAACTCGTCGTATTGAGCGGTAAGGGGGGAACCGGCAAAACCACCGTCTCCGCTGCGCTGGCGACCCACTGGCGGGGAGAGGTGCTGTGTGTGGATACCGATGTCGATGCCGCCAACCTGCACCTGGTGTTGCAACCGACGTTCGGCCCTGAGGTTCCCTTTGTCGGCGGCCGGATGGCCTATTGTGACGAGACCCGCTGCAGTGGTTGCGGCAGATGCACAGCACTGTGCCGGTTTCACGCTATTGCCGCAGGGACCGTGCGTTCTCTCTCCTGCGAAGGCTGCGGCCTCTGCGCCCTGGCCTGCCCCGAGCAGGCGTTACAGATGATCGATCATGTGGGTGGTTATTGGTCAGTTGGCACGGCAGACTGTGGCACTGTGCTAGGAGCTCGGCTCCTCCCCGGTGCTGGCAATTCTGGAAAGCTGGTCAGCCTCCTCAAGGAAGAGGCCACCCGACTCGCGAAGGAGCAACAGGTGCGCTGGCTCCTCTGTGATGGTCCCCCCGGAACGGGTTGCCCGACGATGGCGGCGTTGGCTGGTAACGATGCCCTGTTGGCGGTCGCTGAACCGAGCGCCTCTGGTCTGCACGACCTGTGTCGACTTCTCGATTTGGCTGCTCATTTCGGCATCTCCGCCTATGCCTGCATCAACAAGGCAGATCTGGCCCCGGCCTTTGCCGCGCAGGTCAGCGACGAATGTATGCGACGGCGAGTGCCGCTGTTGGCCAAGATCCCCTACGATCCAGAGGTTGGTGCCTGTGCCCGGCGCGGCGAGCCGGTGGTCGATCGCGGTGACTCCCCCGCCGCCGCGGCCCTGGCGACCCTGGCCAGTCGCCTGGCGGAAATAGACTTATGATTAAACCCAGGGTTTAACACACAGGGGCAAAGGGGAAAGACGAGGCGAAAAGATCTGGCGCTAGGTATGACAGACAGACCACCTGGAAGCATAGACGATATTCTGCACCGCCTGTTTTCGGCAAGCTGTCCGGGTGGAAACAACTATCAGTAAAAGGAGGTCATTATGCCTGGGTATAACAAAAAAGGTCCTCTCGGAAAAGGGCCTGCAACCGGTGGTGGTTTTGGCTTATGCAATCAGACTGCTAAACCATCCGACAAAAAACAGGAAAACGTAACTACGCCCGGCCTCGGACGGGGACAAGGTCTGAGAGGTGGTCGGAAAGGTCTTGTAGATGTTTCAGAGCGCCGTCGCTTCGCTGGTGACGGCCGCGGCTTGGGACGTCAACAGCAGTCAAAAAACGATAAATAACTCGTGTTATCGGTCCTGGCCGATAAATAATTGAGGCTTCGGATCGTCCTTGCCGCAGAACGGGTTAGGAGCTGGAGGCCTCGGGCTGGTACCGGAGCCCCTTCTGGTACCGCCCTTTTTCATGAAGCATGTGTCGTCAAATCAACCAGGCCGAAAGCCGAAGATGAGTGGAGATGTTTGCGCCGAGGCAGAACTTGAACCGATAGCCAAGCCATTTTATGGAAATATGTCAATCATGGAAAATTCTATTTATTCAGCCAAGGTGATGGATCATTTTGCCAGCCCCCGCAACGTGGGCACCATCGAGGATGCGAACGTGGTGGTGCAGGTCGGCGATCCCGGTTGCGGCGACGGCCTGCTGATTTTTCTCAAGATCGAGGACGACACGATCCTCGACATGAAATACAAAATCTTCGGTTGTGGAGCGGCCATCGCCACCTCTTCGGTGGCGAGTGAAATGGCCCGTGGGAAAACCCTCGACCAGGTGCTTGAAGAGGTGACGGAAGAGAGCATCGCCGCCGCCCTGGACGGGCTCCCCGATGAGAAGCTGCACTGTTCCAATCTTGCCGCCAGCGCTCTGCGGGCTGGCATCTGCGAGTATCGGGAGATACGGAGCAAAAAGGCGCTCGATCAGGCCGGTTGATCTTTGTCTTCAAGCGTCTTGCCTCAAACAAGAATCCAGACGGTAACAATTCAGTCACGTTTTAAGCACTTCCCTTAAAGAATCAGTCAGCATGAGCCCCTATCGACTGACGTTGACACTCTCATCCGCTCGGCCTAGAATGATTTCTTTCGTAAAGGCTAAAGACTCCCTTGAAACCGTAGCTAATTTATCGTTGCCAAAATCCAGGACCGTTTACGCTGCTAGCGTAGTTGCTTTGTTCACTTATGACGAAACCGCATGAAAATACTCACCCGGATTGGCCGGCTTTGCTAGAGAGAATCAAGGCTGAGCTGGAATCTTTAAGCGCGGCTGAAAAAAGCTGGATCAAAGCGCGGCTTGCTGTGATTGAAACAGTTCAGCTGGCTTTGGACGAACTCTTCTGTAAGGCTGGCGGAATTGAATCGTGTACAAGTTGTGATGGTGCCTGCTGCGATTGTGGTCGTCATCATGTGACCCTGACCAACCTGCTCGGCTACCTGCTCCAGAACCAAGACCCTCCTGCTCCCGACTTCTCGCAAGCCTGTCCCTATCTTGGTGCTGAAGGTTGCCGGCTACCCGTGTCCAGACGGCCATACAACTGTATCACCTTCTTTTGTGATCGGCTTGATGGCCGCTTAGACCCTGCCGAGGCTTTTCGCTTGCAGGCACTGGATCAGCAACTGCGTGCCGAATACGAGCACCTGGCCGAACGTTGCCCCGGTGCCAGTCTGCGTGGACTCTGGATTGCCGTCGCTAGGCTTGGCGATAAACCGTTATTACGGCAGGCCGCGGCCATGGTAGAATAATTTCTCGTCTCGCAATTCTCTTGCGGGGGCACCTGCTGCATACATAATTCTTGAAGGATAAGTTCATGAAAATCAGCTTTAAGCGGACTAATGGCCCTCTCGATGACCTGATCGAAGAGATTATGACGATGGTTAATGTGCATCATCCTGAAATAATCAGGGAGATGCTGGTCAACGCGCTCAAAATCGGCCAGGAGAACGACTACCTCGCTGATCTCAAGATGCTACGTACCACCATGAAGGAGATGCGCTACACCAGCAAGATGTTTGGGCCTTACCGTGACCGGAAAAAAGTCACGATTTTTGGCTCGGCCCGGACTGAACCAGAGGAACTGATCTACAAGAAGTGCGTGACTTTTTCCCGGCAACTGGTTCGGCTCGGCTACATGGTGATTACCGGTGGCGGTCCCGGAATCATGCAGGCGGGCAACGAGGGCGCTGGTGCTGACAATTCCTTTGCGGTGAATATCAGTCTCCCTTTCGAGCAGGAAACCAATCCGGTGATGGAGAATAGCGGTCGTTCGATCACTTACCGGTATTTTTTCAATCGGAAGGTAGCCTTCCTCAAGGAAGCCGATGCGGTGGCACTTTTCCCCGGTGGTTTTGGCACTATGGATGAGGCCATGGAAACTCTGACCCTGTTGCAGACCGGCAAGAACCCGCCAATTCCGCTGGTCCTGATCGACCGGGAAGATGGCAGTTATTGGGAGCCCTGGCTTGCGTTTATCAAAGATACCATGCTCAAACGTGGTCTGATTGCGGGGGAAGACTTCGGTCTTTTTACCATTACCCGTGATCCCTTTGAAGCGGCGCAGATTATCCACGATTTCTATCGGATCTACCATTCCAGCCGGTGGGTTGGGTCGACCTTTGTCCTCCGTCTTAACAAGCCTTTGTCCGCAGAACAGGTGAAGACCCTTGAAGAGGAATTTAGCGAAATCATTGATCCGGGATCATCCCTGCAGCAGATCAAGGCGCTCCCCGAAGAGTATGATCAGCCTGATCTGGTTGATCTGCCGCGGTTGGCCTTTAAGTTCAATCGGCGTAATTATGGATTGCTCAATGCTTTTTTGCGGCGGCTCAATTCGTTTTGATCCAGAACTAATAGATGCGTACAGGTAAGGGCCAGAAGCTGATTCTGGCCCTTTTTTGTTGGTGGGTCTAAAGTTAGAGCGAAATTTCCTCAGGCAATTTGTCGTCAGGTGTGAACCATTCATGATCGACAAATTCGTCGCTGGTGATCTGGTCCAGGCGGCGTTTCATATATTTGCCTTGCGCTGAGACCGCGACTTCTCCATTAGGCAGAAAAATTTCCCCCGTGCCTTCGAAAACCCGGCCCCGGTCATTGGTAATCCGGCCGATGGCCTTCAATTCCACCCCCAGAGGCACCGGTCTTTTATATTTGACTGTCAGTTCAACGGTCACGCCAAAGGTGTTCGGATCGTAGAAGGCCATGATCGCTCGGCCAATCACTTCATCGAGGATTGCCGCAGAAATGCCGCCATGGGTGATGTTCGGGTAACTTTGGTGTTCTTCCAGCGGATGGAAGAGAGCAATGACTTCATTGTCGGCGGTGGTGTAGAAGCGGGTCTTTAAGCCAAAAGCGTTTTCGGTGCCGCAGACCAGGCAATTTTTGGAGATATTCTGGGTGCCGGTTATTTTATGATTCATGATTATCCCAAATTTTTAGTTGATGGCTTTCGGGCTGACAAGCGAAATTCAAACCGTAAAGAATAACGCAAAGGCGCAAAGCTTAAGGGAAAGGGGGCCGAGAGTGTCGTTGTGAAAACAAAACGCTTGGTCCCCTGTGGTTTATGGGGCCGCTTTCGGCGTCAGGGTCTTGCGATAGCGTTGGCCATTCTCGATATAACGGTCCGCACTCTTTCGTAGTTCGTTTTGTCCCGCAGCATCAAGCGTGCGTTTGATCTTACCCGGAGAGCCGAGCACGACCGAACCATCTGGCACCACCATTTTTTCCGTGATCAGAGCGTTGGCTCCGATCAGGCAGCCCTTGCCAATTCTGGCACCGTTGAGAATCACCGCGTTCATGCCGATCAGGCAGCCGTCACCGATGCTGCAGCCGTGCAAAATCACCTTGTGCCCGACCGTCACCATTTTGCCGATGGTCAGTGGAAAGCCCGGGTCGACATGCAGCACGGAGCCGTCTTGAATATTGGTTCCTTCACCGATGTGAATGATGTCGTTGTCAGCCCGAACGGTGACGCCAAACCAGATGCTGACGTTATGTTCCAAAACGGCTGAGCCGATGATCGTGGCGTTCGGGGCGATAAAGTGTTCGCCGATGAGCCTCACTTTGCGGTCATCCAGAGCGTATATCATGCGTGCACCGCTTTGCCCATAGCGCCGAGCGCTGCTTCCTTGAAAGCTTCGCTCAATGTCGGGTGGGCGTGCATGGTCAGGGCGACATCTTCGACACTGCCAGCAAAAGCCATGATGGTGACCGCTTCGCTGATCAGTTCCGAAGCGCAGGGGCCGATAATGTGTACCCCCAGAATCCGGCCACTCTCCGGGTGGGCCAAAACCTTGACAAAGCCATCAACGTTATCCATAGCGCGAGCTCGACCGCTGGCCATAAAAGGATAACGACCAACCTTGTAGGGTGTTTCTTGAGCCTTGAGCTGTTCTTCGGTCGCGCCGATGGCGGCTGCTTCCGGGTGAGTATAGACCACTCCTGGAATGAGATTGTAATCAACCGCAGGGTTTTCTCCTGCCAACCTTTCAGCAAAGACCACGCCTTCATCCATGGCCTTGTGCGCCAGCATCGGGCCGTGAGTCAGGTCGCCCAGGGCGAAGATGTTCGGCACGTTGGTTTGATAGTTATCATCGACTGCGATCCGCCCGGTTTCGTCCAGTTTGACCCCCGCTTCATCAAGGCCCAGCGCTTCAATACAGGGCTTGCGTCCGGCGGCCACCAGCACCTTGTCGCAGCTTAAGCTCTGTTCCACTTTGCCTTCAAGCTTAAGGGTGATGCCCTGGTCAGTCGCCTCCATGCTGGCAACTTTGGTGCCGGCATGAATCGTCATCCCCTGCTTCTGTAAACTTTTGAGCAACGCTGCGGTGATCTCCTGATCGGTGCTCGGCAGCAGCTGTTCGAGCATCTCCACGACGGTGACTTTGGCGCCAAGGCGCAGCCAGACGGAACCGAGTTCCAGACCAATGTAGCCGCCGCCAATCACCACCAGATGTTCGGGCACAGCCGTGTACTCCAAAGCGTCGCGGGCCTGACCGACTTGTGCGCCATCTTGCGGTAAGCCGGGGAGGTCAATGGCAACGCTGCCGGTAGCCAGCAGCACGCGTTTACCCTGAAGGGTCTGCTCGCCTTCAGCCGTTGTTGCCACGACTTGCAACAAAGCATCTGCTGACGGAGCACCAAGGCGACCGGTGCCGGTGATCAGGGCGATCTGGTGTTTTTTAAAGAGACTGGCAATGCCACGGGTCAGACGCGTGACCACGTCTTGCTTGCGCTTCATCATCTTGCCAAGGTCAAGTGCCGGAGGTTCGATCAGGATGCCGTGATCGGCAAATTTGTCGCGTGCCTGAGTGAAAAGTTCACTCGAATCGAGTAAGGCTTTGCTCGGAATACAGCCTTCGTTGAGGCAGGTGCCGCCGAGGGCTTTGCGTTTCTCGATGACGGCCACCGTTGAGCCGAGCTGGGCCGCACGAATTGCAGCAACGTAGCCGCCGGGGCCGCCGCCGATGACGATCAGATCGTATGTTTCACTCATTTAGCACCTCTGTTTGTGCAGATTTTTATCCGAATGACTTTTTTAGCCACTAAGTCGCTAAGACACCAAGAAACATCTTTGAACAGTTGGGTCATTTGACAGACCAAGACTATAAGCTTTGGGTTCATGCTGAAATCACTTCTTTGTGTCTTGGTGCCTTTTTGGCCATCCCTGGTTTGATCTGTCGTTAGAGTTCTAAAAACAGTTCGGAAGGATCCTCAATAAATTCTTTGATCAGTTTGAGAAAGTGGACCGCCTCGCGACCATCGATGAGCCGGTGGTCGTAGCTTAGGGCCAGGTTCATGATCGGACGAATGACGATCTCGCCGTCTCTGACGACCGGGCGATCCTGGATTGAGTGCATGCCAAGCACCCCGCATTGCGGCGGGTTGACAATTGGCGTGCTCAGCAGTGAACCGTAGACGCCACCGTTGGTGATGGTGAAGGTGCCACCCTCGAGGTCAGCCAGAGTCAGTTTGCGCGCATTGGCCTTGGCGGCAAGATCGGCGATCTGCTGTTCGATCTCGGCAAAGGTCAGCTGGTCGGCGTCGCGTAGCACCGGAACCACCAGGCCGCGCTCGGTACCGACGGCAATGCCGATGTCATAAAAGTGCTGATGGACGATGTCGGTGCCGTCGATGCGCGCGTTGACCGTGGGGAATTCCTTAAGAGCCTCAATGCTGGCTTTGACGAAGAACGACATCATGCCGAGCTTGATGCCGTGCTTCTTGGTGAATTGCTCTTGATGGCGACTGCGGATCTTTTTAACCCACGACATGTCCGCCTCATTGAAGGTGGTCAGTGTAGCGGTCTGCTGCCGGGCCTGCAGCAGTCGTGCGGCAATCCGCTGGCGGATTGGCGTCATGGCCTGGCGGGTGACGGGTCGACCATCGAGGGCGGTTTCGGCTACCACTGCCGCGCTCTTTTCCTCCTCGGTTTTAACCGGCGAAGGTGGGGTTTTCTTGTGGACCATAACGTCATCCAGAATGACTCTGCCGGCACGACCACTCCCGGTAACATCTTGTAGCTCGATGCCACGTTGTTCGGCTTGCTGGCGAGCGGCGGGGTTTGCTGGCGGTTGCGTGGCTGGTTTCGTCTTGGGCGTCTCTGCCGCAACAACAGTTGTTGTTGCAACTTTTACTGTGGTTGTCTGTGGTGGCGGAGCCTGTGCTCCCGCACCCTCTTCAAGGGTGGCGATCAGCGTGCCGATCGCGACTGTCTGGCCTGCCGGGACAACAATGTGCAGAATCCCGGAGGCTTCGGCCGGCAATTCGACATTGACCTTGTCGGTTTCCAGCTCGCAGATGATGTCATCTTTAGCGACGGTCGCGCCGTCCTCTTTCAGCCAGCTGGAGACCAGGGCTTCGAGAATCGATTCGCCGACTTCGGGAATTTTTATATCCATTATTTATCCTTGTTGCCAGGTGCCTTTGGGACTCCCAGGGCTAAGTCGATAATCTGTTGCTGCTCTTCACGATGGCGACGATGTGAGCCGACGGCGGGCGCGGCTGCGGCCTTGCGACCGCAATATTCAGGGTTTCTACCGATGGCTCGGCTCAGACGATATTGCAGGTGTGGCCAGGGTCCCATATTCTTCGGTTCTTCCTGAACCCAGGCGACGCGTTTGACGTTACGGTAACGGCTGACTGCTTCCTGCAACACATCCTGGTGCAGGGGATAGAGCTTCTCAATCCGTAGCACCCCGACGTCATCTCTGCCTGCAGCTTCAAGGGCTGCTTGCAGCTCAAAATAAATCTTGCCGCTACAGAGCAGCAGGGTTTCGACCTGCTCCGCAGGTGTGGCGCAGGGCAGAATCGCCTGGAAAGAACCTTCACTCAACTCGCTAAGGGTGCTGCTGCAGGCTGGCAGGCGCAAGAGGCTTTTTGGCGTGAAGACGATCAAGGGTCGGCGATAGGGCAGTTTACACTGGCGGCGCAAGAGATGAAAAAGCTGTGCCGGGGTGCTTGGATAGGCGATGTGCATATTGTTGTCGGCACAAAGATTCATGAAACGTTCGATGCGGGCGTTCGAATGTTCCGGCCCCTGGCCTTCATAACCGTGCGGCAGAAACAGCACCAGCCCGCTGGAGCGATCCCACTTGGTACCGCTAGTGCCGATGAACTGATCAATAATCACCTGGGCACCGTTGGCAAAGTCACCGAACTGCGCTTCCCAGATCGTCAGGCCATGGGGTGTCTCTAAAGAATAGCCATATTCAAGGCCTAAAACCGCCGCTTCGGAAAGCATGCTGTCGTAAATCTGGATTGCGGCCTGGCCCTTTTGCAGAAAGGCCAGCGGCACATAGAGTTGGCCGGTCTTCTGATCAACCAGAGTGGAATGGCGTTGATTGAAGGTGCCACGTCGCGAGTCCTGCCCGGAAAGACGCACGGGAACGTTTTCGGTCAACAGAGAGGCGAAGGCGAGGGCTTCAGCATTGGCCCAGTCGATCCCGGTGTCCTCGAGCAGGCTCTCTTCGCGGCGTTTGAGCAAACGTTCGATTTTGGGATGCGCATTGAGCCCTGGCGGTAGCGATGCGAGGCGCTGAGCCAGCTTTTTCAGCGTCTTGGCATCAACCTTGGTTGCGGGCTCCTCGCGGGTGTAATCGCGCTGGATGTTGGCCCATTTTGCCTGAAAACCGACGTCAGCCTGCGGCTTGGGTTCTCCATCGAGAGCCGCCTCAAGGCGTTTGCTAATTTTGTCAGAACGCTCAGTAACCGCCTGGGGTTCAACGCCGGAGGCAATCAGCCGTGCAGCGTAGATTTCATGCAAAGGCGGCCGTTGGCGGATTTTTTCGTACATGAGTGGTTGCGTGAAAAAGGGTTCGTCGCCCTCATTATGGCCATGGAGGCGATAACAGATGACCTCAACCACCACATCATCGCCAAAGGTCTGGCGATATTCCAGGGCCAGACTTGCCGCATACACGGCGGCCTCGGGATCCTCACCATTGACATGGAAGATCGGCACCATGAGCATTTTCGCAACATCCGTGGCGTAGAGGGTCGAGCGGGCATGAGCCGGCGCGGTGGTAAAGCCGATCTGGTTGTTGACAACCAGATGGAAGGTGCCACCTGATTGATAGCCGTCCAGCTGAGAGAGATTGAGCACTTCCGTGACCAGGCCTTGACCGGCAAAGGCGGCATCACCGTGAATCAGTACCGGCAGGACTCGTTTCTTGCCGCCGGGGCCGTAGCCGACATGGCGGGCGCGGCATTTGCCGATCACTACCGGATCAACCGCCTCCAGGTGGCTGGGGTTGGCGGCCAGACTGAGGTGAAGGTTGTGCCCGGACGGGAGGACTCGATCTGCGGAATAGCCTTTGTGATACTTGACATCGCCGTCACCGACGAAGGCCAGTTCGAGGTTGTCTTGGAATTCGGCGAAGAGATTCTCCAGCGGTTTGTCGAAAATATTGGCCAGCACATTGAGGCGACCGCGATGGGACATCCCCATAATCAAATCACTGATGCCGCGCTCGGCTGCTTGCGTCAAGAGAGTGTCGAGCAGGGGGATGATAACCTCGCCGCCTTCCAGCGAGAAGCGTTTCTGACCGAGAAACTTGCGATGTAGAAAGGCCTCGAACAGAGTTGCCTCCTGGAGTTTTTCAAGAACGTGCAACTGCTCGGCACGGTCCAGCTGTGCTCGATTGCGTTTCTCCTCCATGCGCTGCTTCAGCCACTCCCGTTTGGTCGGATCCTGGATGTGCATGAACTCGACACCGATTGCGCCGCAATAGGTGTCTTTCAGCAACTCAACGATTTCGCGCAGGGTCGCGCTTTGTTTTGGAAAACGCAACGGGTAGAAGGTTTGATCCAGGTCGGCCTCAGAAAGACCGAATGCGGCAAGGTTCAGTTGGGCATGATCGGTTAGACAGGGAGAGAGCGGGTCAGTGCAGGCTTGCAGGTGACCAAGATCACGATAACGATAGATCAGCGAGTCGACAGCAGAATTTTTGGCCGCCAGGTTGCTATCTGAGACTGGTGTTTGCCGGGCCAGATCGAAACCCTCAAAAAAAGCCTGCCAGTCTGGCGATACCTGGCCAGGGTCTGATTTCCACAGTTGATATTGCTCTTCCAGCCACTGTGGGCTGACATTGCCAGAGATACTCATTAATGCCCCTGTTGAGTCAGTACTTAATCAAAACTCTGTGAATTGTATCAGGGGGTTGCAGTATGTGCAATGAATGGTAAGAGGAAGTGCTGAATGTTGTTTTTTCCGACGTCATCCAAAAGGGGCACGGCATGCCGTTCCCCTACGTTATTATCGTAACCACAGCAATCTCAAGGTATATGTCTATCGGATGTGGAACCCCTTCTCCGCAAGCTCGACCGGAGGATCACATACCCTGCAATTCCGGAGACCAGCGACCCCAGGATAATCCCTAATCGTTCGTCGAAAAGCAGGTTCACCCCGGTTTCCTCGAAAGCGAGCGAGCCGATAAACAGGCTCATGGTAAAGCCGATCCCGCAGAGGGTCGCGGTGCCATAAAGTGACGTCCAGGAGACATCTTTAGGCAGCTCAGTGATGCGCAGCTTGATGCCGAGCCAGCAAAAAGCGAAGACTCCAATCTGTTTGCCCAAAAATAAACCGAGAGCGATTCCGAGAGAGACATTATGTAAAAGCTGCTCAAGGCCGATACCGCTGAAGCTGATGCCAGCGTTGCAAAAGGCGAAGGTTGGCAAGATCAGGAATGCGACCATCGGATGCAGGTCTTTTTCCATGCTCTTCAAGGGTGAGTTGCTGGAATCTCCGTTGGCTTTTATGGGAATGAACATTGCCAGAATGACGCCGGTCAAGGTGGCATGGACGCCGGATTTTAGCAGGGCAATCCACATAACGGTGCCCATCGCAATGTAGAAACCCTTTTCGGAAAAACCAAACCTGTTAAGCAGAAACAGGATGACAATGCAGAACGCGGCAACAGCTAAAGCCCCGAAAGAAATGTTGTTGCTATAGAAAAAGGCAATAATCAGGATGGCGCCGATATCGTCGAAGATCGCCAATGAGGTCAGAAAGATTTTCAGGCTGGTCGGAACCCTCGACCCCAGCAGAGTCAAAACTCCCAGCGCAAAGGCGATATCGGTTGCAGCAGGAATGGCCCAGCCTTTCAAAGCAGTCGCATCATCCAAATTCAGGGCGATATAGAATGCCGCCGGAACAAGCATCCCACCGATGGCACCCAGACCGGGCAGGATGATTTTTCTTGCGTTTGACAGCTCACCTTCGAGAAATTCCCTTTTTAATTCGAGGCCGACAATAAAGAAGAAGATGGCCATGAAGCCGTCGTTAACCCAAAGCAGCAGCGGCTTTGAAATCTGTAGCGTCCCGATCTGGATGGCGACGGGGGTGCCTAGCAAAAGCTCGTAGATGTGTGCCAGGGGTGAGTTGGCCAGTAAGATGGCGAGCAGAGACGCGCCAACCAGCAGGATCCCACCAGCGGATTCCTCCTGGAGGAACTTGGCTAACAGGGATTTCTTTTGGGGGCTGGCTATTGTTTCTGGCATATTATGAATGCTCCGCGAAGGTGATGGCTTTTGATGACTTATAATATCATACGTTTATCGAATTTTTGTCGCGGCCACATTTTTGATCTGTGACCATTCTATTGACGTACCCCTTTCCTCTTCCCAAACCCACCAATCAGATCGTTTTCAGCAAGACGCGCCTGCTCCTGGTTCGTTGGTTTGTTGTTATGGTAAAGAATCTATCGGAAAAAGCCAGCCTCCATTTTGTCCGATGTCGAGGGCTGACCCTGTTACTTGGAATTTTGTCCGATGTCGAGGGCTGACCCTGTTACTTGGAAAGGCTTTTATGCTTGAGTGAGACCAAACTGGGGCAAGCCACTCTTAATCAGTTAGATCCTGCGAGGAAACTTTTGGGGCAACGTTGTCGCTCGCCCTGGCGACACTGCCGTCTTGAAGAATGGTCAACCAGTCTCCATCGCTGATGACCGCCGTAGCTTAGCGAACTTACAGGCCGACTGGGAACCCTTGTTCTCTTGCCACAATCGCGAGGAGAGAGAGGCTGCCGGGGTTTCCGCAAGGGCAAACAGGATGATTAGTAGCTTTAATCTTTAGTTTTGCAGACCCCTTTCTGGCACGACAGGCTGGCATCATACGGCAGATCATCAAGAAAGCGCTCGGCCTGAATCGCGGCCATGCACCCGGTCCCGGCGGCGGTGACAGCCTGACGAAATTGTTGATCCTGCACATCGCCAGCGGCAAAAACCCCGGTGACGTTGGTTTCGGTGCCATTCTTGGTCAAAAGGTAGCCTTCGTTGTCCATCTCCAGTTGCCCCTCAAACAGCGCGGTGTTTGGCTGGTGGCCGATGGCGATAAACACCCCGTCGCAGGTCAGTTCCGATTCTTCGGCTGTTTTGAGATTCTTGATCTTGACTCCGGTGACGCCGCTGGTGTCGGCAACGATTTCAGACAGTTCGGCATCCCAGATAAAATGGATCGCCTTGTTGGTCAGCGCACGCTCGGCTAGAACCGGCGTTGCCCGTAAGGATTCGCGGCGGTGCACCACGGTGACCTTGCTGGCAAACCGGGTCAGAAACACCGCTTCTTCCATCGCGGTGTCACCACCACCCACTACCACCACCTCACGGTCGCGATAAAAGAAGCCGTCACAGGTGGCGCACACCGAGACACCGCGACCGTAAAGAGACTCTTCGTTACCCAAACCGAGCAGCTTGGGCGAAGCCCCGGTTGAGATCACCAGGGAGAGACAGCGATACAGCTCTTCGCCGAGCCAAATCCGGAAAGGCCGCTCCTGAAGGTCGACTTTAGTGACTTCACCCTCGACGAAGTTAGTGCCGAAGCGTTCCGCCTGCAGGCGCATCTGTTCCATCAGCTCCGGACCCTCAATGCCTGCGGCGAAGCCGGGAAAGTTGTCGACTGCGGTGGTGGTGGTTAACTGTCCGCCTGGTTGCCGACCGTGGATCAGCAACGGGCAGCAGCGACTGCGGGCGGCATAGATGGCTGCGGTCAGCCCGGCGGGGCCGGAACCGAGAATGATGGTTTCATAAATCAGGTCAGGCTTGGTCATCGCAATCTCCTGCAAATTGTTCTGCGGCATGATAGGAAGAACGTACCAACGGGCCAGACTCGACATGAGCAAAGCCGAGTTGCAGGCCTTGGTCACGCAGGGTGGCAAACTCAGCTGGCTCGACATAGCGAGCCACTGGCAGATGGGTTCGGGTCGGTTGCAGATATTGCCCCAGAGTCAGTATGCTGCAACCAGCTGATTGCAGGGCCTGCATCGCCTCCAGAATCTCTTCGATGGTCTCGCCCATACCAAGCATCAAGCCTGACTTAGTTGGGATCTCAGGCGCGATTGTTTTGGCGGCGGTGAGCAGTTCGAGGGAGCCCTGGTAATCTGCTCCTGCTCGGGCGGTCGGGTAAAGCCTCGGCACCGTCTCCAGATTGTGTCCCAGAACTTCTGGATCGGCCATGAGGATGGTTGCCAAGGCCTGATGGTTGGCCTGTAAATCGGGAATCAATAATTCGACCCGGCACTCTGGGCTGTACTGGTGGATTGCGCGCGTGACGGCGGCAAACTGGCTGGCACCGCCATCGGCCAGATCGTCCCGCGTCACCGAGGTGATGACCGCATGCTTTAAGCCGAGCTCGGCAATCGCTTTGCCAACCTTGTCGGCTTCTTGCGGGTCGATGGCGAGTGGGGTCTCATGGAGGACATTGCAGAAGCGGCAATCGCGGGTGCAGCGGTCACCCATGATCATGAAGGTTGCGGTGCCTTGTTCCCAGCACTCGCCCTGATTGGGGCAGGCGGCGCTGCGGCAGACCGAATGCAGCCCGTGCTCGCGGTGAAAACGATCAATTCGGGCATAGTTTGGCCCGGCCGGGAAACGGACCTTGAGCCAGTCAGGTTTGCGGGGTGGGCGTGTGGTCATAGCTGCCAAGATAAGGCCTTTGCATTAGGGTGCTGAAATGTAAGATCAGGGCTTCGGCGACGACCTCGTGGTCGAGGGGCCGACCCAGCTCACGGGTCATGGAAGTCATGGTGACGTCCGGCAAACCGCAGGGAACGATCGCTTCGAACGCTGAGAGGTCGTTGTCGACATTCAAAGCAAAGCCATGATAGCTGATCCAGCGCCGGACCGCTATACCGATTGAGGCAATTTTTCGACTGCCAATCCAGACCCCGGTTTTCCCGGGAATGGTGCTGGCCGTCAGATCAAACTCCGCCAGTGTCTGGATCAGAACCTTTTCCAGAAGGCGCAGAAAATGATGCAGATCGCGGCGGTAATAATTCAGGTCGACGATCGGATAGCCGATCAGTTGACCAGGGTTGTGCAGGGTAATATCGCCGCCGCGGCGGCTTGAAACGCAGTCGATCCCGGCTTGTTGTAACTCAGCCGGGGAGTGGCGTAGGTTGTTCGAATCGGTATTGCGCCCCAGAGTAATAACGGCTGGATGTTCCAGCAGGATCAGCAGGTCGTGTGGCCAGGTCGGCCGTAGGGACACCAGCTGCTCCTGGCAGGTCTGGGCGTCCCGGTAGTTTAACTGACCGGGACGCCAGACCTGAAACCCTGCGGGTTTTGTCGGAACAACTGTTTCCGCGGGTGTTATTGCCGGGGCAGGGCTCACGCCGGTTCGAAGTTGCTTTTATCTGCGCCACAGAGTGGGCAGCACCAATCTTCAGGAAGGTCCTCGAACGAGGTTCCGGGGGCGATGCCGTTACCTGAATCGCCTTCTGCTGGGTCGTAGATGTAGTCACAGATTACGCAACGGTACTTAGTCATGATTTACTCCTTAGGGTAGAAAAAAGTTTGTACGGTCGAGTGGCTGGACAACGCTCTGACCAGCCGAAAATTCAGAATTAGCCGAAGGTTGCGCACTGTAGCCATGAATGGGGTTATGGTCTGCGGGGCGCGTTAATTTATGGTCTTATAACCCAAACATAAGGTTAGCCACCAAGTCACCAAGACACGGAGTCAGTCCGTCTCATGATCTGCAAACATCAAAACGACAAGATCGAAAAGATTGGTCCTAACCCCATAAAGCCGCTTTTCTGGTGCCTTAGTGGTAAGCATAACTTTTTTGGGCTATAGAACCTTATTCAATCAGGCCAATCAGTGCCTGAACCGTTTTCTCAATGCCTTCAGCGGCTTCGGAGATGCTTCCGGCAAGCATGTAGGCCGGGCTTGAAACCAGTTTGTTGTTGTGATCGACCACAAAGTCCTCAACCGGACACTGGATATGCTCCGTGCCCATTTTGTGAAGCGCTTCTGCGGTGCCCTCATCGGTCCCGATTGTCAGCTGGGGTGAGGTCTTGGCGTTGCCGAGAATTTTGGACAGGACGGCTGGGGCGATGCAGACCGCCGCAATTGGTTTCCCGGCCGCATGCATCGCCGTGATCAGGCGGGCCACCTCGGCATTCACCGAACAGTCAGGCCCCTTAACGGCAAAGTCACAGAGGTTTTTGGCGGCGCCGAAACCACCGGGCAAGATCAATGCATCAATGTCACCGACCTGAACCGTGGCGAGATCCTTGATGTTGCCGCGGGCAATGCGGGCCGATTCGACCAGAACATTACGGCTTTCACTTTCGGCCGGTTCGCCAGTCAGATGATTGACGACGTGCATCTGCGGAATGTCGGGTGCCATGCAGACGGCTTCAGCTCCGGCCCGATCGATCGCCAACAGGGTGATGACTGCTTCGTGGATTTCACTGCCGTCGTAGACGCCGCAGCCAGACAGGATGACACCAATTCTGTTTGCCATGCTTTACCTCCTTGGATTCAAATATCAGCCGTCAAGTTTGTTGCCAGTCGCAAGTTTATTGTTTGTCCGATGGGCGGCTAGGGTTTGCTCTGTCAAGATTAAGGAAATTTGCTGTGATGTCAAGAACCGGAATGCCTATGCACCGGTGGTAAATTATGGCCAGACAGGCTTCTAGCTGGCCGAAATCGGTGCGAACATGTTATATATTTAAGATGTTCCAGTCATTTTTTAAAAATAAAAAGAGCGCCTCAGTAGAGTTTTCGAACCTTCAGGCGGTTCTTTTTGATCTTGATGGAACCCTGATCGATGTTGATATGGACCGTTTTGTGCCGCTTTACCTGCGTCGCCTGACTGCACGTATGAGCGATCTTGCTGAACCCTCAAAGACGACCGCTGTGTTGCACCGGGCGGTGGTCGAGATGTTTGCCAACACGGATCATGAAAAAACTCTCGAAACGATTTTGCACGATGCGTTGCAGACGGAGCTTTTGATCAGCGCGGAGCATTACAACGAGCGCCTGGAGTTGTTCTGCCAAGAGGACCTGAACGATCTGCAGCCGCTGGTCAAAGAACATCCTTTGTCGCGACAGTTGATTGAAGCTTGCCTGGAGCGGGGTTTGCAGGTTGTGGTGGCGACCAACCCGATTTTTCCGCGCACAGTGGTTGATGCTCGCCTGACCTGGGGAAAACTGGATGACCTACCGTTTCAGCTGGTTACTGCCTATGAAACTTCACATTTTTGCAAGCCGAACCCGGCTTACTTTGATGAGGTGCTCGCACAACTGCAGGTGCCGGCCGAGGCTTGTCTGATGGTTGGCAACGATACTCAGCATGATACGGCGGCCAGCCTGGTCGGGATTAGAACCTGCCTCTTGACGCCCTGGCGTATTGACCGGCCAGGAGAGCGCTTTAAGGCGGACTGGGAAGGTCGGCACGAGGAGCTTTTGCCGCTGTTACAGGCACCCGGCAACACCATGGCGTGAAATACCGACCCGCGAATGTCGGTCCAGATTGACATGAGACGTTGTTTTCGCTACCCTGTTTTGTCGTAGTCAGGGAGTTGAAAGGCTCAATGTTTTAACTTCTTACGTGATGACAGTAGCTTTGTTGCTCAAGAAATTAATGACGACGGGTGTTGTTCACTCGGCAGAATATACGTTCACTCCAAGTACGGAGGTCTCATGGCCAAACTGGTAGATAACCCTAAGCTGGCGTTTCGTTTGGCACGTGCCATCGTTTCGGATATCGCGCTTTACAATCAGGAAAAGGTTAAGGAAGGCATCAAGAATGATTCAATTTTTGAAGTCCTGACCGAGGAACTGGATGAAGGCCGCGAGCATTTCTATGGTCGGGTTTCACCGGATTTGTCGGAACGTGATCATCTGTATGATCGTGCCATCGTCGATGTCATGATTAAACAGGCAGGTAAGATCGAGAGCTCGATCTGGTAGCCGCATGACAGAGACATCTTGTCTGCAGGTCACCTCCGACCATATTTCGGTGCGTCTGGACCGTTTTCTGGATGAGAGGCTACCGGACTTGAGCCGCTCCCAGATCAAGCGATTGATTGATGAGGGTGCGGTGACGCTAGATGGTCTTTCGAGCAAGGCGGGTGCTAAACTGCGCGGCGGCGAAAATATTTGTGTGACGTTGCCGGAACCCGCTCCAGCCACGGCTCAGGCGGAGTCCATTCCCTTAACGGTCATCTATGAAGACTCCTCGCTGATTGTTGTTAACAAACCTGCCCGGATGGTGGTTCATCCGGCGCCTGGGCACCCGACTGGTACGTTGGTCAACGCTTTGCTCCATCATTGTGACGATCTTTCCGGGGTGGGTGGCGAGCTTCGGCCCGGGATTGTGCATCGACTGGATAAGGACACCTCGGGTGTCATGGTGGCCACCAAAAATGATTTGGCCCATCAATGTCTGGCCCTTCAATTCAAAGAACATACCATCCAGCGCCGCTATCGCGCTCTGGTGCATGGTGTGTTGAAAGATTCTCGCGGAACGGTCGATCAGACGGTTGGCCGCCACCCGGTACATCGCAAGAAGATGACAACCAATCCCCGCAGCGGTCGGCGGGCAGTGACTCATTGGCAGGTTCTGCGTCGTTACGAGCAGGATCGCCTGACTCTGGTGGATCTGCTGTTGGAAACTGGACGCACCCATCAGATTCGCGTCCATCTTTCGGCACTGAATTGCCCCGTGGTCGGTGATCCTCTCTACGGTGGCTCCAGCCGGATCAAAGCAATTGCTGATGAAAAGTTGCGGTCTATGGTGATACCCTTGAAACGGCAGTTCCTCCACGCCTGGAAGCTCGGTTTTGAGCATCCAGATGGTCGGCAGATGCTGTTTCAGGCGGTCCTGCCGGATGAATTGCAGCAGATCATCAATTATCTTGAAACCAAATATCAAAATGACTCGTCAAGCCTAGAGATAGTACCGGGAACTGACGTTATAGAAACGACTTTAGTATGAAAACAGTCAAGCAAGGAAAAATCAGCTATTTGCAACCCTCGTGGGTTGATTCTGAGGTTATGGTCGCTGGCTTTACCACCCGTAATGGCGGCAGTAGCCGGCCGCCGTTCAATTCATTGAACCTTGGTTTCAATTCTGGTGATAATGAAACGCAGGTCGAGTCCAACCGCGCGGCTTTTGCGCGGGCCTTCGATCTGGAGCCACACCTGTTGCTGACGGTTAATCAGGTGCATGGCAGCGAAATTCTGGTGATCGATCAGCCCAATCCCGAAGTCTCACACTTTCTACGGGTTGACAGCGATGCGATTATCACGAATCGTCGGAATATCATGATCGGTATTCTGGTCGCTGATTGTTTTCCGGTCATCCTCTTCGACAAGACCTGTGGCGTAGCGGCGGTGGTTCACCTCGGTTGGCGTGGGACTGCGACGGGATTGCTGGGTCGCACGGTTAATGCCATGCAGGAAATGTTTGGTTGTCAGCCCGACAATCTTTGTGCCGCCATCGGGCCTGGTATCGGTGCCCATAATTATGAAGTCGATCGTCCGGTTCGAGATGCTTTTCGTCAGGGTGTCGGGCAGTGGGAGCGGATCTCTCAAGAGGTCAGTCTTGGCCATTGGCAAGTTGATCTACGGCAAAGTTGTCTGCTGCAGTTGGACGCTGCCGGTGTGCATCGTCAGCGGATTGAGATGGTTGAGGACTGTACTTGTTGTCACAAGGAAACTTTTTTCTCTTATCGCCGGGATCAAGGTCGGACTGGTCGCCAGATGGGTTTTGTTCTGTTGCGTTAACTTTTTTGTTCGAAAGGTTTAACATGGATCGTCCGCACCTTTTGATTGTTGAAGATGATGTCAGTGTTAGTGAACTGCTCTTCTCCTGCCTGAGTAAGGCAAATTATCGAGTGTCGGTTGCCCCGACCGGTGAAGCGGGTTTGCAATTGATTGAGGAAGATCCGCCGGATGCGCTGGTCCTTGATCTTACCCTGCCGGGGATGAATGGTCTTGATGTCTGTCGAACCATGCGCCGTGACCTGTGGATGGGAAAAATTCCAATTCTGATGCTGACCGGTAAGGCGGAAGAAGATGATATCGTCGCCGGGCTCGAAGTTGGCGCCGATGACTACATGACCAAACCTTTCTCGCCCAAACTCCTTACCGCCAGAGTCAAAGCCTTATTGCGTCGTGGCAATTCCCTGGATGCTGTCGACACGCCTGAATCTTCTGCCGAAAAACAGACCGTCGAGCCGCTTATTATTAAGACTCTCGGGCGCTGTGAAATCACGAATGGTGCCCGCCGTTTTTCGTGGGCGGAGGATTTTAGCCCGGCACAACGGCAGTTGATGGCCATGCTGGTCGGATCCCCTTCCGGAAAAGTCCATCAGGAGGAAATTCAAGTTGCGCTGTGGCCCGATAGTTCAAGTTCCCGGGCACGCTCAAGCTTCGATTCCTTGATGTCGCGGGTGCGCCGGACTCTTGATCAGTTATTAGAGCCTTTCGATAGCAAAAAATACCTGTTGGTCAAGCGTGGTTACCTCTGCTTGGAAAACTGTCGCGTCGATGCCCACGAATTCATTCGATTCGTTCGTAAGGGCACGCAGCAGGTTGCCACTGGTGATCTCTGGCCCGCGGAAATTTCTTTTTCTTCGGCTTTCAGTTTCTGGCACGGAACCTTTATACCTGCTGATTTCGGCAGTGACGCCCCCATCTTTTTTCAGGACGAGTTGGAACAGCTTTACCTTGAGGCCAGTCAGACCTTTGCTCGGGTTCTCGCTGAGAACGGTCGTTACCAAGAGGCGGTCAAGGTCTTGCGTCATGCTCAGCGTTATGGCCCGTCTAATGATGAGCTCATTCGGTTGCTCTACCAGTTGTGTTTGGCTCAGGGTCATCCTGGACAAGCCAGTCAGGTGCTGAGGCAGTATTGCGAAATTCTGGAACGGGAAAAATATTCCACAGAAGATATTAGTGATGTGCTGGGAACTTTCCCGCAGAAAATACCGGAAAAAGGCTGGTTGAAAGGGTAGGCTGTCTCAAGATCGCTTCCTCTTCTTTTCTCCGACTTTATGGAACCAGTGAAACCCCGCTTTGGATGAGAATATTGTAAGTCTCATGGTTTTTTTTGCGAAATGTTAGTTTTTGTGAGATGTTTTTGAGATGTGGTGTGTACAATCACAAAAAAAACGTTTGTGTTTGCAGGCTTTACGATAAGTTTTCATAGCGAGGGTTTGTGATCTAATCTTAGGGGGCCCCCCATCGAGTGATGGGGGGCATTTTTTTGTCCATTTTTCAGGGGGGAGACGACTAATCGTTGCGGCAGGCCTCTGCCGCAATCTTGACTTCAGCAAGAATCTCTTCGGGCAGGCCGCCTTGTTGCATCAGCTGCTCAATTTGTTCTGTGGCTTCTTTCTTCCATCCTTTTGCCAGGTAAACTTGTGCGATCCGCAGCAACCAGCGCGGGTTATCCCTTTCTTGTCTCATGGCCCCTTTGAACGATTCCAGTGCACTGCCAAGCTTCTGACCGCGGCGCACCCAGAACTCGGCGAGCATGGGATGGGCACCGCCACCGCAACCGCCACCAGGCATTTGCATCAACAAGGCTTCAGCTTCGTCAAAGCGTTCGCTTCTTTCCAGCAGCTGGGCGCACATAGTCAGGATGCCGGGATCGACCAAACCTTCCTCCAAAGACTTAAGGCCTGCCGCCAGGGCCGGTTCTGCTTCGCCGCGTTGCGCATGCAGTTCGGCCAGACGGGCCCAGCAGTAACCGGTGAATTGCTCGGCCGCAATGTTCTGTTTGAGGAGCAGTGCCAGCTTTTCACGTTGACCCGTTGCTGCCATGACTCCGACCAGAGTGTCGAAGGCCGGAAAGAGGCCTGGTTCTGCGGTCAGGGCTGCTCGCAAATCGTCAGCGGCCTTGGCCGGTTGCCCGCTGCGGGCCTTTAATGCTCCACGTTCGAAAAGGAACAGGGCGTTACGCTCCGATTCCGGAACTTTGGCCAGGTGCTCCTGCGCCAGCTGATCTTCCCCATCCTGAGAGGCCAGCCAGGCCTGTTTGAACTCTGTGCCAGCCTCGGCGTAGCGTTGCGCCAAATCGGGGGGCAGGGTTGCCAGCAGCAATTCCATGCGAGCTTCTTCATCTAATCCTATGTCGTCATCGGCAACGTCTGATGCATCGGTTGGACCGCAACTTGGGCCGCAGCCGGTGTTGCAACCGGCATGCAGGGCCGGTCCGTCTTCGCTTGCGTCCTCTTCAGCAAGGGCTCCGCCCTCTTCCAATGTCGCTAAGGCCTGTTGCGCCGCTTCGCGCAGTGACTCGGTGTGGGCTTGTTCGATCGCCAGTTGAAAGTCTTCTCGGGCGCGTAACAGATTGCCTGACTTATGTGCCCAGAGGCCTTCTTCCAGGTTGGTGGTTGCCAGGGCGTCGCTGGCGGCATTCTTCCAGGCGGTCACCTCCGCCTGCAGCTCAGCGTCAAGAGCTGTTTGGTCCACTCTTTTAATGACGTTCAACAAGCTCACCCAGTCTTTACGGGCGTGGAGCTCGCGCATCTCATCGATGGGGTCTTTCTTGCCGAACATCTTCTTTAAAAAACTCATGGCTGTTGCCTCTCTTGTTGATTTAATTGGATGATTGAACATGTTCGGAAGGAAAGTGTCAACTGCATTACGATCAAACTAGTCGAAATTAAAAGATGGTTTAACGCAGAGGCGCAAAGAACGCAGAGAAAAGAGTCTGGGTCTATGAGAGGATGATTGGATGGTGTTCGGATTCTCAGCGGTGTTGTGTTGAAATCGTTCTCAATTGTTTGGCCTGAACCCGGTAAAACCGGCGCTCAAACTTGCTCCCGACCGGTATATAGTGTATAAGCCATCATCTGTAGTACATCTTTCAAACAGGAAATAAATATGAGCGAAGATACCAAAAAAATCATCTACTCGATGATGGGCGTCAATAAGAGCTACAACAGCCAGAAGATCATCAAGGACATCTCTCTGTCCTACTACTACGGGGCCAAGATCGGGGTTCTCGGTTTGAACGGTTCCGGTAAATCGACCCTGCTCAAGATCATGGCCGGGATCGACAAGGAATACAACGGTGAGACCACTCTCTCCGACGGCTATAGTGTCGGCTTTCTCGAACAGGAGCCGTTGATTGATAGCTCCAAGACTGTGCGGGAGATTGTTGAAGAAGGGGTTCAGGAAACGGTTGATCTGCTTAAGGAATTCGAGGAGATCAACGCTGCGTTTGCCGATCCTGATGTCGACATGGAGAAGCTCTGTGATCGCCAGGCCGTGGTGCAGGAACGGCTCGACGCTCTCGATGCCTGGGAGCTTGATTCAAAGCTCGACCTGGCGATGGATGCTCTGCGCTGTCCTCCCGGCGACGCCAAGGTTGAAGTCCTCTCCGGCGGCGAAAAACGTCGCGTGGCGCTCTGTCGTCTGTTGCTGCAGAAACCTGACATCCTGTTGCTTGACGAGCCGACTAACCACCTCGATGCCGAGACTGTTGGCTGGCTGGAACAGCACCTGCAACGCTACGAAGGCACGATCATCGCCGTCACCCATGATCGTTACTTCCTCGACAACGTCGCTGGCTGGATTCTCGAACTCGACCGTGGTCAGGGCATTCCCTGGAAGGGCAACTATTCGAGTTGGCTGGAACAGAAGTCTGAGCGCCTGCGGAAGGAAGAGAAAACTGAAAGCAACCGGCAGAAAACCTTGCAACGTGAGCTTGAGTGGATTCGCATGTCCCCCAAAGCGCGCCACGCCAAGGGCCAGGCCCGCATCAATTCCTACGAAAAATTGCTTGGTCAGCAAGCGGCTGATCGCGAAAGCAACATGGAGATTTATATTCCGCCTGGACCGCGCCTTGGCAGTATCGTGGTTGAAGCGAAAGATGTGTCCAAGGGCTACGGCGACCGGTTGCTTTACGAGAACCTCAACTTCATGCTGCCGCCTGGCGGCATCGTCGGTGTGATCGGTCCTAACGGAGCAGGCAAGACCACGCTGTTCCGCATGATCACCGGCCAGGAACAGCCTGACAGTGGTAGCTTCAAGACTGGTGATACGGTCAAACTTGCCTATGTCGATCAGGACCGTCCGCTCGATGGCAGCAAGACCATCTTTGAGGAGATCACTGGTGGTCAGGAGCAGATGATGCTCGGCAATAAACTGGTCAACTCTCGTGGCTATGTCGCCCGCTTCAACTTCTCTGGCGGCGACCAGCAAAAGAAGGTTGGCGTGCTCTCTGGTGGCGAGCGTAACCGGGTGCACCTGGCCAAGATTATGCGCGAAGAGTCGAACGTGCTGCTGCTTGACGAACCGACCAACGATCTCGACGTCAACACCTTGCGGGCGCTCGAAGAAGCAGTCGAGAATTTCGCTGGCTGTGCTGTAGTGATCAGTCATGATCGCTGGTTTCTGGATCGTATCGCCACCCATATCCTCGCCTTCGAAGGTGATTCTCAGGTGGTCTGGTTTGAGGGCAACTATTCGGAGTACGATGAGGATCGCAAGCGACGCCTCGGCAAGGACGCTGATCAGCCGCACCGGATTCGGTATCGGAGCCTGACGCGATAATAGGGGTGACAACCGGAGCAGTGCCGGGTTCTGGGCGATGGGTGCTGAATGATCACTCTCCCAAACTTAAGGCCAAGCAAAAACACATACACATCGGCTTACCAAGCGGAGACCTGCATAAGGCCTCCGCTTTTGTTTTACGGTTCAGCTTCTCCTGGCAGAAAAGAGCCTGTCGAAGTCGGGTACATAATGCTATCTTTGTGGCGTGGCTCGAAAGACTTAATCCGCAAGCAAACGAGCGCAACTTTGATGAGACTGTTTTTTTTGACAAGTTTGACGCTGGTGGCCTTTGCTGCCAACTCTGTGTTCTGCCGTCTGGCTCTGGCAACCGGAAGCATTGATGCGGCCAGTTTCACAACCCTCCGCTTGTGCTCTGGCGCGGTGGCGCTGCTGGTCCTCTTCCTGCTGAAAAAGCGCGGCGAAAATCGCCTGCTCGGCAGTTGGCCTTCAGCGGTGATGTTATTCATCTATGCCGCCAGCTTTTCGTTTGCGTACCTCCGCCTGGATACCGGAACCGGTGCCCTGATCTTGTTTGGTCTGGTACAATTGACCATGCTGCTCTGGGCGCTGTACCGTGGCGAGCGGTTGGCGTTTCAGGCCTGGGTGGGTTTTCTTCTGGCCATGAGCGGGCTGGTCTGGCTGCTCTGGCCGGGACTGAGCGCACCCGACCCCCTGGCTGGGCTGATGATGGCTGCTTCCGGAATCGCCTGGGGGATTTATTCCCTGCGTGGGCGGAGCAAGGCCGAGCCCCTGGCCGAGACAGCCGGGAATTTTTTCCGTGCGGCGGTGCTGGCGCTTCCTGTCAGCCTGATTTGGATGAGCACGCTGCACATCAGTTTCAGCGGGGCGGTTTTGGCGGTTCTCTCCGGCGCGCTGGCTTCTGGTTGTGGTTACGTTGTCTGGTATCAGGCTTTGGCCGGTCTAAGCGCCAGTCGTGCGGCTCTGGTCCAGTTGGCGGTTCCGGTACTGGCGGCAGGTGGTGGGGTTGTTCTTCTGGCCGAGGAGATTTCGTGGCGGTTGCTGGTTTCGGCAAGTCTGGTTTTAGGCGGCATTGCCCTGGCAATCGCAAGCCGTGATTAGATGGATAGATATAGCCCGTTGAGTCCAGGTCGATCGTGGAATGGGACCTCCCGTTCCTGGTAGACATTCAGGAGTAACCAGTGGCTGCATACCTTATCGGACATATCTTAGTAAAAGATGAGGCGCTTTGGCAGAAATATGTGTCAGGAGTACAAGCCTCGCTCGCGCCCTTTGACAGCAAAGTTGTGTTCAGGGGTCAACTCGATCAGGTGCTTGCTGGTCAACACCAATACGATCTTGTGGTTGTCATAGAATTTTCAGATATGCTTGAATTGAATAACTGGTTCAGTTCCGAAAAATACCAATCGCTGATTTCTCTTCGGGATAAAGCGGCAAATGTGGTAATTACAACGTATAAAACTTAAGAAAAGGATCGACAGAATGACAATCAAAGCAACCGGTTCTTGCTTGTGCGGCGCCGTCAAATACACGACCAGTACGGATTTTGAATTTTCCGGAAATTGCCACTGCAACACCTGTAAGAAAGCTACCGGCGGTCCTTTTGAAGTTTTTGCCATCATTGATGAAAAGAGTCTTCATCTGACTCAGGGCAAAGGGGCTCTTGTTGGTTATCTCATCTCTCAAAAGGCCAAAAAACATTTCTGCGGGACTTGTGGAACGCCGATTTTCAACCAACACAAACGGGCCCCGGGCAAGCTTATTGTGTATGTTGGCTCTCTTGATGATCCCCAGTGCGTGACGCCGGCGGTTAATCTCCATTGTGAAAACATGCTGCCCTGGGTTGCTGATATTGCCTCGATCAAGAGTTTTGACAAGGGCTTTACCAAGTAGCAGTGATGAAAAGGATTTAGGCTCTGTTGGTGTGCTGTGTTGGTGGTGGATGAGAATCTAGTGGGACAATTGAACGATTACTACAGGCCACTCTGCACGACTGCAGGTGGCTTGTTTTGTTATTAGTCAGAAGTGTCTACAAGACCAGGGGCGATTCACTCTGGGTGAGGTGGGCGTCCGCGACTCCGTGGTTAAGGTCTGCTGTATAGTTGCATCCTCAAGCTCACCCACGTCGCCAGCTGTGAAACTTCTCGACCCATTTCAGTAAGGTCGCGGGGGCGTGAGCCTTTTTCCACTCTCCGGCCGCGGCCTTGTTTGCTTCCGACATGGTCGGATAGGTGTGGATGGTGCCGAGAATTTTGTTGAGGCCAAGGCCGTGCTTCATCGCCAGAACATATTCGGCGAGCAGATCTCCGGCATGACTGCCAACGATAGTGACGCCAAGAATCTTGTCTTTGCCCGGTTTGGTGAGCACCTTGACCCAGCCGTGATCTTCGGAATCGGCAATCGCCCGATCGAGATCGTCGATGCCGAAACGGGTGATTTCATAAGCGACGCCCTGGGCTTTAGCTTCCTCTTCAGAGAGACCAACCCGGGCAACTTCGGGGTCGGTGAAGGTGGCCCAGGGGATCACGCTGTAGTCGACCTTGAAGGCTTTGAATTCGCCAAACAGGGCGTTCACCGCGGCGTACCAGGCCATGTGCGAGGCGGTGTGGGTAAACTGGTAAGGGCCAGCGACATCGCCGACCGCAAAGATGTTGGGAAAGTTGGTGCGCAACAGCGGATCGACGGCGACCGTTCCGCTTGCTGCGAGTTCTACTCCGAGTTCTTCCAGGCCAAAACCGGTGACATTCGGTCGTCGGCCAACCGCGATCAGAATCTGGTCGAAGGGGATCTTGACCGTTTCACCGTTGGCCTCGCAGCAGAGAATTTTTTGCCCAGCTTCCAGAACCACCTCTTTGGCCGCATGCCCGGTCAGGACGCGAATGCCTTCGGCCGCGAATTTCTGCTCGATGCAGGCAGAGACTTCCGGATCCTCACGCCCCATGATGCGCGGGGCCATCTCAACCTGAGTGACTTCAGCACCGAGTCGGGCAAAGGCCTGGGTCATTTCCGAACCGATCGGGCCGCCGCCGAGCACTACGAGCCGGCCGGGGTTCTCCCGGAGCTGCCAGAGATTGTCCGAGGTCAGGTAGTCGATCTGGTCAAGCCCGGTGATGGGCGGCACCAGCGGTCGAGCACCGGTGGCAATCACGATGTTGCGGGTGGTCAGGGTCTGGCCGTTGACTTCGACGCTCCAGGGCGAGGTGATGTTCGCACTGCCGGTATGACATTCGACGCCTAAAGAGCTGTAGCGTTCGATTGAATCGTGCGGTTCGACCTGCGCGATGATTTTCTGGACGCGTTCCATGACAGTGGCGAAATCAAATTCAACGTCGGCTTTCTCGAAGCCGAACTCCTTGGCCCTGTGAGCGTACGAAAGCATCTTGGCCGAACGGATCAAGGCTTTGCTTGGGACACAGCCGGTGTTCAGGCAATCACCGCCCATCTTATCCTTTTCAATCAAAGCAACTTTTGCTTTAACCGCAGCGGCAATGTAAGCGGAAACCAACCCGCCGGAGCCGGCACCGATGACCACGATGTTGTAGTCGAATTTTGAAGGTTTGTCCCAGCCTTCGAAGGCTTCGCGGCGTTTTGAGATATCCAGGATCCGTTCCCCAATCTCCAGAATGACTCGTTTGGCAATCAGTGGAAAGATGCCAAGCAGGGCGAAGGAAAGGAGGATGCCGGGTGAGAGGATTCCCGCTGCGCTCTCAATCTGGCCGAGTTGGGTGCCGGCGTTGACGTAGACGGCGGTGCCAGCAAGCATCCCTACTTGGCTGACCCAGTAGTAACTGACGGTGCGCATCGGAGTCAGGCCCATCGCCAGATTGATGGCGAAGAAGGGGAAGAGTGGCACCAGTCTTAAGGTAAAGAGATAGAAAGAGCCTTCACGCTCAATCCCCTCGTTGATGGTCTTGAGCTTGTTGGCAAATTTATTCTGCACCCAGTCGCGCAACAGAAACCGTGACGCCAAAAAGGCGAGGGTGGCACCAATGGAACTGGCAAAGGAGACGGTCACCAAGGCGGTCCAGAAGCCGAGCAGGGCACCACCGGCCAGGGTCATGACTGCAGCCCCAGGTAAAGAGAGCGCAGTGACCACGATGTAGAGAATAAAGTAGAGGGCGATAGTCAGCAGTCGGTTGGTGGTGTAGAAATCAGCAAAGGCTAGTTGTTGTGTTTTCAGGTAGCCCAAAGTCAGGTAACGCTGCAGGTCAAAAGCGAAAAAAGCCACGATCAGAATCGTTATCGCTACGATCAGAACGAGCTTGGTAGTGCGGGAAGACATGATGCGGCCTTTCAAGTTTGCGGGGTTATTGCCGGTGTTGTCTAGGCAAGGTATAGACACTTTAGCATGTAATGGGGTTGTTGTCAGAAGGAGGGTTTATCGTCAGCACCATTCAACTGTTCATATAGAGCAATCTGCTCCGACATCGACAGCTTTTTGCGGCAGCCCACTCCTGGTTTCAAGCAGAGCCGACAGCGGTCATCTGAACACCATTGGCACTGACGGCAGTCGGCACAGGGATGTTTTTTGTCACGGCAGGTCATTTCCTATTTTACCTTGGTTGCTTCAGTTGGGACAAGGGGCTGACCGTTTAACAGGCGGTTGCGCTGATTGCGTAGGTACCAGGCTTCACATATTTCTGCGGCGAGCAACAAGAAGACGGCAACGGCAACCCCTGGCACCGGGAAAGGCAGCACAATGATCAGCGGCCAGAGAATCACCAGGAACAGAACCTTGTATAAGGTCGAACGGCCGAGGCGTGCTGTCATGTGGGCCCCAGCAAACCAGCCGCGCAGCAGGTTGGTGCCGCCGTAGAAAAATGGAAAGAGCGTACAGGCTGTCAGCGGCCAGGCGATGTATTGGCGCATGGCGGGGTCAAGTCCCATCACCGTGCCGAAAAGCCATTCGTTCAGCGGCCAGGCGATCAGTAACATGATCAGAGCCATAACCATACTGGTCTTGATCGAAAAGCGCACCAGCACGGCATAGTCTTCCGCTTGGCGAACCAGGGCGAGATACGCCTGTTGCAGGTTGCGCATCGGTCCGGCGAGCAGAAACAGAAACCCGCGAATGACGCCAAAGGCGGCCAGAGCCAGGGTGCCATCTGGCAGGCGGCTGATGATGGCATTGATCAGCAGCGGCACCATCTGTTGCACTCCGGAGGAGTAGGCCAGGGGAAAGCCAAAACGCAGGATATCGAAGAAGTTTTTTTCATCGGCGTGGTCGGGCGGCAGATGGACTCTCCAGGCAAAGAAGCCGATCACCAGAGTCTCGGTACCAACGCAGCCCAGCAGGGCAAATGCGGCGACCTGAGTGCCGCTGAACCACAACTGTCCCAACCAGAGATAGCCGAACAGCATGACGATGCGAACCCCGGTAGCGATAGAGACGAGCCCCGTCCTTCGAGCCCTTATGACCAGTCCCTGGAAAAGTCCGCGCAGGCCTGTGATGAAGGGCAGCAGCACCAGAAAGCTCAGGGCCTCGCGGGCACCCTTGGCCACTTCGGGCGTGACCCCTAAAACCCGATTCAGGATAAAGGTGCCAATCGGGCTGAAGGCGAGCAGGGCCAACAGGATCGAAACCCAACTGGCGATCAAGATCACAAACAGCAGCATGCCGCGCAGCGATTTGCGGCTGCGTACCATGGCGAGGGTGATGGTGTGATTCTGGTAGGAAGGTGATGCGACAAAGAGATGCAGCACCATGGCGACAGAGAATCCGGCCAAGGCAACGACGGCATCATCCAGTCGTGCCAGGCCAGCGTTGATGATGGAATGGGAGACGCTCATCAACTGCACATTGAGCAGCAACGGTAAGAAAAAGAGCGCGATATCCTTTTGGCTGAGACGAACAGTGTTCAAGGCTGGTTGGCCTCGGGAAAGAGCCGTGGCAAGTCCGCAGTGGTTTCAGCCAAAAAATCTGATTTTAAACCGTCATTGTGACCGAGCCCCCAGGCGCAGAAGCAAGACTTGACGCCCGCAGCGTGTGCGGCGCGCAGATCGACATGATGATCGCCGAACAGAACGGTTCGTTCTGCTCTCGACCCCAGTTGGCTCAGAGCATGGTGGACCATATCCGGATGTGGTTTCTTTTGCAGCGCGAGCTCGGCACCGATCACCGTTTGAAAGAAGGGTGCCAGTCCGAGGCGGTCGACGATGATATCCGCCAGCTGTTGCGGCTTGTTGGTAACGACGGCCATCGGCTTGTCGTGGTGCATCTCGAGAAAGCTCATGATCCCAGGATAAATCAGAGTCTCATCGGTCAGATGCTCGGTATAAATTTCCATGAAACGTTGGCGCCGGGACAGGTTGAATAACGCCTCTGGCAGGGCTCGTTGCAGCAGCAGGCCGACGCCATCGCCGACGTAGCCGCGCACCTGATCGCTGGTTATCGCGGCCAGGTCGAGTTCCGCTCGCAGCAGGTTGACAGCTTTGGTCAGGTCGGGGATGGAGTCGACCAGGGTTCCGTCGAGATCGAAGAGAAAGGTGTCAATGGGCATATGCAAACCGGTGGCGCGAGGAATTCAGCGCGAAAAAAAGAGTTGGCAAGTCAGTCATCTGAAAAAGCTTGGCCACAGAGGCACGGAGACACAGAGGAAAGCAAAAGTAATTGGACGCAGATCAAATCTGATTTACGCTGATTTTAAACCCAGAAGGTCGAGTTTTTATGTTTATCCTCGCCCCAAGGGTTTGCTCTGCGTCTTTGCGTCTCCGCGTTAATAAATTTCTTGAAAAATCTGGGCCTTCAGGGCTTAAAATCAGCGTCCCATTGAGGGGTTTGGTTGAGTGCCTGGGGAAACCCGTTGTTTTGGTTGGAGGTAGAAAAAATTATCGAGTACCGAAGATGGCTGTGCCAACCCGGATCAGGGTTGCGCCTTCTTCGATGGCGACTTCAAAATCGTGACTCATCCCCATGGAGAGCTCCTGCATGGTGACGTTTGGCAGCTCAAGAGCTGCGATCTGTACTGCCAGTTCCCGCAGTTGGCGGAAATAGGGGCGAACTTCTTCGAGATCGGCGTCCCACGGCGGCAAGGCCATTAGCCCCTTGATGCGAACATGTTCTAATTGAGAAACCTGGCGCGCCAGGTCGGTCAGTTTGTTGGCTGTGGTTCCTGATTTGCTCGCTTCTTCGCCGAGGTTGACCTGGAGGAGAATGTCAATGCAGGCGTTGTCCTTGCCCCATTGGCGATTGATCTCTTCGGCCAGAGAAAAGCGGTCGACCGAATGGATCATGTCAACCTTGCCGCGCAGGTATTTTACCTTATTGCTCTGGAGTGCGCCGATGAAGTGCCACTCGGCAACGGCTTTGACCTCGTTGATTTTGGCCGCGCACTCCTGAACATAGCTTTCGCCGAGCAGGGTCTGCCCGGCGGCGATCGCGGCTTCAATATCTGTGGCCGGTTTCTTTTTGGAGACGGCGACCAGCCGTACCTCACCGGGATCACGTCCACAGCCTTGGCAGACAGCTTGAATCCGCTGCTGAATCTGTGCAATGTTTGCGGCGATATCCATAAAATTCAGTCTGAACTCCCGAATAATTCGATGGCGCCCAGCTCTTCCAGCGCGGCAATCACCTCGCACAACGGCAGGCCGACGACGTTAGTGTAGCTCCCTTCGATCTTCGGCACCATGAAAGAACCTATACCCTGAATGGCGTAGGAACCAGCTTTGTCGAAAGGTTCTCCGGTGGCAATGTACCCTTCGATTTCCCGGGTTGTCAAATCTTTGAAAAAGACTTTGGTGGTGACAGCGGCGCTGAGCGTCTGGCCACTCTCTCGATCATGCACCGCATAACCGGAAATAACGCGATGACTGCGGCCGGAAAGGCTGACGAGCATTGCGGCGGCGTCTGCTGCATCGACCGGTTTGCCGAGAATGGCCTCATCACGCACCACCACGGTGTCACTGCCGATAAACCAGCGGCCCGAGCGCTCGTGGTGTTTGGCAACTTCGAGCGCTTTGGCCTGACTGAGTCGAATCACATGTGCTTCAGGCGCTTCATTCGCTAGCAGGGCTTCATCAGTACTGCTCGGTATAACTTCGAAATCGAGGCCTAGTCGGGTCAGCATTTCACAGCGACGTGGCGAAGCCGAAGCCAGTACGATACGATCTGTAACTTGGGGCATGAGGAGGTCCGTTAGAGGTGTTATTGCTGGTGTTTCAGTAGGCCCTGGTCTTCCAGGGTCGGTTCATAGAGAACCAGGCGGTTGCGTCCGAGTTTCTTGGCACTATACAGGGCCAAGTCGGCCGCGTGAATTAGTTCGTTGGCCGTCGTCCCATCCGTTGGAAAGGTTGCGATGCCAAGGCTGATGCTGAGACGGCCCAGCGGCAGGAGGTTTTCGCCGGGGAAGACTTCGGTTTCAATCGCTCGCCGAATCCGTTCGCCGACGAAGAGAGATTCTTTTTTGCCAGTGCCAGGTAGGATCAGACAGAATTCCTCGCCACCGTAGCGGGTTACTATATCCATATCGCGGGCGGTGCGCCGCATTAGGTCTGCTACTTTCTTTAAGGCGTTGTCACCGGCTAAATGACCGCAGACGTCATTGTGAATTTTGAAATTATCGAGGTCGGCCAGGATCAGGCAAAAGGTTTGCTGCTGCCGTTCACTGCGGCTGAACTCCTCTTGTAGTCGGTCCTCAAGGAAGCGCCGGTTGTAGAGGCCCGTCAGGGGGTCGGTGATCGAGAGGTGCTCAAATTTTCCGGCTTTTTCCAGAGTGGCGGCCCGACTGACCATCAGTACTGCATGATTGGTAAAAGTCTGAATCAGGTTGAGATCTGCTTCGGTGAAATGACCGCCGTTGCTTTTGTCTGCCAGATTGAGGACACCGAGAAGTTTCTTGTTGGCTTCCAGCGGCAGGCTGATGAATGACTTGGTTTTGAATCGCGGTCGATTCTTGACTGCCACCCGGTTGTCGCGTTCGATATCGGTGACCAGCATCGGAAATCCGCTTTTGGCGACTTTGCCCGCAATCCCTTCGCCGAAGGGAACCGACATGGCTCGGGCCAGGGAATCGGTCATGCCCATGGCGGCAGATATCTCCAGAGTTCCTTTCACCTCGTTCAGCAGCATCAGCGAACCACTGGAGGCTTCAAGCAGTTCGGATGACATCTCAAGAATCTGACGATAGAGCTCCTCTCGATTGTCGATCAAGGAGAGATCGCTGATCATGGAGATCAGTCGGGCCGAGAACTGTCGCTCCTGGCGATGGCCTTCGGCGGTTTTAAGGCTTTCCAAGCGAGAGGCCAGGCGCGAAGTCAGAAGCTCAATTAACGCTTGGTCACGGCTATGCAAGTTGATATCAAACAGTATGACTGCGCCGAGGCGAGAACTGTTTGCGCTGAGGGGAAAACTTTGCGCCGACTCTGTTTTAATCCCCGGGAAAAAGGTCGTCAACTTCTCTTTGGAAAGAGTTTCCGGGTGTCCTGAGATGTTGTTGAAGTGATCGGCTAGCTGAATTTGATCAAGCCGAAAGGTTCCAGGGTCGAGGCCGAGGGTCGAATGAACCGACATGGCCTGTCCATTTTGTTGCAGAACAATCAATACCTTGGGGAGGTCAAAAAGGACCACCAGCGCTTCGCTGACAATCAATACTGCTTGTTCGGCTTCAGGACAGATCGATAGATCTCGGGCCAGCTTCTGCACCGCTTCAAGCCGCTGAGTCGTTCGAGCCAGGCCAAATAATTGGACTTTCTGCTCAAGCAGCCGTGGCAGCGTACGGAAAACTTCGTCGGCCAAGGACTGCGCTTCTTCTCGACTGATCATCTGGGGGGCTTGTCCGGGCTTGCCGGAACCTGGTTTTTTGTTGTCGACAGTGAGGTTCCGGCTATGCGGCACGGAAGCGTTCTCAAAGATGCCGCCACCGACCAGACAGTCGGGAAGACCCTGGTTGTCCGGGAGGGGAATGGCAAGGCAGAGGAGGCCCTGAGGACAGGTCGCCACGACCGGCTGGTTGGTCAGCAGCGTGTGATTAATGTTCTCTTCCCAAGCCTGGCAGCATTTTTCGGTGCAGAGACATTCGCTGCTCAGAGGGGGGCAGACTGTGTGGATTGTTTTAATCAGGCCAGAACGACCGCTCTCTTCACTATACAGGGCCAGGTTGAAAGGCGCAGGTAGGGGGTGCTGCCGCAGAACCTCCAGCAGATCCCGCGGATCAATCAGTTTCGCTGTGGTGTTAGTCGTTGCCACGTCCACGAATCTTCCCCTCTGCCTGCAAACAATGATCATTGTGCAAGCAGCCCAACTTCAATGACCTTTAGGTCGCTAAATGCGAAATTGTAACAGAGGGCCGGTTTTCAAACAATCCCCAACCGTTATAACCCTATGGTTGTCGGGAGTTGCTGAAGCCACCCTGCCAGATCAGTCAGAGCCCGATCCGCCATGGCCTGACGGCGATCCCGGCGCTTGCGGATGCGTTGTTCAAGCGGCGGGAAGAGGCCGTAAGTAATATTCATCGGCTGAAAATTTTCAGCATCGGCATTCACAGGGTAATTCAGCAGGGCGCCCAGAGCAGTGGTTGTTGGTGGTAACTGGCAAGGCTGCTCCTGCGCGTAAGCTGCGGCAAAATAGCCAGCCAGAAAACCACTGGCTGCCGACTCGACATAACCTTCGACCCCAGTGATCTGCCCGGCAAAAAAGATGCGTGGGTCTTGTTTAAGTTGCAAGGTTTCAGTCAGACAGTTCGGCGCGTTGATAAACGTGTTGCGATGCATGCTGCCAAGTCGTGCGAACTTGACCTTTTCCAGGCCGGGGATGGTGCTGAAAATCCGCTGTTGTTCCGGATAGGTCAGTTTGGTTTGGAAGCCAACCATGTTGTAGAGGCTGGCATGACGGTCGTCCTGCCGCAGCTGAATAACCGCAAAAGGGTTGATGTCGGTTCGTGGGTCGCGTAGCCCAACTGGCTTCATCGGGCCGAAGGCGAGAGTCATCTCGCCACGCCGGGCCAACTCCTCAATCGGCATGCAGCCTTCGAAATGGATGGATTTTTCAAAATCACGCGTTTCGACTTTTTCGGCGTCCACCAGAGCCTGGACAAACGCCAGATATTCCTCTTTGTTCAGAGGACAATTCAGGTAGTCGGCACCACCTCGATCATAGCGTGATGCGGCAAAGACCTTGTCCCGATCAATCGAGTCGGCTTCGAGTATCGGTGCGATGGCGTCGTAGAAATAGAGATGTTCCCGACCGGTGAGTGCTGCAACTTTTGCAGTGAGTGCTTCTGATGTGAGTGGTCCACTGGCAATAATCACCAAGCCGTCTTCCGGGATTTCCGTGAGCTCCTGACGGCGCAGGGTGATCAATGGATGCTCGGCGATTGCCCGGGTCATCTGTGCGGCAAAACCTTCGCGATCAACTGCCAGGGCACCACCTGCCGGTACGGCGTGAGCATCGGCAGTGGCGATAAACAGGCTGTTGCCGCGTCGCAATTCTTCTTTTAACAAGCCGACCGCATTGTGCATACCCGTGCCACGCAGACTGTTGGAACAGACCAATTCGCCAAGTTGGTCTGTCTGGTGAGCAGGGGTCATGCGTTGCGGGCGCATTTCAAAAAGGTCTACTTTGAGGCCGTGCCGGGCGATCTGCCAGGCGGCCTCGCAACCAGCCAGCCCGGCGCCGATAATAGTGATTGGTTTCATGGTCAGGGTTATCTCATCGCTTGCCATCAGGGGCAGGAATTAGAAATGGCCGGGCGTTACAGGCCCGGCCATACAGATTCTTTCTATTACTTCTTGGCTCAGGCCGGTTTTTCTGTCTTTTTAGAGACCGGCTTTTTGGCAGCTGGTTTTTTTGCCACCGCCTTTTTGGCCGGGACTTTTTTAGCAGCCGGTTTTTTGGCTGTGATTTTTTTAGCCGGTGCCTTTTTGGTTTCCGGTTTTTTCTCGGGTTCAATCAGGGTAATCGAATAGTCACATTCTTCCTGAGGGCACTTGCGCACCGTGCCGAACCGTTTGGTGGTCTTCTCAACGGTCAGCGGGAAGGCACACTTTGGACAAGGTTCTTTAAAAGGTTGATCCCATAGAGCGTACTTGCATTTCGGATAGCGATTGCACGAATAGAAGATCTTGCCGTAGCGGCTCTTCTTTTCCATGATCTCGCCTTCTTTGCAAGTTGGACAGTCAATCCCGAGTGACTTCGGTTTGATCAAAGGTTGGTTGTTTTTGCACTCGGGGTAGGCTGAGCAGGCCAGGTATTTGCCGTAACGGCCTTCCTTGAATTGCATCAGCGCACCGCACTTCTCGCACTTTTCGTCAGAGAAAACGACTTCCTGGTTGACCTCACCGTTGACCGGGCGGGTGTATTTGCATTCCGGATAGCCGTCACAGGCGATGAAGTAACCGTTACGGCCATATTTTTTTGTCAGCGGTTGCTGGCATTCAGGGCACTTCTCGTCGAGCGGTTCACCAACAAAACGGATCTCTTTGACACCGTCAACTTCTTCTTTGAATGGAACCCAGAATTCTTTCAGGAAACCTTTCCACTCGCCGTTGCCAAGAGAAATCTCATCAAGTTCATCTTCCATGTTGGCAGTGAACTGGTAGTCGACGTACTTGTTGAAACACTGCAATAGAAAACGGATGACTTCTCGGCCGAGGTCTTGCGGGAAGAAAGTTCGTTTGGTCAGTAATACGTAATTGCGCTCCACCAGGGTGTTCATGGTGGCGGCGTAGGTTGAAGGTCGACCAATGCCATTCTCTTCCAGAATTTTGACTAAGGAAGCTTCGGTGTAGCGTGGCGGTGGTTGGGTGGTGTGTTCTTCACCCTGGAGTTGATCAAACGAGAGAGCTTCTTTTTCGTTCAGGTTGGGTAGCAACCCTTCGACTTCCTCATTCTCGGTATCCTTGCCTTCAATGTAAACTTTCATGAAACCGGGGAAGCGAACGACCTGCCCCGAAGCGCGGAACTGAAATTTTTCACCGGCAAGAATGTCTATCGTGGTCGCATCGAGCAGTGCGTCTGCCATTTGAGATGCGATGGTCCGTTCCCAGATCAGTTTGTAAAGACGAAGTTCGTCGCTCTCCAGAAAGGTCTTGAGTCCATCTGGATGGCGAATCAGGCCAGAGGGACGAATTGCTTCGTGGGCTTCCTGGGCATTTTTGGCCTTGCTTTTGTAGGTACGAGGCTTGGCTGGAACGTATTCCTTGCCGTAACGGTCGGCAATGACCTCGCGAGCTTCTTCGATAGCGACGTTAGAGAGCGTTACCGAGTCAGTACGCATGTAAGTGATCAGACCAACAGGACCATCGCCAGTGTCAACACCTTCATAGAGTCTTTGCGCCAGCGACATGGTTTTGCGTGCAGAAAAGCCAAGCTTGCGGTTGGCCTCCTGCTGCAGGGTGCTGGTGGTAAAGGGCGCGGCGGGTCGACGCTTCTTCTCGGTGCGACTGACCGCTGACACCTGAACCGGTAGAGCCTTGATCTCTTCGACCAGTTGTTCAGCGGTCTTCTGATCAGCAATTATCTGGTGGCTGCTGGTTTCGAGTTGTTTGGCGTTGGAAGCAACTTTTTGGCCATCGATAGAGTGTAGCCTTGCCGAGAAAGTGGTCTTCTCCGCGTTGGCCATGATGGCCTCAATGGTCCAATATCCCTTGGCAATGAATGCCTCGATTTCCGCTTCTCGTTCACAGATCAGACGCAGGGCGACCGATTGGACCCGACCAGCCGAACGACTTCCGGGGATTTTTCGCCACAGCACCGGCGACAGGTTGAAACCGACCAAGTAGTCGAGGATGCGTCGGGCTTGCTGGGCATCAACCATTTCCATCGAAATTTGCCGCGGATTGGCCATCGCCTCGTTGACGGCATCCTTGGTGATTTCGTGAAAAACGACCCTGCTGACGCGAGGGGAATCGCCTTTTTCATCAACGCCGAGGGCTTCCAGCAGGTGCCAGGCGATCGCTTCTCCTTCGCGGTCGGGGTCAGTTGCGAGTACCAGTTTGTCAACACCTTTGAGGGCTTTTTTTAAGATGCTCAGCTGTTTCTTGGCTTTAGCGGTGACAATGTACTTGGGCAGGAAATCATTCTCGACATCGACCGAGCCATCTTTGCTTGGCAGATCACGGACATGGCCGTAAGATGCCAAAACCTGATAACCTTTACCAAGGAATTTCTCTATTGTTTTCGCCTTGGCAGGCGACTCAACGATAACCAGGGAATTTGCCATAATAAAAAATTACTACCGGTTGCTAGGAGGCTGTCTCCTAAGGGAAAAGAAAAAGGCTACGGGATATCCCGCAGCCCGTGACTTGTTAATTTAACAGTCTTGACCAGTCATCTTCTAACAGGCAATCGAATTCGCGACGCCATTCGTGCTGGGAGTTGGCGAATATGGACAGGATGGTGATGGTTTTGATCTCCTTCAATGTGACCTCATCATCAGCCATTTGCAGAGCCTTTTCGATCACTTCTTCCTGGATCTCACTGTCTAAGATGCCCATGGTGTGCAGACGAATCAGGAACCCGCGTGCCTCGCAAGAGAGCGCCAGGTTTTCCTCCGAAGAGAAGACTCGGTGACTGGTCGTTGGCGGCGTGATGGATGTGTCAGTTCCTACCGGCGGGCAGAGCGACTGGCTTTCCATCCAGTTGAACGCCGCATCGATCTCTTCGGCCTCGAAACCAACGGATAGCAACTCTTCAACCAAGTCACCCTCCGTCATCATGTCACGGTCATCGAGAAAATATTGGGCGATGAAGCTGACAATCGCCAAAACTCGTTCTCTCACGTAATCTCCGTTGTTCCAGCGTACGGTGAAAGTGCCTTGCGTCGGCAAACATAACGGCCTCCCGGCAGTTTCTCCACGTACCCATGTAGTTCTAGGTGCAGTAAAATAGCGGAAAGCTCCATGGGTGTCAACCCACTTTCCCCGCCAAGTTCATCGCTGTGACGCGGGGTTGAATCAAGCCGGGCCAAAATTCCGGCGGCTGGTTCCGGTAAGTCTATGTGGGGTTTTTGCGTTGTTTCTTGCCTTCCCCCGGGTGGGCAATAGAGACCGAATAACTCCAGAATATCGGATGCTTCAGTCACCGGGTGCGCCCCTTGCTTGATCAGGTGGTTTGGCCCAAAACAGGTCTTGCATTCGATGCTGCCCGGTACCGCCATGACCTCGCGCCCTTGTTCAAGGGCAAATTCAGCGGTAATCAGCGAACCGCTGTTAGACGCGGCCTCAACAACCAACGTACCGCGACTCATCCCGCTGATTATGCGATTGCGTCCGGGAAAGTGTCCTGGTAGCGGTTCGGTTCCGGGTGGGTACTCTGAGAGAATTGCGCCTTGTTCTATGATCTGTTCAAAGATCTTGGCGTTTTCCTGCGGATAGACCCGGTCGATACCGCAACCGAGAACCGCCAGAGTTTGTCCGCCCGCGGTCAGGGCGCCGCGATGGGCGGCTGCATCGATTCCCCGGGCCAGTCCGCTGATAATGATCAGGCCGCTTTCGGCCAGTTCCTGCGCCAGTTCTTCGGTGAATTGGCGACCGAACACTGATGGGTAACGGGCACCGACGATCGCCAGGGCTTCTCCTGCCGGCAGACAACCACGACCGTAAAGCAGGGCTGGTGGGTCCGGGATATTGCGCAGCGCTGCCGGGTAGTCCGTGTCCCAGAAGCTACAGAGCCAGCCGTCGATCTTGTCTAAGGTTTCGCAGGCTTGCTGGATTTTGGGGTCATCCGGTTTGGGGATATTGCTCGCCAGGCCTGAGCGCAGACCGTATAGCTTCGGCCAACTGTCTGCGGCGGCAAGAATGTTTTCTGCGGAGTCGAAATGTTCGATCAGACGGAACAGGGCGGTGCGCCCGAGCCCAGGAGTGAACTGCAGACGTAGCCAAGGCAAAACATGCTTCATGGAATCCCCCTCAAACAATCAGTCATAAAAATAAAGATGGGTCGGTAAAACCGACCCATCCTCAAAACATACAATATCGCCGGGTCATCGCGGCCAGAACGATTAATTGGTCTTGGTTCTAACTTGATCACCGCGGAAGATCGGCAGGAAGGTTGTGCGAATAATCAACGCCTCGGCAAAACCATGACGAACTTCGAGAACGATCGCATCACCCAGGTCGATTTCAGGTAATACCAGGGGCGTGGTGCGGGCCTCTTTCGCAATTTCTGTAGCTTCCCGTTTGCGATAAAGATCCAATTCATGACCGACTTCCAGACCGCTCTCTTCGCCGATATCGAGCAGGATCACTTCCCATTGCCCCATGGCGATTTTGCCAATGTCATCCGAGAGGATATATCCATGGACAACCATGTCCGCCAGCTTGCGGGGGATTTGATCGGGAATGACGCGGAACGGACGAACTTTTGCGCCGCGTTTAATCTCACGGAGAGCATCCGTCACTTGTGCAACCGCGACCGTTGGGGTGATTTCGGTTATTTTCACCGTGCCGAGCTGTATGGTTTGGTAGCCCATGAGCTTATCGGAGATTGGATGGAAGACCTTGCCCCCTACGGTAATGAGCTCATAGACATCGCCGGGAGCGACTGCTTCGAGATCAGTCATCTCAAGAAAGACGGTGTCATCTTCAGTGATTAAGACGCGACCATCAATCGCATCGGCCAGGTAGCCGAGGTTGTCCGCTTCTTTGGGACCGATAAAGCTCTGGGCACCACCGAAAGTGGCAATCATTCGCACTTCATCTGGAATCAGGATTGAGGCGCCGGCTTCATCTGACAGTTCTTCGCCGACGGGGATGATTTCGATACGCCCGTCGTGGATGCGCAGTTTCTGCCCCGGATAGATCAGGTGTGGATTGCCAATATCCGGATTATTGGACCATAAACTCGGCCAATAGTAAGGGTCTTTGATGAAACGTTGTGAGATGTCCCAAAGGGTATCACCGTCTTTAACCGTGTAAATGATTGGTTCTTCTTTTGCCATTGCAAGGCACGGCCAGATCATGAGCAATAAACAGGCTGTCAGTAGTATCTGTTTGAACTTCATGTTTCCCCCTTGGAGGTAACTGTTTTAAGGTAGTGCGAGGTCTTTGGCTTTGTTTACCGCAGTGCTTTTGGGATAACGCTGCTTGAGTATTTCTATACTTCTCCGGGCGAGGTCTGCCTCACCCAGTTGGAGTTGTGCCGTGGCAATCTTAAGGAGGGCATCTGGGCTTTTGGCGGCACGGGGGTACCCTTGCAAAACTTTTTCGAATTCCTGAATTGCTCTGGGATATTGCTGCTGATTGAAGTAGCATTCGCCCAGCCAAAATTGTGCGTTGGCACTGTAGCTGTTGTTGGGAAAACGTTGCAGGAAGGTTTCAAAACCACGGATTGCAGCTTGATAACGTCCCGATGCGTAATCGCCGAAGGCCTGCAGATAGACTTCCGTCGGCGAATGCTCACCGGTCGGTTGACTGGTCTCGACGGTGTCGTGGCCCGGTTGCGGAATATAGGTGGAACCAGTACGGTTGGTCTGTCGAAGCTGCTCAATCCCCTGCGTCTGAAGCTGAAGTTGATTCTCCAGGCTGGCGACTTGGCGAGATAGCTCAGCAATGGTCTGTTGTTGCGCCGACAAGGTCGATTTCACGCGACGGATCTCTTGCGTCAAGTTGCCGGAGTTCATCGTCGCTGGCGGAGGCGCACAGGCGCTCAACAGGCCGATGGCGAGAACAAAGAGCATACTGGTGCGGACTAGAATTATTGATGAGGTCATTGTTTCACTTAAATAGTTGCTAAAGAAATTTGAAATTCACTAAAAATTATAGGCTTTTTCGCAACTTGTCAAGCCTCATGGCGGCCTCTTTGTCAAACTTGCTGTGCATGAAATGTGCCTCGTTGTGATAAAATGATCGACGATATTCGAACTCTGGAGGTTCCTTTGACTGTCCCCGAACTGCTGGCCCCGGCCGGAAATCTAAAAAAACTTGAGATCGCGTTGCGTTATGGCGCTGATGCCGTCTACTGCGGCGTCGAACAGTTCAGTTTACGCTCGATGGCGGGAAATCTGAGTCTGGAGGAATTGTCGCGCGCCTGTGAGCTGGTTCATGCGCAGAAAAAGCGGCTTTATCTGACCCTGAATGCTTTTCTGCGCCCTGGTGAAGAGGGGGCCTGCCGGGCGTTGCTCGAAGCCCTTTTGACCATTCCTGTGGATGCCTACATCGTCGCTGACCCCGGCCTGCTGCTGCTGGTGCGACAAATCGACCCTGAACGAGAAGTGCATCTTTCCACTCAGGCCAACACCAGCAATGGCCTGGCGGTCAAATTCTGGCAGTCTCAGGGGGTGAAACGACTGAACCTGGCCCGAGAGCTGAGTCTGAAAGAAATTGCCGCAATCCATGCGCCTGACGGGCCTGAAATCGAGATCTTTGTCCACGGTGCCATGTGTGTCGCCTACTCTGGACGTTGTCTGCTCTCGGCCGCGCTTTCAGATCGAAGCGCCAATCAGGGCAACTGTAGTCAACCCTGCCGCTGGCAGTACTCTCTACAGGAGGAGCTACGGCCGGGGGAATTCCATGCTATTGAAGAGGATGAACGGGGCACCTATGTGTTTAACAGTCGCGACCTGTGCTTGATTGATCACCTGCCAAAGCTGATAGCAGCGGGTGTGGCCAGTTTCAAGATTGAGGGCCGGATGAAGAGTCTGTACTACGTTGCTGCGGTGACCCGGGCTTACCGGGCCGCGCTTGACGCCTGGCGTGATGACCCCGAACGGTTCCAACTCGACCCGTTGTGGCGCCGGGAGCTTGACGCGGTCAGTCACCGACCGTACGGCACCGGGTTCCTCTTTGAAACGGATCAGGCCTATGTTCACTCTGATGATAGCCTCTATCGCCGGGAGTGTGATTTTGTCGGCATTGTTCTCGAACCGGGCGAGCAGGGTCAATGGCTGGTGGAAGGACGCAATCGGATTCAGTCTGGCGATACTCTGGAACTTATCGGGCCGGGGATGCGTCAGAGCGAATTCAACTTCACCGCGGCCCGTTCGGAAAACGGCGAAACCGTTAACACTATTCAGCCTAATGCCATGGTATACATGGCTCTGCCTGCCGATACCGAGCCGGGTGATTTGCTGCGGCGTTGGCATTGACTCGGGTTGTGAGAAGTGCGGCTGGCGGTTAAGGGGCGATCCCCGCAGGGGGCTTGTCCCTGGTTCGTGGTTAACTCAGGGTTGATTGCACTGGATGGCGTCGGGTAATCACACCCCATAGGGAGAATGAAAATGTCCAAAGCGTTGTCTCGGCAATCGGTCTTTGCTGGCCAGGTGCTTGATGTTGGCTTAGAACAGCATCTGTTGCCGAACGGTCGGCAGTCGAGTTTTGAGATCATCCGTCATCCCGGTGGTGCGGCGGCTTTGCCGATTCTGCCTGATGGCCGGTTGCTTCTGATTCGGCAGTTTCGTCCGGCGATCGGTGAGATGATTTATGAAATCCCGGCTGGCCGCCTGGAACCGGATGAGTCGGCGCAAGAGTGCGCCGAACGTGAATTAATCGAAGAGGCTGGTTACGCTGCGGGGGAATTAAAGCCGTTGGGTGGGTTCTGGAGCACCGCAGGGTTTTGTGATGAATATATCCACCTTTTTTTGGCATGTGACCTGCGGGAAGTCTCTCAGGCACTTGAGCCTGATGAAGTTATAGAATTGTGCCCGATGACTCTGGCTGAAGCTTTCGCAAAAGTTTACAGTGGGCAGCTTCCTGACGGCAAAACCCAGCTGGCCCTGTTTCACTACCAGCAGATGACTCAAAACGGAAATTTATGATGCTGTTGCCACAACAATATGAGTCGCCACTGCATCTCCCCTTTAACCGGGCTTGCCTGGATGAACAGTTCGAGTTGCAGGCACCTGGGGACGATTCTGGCGGGGAAGGTTATGGTCTGTTGCTTCGCGGCAATAAACTTTTGTTGGCGGCGACCGAACAAGGGGTACGTTTACCACTCGGTGAATGGCCGAAGCAAAATGCCCTTCATCTCGGCTCGTGGCAGGGGCGGCCCTGTCGCCTGATTGAACTGACTGTGGAAGATAAGGTGCCGACCGGCTTGCAAGCGTTCAGTCTGATCAATGATGAACCGCACCTGCCGATCGATATTCTTTCTCTGGGCGGGATGGCTCGCATGATCCTGCACTGGGTAAAAAACAGCCGTTTCTGTGGCTGTTGCGGCCGGTCTATGACCTGGTTGCCCAGTGAATGGGGGCGATACTGCCCCGAATGCAAAGCTCACTATTACCCGGCAATCTATCCCTGCGCCATCGTGCTGGTCAGACGACCCGGTGAGGTGCTGCTGGTGCGTAAGCCAATCTGGGCACCCAACCGCTACAGCCTCGTGGCGGGGTTCCAAGAATTCGGTGAAAGTCTTGAAGAGACGGCAGTCCGCGAAATCAAGGAAGAGACTGGAGTCAGGGTTCACAATCTCCGCTACGTCGGTAGCCAATGCTGGCCCTTCCCGAGTCAGTTGATGGCGGGTTTTGTCGCCGATTATCTGGGTGGCGAAGTTGAGGTCGAAACCGCCGAACTGGAGGATGCCCGCTGGTTTCGTGTCGATGATCTGCCAAGCTTGCCACCCAAACGGAGTATCGCCCGCTATATCCTCGATACAGCGCTTGACCTGGACAAAAATAAGGGGTTGGGATGATGGTAGAAGTCGGCGCTTGCCGGGATTTCCAGAAAGGATACTTTCGTTTGCCTCGTCGTGAAATCGGCTATCTGCGATTTATTTTGGAAGGCTATGATGGCCTGGCGTTCATGCGGACGCTGGATAGCAAAATCGGACTGGTTGAAATCACCTGGCCGCCGGTGCGCTCAGCTGATGTCAAGGCGTTGCTCCAGGCTCTTGCCGTGGAAGTCGGACTGGAGGAGGTCGCGACACCTACAGTCGTTGCACCACTATAAATTGGATAAATAAGTCAAACGCAAGTCGCGTTTTAACGCAAAGGCGCAAACCCTTAAGCTATGTTGTCGCGTGAAAACCTTGGCTTTGGTTCTAGAAACGTTTCTGTTGGGCTCCGGTTTTCTTTGCGACCTTTGCGTTAAAAAAAACAGCGCCTTCAAGGTTTAGATCTAAATTGCGTTATTAATGCGGTCCCTCCTCGGAGGCGACTCTGTCACCGAACCGCCTCAAGCGACAATCACCGCGATTTCCGGTGGGTCGAGCAAGGCTTTCTTGACCGCGCATTGATCGGTGGCGCGAATAATCGCCTTTTGGTACTTCTCCGGGAAGTCAGTCGGCAGGTGCAGGGTGATTTCTAGCCGCTCAAGCTTCTTGGTCTCAGGATTTTTCTGGCTGGTCATCGTCAGGCGCATTCCCTCTGTCGAGAGCTCACGTTGCTGGCAGAAGCGCAAAGCGAAGAAGCCGGCACAGGTGCCCAGGGAGCTCAGGAACAAGTCGAAGGGGGCTGGCGCCGAGTTGCTGCCGCCATATTGTTCCGGTTGATCGGTGGTCGTGACGAAACCGTTGTACGTGGCCGCAACCTGCATGCCGCCGGGGAATGTGATTTCCATATTGTGTTCGCTCCCGTGTTCAAGTTAATCCGCGTTGATGCGGATCAAGAGTAATGTTAATATGCCGCTATCTCAGAAAAACGGTGAAATAATGAAGCGACTTTTTGACATGTTCAGTTCGGTGCGGCTGACGCTGGCGTTGCTCCTGGGACTCTCCCTGGTTGCGATCGGCGGCACGCTCTGGCCGATTGAAAAAGATAATATACAGCGGTACGAGCTCTATTACCAGTCACTGTGGTTCCGCTTGCTGCTGGCCCTGCTGGCCCTTAATCTGGCTGCCTGCACCTGGCGAACCTTCCGGCGGGTCTGGCGCGAGAAGCAGAGTCTGCTTGATCGGTTGACGACGCTGGCGGTTTCGTCCTCTCCTGTTGCTCATCCCCTGCCTGCTGTTGCGGCCGATGAGCTGGTTTCCCGTTTACAACAACAAGGCTACAAAAGCAGCCGCAGTGGCGACCAGCTGTTGGCGCGACGTGGCCTGAGTGGCCGCTGGGCCTTGCCGATCCTGCACCTATCTATTCTGGCGGTGATGCTCGGAGCTTGGGCCGCGCAGCTCGGCTTTGTCGGTACGGTTAATATGTACGTTACACATCAGATTGATACCTACTTTGACTGGGACGTTGAGTCACAACAGCCACTGGGGTTCAGCCTGCGTCTCGACCACTTCGAACCACAATATTATCCGATTGAGTTGCGCTTTGCCACGATTGACCCGGTGACCCAGGAAACCTTGCAGGTCTATACCGCCAAGGAGGGCGAGACGGTTGATCTTGGTGACGGTCTGACCGCACTCGTGCAACGGTTTTTTCCCGAAGAAGAACATCTGGTGTTGAACTTGATGAGCAGCGGCCTCCCGCTGGGTGAATATCATGCCCTCAGCGGCAGTCGAAGTTACCCCAATACGGTGCGTTTGCCGGTAATAATTCGTCCGGCTGCCTTTCGTGACCCGCTGCTCAAACAGCTCCACAGCGAAGTCTCAATCCTGGAAAATGATCAGGTCGTGCGCCAGGGGATTATCGAAGTGAACCAACCGCTGGTGCATCGCGGTGTGGCTATTTATCAGACGGCCTACAGCCGTGACGAATCAGGCTTTTGGACCTGTGGTTTTCAACTCTCCAAAGATCCTGGGGAGCCGGTTGTCTGGCTTGGCAGCATTATTTTATCGTTGGCGCTGGTGCTGGTTTTTACCGTGCGGTTGCAGGCGCTTGGTTTGGTGCCGTCAGAACAAGGCTGGCAGGTTGTGCCTCTGACTGGTTTCCGGGGTGATGTTGGCGCGGCGCGGCTGCAAAGTTTGGTTGCTGCTCTTGGCAAGGTCTCGCTCCCGGATCGGGAGGCCGAGTCTTAAAGAAGGGAGGCTTATCTAACATCAGTGTCTCGAATAGCTTAAGGACTTCTAGGAACTGCCGCTGGAACAACACGTCGCTTGAGTTATCGTTTGCCAATAAATCAAGCTCCTCAGGTGGGACAGAAGGGTGTCTGGCAACCATGGCCGCGATTTCTACAACTCACCTAACTTCAGGAATACTGCTCCACCGCGTTGTATACGCGGGCGAGACATTTGCCTGCTTCATAAACCAATCTTTTTGCGGCCTCTGCCCTCCGAACCAGACCTTGCCCTGACCACTGTGATTGATGGTATCGATCACCTGCATCAGCGCTTCATTCTCTTGTCGACGCTCTTGATTTTCAAAAAGACTGGGTTGAACGTTATCCGGAGAGCAGAAGTCGCCCAACATCACCCCAGCCTTGGCATAGCGGTATCCGTCTTTCCAGACCATATCGAACAAGCGGGTGGTGAGCTCAAGGATCTTTGATGTGTCAGCGCTTGGCTGAGAGAGCTTTCCTGTCGCGGTGTTGTCGTAACGAGGGCTGGTTTCATCGAACGGACTGGTGCGAATAAACACATTGACCATCATGGCTAAGCGGTTTTCCCGCCGGAGCTTCTCGGCAGCCCTGGCAGAGAACTCGCAGACGGCCTCTCTCAGGGCGGTATAGTGAGTCAGCCTCTCACCAAACGATCGGGAGCAGACGATCTGCTGCTTTGCCGATGCTGTCTCTTCAAGCCCAAGGCAACTCTCTCCGTTGAGCTCACAAACTGTCCGCTCCAGCACCACGGAGTAGAGGCGTCGCACTTGGTGAGTGTCCATCTGTGCCAGTTGCCATGCTGTCTCTATGCCGCGTCGATTCAGGCTCTCTGTGAGTTTGCGACCTACTCCCCAAATCTCATTGACCGGGGTGATCTCCATAAGTCGCTTTTGTCGCTTATGTTCTCTTAAGTCAACAACACCTTGAGTCGCCTTAAACTTCTTGGCGGCGTTGTTGGCCAGTTTAGCCAGGGTCTTGGTGGGGGCAATGCCGACACAAACCGGTACGCCAACATGCCGCAAAACGGTAGCCTTGATCATCTGGCCATAATCATTTAGGGAACCGATGCCGGACAGATCGAGGAAAGCTTCATCAATAGAGTAAACTTCCACATGTGGGCTGAGCTGTTCCAAGGTGTGCATGACCCGGGAGGAGATGTCACCGTAGAGCGTGTAGTTGGAAGAGAAGACCTGAATCCCGTGCCGCTTGATCTCGTCCTGAATCTTGAATAACGGGACCCCCATCTTGATCCCCAGCGCTTTTACCTCCTGACTCCGCGCGATAACACATCCGTCGTTGTTGGAGAGCACCAGCAGCGGCACGCTTTTCAAGTCAGGGCGGAACAGCCGCTCACAGCTGGCGTAGAAATTATTGCAGTCAACGATGGCGAAGGTACAGGTCATGATTTACGCAGGCTATGGATAACGGTGGTTGCGACACCAAAGACTTCCAGGTCGGCACCTTCAGGGATATCGATTGGTTCATGCAGGCCGTTCATCGGAACTAACCTCATCTGCGGTGAGGTCTCCAGTCGCTTGACTGTTAACTCACCATTGACCGAGGCAATCACGATGTCACCATGAGAAGCGCTCAGGGAGCGATCAACCACCAGCACATCTCCAGGGAAGATTCCGGCTTCAATCATAGAGTCACCCTGCGCCCGGACGAAGTAGGTTGCGGCAGGATGTTGGATGCAGAGTTCATTCAGGTCAAGCTTACGTTCACAATAATCAGTGGCTGGGCTGGGGAATCCAGCCGGAACGGCGTCTGAGAATAACTGAATATCTAACGACTTGAACTCGCCGCTTTCACCAATGTTTTCGACTGTCATTGTTTCTCCTGGACTTGCTTCTGCTAAACTTAAAAGTCAGCTTATGTCACAACACAAAAAAAGGCCACCAAGGATCAAACTTGGTGGCCATAAATTTATGCTTAACGTGCATCTTAAATAGCGCTATCAATAATACGTCAGTTTTTGTTTCGGCTTAGCTGCAGACAACCAAATCTTGCCATCATTGTAAGCTTGAGTTTGAGCGACAACAGCCTATTGCCGTCTGAGTTCGCTGTCGCTGGTCAATCCTGTTAAAGGCTCGGCAAGGTGATCAGCTCATACTGACGTTGTCCCAGGCCAACCTTCTCACCATGGATCAGCGATATTTCCCAGTCAATATGAGGGTAGACGCCGCGGAATTTATCACCGCCAGCATCATGCCCGTTAATCATGGCCGTATTCGGTAAGCCACGGGCCTGGTTGACCAGGTCGGCACAGGCTTGATCGAGGGCGACGGGATCGGTTGAGGCCAGGATGCCGATGTCCGGGACGATTGGTGCGTCGGAATGACCGTAGCAGTCGCAAGCTGGTGAAACCTGGGTAATGAAATTGACAAAGAGGAGCTTGCCAGCTTTGCCATGAACCGCGCCACTGGCATATTCGGCCATTTTTTTCATGACCAGCAGAGCTTCTTCGTTCCATTGGATGAGGATGGCTTTTGGCTCACAGACTGTAATGCAACGGCCGCAGCCGGTACACTTTTCCGGGTCGATGGCCGCTGTGCCTTGAGCAAAACTGATCGCCTCATGGGCACAGGCCTTGAGGCAGGAGCCACAGGCTGTGCAATTCTTGGCCGAGACTTTTGGGGCGACGGTTGAGTGTTGCTCCATTTTACCGGCGCGACCGGAACAGCCCATGCCGAGGTTTTTTATTGCACCGCCAAAGCCGGTCAGTTCGTGACACTTGAAATGGCTCAAGACCACCATGCTGTCGGCTTCGAGAACTTCCATCCCGATCTCAACTTCATGAAGCAGTTCCCCTTGAATGGGCACGAGTCGCGCGGAATGCCCGCGTAAGCCGTCACACATGATCAGCGGTGCATTGACGACTGCATAGGCAAAGCCGTTTTCTATCGCGCCACTTAGCGCTGATACGGCTTCTTTGCGTTCGCCCGGATAGAGGGTGCAGGAGTCGGTCAGAAAAGGTTTGCCGCCCAAAAGCTTGATCTGATCGACCACTCGGCGGACAAAGGTCGGGCGCAGATAAGCATGCCCGCCACGTTCGCCAAAATGCAGCTTGACCGCGGCGAGGTCGCCTTTCTGTATCACCCGACCGAGTCCGGCCTGATCAATGAGGCGCTCTAACTTGTCGTGCAGGTTCTCTTTGGTCCCAGTGCGCATGTCGGTGAAATAGACCGCGCTGCTCATTGTTGCGCTGGTTGCGCTTGCGCGCCGAGTTGGCCGTAAGCTTCGACCTTACCATTGACAATGTGAACGTAATAGCGCTCCCAGAAGCGATTGGCTGGCACGTACCAGAGATATTCCTCGTTGCTGTTGCCAGAGGCATTGCTCGGCTTGCCCATCTGTTGCATGACTTCAGCTTTGGTCATGCCAAGCTCGACATTGTGCAGGCCGATCCATGGTGAACAGCCGCTCAAGAGCACTGCCAGGGTAATAATCAGAAACCAGTTGCGCATGTGTTCCTCCTTAGGAGCCAAAAAGACAATCAATAAATTCACCGCCGAGCCGCAGAGAGCGCTGAAAGGTTTTGGTGTCAGGGTTTCGAACCAGATCAAACCGGTTGTGGCGCGTTCTCCAACTTGTCTGCGTTCTCCTGGTGCAGATACACCGTCCGACTCGGGAACGCGATCTCCAGCCCGAGTGCTTCGATGATGTCCATGATCTTCAGGCTGACATCTTCGCGGGCATCGAGATATTCACCCCAAACGGTGGTGGTTGTGAAGCAGTAGACCATAATGTCGAGGGATGAGGCACCGAAGTCGGTGAAGTTGACCAGAAAGAATTCCTGATCAATCGCCGGATGAGTCTTCAATAGTTCGCGGATGCGCTTTACTGCTTCGCGCATCTGGTCTGGTTTGGTGTGGTAGGTCACGCCAACGGTTAGGTGGATGCGGCGTTTCGGCATACGGCTGTAGTTGTTGATGGCCGTGTTGGCGATGATGTTGTTCGGTACCGAAATCAGGGTTTTGGCAAAGGTGCGGATCTTGGTGGAGCGGAAGCCGACCTCTTCGACGATGCCTTCCATCTCTCCAGTTTGCACCCAGTCGCCGACATGGAAAGGCCGGTCAAAAATGATCATCAGCGAGCCAAAGATGTTGGAGACGGTGTCTTTGGCTGCCAGAGCAAAGGCCAGGCCGCCGATACCGAGGGAGGCGAGGACACCGGTGATCGGGTAGCCGAAGTTCTGGACCACCATAAGTGCGGCCATGATGATGATGAAGATGCGCAAACTTTTGCGTAGCAGCGGAGCCAGTTGGTCGTCCAGTGTTGACTTGGTTTTTTCAGCCCATTTCTGTAGATAATGGTCGACCATATCAACCAGATTGAAGAGAAACCAGGCGATGGCAATAACAACCAGAGCTTTGACGATGTTGATTGCCAAGGCGTGCAAGTCGAAAGGTTCTGCGGGGAGTTGCAGCACTTCTATGGCGATAAAGAGGCCGAGCAGGAAGATTGCGAATTCGGCGGGTTTTTGTACGCAGACCAGAAAACGGTCATCGAGCTCTCGTTTTGATTTTAGAGCCAGCGGCAGGATGGCCTTGACGAAGATCCAGGCGAAAAGCTTCTTGGTAACGAAGGCTACCAGTATGATAGCAAAGGCTGTCGCGTACTGTCCCAAGGTGATACCAAGGACCTCCGTGTTCATCCATTCAGTCATAGGGCTCTCCAGAGGAAGAAATCAAAAGATGGTTGGGCAAACCAAAAGAAGGTTTAACGCAGAGTCGCAAAGAGCGCAAAGTAAAGGCGTCTACCCTTTGAAGAAGGACTCAAGCTTAGACGTTTTTCTCTGCGTCTCCGCGCCTTTGCGTTAATAAATTGTTTGAGCTGTCTTTGATTGTATCTCTAAATAAAAATAGCTTCTAAAACTAACAGATGAAATCGGCAAAAGCAAGACTGCGAGGATCTTTCAAAGAATTGGCCTTTAAGGAGTTATTCTCGCGGTTTGTGGTAGAATGATACTCGAAAAGTTCAGACTTTAAGGAGAACCATCATGAGAATAAAGAGCCTCAACACTTTTGACAGTTGCCGAACCCTTGATGTCGCAGGGACGAGTTATGACTACTATAGTCTGCAGGCGTTCGCTGCCAAACAGGGCGACGCGGTGACTCGTCTGCCGCTGACTCTGAAAGTGCTACTTGAGAACCTGTTGCGGTTCGAAGATGGTGATACGGTCACCGCCGGTGATATCAACGCTGTACTCGGCTGGCTGGAAAAACGCAGCTCCGAGCATGAGATCGCTTTTCGCCCGGCGCGGGTGCTGATGCAAGACTTTACCGGCGTTCCGGCGGTGGTTGATTTGGCCGCCATGCGTGATGCCGTAGCAAGGGCCGGGGGCGATCCGCAGAAAATCAACCCGCAAATCCCGGTCGACCTGGTGATCGACCACTCGGTGATGGTTGATAAATACGCTACACCTGAGGCGTTTGCTTATAACGTTGACAAGGAGATGGAACGTAATTTTGAGCGCTATGCGTTTTTACGTTGGGGGCAGCTCGCCTTCGACAACTTCCGCGTGGTTCCCCCTGGGACGGGTATCTGTCACCAGGTCAATCTAGAGTATCTGGCCCGCACCGTCTGGAGTGAGGAGCAGGATGGCCGTAAGCTTGCTTATCCGGACACTCTGGTTGGCACTGACAGCCACACCACCATGATCAACGGGTTGGCAGTGCTGGGTTGGGGCGTTGGCGGCATCGAGGCTGAGGCCGCCATGCTTGGACAGCCGGTCTCGATGATTATCCCCGAGGTGGTCGGATTCCGTATGACCGGCAAGCTTCAGGAAGGTGTGACCGCCACCGACCTGGTGCTGACCGTGACTCAGATGCTACGAAAATTGGGTGTGGTTGGCAAGTTCGTCGAATTCTTTGGTTCTGGCTTGGCTCAGTTGCCTCTGGCTGATCGTGCGACTATAGCCAACATGTCGCCGGAGTATGGGGCGACCTGCGGCTGGTTCCCGGTTGATGCGGTAACGCTTGATTATCTACAGCTGTCAGGGCGGAGTGATGAGACGGTCGCCCTGGTAGAGGCTTATGCCAAGGAGCAGGGCTTGTGGCGTTACGACGATGCGGCCGACCCGGAATACACGGCGGTGATGGAACTTGATCTCAGTACGGTGAAGCCGAGTCTGGCGGGGCCGAAGCGCCCGCAGGACCGGGTTGATCTGGAGGCGATGAAGCCGGCCACCCTTGCTGCTATCCCCGAGGGCCAAACCGATAAAATGGTGTCAGTGGCTGACGCTGACTACCAGCTTAAGCAGGGCGATGTGGTGATCTCGGCTATTACCTCTTGTACCAATACCTCCAATCCGGCGGTGATGATGGCTGCCGGATTGCTCGCCAAAAAAGCTGTTGAGAAGGGCTTGAAACAGAAACCGTGGGTCAAAACCTCGATGGCTCCGGGCTCTAAAGTTGTGACCGATTACCTGGAAAAAGCTGGGCTGCAACAGTATCTTGATCAGCTCGGTTACAACTTAGTCGGTTACGGCTGCACCACCTGTATTGGTAATTCCGGACCGCTGGCCGGACCGATTGTTGACGCCATCAATGAGGCTGACCTGACCGTTTGCTCGGTTCTTTCCGGTAACCGCAACTTTGAGGGACGGATACACTCTCATACCAAGGCCAACTGGCTGGCGTCGCCGCCGCTGGTGGTTGCCTTTGCCCTTGCTGGAACCACCCTGATTGACTTGACCTCTGAGCCGATTGGGCAGGACCGGAAAGGCCAGGATGTCTACATGAGGGACATCTGGCCAAGTGATCAAGAAATTGCCGATCAGGTCAAGCTGGTTTCCGCCGACATGTTCCGCGAGAAATACGCGGATGTTTTCGCTGGTGAGGAAAGTTGGCAGAAGTTGCCGATCCCCAAAGGTCAGACCTACGACTGGAATACGGAATCGACATACGTCAAGGAGCCATCGTTTTTCTCGGTGCGCGAGGCCGTGCCGGGGGTGGAGGCCTTTAGCGGCGCGCGCTTGCTGGCTTTGCTGGGTGACAGCATCACGACCGATCATATCTCACCTGCAGGATCGATCCTGGCCAGTAGCCCCGCCGGGGTCTACCTGAGTGAACGCGGCATTGCCCCCACAGATTTCAACTCCTACGGTTCGCGACGAGGTAATCATGAGGTGATGATGCGAGGCACTTTTGCCAATATTCGTCTGCGTAACGAACTAGTGCCGGGAACGGAGGGCGGCTTTACCAAGCATTACCCGAGCGGCGAGGAGATGAGCATTTTTGATGCCGCCATGCGGTACGCTACAGACGAAACGCCGCTGCTGATTGTTGCCGGTAAGGAGTACGGCACCGGTTCAAGTCGTGACTGGGCCGCCAAAGGAACTTTGTTGCTCGGGGTCAAGGCCGTGATTGCTGAAAGCTATGAGCGGATTCATCGCTCCAACCTGATTGGCATGGGGGTGTTGCCGCTGCAGTTTAAAGAGGGCACAAATCGCAAGAGTCTGGGGTTCGATGGCAGTGAAACCTTTGAGTTGATCGGGCAGCAGGCGCCGCTGGGGGCGAGTCAGGAGATCACGATCAAAGTTCATCGGGCTGATGGTCGTGTTGAAGAGGTTGTGACCACTTGTCGGCTTGATACCGCCAACGAGGTGTCTTATTTCCAGAATGGTGGGATTTTGAATTATGTGTTGAAAAATTTGCGGTAGCAGGGCCGGCGGGCTGGTGTTGCTCTGGCTAAAGACCTGCTTTTGGGGTGAAAAGTCTTTGTTTTTTTAATTGTATTTGCCGCTCCTGAGAAAACAAAATGAGTTATAATGTTTGTGTGAGTTGCTTCGTAAGAGAGGCTCACAATTCTGGGAGCGAGTTGGTCGAAAAGAGGAGGTGACCTGTCATGTTACCGATTCGCTGGGATCCAATGCGTGATCTAAACACCTTTCAGCGGGAACTGGATGATCTGTTCCGCCAGATGGCGGGTGTTACGCATGACAAAGATACAGGAAGTATGATGGCGGCCGCACCGGCGATCAATACTTTTGTCAAGGATGGAGTTTTTCATCTGGAGGCTGAGTTACCGGGCGTGGACACCAGCAAACTCGATGTTCGCATCGAGGGTGAAAAACTGGTGATCCGTGGCGAGCGTAAGGAAGCACACGAGGTAGAGGAGGCTGATTTCTTGCTTCGAGAGACCAGCCTAAGCAACTTCGAGCGGGCTCTAGCCCTGCCGGTTGGCGCTGATTGCGATAATATCCACGCCGCCTACAAGGACGGGTTGCTCGAAGTCACAATGCCGTTGGCCAAGGCTGCGATGGGTGGACGCAAGATTCCTATCGAAGGTCTGAAGAGCGGTAAACAGAGCAAAGAAGTTCACTAAATAACAACAAACAGAAGCTGACGACTCGTTCCCTCCCTGCCGTAATTGCGGCGGGGTTTTTATTGGTTATATAGGGGGCATCGTTCTCTGCCTGTCAGGAACGACTGGAGCGCCTCTATTTGATAAAAGAGCAACAGTAGTCCATAACAGTTTTAACTCTCAGGACAAATTTCGCTTGAGCGGGAACTTCGAAACTTTCTCCGCTTTTGATCGAGATCCAGACCTCTTTGCCCGGCAGCAGCACCTCAAGGTCACCGCTGATGATTTCCATGAGTTCCTTGTCGTCGGTGTTGAATTCGTATTCCCCAGGAAGCATGATGCCCAGAGTCTTGCTTGATCCATCCGAGAAAAGCACTGCTCGGCTGGTGACCTTGCCGCCATAATAGACGTTGGCTTTCTTGACTATGGTGACGTTATGAAATTGTGCCATGGCTTTCCTCCGCGATCTTTGCGACTCTGCATTAAACCTGCTTTTGATTTATAAAACCAGCGTCCCCCGGCCTTCTTAGACGAAATCTTTGACTATGCCATGACGAAAGCAGTCAACGACATGATCATTAACCATCCCCACGGCCTGCATGAAGGCATAGCAAATGGTCGGGCCAACAAAGTTGAAACCTCTCTTTTTCAAATCTTTGCTCATCATCTCAGACAGCTTCGTTTTTGCCGGGAGTTCCGCTAGGGCATGCCAGTTGTTCTGTTTCGGTTCGCCCTCGACATAGTGCCAAAGAAAAGAGTCAAGAGTTTCACCTTCCTCCAGTATGCTCAGGACACCCTGTGCGTTTTTGATCACAGAGGCTATTTTTAGACGATTACGCACAACCCCCGGGTCAGCAAGCAGACGCTCTATATCGCGCTCAGAATAGCGAGCTATTTTCTCAATGTCAAAGCCATCAAAGGCTTGGCGATAGTTTTGTCTTTTTTTGAGGATAGTCAGCCAGCTGAGTCCGGCTTGTGCGCCTTCGAGGGTCAGCATCTCGAAGAGGTGCTGATCATCATGAACCGGGACGCCCCATTCGTCATCGTGGTACGCGAGGTAGAGAGGATCTGTCCCGCACCATCCGCATCTCTTTTTCACGTTATGCCTTCTCTATTTGCTATGTTCCCTTACTATGCACGCAACGGCGCTCAGACCAGACTGACTAAATGATCATGTTCGCCCTGCTTGACCTTAAAGCTATGGGGATATTTTTTAAGTAATTCTGCGAAAGTTTTGCACTCGTAATTTGATTCGTCAAAGGTCGGGTCAAGGCGTTTTACAACCGGCCTGATTGCGGCCTTAACCACCCACTCATCACCCGTTTTCTTGGCAATCTGCTTGATTGCCTTTGACAGCAGTTCAACCGGGTCTTTGATTTTGATGACGTCCGATTCATCCTCTTCGGTGCTTTCTTCCGTCTGGTTGTCAACGACGAAGGTTTCGTAATATTTGAAGTCGGAGCAACTGTTGGCCCAATGTTGATTGGTTGATGCTTTACAGCCGATCCCCACCAGATCCTTGCCGGCCGCCTTAATCTTTTGCGCCAGTGGAATAAAGTCGCTATCGCCACCAATTACAATAATTGCCGAGATGTGCGGAAATCTCAACACATCCTCGATCGCATCCAGAGACAACTTGATATCCGCCCCGTTTTTGGCCGAGGCTCCAGGGGGGAATATCTGAATGAGTTCGACCGCACATTTAAGTAAAGAGTGACGATATTTAGCAAACCACTGCCAATTGCAATAAGCCTTATTGATGGCTACGTTGCCGTAGGTTGTCGCAAAATCATAGAGCGCTTGCACATCAAGCAGCATCTCTTGCTGTTTGCTCCGGTTTTGTGTCCGCCCATAGGCCCCGCTACCATTAGCCGAGTCATACAGGCTGGCATGAATATTCTCAAAGTCCCAGTACACCGCGACGGTCTCTTTCCCCATCTCTTCCTCCTGTTTCGATACCAGCTTCTTGAAGTCGTTACTTAACGCTCATTTCCAGAGCTAATCGCAACGATTACAGCAAGACCTTTTTAAAAAGAAAAACAACAGCAGTGATAACAAACGGCTGCTGGCCGCAAATTTACGCGGGTAATTTTGTATTTCTATTTCAGTTGCACCACATTGAGGGTGGGCCGTTCCCAGGGGAAACTCTTTCTCTGAAGTGACAAGGCCTTGGCTAATATTATCTAGAATAAGCTCTTTTGCCAGCGTGATCCCTGCAAAAATAAGGCTGTAATGACAACCTGAGTCTTAAGTAGACATTTTTCAATTTTTATTGCTCACCCTGATTGTTTGTTGCTTGCGTAGAATTCAATGAGACTCTTCAGCGGTGGCCTACAGCTCACGTGAACATCTTCAATTTGTAAAATTCCTTTTTTAATCGCTTGTGCAACTGAAATGATCGGATCATTCAATTGTTCATAAGTTTTGTACATATCGAGGGCTTTTCCATTGTGGTGTTGATGGATTTTTTCATTTAAGGCCCAAGTTGATATCTCTTTGTTTTCCCATTTTTTGAAATTTTCATAGAGCTCTTCGAGAGCTTTTGACATTTCAATTTCATAGCATTGATCGGCCAATTCCCGGAGGTGCCTTTTTTGTGACCTTGTCATGTCAGTCATGATGTTACCTCATAGTTATGTGAGGGCTGCGCTTCAATTTCTGCATAATTAAGTTTGAGATAAAGGGCCTTGTTACCATGCGTGTGTTGACTGTCTCGTGAGCCGCCACCGTTTTACCCGTCCGTTCTCCTGAGTCTTTCTTGATTGTATGTTTAGTTGGAGAGATGAGCAAGCACAACGCTTGTGGGACCAAGGCTAGTTTGTTGTTCGCGCGTTCCTGTTACTTCGGGCGCATAAGGAACTGACAATCGTTGTGATCTGTACGCATGGCCGATGCGGGGGTGAGGGGGCGAGGATGAGGGATCCGTTGGCGGGGCACCCCACCGGCTGTAATGTTTAGGGCTCTAGTATGGCAAGGATCCTTGGCTGAAAGGGTTCAATCATTCCTCTTTCTCTAACAGTAATAACTCGATTTTGATGAACGGCCGGTCCTCGATTTTAACTTTTTCTATATATGCCTTGCCAGCGTTGCTGAGTTTTTTCTTGTTCGGTTCGGCTGCACATGCCTGCAGAAGATCCAGACTGTGCTGGTGCTTTCTCATGGCCATCACGGGCGGGATAAAGGCGCAGCTCAGGACGCCGCCACCGATGATAATTAGTAGCATTTTGCTAGTCCCAGCCACCAGCGGGGACCAGATAATCAAGTTGAAAATTATGATAGCTGCCCAGAAGACCATCTTGCAGCGCTTGATGCCTTGGGTGCTCTTCTCGCGAAGTGCTCTGATCTCTGGGATAGACAGGGCCATGCCGTCGTTTATTGCCGTGTTGACCTGCTGATAAATCGGGTTGTTATCACTCATGGTGGTGCCGTCTCCTTTGATTGAAAAATATGAAGCGCATTTTAGCATGAATTTACGGAAATTGACGAATATTAGCCACGGAGACACTAAGCACAGAGAACCGAGTGATTTCACAAGAGGTTTGTTGTTGTGCCTCCGTGTCTTTATGGTAAAAGCGTGATTTTTTATGGAGATGTAGCCCACAGCCCGATTTGCTGTGCGTGGGCTGTGGCTTCCGCTTTGAGGAAGGCGTCTTTCATGAGGAAGTCGAACCGGCGGTAGACGACTGCCAGGCCTTGTTTGAGAAGTATTTGGTTGAGCAGGCGGCCATCGGCTAAATAGACATAGGCAAGGAGTCGACCGTGGCGGTCTCGGGTCGTGTGGTCGAAGGTCAAGGAGACGGCTTTGCCCTTGACGTTTTTGATGTTGAACTGTTTGGCGCGTTCATAAATCTTGCGTTGCTGCCGGGGTGAGACGCCCTGCCTGGCAAGGTAGCGGTCGCGTTCGGAGGCTTCCCGCTCAGGGGTGTCGATGCCGATCAGGCGCACTTTGCCGTGTGGCTCAATCTTTAGGGTGTCGCCGTCGTAGACCCAACTCACGGTTCCTTGCAAGGGGCGATCTGCTTCCTCTGCACCTGCGGGTAGGGTCAGGGCTAAAAAGAGATAAAACAGCAATTGTGTGGTGCGGAGTGTCAACGTTTGCCCCAGATCAGGCGACAGAAAAAGCCGGTGCAGAAACCCCAGACCAGGTTGTAGCCGAAGATGAATAAAGGGGTTAGCTGGCCGAGACCGAAACCCATGAGGCCATGGCTGGTCAGGTAGGGGAAGAAAACGAAGAGATGGAAGGCGGTGGGCAAGAGGCTGATCCAGAGGCCTTTGCGTGCCCAGTGGCACCGCGATCTAATTGGGCCGACCGCCAGGAAGTAGATCAGGCCCCAGAGCCCGCCCCAGACCAGTCGAGGATAAAGCCAGACCGGGGTTAAGGGCGCGCTTAGACGAACTCCCGTCAGCTCTGGAAGCCCCCAGCTGTAACTCTGCCAGGCCACCAAGCTGCTGCAAAGAGCGCCAAGAAGTCCGGCACAGAAACAGACGGCCAACAGGGTGAGTGAGCGATTCATGCTTTCTCCCGTTCTGAAAGACTGATCGTATCAGGTCAGGGCCGCCCCTTCATTCATGCTACCGGTGCGGTAACCCTGCAAGTCGAGGGCAACGTAGGTGAACCCAGCGGCTTTAAATTCGGCCAATAAATCGATGCGAACATCATCATCAATGATTCTGGATAGTTCGTCAAGGGCAACTTCGATGCGGGCGGTTTCTCCGTGATAACGGACCCTGAAGGTGCCAAAACCTCTGTTGCGCAAGAAAGTTTCGCAGCGGTCGAGTTGTTGTAGCCGTTCGGCGGTGATCCGGGTGCCGTAGGGAAAGCGTGAGGCCAGGCAGGCAAAGGGTTGTTTCTCGGCGGTAGAAAGGCCGCAACGGCGGCTTAGCTCGCGGATGTCTTCTTTGGTTAGCTCCGCTTCCAGCAGGGGGGAGCGAATACTTAACTCGGTAGCGGCTTCACGGCCCGGTCGGTAGTCGTCCAGATCGTCGAGATTTGAGCCATCCAGCACTTGCTTGAAACCGAGCTCTTTCGCTTTCTTCAGGCAGATCCCGAAGAGTTCTTTTTTGCAGTGATAGCAGCGTCGTGGCGGGTTTTCGGCAAAGCCCGGAATGTCGAGTTCGTTGCTATCAACCACCACCTGACGTATGCCCAGTTCGGCGGCCAGTCGCACGCTCTCATTGAATTCATAGCTTGGATAGGTCGGAGAGGTGGCGGTGAGGGCTACAACTCGGTCGGCGCCGAGGACGTCGCGGGCGGCTTGCAGCAGAAAGGTCGAGTCAACGCCGCCGGAAAAGGCGACTACGGCTGACCCGAGTTCGGTCAAGATTCGTTCGAGCTTAAGTTTTTTGGCATCTAAGGTCATGTAAAGAAATAATCCTGTATTATAGTGATGCGGTCTGATGAGTGAATCAAGGGTTTTGCCTTAGTGCCTGATATCTTCTACTCTCGGGTTATCGATCCGTAATAAAACGCCCCCGGCATGGTTGTCGGGGGCGTTGGAGTCTGTTCCTTCTGGCTTTTTTTCTAGTCGAAAAGATTGGTAGAGAGATAGCGCTCGCCAGTGTCGCAGAGGATAGTGACCACGTTTTTGCCTGGTCCAAGGCGCTCCGCTATCTGGCGGGCGGCAAAGACGTTGGCGCCAGCGGAGATGCCAACAAAAACCCCCTCGCCACGGGCCAGGTCGCGGGCCGTCTGCATCGCATCGTCGTTGGTTACGGTGATGATCTCCTGGTAGATATCAGTGTTGAGCACGTCAGGGACAAAACCAGCTCCGATCCCCTGGATCTTGTGTGGCCCTGGATCCCCGCCCGAGAGGATGGCTGAGTCAGTTGGCTCAACGGCCACAATCAGCGTATTCGGATTCTGCTTTTTGAGCGCACGGCCAACGCCGGTAATGGAGCCGCCCGTGCCAACTCCAGCGATAAAGGCGTCAACCTGATTGTCCAGATCGCGTAGAATCTCTGGCCCGGTGGTCTCTTCGTGGATGCGTGGATTGTTCGGGTTGCGAAACTGTTGGGGCATAAAGGCTTTGCGCTCAGCGGCGATCTCTTCGGCTTTTTCGATGGCACCGCGCATGCCCTTGGACCCTGGGGTCAGAATCAGTTCGGCACCGAAGGCACCGAGCAGACGACGGCGTTCCTGGCTCATCGTGTCCGGCATCGTCAGAACCACCTGATAGCCCTTGATTGAGCCAACCAGAGAGAGGCCAATGCCAGTGTTGCCACTGGTCGGTTCGACAATCATGTCTCCCGGTTTGAGCAGTCCGTCGCGTTCGGCCTGCTCAATCATTGCCAAGGCAATCCGGTCCTTAACGCTACCGCCGGGGTTGGCGCTTTCCAGTTTGCCCCACAAGGTTGCTGAGGTGTCAAGTGTGCGCAAACGTATGAGCGGTGTGTTGCCAATAAGATCAAGAATTGAATTGTATTTTGTCGCCATGAGCGGGTCTCCTAAATAAAGTACATGAAACGGTGGTCAAGTTCTTTTTCCATTCCGATCTCCTTGGCGTCATCACAGAGATCCTTTAAGGTGACGGAGTCCAGATACTTGTTCAGACGAGTACTTGCTTCAAGCCAGACTCTTTGGGTCACGCATTCGCTGTCGAATTCGCAAGTTTTCTTGCAGCTTTTGCCCAATTTGACACAATCGACTAAGGCCATCTCGCCTTCTGCTGCTTTGATGATATCATGAACATTGATCTCATGTGGTTTGCGGGAGAGAAAGTAACCGCCCTGAGGGCCTCTGCGGCTCTTCAACAGGCCGCCGCGCTTGAGATCCTGGAAGATTTGCTCCAAGTAGCGAGGTGAGATGTTCTGGCGGCGGCTGATGTCTTTGATTTGCGCGGGCATGGTGCCAGCGTGATACGCTATGTCGAAAAGTGCCCGCAGGCCGTATCGACTTTTTGTTGACAGACGCATAATTCATTCTCCTTCGAGTTTTTGTTGTATAATTTTTAGTAAAGTCTATGTCGTTTGTCAAGTATATAGTTGTGATTTGTGCTTCTTGTCCGTTGGTAATCTTAAGGTGTAATCACCCTTAACTTTATAAGAATTTTTTATGTCTGATAACTTTTGTGAGTTTAAGTCCCCTGTCTCCTGGCTACCTGCTGGTTTGATCAGTTGGTTTGCACCGGATGGCTCTCCGGTAGCGTTGGTGACTTCATGGATGGCTTTAATTGGTGGAGATACTCCGCGACTTAGGATGGCCTGGCACGGTCGTCACGATTCTCTGTCGCGTTTCTGGGCAGGTGGTGATTTTATATTGAACGTGCCAGATGAAACAGCTCTGGTTGAAATTCATGGAAGGATGCAGCAGGGATTGCTTTGTTTCAAAGCCGATGGCTTTTTCGGATATTCGAGTGTGTCAGACTTGACTGCGAGGGCTCCCCGTCTCACGGGTTGTCCTGTGCAGATTGAATGTTGCAACGGAGTTCTTATCGGTGATGGCTTTGAACCGGAGTTGAGTGGTGATTTGGTGAAAATTCATCGCCATGGCAACGTGCTTAGCCCTGGTGATGTACCAGAGATTTGTGTCCTTGGCTTTCGGTGTTAGCAGGGGCCGCTCGTTATAAGCTAAAAGGGCCAGCTTGATCGCTGGCCCTTTTGGTTTGAATTTCTAATGTCCCCCAAAATATTATTCTTCGTCTGGCCAGTGCAGGTTGTCAACGAAACCTGAGATGCCATAAGTCACCAGAAATGCGGTCAGTGACACGGCAAGACTGGCGCTGACCGGGACCATAAAGATCCGGTCGCCAAGGTAGTCCCAACAGAACATCACACCAGCAATCCAGCCAAGGGTAAAGCTGACTCCGACCACATGTTTGATGACTTCAAGGTAGATGACAAAAGTGTAAATCATGTCACCAGCAGTTTCTGTATTCACGCCTTCAAGCTCCAGTCGGCGGTTCAAACTGGCGGCAACCAGACGACAGGCCGCCCACATACAGACAAAGAAGATACTGGTGTAGATAGCGTGGCGGGCCAGAAGCGTGGCTTGGGCGTCGATCTTATGTACGCCGACAGCAAAGAAGAGTGAGGTGGTGAGACCAGCGAGGTAGACTGGGCGGATATTCTTGACAACGTTAACTCTTATCTTTTGTAACATCGCATTCTCCCTAAGTTGGTGGAAGAGACACAAACTGCCAACTTTTCGAGTTATTCTATTTTCTCTATATCTGTAGGATCAGTCCAGTTAGAATTGTATCATTTAATCTTGCTTAATGACTGGATTAAAATTATATAAACATAGATAAAACAGATATATGCGAGTGATGATGTGAAATTTTAATCCGTTAAAAGTTTAATGTTAAAATTATTGTTGACTAATCGACTTGTTTTGCTGAGTGTAAAGGTTCGTCCTAGAGGCTGTGGAACCTTGGGCGGGAGGAGTCCTCTGTTAGTAGGGCAATAGGCGTCCGAGCAGTGCTGAAACAGCAGTTTCTACGCGTAAAGGGCGATGGCCGAGATGAATCGATGTAAGGCCAGCCTCAGTCAGTTTGTCAATCTCATAAGAGAGGAACCCTCCTTCTGGGCCGATGGCAAGGGTCATTGGTTTTGTGCAGTTTGTCGGGCACGGTTTGCCGCCGACGTGATGAGCGACCAGGGCGTAGCTTTCAACGGCAAGTTGCGGTAGTTCGTCTTCGACAAAAGGCTTGAATCGTTGGCGAAGTTCAATTTCCGGCAGGATTGTGTCGCACGCTTGTTCAAGGCCGAGAATAAGTTGTTCTCGAAGGGCCTTCTCTTCGAGCAGTGGGCTCTGCCAGTAACTTTTGTCGACCCGCCAGCTATTCAGCAGAATGATACGTTTGACTCCCATAGCCGTAACGCTCTGGAGGATTCTTCGACAGGTCTTTGGGCGCGGCAGGGCCAGAATAAGTGTGGCGGTATGAGGGGCTGGCGGTTCGCAGTCAAGGGTCACCTGCAGGTCGATTTTGCTCTCTGACAGGTCGAGAACCTTGCCATGCCCGGTCTTGCCACCGAGCAGGCCAACGCGTAACTGTTGGCCTTGAGTTGCTTGCAAAATCTTGCAGATATGTTCATGTCTGCGACCAAACAGCCGGACCTGGTGGGGGGTGGTGAAATCTTCGGGGGTTAATAGAATCAGGTTCATGGTTGTTTTGGGGGAGATAGTGTCAAAAGTTGGTTCAGTGACTGGAAAAACTCAACAACCACTTTTTTGCCTAAACTTTCGATTAGCTCCGCGCCTTCGCGGTTCCGTGTTGATAATGATCAAGATTGTGATTGCCCAGGCTTGGGGTGTTGCCACGGATTCCAGTGTTGTCAGGCAATACGAACCAACATGGCCCCTGCGGCAATCAGTAACACGCCGACAATGCGGGTCAAACTAATGGGTTGCTGAGAAAAGCCAAGCCAGCCGAAATGGTCGAGCAGTATTGATGCTCCGAACTGCCCGGCCAGAAACCACGCCAGCATGGTGGTCGCGCCGAGTCGTGGCACCAGATAGATTGAGGTCGCAACAAAGAAGGCCCCCAAGGCGCCGCCGGTCCAGATCCACCATGGCTGTCCGGTGAGGGTGGAAAGTGAGGGGAGCGGCAGTCTCAATATCACGGCATAAATTATCAGGACAAGGGTCCCGACGGTAAAAGAGATGGTCGCGGCCAGCACCGGCGAGCGGGTCCAGTCATTCAGCTGGGAGTTGATGCCAGCTTGGGTCGGTATGCATATCCCGGCGATCAGGGCCAGGACGGCTAAGGACCAGAAACGTGTCATGATCTCGCCTTATGCAATAGGTTCTCAGTCTATGTCCCAGCGAATAATTTCAGTTTCGTAATTAATTTGATAGGGATGGTTTTTCAGGAAGTCCATGCCGAGCATGCCGTCGTAGGGCAGTTCAGGGCCTGTCGCTTTGATCACCATGGCATGAAAGTTTTTTTCATGGAACGGGCCGATATCTATGTATTCGAAGTTGATTTTTTCCGAATCGAGGGTCTTGCCGCCAGCAATTTGGGCTTTGAGTTTTTCTCCGCTGGGCAGGTTTAATCCTGAAAGAGCCTCTCGGTGAAAAATGGTAGCGGTGGTTCCAGTGTCGAGTAGCAGAAACAGATGCGCAAGGCGATTATCCATGGCGATTTCGACGGGGACCAGCACTCGGTTGCCGCGAATCACTACCGGCGTCTGATAACCGCGTCTTTTTTCCTGCTGTTTTGCCTGATGTTTGGCCTTGTTCTGAAGTTTGCGGTCAACAATCTGTTTCGCTCTATCCTCTTCCTGATCAGCATACTCCTCCGTCGTTAATGCAGCCTTTCCTTCGTTAATAGCGGTGGTCTTCTGTCGGTACTGGGAAGGGATTTTGCTTGCATCATCGACAAAAACCATCCGACCGCTATTATCGACATATTTGTAGATGATAGCCTGGCTGGAAAGTGGTTGTGCGAGAAGAGCAACGCATAAGAAAAGAATGCAGGATATCGTTTTCATGAAAAGCTCCCTGATTGGTTGCTGTAACTCAGGCTATTTTGCATCAAAATTGTCAGGTTCAAAGTTCAGAGTCTGGAAGTAATCTTCATTGGTTTCAGCACGACGGATTAGTTCGATGGTTCCGTCTGTGCGCAGGAGCAGTTCTTTAGGACGAAGGCGACCGTTATACTGAAAGCCCATGGCGTGGCCGTGAGCACCGGTGTCGTGGATGACCAGTAGGTCATTTTCCCGAATCACCGGCAGGTTGCGTTGCACCACAAATTTGTCGTTGTTTTCGCAGAGCGAGCCGACCACATCGTAAACTTCGCTGTGGTCTTGATCTTCCTTGCCGATGACGTCGAGGTGATGATAGGCGTCATACATGGCTGGACGCATCAGAGCCGACATGCAGGCGTCGACGCCTACGTAGTTACGATAAGTGCTTTTGTGGTTAATCACCTTGGTAATCAAGGCACCGTGTGGGCCAGCAACCCAGCGACCGCTTTCCATGTACATGCGCGGTGCGTAGCCATGGGTGGTTTTAAATTCATTGAACAGGTCTGTGATCTCTTTAGCCATGGCGGACAGGTCGAGGGGTTGATCCTCAGGTTTGTAAGGAATACCGAGACCACCGCCGATATTAAGAAATTCGAAACGAATCCCCAGCTCTTCTTCAACCAGCTCGGCAATCTGTAGCAGCATGCGCGCGGTCTCGACGATGTAGGAGTAGTCTCGTTCGTTGGAGGCAACCATGGTGTGTAGGCCGAAGCGCTTGGCACCGCGCTCCATGGCCATGCGGTAGGCCGAGATGACCTGTTCGTGGGTGATGCCGTACTTGGCTTCCACGGGGTTGCCGATGATGATGTTGCCGGTGCGGCGTGGCCCTGGGTTGTAACGGAAACAGACGAGCTCGGGGAATTCTGGAACTTTAGCAATGAGCGATACATCGTCGAGATTGAGAATGCAGCCGCCGTTTGCAGCCGCTGCGGCAAATTCCTCTGGATCGGTATTGTTCGAGGTGAACATGATGTCTTCACCTTGACCGCCGCTGTTGCGGCTCATGATCAGTTCCGGGATGGAACTGCAGTCGAAGCCGAAGCCCATCTCCTTCATCAGTTCCAGGATCCGGGGATTGGGCAGGGCCTTGACGGCAAAGTATTCGCGAAACCCATCGATTCCGGAAAAAGCCTGTTGCAATTCTTCGCCGGTGGCGCGCAGACCCGCTTCATCGTAGATATGGAAAGGAGTGCCGTAATGCGCGGCAATTTCATTCGCTATGGGAAAGAGGCGCTCCTTGAAAGACTGTGACATGGGCATGTTGAAAGCTCCGGTAAAAGGTCTTGAGAAGTGCATCTGGACGGACTGTCCTCTGCCTCGGGTCTAAAGACTGTATTCTTGTTGTTTTGTTAACCTGAAAGACTAACGGATTGAGGCTTAAAATACAAGTGTTTCACTGTCGCGGGAGATTTCAAATTGCGCTGACAGGGACTTTACGCCATGATGCAGAGGCATGGTCCTGATGCCAAAGTGTCAAGGATGTTGCGATTTTAACCACAACCGACACGAAGATTGCGAAGGGAAAACCTGGCCAGTTTCTCTTTTATTCCTTCATTGTTTACTTAACCTGTATTCGTATCCTCTGTGATCTTCGTGGTAAAGCGACTCTTTTACTTGCTTGCGCTTTGCCCCGAGAGGTCGCCGTTTGTTGTGCGCAGAAGCATGGAGCGTGAAGGTCTGGCGGTTATGAATTTGAGTCCAATAACGATGCTGCGGATTTTTATCCCATTTGCCCTGGGATATTTCCTGTCCTACCTCTACCGCACGGTGAACGCCATAATTGCGCCAGACTTGGTGCAAGACCTTGGTGTTGATCCGGCCAGTCTCGGTTTACTGACGTCGACCTATCTGTTGGCTTTTGCCGCGTTTCAACTGCCTCTGGGGGTTCTTCTTGACCGTTATGGGCCACGTCGGGTCGAAGCGATTCTGTTGCTTTTTGCCGCGCTCGGAGCTTTTGTCTTCGCCCATGCCGATAGTTTGCTCGGTCTGATTGTCGGTCGGGCGATGATTGGACTCGGCGTTTCGGCCTGTTTGATGGCGGCATTCAAGGCTTTTACCCTCTGGTTGCCACCGGAACGATTGCCGTTGGCCAACGGCATCCAAATGATTTCTGGTGGAGTCGGAGCCCTTGCGGCCACAACCCCAGTTGAAATTGCACTTCGATTTACTGATTGGCGCGGGATTTTTCTCGTGGTTGGAATCCTGACTCTGGTGGCTGCCGCGGCAGTTTTTTGGGTGGTCCCGGAAAAGAGCTGTGTTTCCAGTGGTGAAACTCTTAGACAGCAATTTGCCGGGATCGGTCAAGTCTTTACCAGTGTGGCTTTTTGGCGTATTGCCCCTTGGGCCATTACTGCTCAGGCGGCTTATCTGTCTATCTTCGGCCTCTGGTCCGGTCCATGGCTACGAGATGTTGCCGGGCAGGATCGCATGGGGGTTGCCAAGGTTCTGATGGGGGTCTCTCTGGCCATGATCTGTGGTTATTTCCTGTCGGGCTCTTTGGCCGGGCGGCTTTCACGCCGAGGAATCCAGCCGATGACGGTGGCGGCATGGGGCATGAGCTGCTTTATGGGAGTACAGCTTTGTCTGCTTTTTCGGCTGCCAGCGCTGGCATTGCCGTTCTGGCTGTTGTTTGGTTTCTTTGGTGCCTTCTGTATCTTGCCCTATGCTGTTCTCTCGCAAACCTTTCCTCAACATCTGAGTGGGCGCGCGAATACCGCTCTTAATATGCTGGTTTTCCTGGCAGCTTTTTCTGCCCAGTGGCTCATCGGCGTGATTATCGGTTGCTGGCCGGAAACGGCTGCTGGTGGTTATAGCCCGTCCGGTTATAGTGTCAGTTTCGGTTTGTTGCTGGTGTTGCAGGTTGTGGCCGCGATTTGGTTCATGCGTTGTCCAGCCAAAAAGATGCTTGATTTACGCAATAATTCGGAGTTGTAATTTCTCTTTGACGCTTTTTTTGGGTAAGAACAAAAGATTGCCGCTGAGGTTCTAAAAAGTATGTTGTCGAACAGAAAGAGCCGCACCGATGATCCCAGCATCATTGAATAATTTTGCCGGAACAACCTTGGTTGCAACGGAAAGATAGGGGAAAAACTGTAGATGTTCTTTACTGATTTCACCGCCGATGATGAAGAGGTCGGGCCAGAACAATTCTTCCAGACGCTGTAGGTAAAGATTAAAGCGTCCCGCCCATTCTTGATACGATAACCCTTCCCTGGTTTTGACCGCTGCTGACGCATAATCCTCTGCAACTTGGTCAGCTAATCGCAAGTGTCCCAACTCCGTATTGGGCACCAGGTTGCCATTGTGAAACAAAGCACTGCCAAGCCCAGTCCCGGTAGTGATCATCAGCGTTGTTCCCGAACAGTTTTGCCCTGAACCGAAAAGGATTTCAGCCAGACCCGCAGCGTCGGCGTCATTGACGACGGTCACGGGACAACCGGTTGCTGTATTGAAGAGCGTGACGACGTTGGTTCCAATCCAGCTCGCGTTAATGTTGGCGGCGGTCATGACCTGACCCTGGCGGATAGCGGCCGGAAAGCCACAGCCAATGGGCCCTTGCCAATTCAGTTGGCGACGGATTCCAGAGATTACCCTGGTGAAGGTTTCGGGTGTGGCCGGACTGGGGGTGACGATGCGGAGCCGGTCGCCGACGATTTCACCCGTCAAAGTGTCGATCAGTGCTGCTTTAATGGCGGAGCCGCCTATGTCTATTCCGAGAACTTTCATGGTGAATTCTCCACCGATTTCAAGTAAGCAAAATCCGAGATCATCGTCCACTGACGAACTATTTCAAGATAGGTTTGTTGCGAGTCCCTGATCTCCTTGAACTGTGGGTCTTTGGCCGCAGTCTCATCCAGCAGGCGCTGATTGGCGGCTTTGAACTCAGACAGGATCTCGGGTGAAAAAGTCTTGATCTTGATGTCGGGAAAGTCAGTGCGAATCTTGGCCAGATTTACGGCGCTGACGTGGTAGCTGCGAGAGTACATATCGATCGCGGCTGATTGCATGGCGGTGGTCAGGATTTCCTGCAGGTGCGGCGGCAGGCTGTCGAACACCTCTTTGTTGACCAGAAATTGAAGTTCGGCCGCCGGTTCATGCCAGCCGGTGTAATAATACGGGGCAATTTTGTGGAAGCCCATGTTCAGATCAAGTGACGGGCCGACCCGTTCGAGGGCGTCAATGGTGCCGCGATCAAGGGCGGTGTAAAGTTCTCCGGGGGCGATATTGGTGACGATTACGCCGAGCTCGGCGAGAACTTCACCGGCAAAATCGGGAACACGCATCTTCAGACCTTTGAGGTCGTCAGGGGTTTTGATCTCTTTGCGGAACCACCCGCCCATCTGAACGCCAGTATTCCCACCCGGATAAGAATAAACGCCGTGCCGGGCGTAGACTTTCTGCATTAGCTCCATGCCGCCGCCTTGGTAGAACCAGGCGTATTGCTCTGGCGCGGTCATGCCGAAGGGCATGGTGGTGAAGAACATGGTGCTGACGTCTTTGCCTTTCCAGTAGTAAGAGGCCGTATGTCCCATATCGTACTGTCCGGCCTTGACCATGTCGAGTACGCCGAGTGGTGCCTTGTGCTTGTTGGCCGAGTCGATCTCGATGATCAGTTCGCCTCGGGACATAATTTTGACCGAATCAGACAAGCGTTTCACTGAATCGCTAAAAATCGGGTAGTTGGTTGGCCAACTCATGGCCAGGCTCAGGGTCCGGGGTTGTTGTGCTGGTTCCGCAATTTTGCTCTCGGCCGATGAGGTGGCGGGCTGTTTGTCGCAACCGGAGACCAGCAGCAAGACGCAGATTGAAACCAGAGTGAAGAGTTGCCGTGGATTGACCCTGTACGTCATTCCTTATGCTCCCGTGGAGGGGCTTGGTAGTGCGCGACCTGCTCATCGCTTAACACCGCCTGTTTCTGCAGACGTTTGTAATAGAAATTTTGGCCGTAAAGAACCGCTGCGGGATTATGCCCCGTCACACGATCTTTGACGATCAGGGTCGTCACGGGGGCTTCGGAGTATTTATTGAACAACATGTCATGACCGACACAAAGACCGACAATGATATTCATGTCCATCGCTTCGGCATTGAGAATACGGGCCTGGGCAATCGGGTTGCATGCTGGCTCGAAGGTGCCGGGACGAACCTTGTCGGCTTCGCTCAGGTCGAGTTCGAGTTTGTCGATGCTCCCAGCCTTGCAGCAGGCCGAGTAGGGCTCAAAACCCTGAGCGATCAAAATATCGGTTAGCTTCGCTGATTCATCAAGGAGACCAATGCAGGTTGCAATGCCGATTTTCTTGAAGTTCATCAGCCGGGCCAGGGCTATCGTGTCCTCGACTCGGGTCCAGCGAGCGTTGACTGCATCGGAACCGGGGATTGGCTGATAACAAAGGCCTTCGACCTTGGCGGCCATGCGGGCAAGTCGACCCTCAAAGTCGTCGCCCCGGTATTTCTGGAACGAGTCCTTGATGATTTCTGCATGTGGTTTAGATGGGCAGTATGCTGGTTTGGCCAGCTTGGCAGCAGGGTCGCTCCAGCAATTGGTCGTAGCGCTTTTTTGCCAGATCGCGTTGCAGTTGGAGCAGGAAAGCTTTGGTGGGGTTGTTTTGGATTGTGACATGTCATCCTCCAGAGATATTGAACCTCGGAGCATAACCTGTCGAGTCTACTCTGTCCAGAGTCTGGTTGATCGATGGCTGCTCGCAACCTGCCGGACTATCAATGACCTGGCTGCTAGTGCTGTTCTATTTCGAGGGAGTAATCCGTGAAGAAGATCGATCCACCCGCGCCCGGAACACCTTCTGCCCAGATACGACCGCCGTGTCGCATAACCATTCGGCGGGCGCTTGCCAGTTTGATGGTGTCACGCGGTAATTTAGGGTCTTGTTCAGGATCGCGGAACGGATCGAAGATGCGGGTTGCCTGTCCATCGTTGAAGCCGATACCGTTATCACGGACAAAGTATATGGCCTGGCCGTTGCGGTAGAGTTTGCCGAATTCAATCCGCCCTTGCTGTCCTTTCGGGATGAATGAAATGGCGTTCATAAAAAGATTGTGCAGTATCATATACATCATTTTTGGATCACACCAGGCTGTCATGTGGGGCTTTATACTGATTTCTAGCTGTTGGTCAGGGTCTGTCAGGATTTCCTTCTTGATCTTTTGGGCCAGCCTGTCCAGCTCGGTCCGCTCACGATGAATCTCTCCGGTGGCCGTCTCTGCCAGGGAGAGGATGATGTCGGTACGATCCTCCAGCTCCTTGCCAGCAATGTAAACATTTTGTACTAGAAAATTGGTCTTTTCGTCCAGTTCGTTGCCGCAACGGGTCCGTAGCAACTCAACGGTAGTCATAAGCTCTGTTGAAGAATTACGTAGGTTTTGCGACATGTTTTCATTGAACTCTTCAAGCTCCCTTTTGAATAGTTGCAGGTTTTGGTTCTGCTGTAGTAGCAGATGCTCTTTGCGTGCCCCCCTGGCCAAAAAATGCATTCCCAGGTAAATGCCAGAGAGGATAAAAGTCCCGAAAAGAACCCGGATTGCAATCTCATGATAGGTCGGCTGAGTTAGTTGTTCCCATAAAGGGCCTTCGTTAAAGAGTACGGAGTCGAGGACGCAGTCAGAAATATAGGCAGAAGGAAGGAGGAGTACTCCCCAGATAAATAGCTGCGTTGAAGATTTTGCCGAAACGGTTTTCATTGATGGCTCAGAGTTCTTTAATTTACTGTTATTGGCAATATCGACTGCTACTATCAGTTTGTATAGTCTAATAACAATAGATTAATACTGCAAGCAGGGATTATGCGAATGATGGGAAAATACAGAAGAGGGGGGATGCTTGACTTTAATTCAGATGATATTTATTGGGCTGGGGCATTAAGCCGCAGACGACGTTCCGGCCCATTATAGTTCTGCCATTTCTTCGGCATGCGTACGGAATCACGACCGATAACAGCCCAGCCGGTGGCGCGGCGAAAACGCTTGATCAGTTCACGACCGAGGAGAAGGTCGAGTCCCTTGGGGACAACCCGGCAGATGGTTCCGTCAATGAGTTCTACCTGGATGGTCATAGTCGACTCCGATCTTTTCAGTTGAAAATACTCACTATAAACAAAACTATCTCGTAAATTTACAAAACACCATGTTTGTCGCGATTTTTTGAAAAAAAGGTTGACCGGGCGGATAGATTGTCTGATCCGCCCGGTTTATAATTCTGAACCTGCGCCGTTGTGACCGTTGAACAGTGTGAAAATTGTTCGGCTTAAACGGTCGGAAATCACAAAACCTTGTTCAGGGAGTATTCCACAATCCCTTGCGCACCCAGCTTGATAAGTTCCGGGACGATGCGCCGGACCTCTTTTTCGGGCATGATGCTTTCGATAGAGACCCAGTCTGATTTGTAAAGGTGCGACACTGTTGGCTGGTTCAAGCTCGGCAGAACTTTGGTGATTGCATCAATCAGGTCACCTGGAGCGTTCATTTTCAAGCCGACCATGCCTTCGGCCCGCAGGGCTGATTGTAACAGAGTGAAGATTTGTTCGATCTTGGTACGTTTCCATGGGTCAGCCCAAGCGTCTTTGTTGGCGATCAGTACTGGGACGGATTCCATGAGTTCGCAGACGATGCGTAGGTTGTTGGCTTTGATCGTTGAACCCGTTTCGGTGACTTCGACGATGGCGTCGCAAAGGCCCTTGAGAATCTTGGCCTCAGTTGCACCCCAGGAGAATTCGACGTCTACCGGGATATTGCGATTAGCGAAATAGCGCTTGGTGAAACCGACCAGCTCCGTAGAGATCGTCGCGCCGCTGAGATCCTCGGGCTTTTGCACCGGGGAGTCTTGGGCAACGACTAGAACCCAGCGAGCTGGACGACGTGAAACCTTGGAGTAGACCATCTCGCCGACTTCAATGACGTCGGAATCGTTCTCCCGAACCCAGTCGCGTCCGGCAATGCCGACATCAAGTTTGCCTCTCTCCAGAATCTTGGCCATCTCCTGAGGACGAACCAAGCTACAGCTGATGCCTTCATCATCGCAGGTCGGGAAGTAGCTGCGTGAACTGGTTTTGATCTTCCAACCGGCTTTTGCGAACAGTTCGACGGTGGCGTTCTCCAGGCTTCCCTTGGGGATGCCGAGTTTAAGTTCATTGCTCATAAGGACCTCTGGTCAGCTGTAAGCGCTAAAACTATAAGCCTTAAGTCTTAAGTTAATTATACGGTAAAGTTTTCTCTTCTAGAGCTTAGAGTTTACAGCTCGAAGTTACTTCTTTTTATAGACTTCGTCTGGATCGAACAGTGGGTTGGAGTGCTCTACCCATTGGCCGTCTTCCCATTTGACATAAAAACAGCTGCGGTTGCCGGTATGACAGGCGGCCGGGCCGTTCTGCTTAACCTTGATTACCACGGTGTCGGCATCACAGTCGGTGTAGATCTCCATCACGTCCTGGGTGTTGCCAGACTCTTCGCCCTTCATCCAGTATTTATTACGGGTGCGACTGAAGAACCAGGTCTTGCCGTCACGCAGGGTGTAGTCAAGAGTCTTCTGGTCCATAAAGGCGACCATCAGAACTTCGCCGTTCTCATAGTCCTGAATGATAGCTGGGATCAGGCCGCCCATCTTCTCAAAGTCAATTTGAATCACTGTATTACTCCTCTTTTTAATAAATTTGCCAATTCTCTTTATTACCCACTCACGGAGGAGGTGTCAACTTTTTCAAAGATTGATTTTGAGACGCGTGCGAGGTGAGGGTGTCAGTCAGAGGATAATGTACTCACGTAGTTGGCAACTTTCTGTTGTGCTGCAGTCGAGAATAACTGTTTCGGTCTTTTGGCTTAGCGGCCGTTTGAGGGTGATGCTTAATCCATCAAAATGTAGATAAACATCAACGGGAAGAGTGTCAGGCTGACGCCGACCAAGGCATTTATGGCCATATAAATCAGCATTTTGGCTTTGACTGGCATGCTCTCTTCATTGGTTTCCAGGTCGACAAAGCCGATCGCGACAGGGAAGCCGCAGTAGAGCATGGTCCTGCTCCCCAGATAGAGGTGGCTGGTCAATTTAAAACCGATCAGAAAGCCGCAAATGACACACCCCACCGAGAAGACATAAAGGGGGACTTTGAAAATATGCTCGCTATGCAGCAATCGGTAAAAGCCGGTAAAGTTGAAGTAGCTCACAATCAGAGTGCATGCCAGGGTGAACCAACGGGCCATGGTCCAGATGGTTTGGGAACGGGGTAGCTTGGAGTTGCGGCGTCTTTTGACGCTGTGGTTAATCTCCTCCTGAGTTTGTCCTCGCTCCTGGAGCACCCAGCAAATCGATTGCTCGTCGAGGTCTTCGCTATCAGCCAGCATATCAAGCAGGTAGCCGGAGGGCATATTACGCAAATGCTCCAGTAATTTTGGGTCAGCAATATTCATGCATCTGATTTGAGCTTAAAGCCCCTTACTCCGCCGGGTGGTAATTGATTCTCCGCCAATGCCCCAGTTGTCTGTTTCAACTTCATCGATAACGACTACAGTTGTCGCCGGGTTTTTGTTCAAGGTCTCCTGCAATAGCCGGGTGACGCCATCAATCAACGCTTCTTTTTGCGAGGGGGTTGCGCCTTCGCGGGTGATTTTGATGTTGACGTAGGGCATCTTTTCTCCTCAGTGCTGTTGCTTTTTAGTCGAAGTTGTTGCTGCTGTAAAGGGGCGTGAAGTCAACCAGTTCCTCTGCCACTCGAGCCATTATCTTCAGCGCGGCAGCTTGGGTGTATGGCTGTGTCGGCGAACGGCCCCAGACCGGGTTGGGCCAGGAGGAATCGGTATTATAACGGACAATATGGTGAATATGTAGTTGCGGCACCATGTTGCCAAGGGCTGCTATGTTTAGCTTGTCAGCCTGAAAAGTCTTTTCGAGCAGAGCCGATAGTTGAGATGACTCCGCGAGGAGCTGGTGTTGATCCTGCTGGCTCAACGCGAAAATTTCTCTGGCACCAACGCGTCGTGGAACCAGAATAAACCATGGATAGTTGGCATCGTTCATCAGCAACAGGCGGCAGAGCGGAAAGTCGCCTACAATAAAAGTGTCTGCTGTCAGGCGTGTATGCAGTTCAAACATAGTCGTCTCATGGCTGAATTGGCGCGGGGGCTGTTGTTGGCTCGCTGGAAAAATCCAGCAGGAAACGGTGACCGAGTCCGCTGCTTGTTAACTGCTCGTGAACCTGTTCGGTCTGCGTTGCCATAGTGCTGAGCTGTAATGAATGCTCCAGCCAGACCATGACCGCAAAATTACCCGATAGCGACCATCCCAGATCGTGGCGCATGCTGTCAAGCAGGTCCTGTTCCAACTTCTGACCGAGATCCTGAGTTGCCGCCACGAAGTGTGTTGGCCAGGCGACGATTTGGCGATCCATACCGGTTTTGTAAGCTTGTTTGTCCCACTCAGTCAGTTCGGAAAAATCGACTGTACACCACTCTGCGGGCCGTGTCGATAGTAGGGCTCGACAAGAAAGCGGTCTGGTGGAGTAGATGGAACATTCTCCCGTTTCACCGAGAAACGGGCAGGGACCAAGCTCCTGACGATGACGTTTGAGATAGTCTTTCAGCTCGCGTAATTCCGGGAGTATCCCGGTGAGGCGGTTGATGTAGTTTTTCAGCTTGCTCTTGCACGAGACCGAGAGGTTGGCGGCAATCGAGATTGTTTCGGGAAAGGTGGCATGCACCGCGAGATGACAGCAGCCGGAACAGCCTTTTCGACAATGGATGGATCGGCCCTGTCGGGTGTGTTGGTTCGTCCACTCGACAACAAACCGGTCAAAATGAGCATGCTGGCTTGATATTTGTTTGAAAGTCATTGCCCTCAGCGTAATCTAAAATCAAGTCAGTGGCAAGAATCCAGTCGCCTGTTGCGGCAAAGATAAGTGCATCAGATTCGGTTATTGTTTTCTTATTTTCCTCTGTATAACCTAGAGGTTGCATCAATTAAAGCTTGCATTTGAGGGCTTAATTGGTTTAATTGGAAATCTCTTAGTAGTTTGTGTCCTGGTTAACAGGCTTAAAAGGATATCACTTACGGATTCACACCGCACAGGCAAGAGAGCTCATGCTTGTTTTTGTTTTTAGCTCCTGTTCCTCCAGACACAACCCATCAAGGCTCAGTCGAGTGAGCAAAAAGTAAGGAGAAGTAGAAATGGCAGAAGGAACGGTGAAATGGTTTAATGATGCGAAGGGGTTCGGGTTTATTACTCAGGACGACGGATCGGATGTTTTTGTACACTTCTCGACGATTCAGGGAGACGGTTTCAAATCTTTGGCTGAGGGTGACCGCGTCAATTTTGATGTTGAAGATGGCCCTAAAGGTCTCCAGGCGTCAAATGTACAAAAGGTTTAACTGTCTTTTAAATTGACAAGCGAAAGAGCCCTGCAGAAAACTGCGGGGCTCTTTTTTATGGTGCTGCGGAAGTACGCTGGGCCTCATTCCCTTTGTTCACCACAACCTCCTGCCCCATTGACTTCATCCTTCAATTGTCTTGGAGAAACAGACCCGTCAGGGTAACATCCGCAGTCATGAAACAATCAGATCAAATACAAGCCCCTCTTTCCTCAAAAGGACTGCATTACGGTTGGGTGGTCGTTCTGGTCGGAACCCTGTCGATCTTTGCTTGCCTGGGCTTGGCGCGTTTTGCTTTCGGCATGTTACTGCCATCGATGCGTGATGCTCTGGGGATGACTTACGATGAAATGGGGTTTCTTGGCACGGGCAATTTTGCCGGATACCTGGTTGCCGTTGCCGTAACCCCTTTTCTCTTGCGACGAATTACGCCACGCGTTCTGATTGCTTCCGGTCTTTTGCTTATTGCCGTCTGCATGCTTGTCATCAGCGTCAGTGGCAGTTACACGACAATCCTGGTGTTCTACACTGTGGTTGGTATCGGTAGCGGGATCGCCAATATCCCGTTAATGGTTCTGGTTTCATACTGGTTTCGGCCCCAGCAGCGCGGGCGTGCCGCGGGCCTGATCGTCGTCGGCAGCGGGTTTGCCATTATCCTCTCGGGTTTTCTGATTCCGGCTCTTAACGTCAGCTTTGGCTCGAACGGATGGCGCGCCGGATGGGTCGTACTCAGCGTTATCGTGTTGCTGGTCGCAGTCATTGCTGCACTCTTGCTGCGCAACGACCCGGTTGAAAAGGGTCTTGAGCCAGTCGGCGTTGCGCATGATCTCAATTACGATCCGTCCGCGACCAAGGGGCCATACAGTACCACCCGCATTCTCTGCCATTTGGGGGGGCTCTATTTCATTTTCGGTGCCACCTATGTCATCTACGGCACCTTTATCGTTACGACCATGGTTGAAGAATATGCTTTTGCCGAGAAAGTGGCCGGGCACTTCTGGTCGTGGGTTGGCTTCTTTAGCCTTTTTTCGGGAACCATGTTTGGCCTGCTCTCCGACAGAATCGGACGCAAGGGCGGATTGATGATCGTTTTCAGTGTACAGACAGTGGCGTATCTGCTGGCAGGAAGTAATCTGGGGGCGACCGCGTTAATCGGGTCCGTGGTTCTGTACGGGGTTGCGGCTTTTGCCATCCCGGCAATTATGGCCGCTGCGGTGGGAGATTATCTTGGCAAGGCCAGGGCTGCTGCGGCTTTTTCAATTGTCACCTTTTGCTTTGCCTTTGGCCAGACCATGGGACCGGCTATTGCTGGCATGGTTGCCGAATCAACCGGGACCTTTACCACTAGCTACCTGACTTCGGCGCTGCTGACCGGAGTTGCCGTGATGTGGGTGAGGTTACTGCCCGAGCCGCCGGCGATTCATTGAGTTTTGTCTAGGAGGCTGTCGGGTTTAACAAAAAACCTGCTACGAAATCGGCTGATCGGTCCATATTTACGGTAATTCTCGACAAATAGCCCTGCTGTTCGCTCTCAAATTCTCATAAATCTGACCTCGAACATCCAATTCCTCGCTACGGTCTGTCAAGTCCGACAGTCTCTTAGGTATTAGCCTTCTCAAGAATACGCTGCGTATTCCGACCCAAAGTGGTCCATCGATTCCACTCCAAAGTAGGCCACTTTTTCCAAAGCTTTGAAATCATTCGCGACCTAAAAAAACCGCCGGATAAGGTTGCTATCCGACGGTTCATCACTGGCATCGTCAGCAATCAGGGTAACCCGAAGGGGGGGATACGGGTTACGATACCAGCTTGGACCTATTCAATTGATTATCCTTACAATGCCTTTGTCCCATAAAACATCTACGACATTTCATAAGGTTGAACTTGGTTCAAACAACTCCTCGGTCATACTGCAGCGAGTTCTTCTTCCGTTTGTTCTTCAACACCGTCTTGGTCAGCGACACTTTGTACCAAAGAAAGTTCATCCGTATTGAAAATCCGGTCGATGTTAAGAAGAATCATGAACTGGTCGTCAATCTTACCCATGCCCGTAATGTACTCAGTTTTCAGTCGTGTCCCTAGCTTCGGTGGGGGTTCAATCTGGTCCGTCCGCACCTCCAAAACCTCGCTTACCGCATCAGCCAAAGCCCCAATTGTGATGGATTCACCATCCACCAATATCTCAACGACAATGATACATGTGTCTTCTGTGTCATCACCGGCATTCATTCCTAACTTAAGTCGCATATCGACAACGGGAACGACCTGACCACGCAGATTGATTACCCCAAGCATATAATCAGGTGTCTGCGGTATTAGGGTGACCGGCGTCAGACTCAGGATCTCCTTGGTGCGAGTCACCTCGACACCAAAGAGCTCATTTTCAAGTCTGAATGTGACATATTGTTGGCTGTTGATTTCATTCATATCACTCATGTCAGCCCCCTCAATACTCTTCGAAAGCGTTATCGAGGGAATCTTTCTTGCAACTTGCCTCAGAAAAAGCTTCATTCTGTGTTGATCCAAATGCTGTTCTTGCGAGCGCAATTTTAGCTTGTACAGCCTTTGGGGAAGTCCCCTGAGAAAGCTTCTGGCGTCCCCCACCAGCCATAACCGTATCGACCTTAAAATAGGAGATCATTTCTGCCAATTGTTCCGATTGTCCAGACAGCTCTTCAGAGGTACTGGCTATCTCTTCTGATGCAGATGCATTCTGTTGGATAACTGAATCTAATTGTTGAATACTCTTGTTGATCTGATCCGCGCCAGCGTCTTGCTCACGACTTGCGGCGCTGATTTCCTGAACAAGTTCAGCTGTTTTTTGGATATTCGGAACAAGATAGTCAAGCAATTTGCCGGCTTTTTCTGCTACATCGACACTGTTAGTCGAACGTTCGTTGATTTCACCTGCAGCTTTCTGACTTCGTTCCGCAAGTTTACGAACCTCAGCAGCAACCACCGCAAACCCCTTACCATGCTCCCCGGCACGGGCAGCCTCAATCGCAGCATTCAAAGCAAGAAGGTTGGTCTGACGAGCAATCTCTTCTATGATGATAATTCTTTGCGCAATATCTTTCATGGCACCGACGGTTTCGTTAACAGCCTGGCCACCTTCACGCGCATCTTGGGCCGCCTGGATAGCAATTTTTTCTGTCTGAGAAGCGTTGTCTGCATTTTGTCGAATGTTTGCTGTCATCTGCTCAACACTGGAGGAGGCCTCCTCTGCTGCTGCCGCTTGCTCTGACGCTCCTTGAGACATTTCTTCACTTGAGGCACTCATTGCTTGCGAGCCAGAGGATACATTGTCGATTGCCCCCGTAATTTGGCCGATCACCTCGCGAAGTTTTATCAACATGTTTGACAGAGCCCGGCCCAGTTGATCTTTCTCAGAGGAGAGCTTGACGTCTACAGTAAGGTTGCCCATGGCAATTTCTTCTGCCACATTAGCTTGCCTTGCGAGACTTTCAGCCATGCTATCAAGAGCGACTGCTAGTTGACCGATTTCATCCTTGCGACGCATATTCAAACGAGCGCTGAAATCCCCCTTTGCAACTTCCTCAGCAAGGAGAACTCCTTTGGCCATCGGTTGCGCAATACTCCGGGCAATCAGAAAACCAAAGATCATAGAGATGGCAATGGCTAAAAGAACAACCACCACAGAAATGATTTTAAGTTTTGAGGCTGTTGCCACCGCCTCGACTGTACGATCATCAGCCCGTTGGTCAGCCAAGGCATAGATCTGATCCATTGCCTCCATTAGCCCACCAAACGAAGCACGACTGTCACCAAAGGCAATAACACTAGCCTTGTTGAGATGATCTAAGGAGTCTTGTTCTTGTGCGGTAACTGCAGCAACATTCAATTGATTAACGTCGACTTGCAATAACTCGGCGACAAGAGCTTCATGAGCTTTTTTCCACTGAGGAAGAATTCTCTTTGCTTCGGACCACAAGATTTGCTCCTCAGCGTCCTTATCGGTTTTTTCAAAAATATCCCAACCCGAGTCAAGGTCGGCCCAGCGTTCCTTGAGTTTGCCCATTTCTTCGAGCCTCTGATCATTGCTGATGTTGGGGTTGATCATAGTACGCTCAGCCGATTTAACAGCATTCAAGCCTTCCATCACCAGACCAATTCCTTTGGTCGCCATCAAGTGGGTCTCGCCAACATCAATAAGCCCCTCTTCTAGATTGTTTATTCCGTACCAGCCAACCATGCCGACGATGGCGCAGATTGCTGCCACCACTCCGAATGCTCCAATCAACTTAGCAAAAATTTTCACCTTTAGATCTCCCGTGCCCTTATAAATGTTAGTGGCGCACTTTGAGTTTGAATTTACCACTGCAAAGTGAAACCGTACCCAATATAACTACATACTTCCAAAGCCAGTAAACTGGAACGCTGTGAGTAGGACGAATGTCACAATTCTTTTAGGCTTAAACATCCTAAATCTCATCGATTGGTCGCACTGTTTATGGGACAATACTTGTTCCCCAATCCCCTTTCAAAAAAATACATTAGTAAAAGCCTAGCAGAGAGCATGCCACCTTTAATTCCTGGTTATTTCAACGAGACACAATATTAATAACTATGGTTTGTGATCCTATTCTCTCTAGTTTCTACCGAGTACAAGATTTAATAGTTCCCGTTAATGTAATTAGCCTAATGTATTAAAGCCAATTAAGTGTGCCAAAACAATCAGCCGCTCATACACTTGTGTGCCAATGTCACATGATTTGCCTCCTCCTATTCACTTCTAGAGTTGTCTCAATTCAATAGTAAAGAGCTGCTAAAGTATTAGTGCAAATAAAGAATCCGTTGTCATGAACCTCTAGTTCTTTGCAGATGGTACGAGTATTGCTCATCACAGTGCTTTGGAATGATTACAATAATTTCAGTCCACAGCAAGGAAGGGTGAATTTGATGAGTTACACCGTTTTGGTCGTCGAAGACCAATGGAACCTTCGAAAATTCGCTGTGCTCGCATTACAGACAAGCGGTTACAACGCATTGGAGGCAGAAAATGGCATTCAAGCGATAGAGTGCTTGGCGACCCATAAAGTTGACTTGATCCTGACCGAATGGCAAATGCCTGAGATGAATGGTGAAGCGTTGCTCAAGGAGATTCAACTGGGACAAGGCCACACTGATATGCCCGTGGTTGTCATGAGTTGTCAAAAACCTCCAAGTCGATCCGAGGTGAACATGAAATCGCTGGGGGTACTCTCTTGGCTTCAGAAACCCTGCAGGATCAGCACTCTACAAACGGTTATTTCAGAAATTCTGGATACAAATTATAAGACCGCAATCAATTAAGTTGTTGATGCTGTCAGGAGCAAAGATTTGGCGAAAAAAATACTGATGGTTGATGATTCTGCTACCGTAAGGAAGGTATTACGGATGACCCTCAAAAACGACGGTTATGAAATTATCGAAGCTGAAAATGGCAAACACGCTCTGGAGGTTTTCCCTGCTCAGGGTGTCGATCTGGTTGTAACAGATCTCAACATGCCAGAGATTGATGGCATAGGTCTTATAAAAGAAGTTCGACAAAAACCTGGTGCGCGGTTTATCCCGATTATTATGTTGACCACAGAGTCTCAACCCGAGAAAAAACAGGCAGGGAAAAAAGCCGGAGCGTCAGGCTGGGTTACAAAACCATTTAAACCTGAACAACTCCTGGCTGTTGTTAGAATGGTGTGCCCAAATTAGAAAGAAATGAATTTTGGCGTGGGGGAAGAAAAACAAAGAACCCGCTTTCTTCGGTCTAAATTCAAACGACAAATCTCAACCTGTATGGGTTGAGATTTCCTTTTGTATATTAAACACGTTCCATTTCGAGTGATCTGTCTTTTTCTCGGAGGTATGGTGGCATCTTTACTTCATGTTCTGATTGTTGATGATTCTGCTGTGGTTCGACAAGCACTGACAGAAATATTGTCCTCAGATCCAGCAATTGGATTGATTACAACAGCTTCTGATCCCATAGTCGCAACCCAGAAAATCAAAAAACAGCGCCCGGATGTCATCACTCTTGATGTTGAGATGCCTCGAATGGACGGTCTTTCGTTTCTCAAACAAATCATGGCAGACGACCCCATTCCTGTTGTGATGTGTTCAAGCCTTACTGAAAAAGGGGCCGAGGTAACAATGAAAGCCTTTCAGTATGGGGCCGTAGAAATCATCAATAAGCCCAGGATTGGCGCTAAGCATTTTTTGGAGGAAAACCAGATCATTATCTGTGATGCGGTCAAGGGTGCGGCGCGTGCGAGGGTGCGACGACTCAATAGTTTGTCGCATCCCCCAGAGCCAAAACTAACTGCAGATGTGATGATCGACAAACCAAAACTGAACATCAATTTTAAAACAACAGAGAAGATTGTGGCTATTGGAGCTTCTACTGGAGGCACAGAAGCTTTGAGATATTTTTTAGAAAGCATGCCTTATGATGCGCCTGGAATTGTCATTGTTCAACACATGCCCCAGCATTTTACAAAAGCCTTTGCTCAGCGTCTGGATAGTATCTGTAAAGTCAGTGTCAAGGAGGCCGCTGATGGAGACAGCGTCATTCCTGGAAGGGCCTTGATTGCACCGGGGAATTTGCACATGATGTTGAAACGCAGTGGGGCGCGCTACTTTGTCCAGATTAAAGAAGGCCCTCTTGTCTGCAGGCATCGTCCTTCAGTCGATGTACTGTTTCGTTCCGTTGCGCGTTACGCTGGAATGAATTCCATTGGTATCATTATGACCGGCATGGGTGATGATGGTTCTCGTGGCATGACAGAGATGAAAAATGCCGGAGCTTATAATCTGGCACAAGATGAAGAAAGTTGTGTTGTATTCAGCATGCCCAATGAAGCGATCAAACGAAACGCAGTTGATAAAGTTTCTCCACTCCAAAATCTCCCAGGAGACATGATGAGAATTTATCAGGCTCGCAAATAGTTTTGCGAAAATCCGCCAATAAGAGTTTTAAGCAACAGGGAACCCACGGCAAATTATTTCAACTGAGACAAATGATCGTTGGTACATAGGTTTACTGGTTTTAACAAAGAGAATCTTTTGGCTTGGCTGAGGTGTCTGCGACATCTCAGCCGTGGGGAATCTATGAACGAAAAAATTCTAATTGCAGATGATGAAGAGTCTATCCGATATACCTTCTCTGAAATCTTAACAGGGAGTGGATACCAGGTTAAAACAGCCGAGTCTTTGTCTGACTGTATAAAACAATTGCAAACTGAGTCTTTTGATTTGTTACTCCTCGATGTCGGGTTTGGACCAGATAACGGCATAGAGGCCATTGAAGGGATCAAGGTATTGCAGCCATCGTGTGTGGTTGTGATTATTACTGGGGGTTTTAATCCAACTGCCATGAATAAAGCAAGGCAATCTGGCGCGGTGGACTATATTGTTAAACCAGTTTACGAAGCCAGCCTAAAATATATAACGCAAAAATCTCTACATCACTAATCAAAAATTCATCCACAACTTGACCCTTTTCGACTGGTCAAAAGCTGCTGGAACAACTTCTGAGACAAAAACGGGCGTGTTATTGATAGAGACATTTAAGACGACAAAATGATGGCCACCTGGATCAATTCCGAGTGGCCATTTTTATTTGTCAGATTCAGTGAGAATTTCTCATTTATGCCAATTTAAGCTCCCGCCGTCTCCCACAGATTAAAATTATGTGAAACAACAAATAAGACAGACTCTATTTCGAAGAAAAAATTATGGGGAAATCTTATTGTTTGATAAGTTGTGAATCAAATTGAGTGTCAATACGAATATGCTTAAAATTGAAACGTTCTCTACAGGGCCTATCCATGATGAGAAAACCGACCATTGAAGAGCTTGAGCAGAAAATTACCCAGTTAAATGCAAAATTAGCAGTAACCTAGAGAGCATCAAAGAAGCGATTACTGTAAATCCTCTCTGGAAGTCCTAAGGATATTTGAAATCCCCGATATTAACTCAGAAAGCGGACCGAGCCCCTAAACATTGGGCTCAAACAATAAGACTGAGATACACCATAAAAAAGCAGGGCAGCCCGTTGGCCGCCCTGCTTGCTATTCTATAAAACCTTCCCTTGTTTAACTGAAAAAGCGCTTCAACAGCCCGGCAAAAGCAGAACCGTGACGCGCCTCATCCTTGCACATTTCATGAACCGTATCATGAATAGCATCAAGGTTGAGCTCCTTGGCTTTGGTGGCCAGGTTCTTTTTGCCTTGGCAGGCACCGTGCTCGGCTTCAAGCCGCTTCTCCAGGTTGGTCTTGGTGTCGGCCCAAAGGACTTCACCGAGTAGTTCCGCAAATTTGGCGGCGTGCTCCGCTTCTTCAAAAGCAATGCGTTTGTAGGCTTCGGCAACTTCGGGGTAGCCTTCGCGATCGGCTTGACGGCTCATGGCCAGATACATACCGACTTCGGTGCATTCGCCGGTGAAGTTGGCGCGCAAGCCCTCAATAATTTCCGGATCAACATCTTTGGCAACGCCGATACGATGTTCGTCGGCCCATTGCAACTCGCCTGTGTCAGACATTTCAATGAATTTGCTAGCGGGCGCTTTGCACTGGGGGCAGCACTCTGGTGGGGCTTCACCCTCATGAACATAACCGCAGATCGTACAGGTAAACTTTTTCATTGATGTTTTCTCCCTGGATTGAATGATGATTAATACAAGACCAAATTGGTCGAAATTATACTTTAATCAGATTTTCTGTCAAGAGGATTGTTATAACAGACTCATCCGTTGGTGCTTCTGATGTTGTGTTGCTCTGTCAGGATCAGCTACAAGGCGGGCTGATTTTGAACCGCAGGATCAGCCGAGCAGGTTTTCCATAATTGTCATCGCTGCTTTCCGCCCATCCGCAGCGGCCGTTACAACCAGATCTGCGCCGCGATGACAATCCCCTCCGGCGTAAATTTTTGGATTTGAGGTCTGTCCGGTTTTCGGGTCGATGCCGATTTCGCCCCATTTCCCGAGTTTTACCCCGGCGTCGGTCAGCCAGGGAAAGCCTTCCATGTCGAAACCGAGAGCCATGATCACGATGTCGGCCGGGATGCAGTGCTCAGTTCCGGGAAGAATCTTGACCTGCTGTCGGCCACTGGCATCAGGTTCCCCTAGTGCTGTTCGGACGGCATCAATTCCGGCGATGTCACCGCTGTCGTTGAGGACGATCCGCTCCGGGGCTTCGGTGAACATGAAGGTGACGCCTTCTTCGACTGCATTATGGTATTCCTTGCTGCTACCCGGCATGTTTTTCTCATCACGGCGGTAAAGACAGGTGACACTCTCAGCACCTTCCCGAATGGCGGTACGAACGCAGTCCATGGCTGTATCGCCGCCGCCGATGACGACGACGCGTTTGCCCAGAACGCCGAAGCGTTCCATCCAGGATTTGCCGATCAGTTGGCGCTGTACGTTGGTCAGAAACTCCATGGCCAAAAAAACATGTTCATGATCTTCATTCTCGATTCTTGCGCGTTTGCCATTGGTCGCGCCGAGGCCGAGGAATACGGCATCATAATCTTCGGCCAGCTTAGTGACCGGGCGGTCATGGCCGATCTCGGTTTTCAGGTGCAGGGTCAGGCCCGCCTCCTCAAGAACCCGAAAGCGACGCTCAACAATCTTTTTGTCCAACTTGAAGCCGGGGATGCCGAACGTGAGCAGACCGCCGGGAAGGCTGGTGCGCTCAAACATATCGACCTTGATGCCAGCGCGCAACAGGAAGTGGGCACAGCTCATGCCTGCTGGACCGGAACCGATCACGGCAACCTTCTTATTGGTTGTGATGCCGGGGAAGGGGAGCCTGTAGCCAGCCTCGAAAGCGAGATCGGTGATCGATGCTTCGATCGGTCCGATCGTGATTGCACCGTACCCGTCGTCGAGGGTGCAGGCCCCTTCGCAGAGATAGTTGTGCGGGCAAACCCGTCCGAGAATTTCGGGGAATGGCGATGTCTCGTTGGAGAGCAAGAAGGCTTTTTCTAAATCCTTCTCGGCGATCGCTTCGAGCCATTGCGGGATATAGTTTCCAAGCGGGCAGCCAATGGTGGTACAGAAAGGGTCTCCGCATTGGACGCATCGTTCTGCCTGGCGCGCGACCTTGCGGTCGGTGAAGAAGCGGTAAATTTCCTCGAAATTCTTGACCCGCCGGCTCACGTCTTTCTTGTCCAACTCTTCTCGGTTGGTTGTTACGAAACTTTGCATACTGTTCTCTCAGCCGGCCGACAGTTTTAATCCGTCCGCGCCGTGATGTTGGTGATTGTTTTTTTCCGCCGACATTTTTTTGTCTCAACACTTTTCGCTCAGCTCATTGCACTACAAAACCGGTGACTAGTTGCCTTCCTTCGGGTTCAACGGTGCACGCATGTCCTTTGGCGTGACCATCCAGAAGTAGGCCAACTCCTCGCGAAAGTTTTCAAGAATGAAGCTGGCCTTGGGACTCTGAGTGCGTTCCACGTAGCTGGACAGAATCGTCTTCAAATACATCTTGCCTTCGTTGTCATCGTCAACGTCGATCCGTCGGGCCTCGACCAATTCTCCGTTGAGGTTGTCGATGAAGGTTTTGTTGCGGTCGTAGATGAAGGCGGCCCCGCCGGTCATGCCTGCGCCGAAGTTGATGCCGGTCTCGCCGAGGATGACCACGGTTCCGCCGGTCATATATTCACAGGCATGGTCGCCGACTCCCTCAACGCAGGAGAGCGCCCCGGAGTTTCGCACTGCGAAGCGTTCGCCCGCTAAGCCAGCAGCAAACAGCTTGCCGCCAGTCGCACCGTAGAGGCAGGTGTTGCCGATCACCGCCGTCCCTTCTTGATAGATGCGTGGCGTGATGATGATTCGTCCGGCGTTCATGCTTTTGCCAACATAGTCGTTGGCGACGCCATTGAGGAAGATGTTCACGCCATGAATCAGGAAGGCTCCAAGTGATTGACCGGCGACGCCGCTCAGCTTTAGGGTGATGGCTTCTTTGGGCAGTCCGGCATCACCATAATGTTTGGCGATCTCGCCGCTGATCATGGCACCGACCGAGCGGTTGAGGTTACATATCTCCCGCTCAAGGGTGATCTCCTGTTCCGGGTTGTGGATGACTGCGCTGACGTCTTCGAGCAGTTGTTTTTCATACGGGTTCTTGTCAAACGGCTCGTTGTTTTTCTGTCGGCTGTTTGCCCCTTCCCGGTAGGCCAGGACCTGACTGAAATCGAAGCGATCCGCTTGTGACTCTTCAACCAGTTTGAGCATGTCGGTGCGGCCGAGGACTTCATCGAGACTTCGGCAGCCGATTTGCGCCAGGATCTCACGGACGTCTTCGGCGACGTTCCGCAGGTAGCTAACCACTTTGTCGACAGTGCCGACAAAGTGGCCGCGCAGAATCTGGTCCTGGGTGGCAACCCCGACGGTACAGCGATTGAGGTGGCAGACCCTCAGCAGTTTGCAGCCGAGCATCACCAGCAATGGGGTTCCAAAACCATAGAACTCGGCACCGAGCATGGCTGCCTTTACGATGTCGCTGCCGATCTTGAGTCCGCCGTCAGTCTGGAGCTGTACCAGGTCGCGTAGGTTGTTGCCCTTGAGGCTCTGGTTGGCTTCGGCCAGGCCGAGTTCCCACGGGTTGCCGGCAAACTTGATTGAGGTCTGCGGCGCGGCCCCAGTGCCGCCGTCGGCTCCAGAGATGATGATGCGGTCGGCATAGGCTTTGGCCACTCCGGCGGCGATTGTGCCGACGCCATCGCTTGAAACCAGTTTGACCGAGATCCGGGCTTCCGGGTTGACCTGTTTCAGATCAAAGATCAGCTGTGCCAGATCTTCGATTGAATAAATATCGTGATGCGGTGGTGGTGAGATCAGGGTGACGCCCGGGATGGTGTGCCGCAGCGTCGCAATCAAGGGGGTGACCTTCTCTCCCGGCAGCTGACCCCCTTCTCCAGGTTTGGCGCCCTGGGCGACCTTGATCTGGATCTCCTCTGCACTCCGCAGATAAGCGGGAGTGACGCCGAAACGGCCCGAGGCGATCTGCTTGATCTTACTGTTGCGAATGGTCTTCAAGCGTTCTGAAGCTTCGCCGCCTTCGCCGCTATTGGAACAGCCGCCAAGGATGTGCATCGCTTCAGCCAGGGCTTCGTGGGCTTCGGGTGAGATCGAACCGAGCGACATGGCCGCCGAGTCGAAGCGGCGGGTGATCGCCTCGACCGGTTCCACCTCTTCGAGCGGGATCGGTTTCCTGCCGCTGTTCCAGGTAAAAAAGTCGCGGACAAAGCGTTGCCCTCGTCCCAAGATCAGGTCTCTGAACTTGAGGTAGTCCTCACGAGTCAGGGTTTCGGCAAAATGGTGGATGGTAACGACCACTTTTGAATTGAAATCGTGATACTCGCCAGCCAGGTTGTCTCGGCTAGCGCTGCCAACAGCCAAAGGGTAAACCGGCAGCATATGAGTCTGCTTGAACACCCGGGCATGGACCTTGTCGATCCGTTCCTCAATTTCCTGGAAGCCGAGACCAGGCAACAAGGCTTTAGAGGCCGCAAAACAATTTTGCACGACCTCGTTAGAGAGGCCGAGAGTGTCAAACAGGGCGGCATTGCGGTAGCTGGAGACGGTGCTGATGCCCATCTTTGACATGATTTTGAGGATGCCCATGGTCAGGGACTCGTAAAGATTTTTCAGGGCCAGGCGGGTTTCGCGCAGGGTCATATCTTCGTGTTCGCACATCTCCAGGCCCGTGGCGTAGAGGAGCCAGGGATAGATAGCAATGGCTCCGTAGCCGATCAGAACGCAAGCATGGTGCGGGTTAATAACTTCCCCGGTGACGGCGATTAAGGAGACGAGATGACGCAGTTCTTCGCGGAGTAATCGCTGGTTGAGATAGCCGATGGCCATGGCCATCGGAATCAGTCTGGTTTTCTGGCTCAGAACACGGTCATCAAGAATGACCACCCGGGTCTGATTCGATCTGACTGCTGTGATCACTGCGTCGCCGAGTAGAGACAATGCTAGATCGAGGTCTTGCTCAAAGCCGGTGGTGAAGTGTTGGTGCTTGTAGCAGGCCTCAAAACGCGGCTTGTCAGGGTCGCCGAAGGAGAGTAGGGCATCGAAGATGTCGCGTGAAAGAATCGGTGAAATGTTCTTCAGCCGACGGCCACGTTCCGGTTCCTCGATCAGCGGGTTGCCAATTTCGCCAATGCCGATAGTCGCCGACATGACGACCTTCTCACGATAGGGGTCGATCGGTGGATTGGTGACCTGGGCGAATTTCTGGCGGAAAAAATCACTGAAATTACGTTGTACTTCGGAGAAGGCGGCTGGCGGAGTGTCGTCTCCCATGGAGCCCGTTGGCTCTTTGCCGTCGCGCAGCATGGGCTTGATCACGTATTCGACGCTCTCGTGAGTGACATTGTGATAACGCTGCAACTGATGCAGGTTGTCGTAACGGTAGTCCTTCAAATCCTCGAATTGGTGTTCAATGAACTCCATCAGGTAGTAGGTGCGGTCAGTCAGCCAGTCGCTATAGGTCTGGGAATCCATCAGATAGCGGTCGATGTCGTCTGATTTGAAGACCTGTCCGGTCTGCAAGTCGGCGGCGATCATCTCGCCACTCTGTAGCCGCCCGCGTTCGCGAATCTTCTCTGGCGGGGTGCCGAGCACGCCGAATTCGCTGGTAATCAACAGCCGATGATCGGTGGTGATCACATATTTGGCCGGGCGCAGGCCGTTACGGTCAAGTAGGCAGCCGACATAGCGGCCGTTGGTCAGGCTGACTGCGGCCGGACCGTCCCAGGGCTCCCACGCGGCCGAGGTATATTCGTAGAAGGAGCGAAGCTTGGCTGGCATGTGCGCCACATTGTGGCGGGCAGGTGGAATCAGCATGCGGGCCGCTTTGAAATAATCGACGCCATTGATCAGCAGAAACTCGAACATGTTATCCAGGGTGGCACTGTCGCTGGCATCCTCCTGCAGGATCGGCATGATCCGAGCTAACTCCTCGGCCGTGAAAACCGGGCTCTCCATGGCCGCGGCTTTAGCCATAGCGTTAAAGCGGTTGCTCTGGATCGAATTGATTTCACCGTTGTGGCAGAGGTTCCGGAACGGTTGGGCCAGGCGCCACTGTGGAAGGGTGTTGGTCGAAAAACGCTGGTGAAAGAGGACGAAATGGGTGGCGAAATCCTCACGTTCAAGATCCGGGAACAGCTGCTGCAGGTTGTTCGGCATCACCAGCCCCTTGTAGGACAGGAGGGTTCGGCTGAAGGAAGTAATATAGAATGCCGACTCGTGTTTGAACTCATTTTCGAGCTCCTTTCGGGTCAGGTAAATCAAGGCGTCGAAACGAAGGGTGGCGCTTAGTTCTGTTGGGACGACGAACGCCTGAATGACCTTTGGCAGTCGGGTCAGGGCATATTCACCCAGCGCATCGGTGTTCAACGGGACATCGCGGAACAGCACGACCGTGAGGTCGTTGCGGGCGCAATACTCGCGGAATATCTCCTGTTGTGCCTCTGGGGTGGAGAGGAACAGGGTGGCTACAGCAAAGTTCTCCGGCAGGGAGACGCCGTTATCTTTGGCAATCTGGCGCATGAAGGCATCCGGAATGGCGCAGAGGATGCCGCAGCCGTCACCGGTCTTGCCATCGGCGGCGATGGCGCCGCGGTGCATCATGCGCGAGAGGGCGCGGATAGAATCCTGTAATAGCTCATGGCTCGGTTTGGCGCGCAGGTTGGCGAGTATGCCCATGCCGCAGGCGTCGTGGAATTGGTTCTCGTAGTTCATTCAATCGGTCCTTGAGGTTCGGATGACTGTTTTATTGCAGAATTATCCAGCAGTGACTGTAGGTTAGATTCGACGCTGCGTAAATGCAAGTCCCGTTGCGGGAAGGGGATGGTAATGCCTTCCTCACGGAAGAGACGGTCGATGGCTTGCCCCAGGTCGCTCTTGACCTTGAGACGCTTGCCGATATCAGAAATCCATGCGCGCAATTCGAAGTCGATCGAGCTTTCACCGAAGCCGGTAAAGATGGCGGAAACTTCCGGTTCGGCGAGGATATCCGGATGGTCCTTGGCGGCTCGCGTTAGAATCTCCAAAACCGTGTCCAGAGGGCTGCCATAGGCGACGCCGACCGGCAGGATGATGCGCGAGACATTGGTGGTAAAAGTCCAGTTGGTGACTTTTTGCGAAATCAGGTCAGAGTTTGGAACTATAATTTCGGAGCGGTCGAGGGTCTCGAAAACAGTTGAGCGTAGGCCGATCCGGGTAATGGTGCCCCAGGTGTCGTCGATATTGATGGTGTCGCCAACCTTGACCGGGCGTTCAAACAGCAGGATCAGTCCGCTGACAAAGTTGTTGACGATGTTTTGCAGGCCGAAGCCGATGCCTACGCCGAGGGCGCCGGCGATGATAGTGAATTTTTGCAGATCGAGTCCGGCCATGCTGACCGCGATGAAAAAGCCGATGCAGAAGAGGGCGTAATGCAGAAGTCTCTTCAGTGCGGTCTTGACCCCCAAGTCCATCTTCCGGGGTGTCATGTAATGGGCGTCGGTAATGGCTTGTAAGAGCCAGGAGGTCAGGTTGGTCAGGTAGAGGACCAGAGTGACCATCACCACCATATAGACTGAGAGGTTGAATTCGCCGATGCTGTATTCGATGCTTAAGATGTCAGCCATGGCTTCATCGACATCATTATACAGGTTCCAGACAATCGTCAGTAAAAGCAAGGCGTTAACCAGAATAAAAACCCGTGCCAGAGTTTTTAGGCGTTCTGCGGTGCTGATGCCAAGGCTTTTGACGAACTGGCGATCCTGGATCCAATGCAGTCGCAGCGCTTCAGTAATCCCCCCATCCGCAAGGTGGATTCCGATTCGCATCATAAACATGATGACGATAGATCCGAGAACGGCATCAATCAGATGCGTAGAAAGGGTGGCGAATCCCAGGAGTGCCGTGACCAGTCCGATCAGTGCAAATAGGCTGATTAGATAGAGAGATGTCAGATATAAGCCAGAGCGTTCGGGCTCCTGACGGTGCCGTCGGCGCGCGATCAATAAGCATAAAGGTGAGGCGATAGCGCAAAGTAAAACTTCATAAAGTTGGTAGGCAGGGGTCGGCAAGCCGCTGAATTTGAGTGACTCAGAAACCAGAAAAACCGCAGCGAGGGTTTTAATCAGTCTTCTTCGCCGAGACTTTTCCACCATCGCGACAACCAGGATAGTTCCGGAAATGGTTGCGATCGTCAGCAGTAACCAACTCCAGAAAGGCGGGATTTTTTCATAAAAGCCCGTTGTTACTGCCAGGGTGATGAAGATTGAACCGGCAACCGGGTGCTGAAAGAGAAACCGCCATTCATTTGAAATTGGTTTGGTTTGGGTTCTGCGGTGAAAGAGTATTACCGCAAGCAAGAGCAGGCAGAGCACTTGGATTATGACGATCGTATTATGCTGTTGCCAGAAGTTGCTTGGAAGGCTGAGGCTCGACAGCAAGTTGTCGCGGTATTCGGTGAACAGCTCGGGAGTGAATTGTCGATAGAAATCAAAGCTGAATAATGAAAAAGCGTTTCGCCGGAAGGTCTCTTGCCGGAGTTGACTCAGAGTTTTACTGATCAGGGCCAGTCGGCTGGTGATGATTTGCTGTGTTGGAGAAAACTGTTCCTGCCTTTTGATCAGGTTAGATGAGGTCTGGGAGATTCTCTGCAAGAGTTGATCGATGCTCTGCCGGGTTTTGGTAAACGTTTCAACCGGGCGTTCGACTCCAGATTGCTCTAAAGAGGTCTGCCAGTCGTTCCAATCGGTTTTTTCTGTTGTCCACTTCGCCCGCAAGTCTTCAAGCTCTTTGAGCTGCCGGGAAATTGTTTCGAAGAGAGGCTTTTGCTGCTGCTCGATCTGAGCATAACTTGCTTCTGCGGTCATCAGCCGATTCAGCGGCCAATTGATTATATCCTCCCACGTGGCGAATTGCTCTTCCAATGCGTTGAGGTTGACGGTCAGTTCAGTGATTTTTGGGTAAACGTCTTCCAGGGAATCCGTCAGATCAACCGTTGCGTTCGCTTCAGTCATCTTGGCCGCGATTGCTGTGGCTTTAGGGATGACTTCGTTCAGGCCGGGAAAGGTTTTTTCTTGAACCAGAGGTCCTTCGGCGTTTACCTGGATGCTGCCGAGGGCACAAAAGGCAATGGCCAGAAATGTGAGCAACCTGACGACAAAACGGGTTCGTTTTATAGGGTTCATAGCCACTTCTTCTTTCGGAAATAGACGATCATGGCACTCGCACAACAGGCCATAAATCCCCAAAGGACAAAATAGCTCCACCGCCACTTGAGCTCGGGTATGTACTCAAAGTTCATGCCGTAGATGCCAGCGATAAAGGTCAGAGGAATGAAGATCGAGGCCATGATGGTTAAAACCTTCATGATCTCGTTCATGCGGTTGCTGACTGATGACATATACAGATCCTGCAGGCCGGTGACAGTGTCGCGAAAAATTTCCAGAGTGTCTATGGCCTGGACGGTGTGATCATACAGGTCGCGCAGGTAAATCTGAGTGCCTTCACTGATCAGGGCGGAGTCTTCCTTGTGGAGCTGACTAATCACTTCCCGCAGCGGCCATATCGACTTACGCAGCAAAAGGAGCTCGCGCTTGTAGTGATGGATGGTCGTCAGCAGTGAGGCTTCGGGGTTGCTGATCAGTTGATCTTCCAATTGAACCAGCCTGTCGCCGATTTTTTCCAGAATGTGAAAATAGCTGTCAACAATCGAATCAAGCAAAGCATAAGCAAGATAGTCTGGGCCGCGCTGGCGGATTCTCCCACTGCTGCGCTGCAGCCGGTCGCGGACTCCGTCGAAGACA
>JAQYVY010000039.1 GCA_030145195.1 Desulfuromonadales bacterium | reverse complement strand
AAGTTTTGTCTCGGCGACATTGGCAATGGTCTTGATTTCGTCATCAACCTGAGCCGCCAGCCGCCGCAGCATAAAATGGTCGTAACCCCCACCATGGAAGGTCAGCGCCAGAATCGGCACATCATCAATGGAGTGCGGCTTGACTAGCGGTTTGGAGACCCCTGGCGGGATTCGGTCAAAGTTGGTTGCCAACTTCTGGTTGAGGCGAACAATTGCTGATTCAGCATTTTCACCGACATAAAATCGAACGATCAGTAGCGACTGGCCGGCCATTGAGGTTGAATAGATGTACTCGACCCCTGGCAGCTCGTAGAGCAGCTTTTCCATCGGGATGGTGACTTGTTGCTCAACCTCGGCGGGCGTGGCACCGGGCATGCTGACCATAACATCGATCATCGGCACCTTAATCTGCGGTTCTTCCTCGCGAGGCAACATGCTGATTGCCATCAGACCGAGCAGCATCGAGAAGATCACGATCAGCAGCGTTAGCCGCGAATTGATAAAATATGCGGTAATCTGCCCGGCAAAGCCGACTTTTTCGACCTGTGGCTCGCTCATTTTGTCGATCCGTCCGTGATCACCTTAAGCGGCTGGCCATCCTGTAGTTTTTCGCTCGCGTCGATCACAACCAAATCCCCTGCCTGCAGACCAGAGAGAATTTCGATTTGTCCTCCAAACTCCGCGCCGGTTCGAACCAGGCGCATTCTGGCCGAGCCCTGTTCTGCGACAAAAACCTGCTGCAGTTGGCCCTTTTGCCTAAGGCCCCTGCTGTTAATCATCAAGGTCTTCGCCTGATTATCGACCAGGGCAACACGGGCAAACTGTCCGCTGCGCAGTTCGGGAGCCGTGGGCAGCATCAACTTGATTTGTGTGGTTCGTGAGGTCGGATCAACCGTGGGTGAAATTTCCCGGATTGGCGCCGTAAGCGCGAGCCCGGCGGCCGGTACGGTCAACGGTAGCCGGCTCTCTAGGCTCAGATGATGAGCTAAAGCCTCCGGGACCTGGCTCACGACTTCGAGAGCCGTGCCGTTTTCAAGCTTGAGCAGAGGAGTTCCGGGTGAAGCCAGATCGCCGACTTCGACCAGCTTGCCGCTGATTGTGCCGGCGAATGGCGCCCTGATTTCGGTGTAGCCAAGGATCGTTTGCGCTTCGCGGTAGACGGCCTCATTGATCTGCACCAGTTCCTGGAGAGTCTTGACCTTTTCCCGAGTCGACGCATTGACCAGCTGTAACTTGGTCTCGCGCGCCAGGTTGCGCCGCGATTGAACAAGCTGAATCTCGGCCTGTTGAAGCCTGGCGTTAATTTCAGCGGCAGTGATCTTCACCAGCAAGTCTCCCTGCTTGATCTTCGAACCGATCTTCACCGGCAGACTGACGATCTGACCAGCGACGCGAGCAGAGATTGTGGCTTGTTCGACCGCCTGCACGGTTCCGGGCAGTTCAACTTGAAGAGCTGCCGCATTCAGGACCAGAGTTTCGACATGGACCTCAACCGTGGGCAGGGGCGAACCTGCTGATTTATCGACAGGATCATGGCAGCCTGCAATAACAAGCAGGCTAAAAAGAGCTAGAAAAGTCGAACTTTTTTTCCGGGTCATGGCCGGTTCTCCAAGCTGGTAGTCGAATTGGCGTCTTCAGGATATTGCGGCAGACCGGCGGCGCGCCGCAGGTCTGCGATGGCGATCTGCACTGCAGAAGAAGCAAGCGCATTGCGAACCCGGGCATCGGTCAAGCGATTCTCGCTGTCAATCAGCTCGGAAATTAAAAGCACCCCGGCGTTGAAACGGGCTTGGGCCAAACTTTCACTTTCAACGGCTTGTTCAACCGTCTGCTGCGTGACCTGCAGCCGCTGCCGAGCCAACTCTAAAGCCAACTCAGCCTGGTTCACTTCAAGGCCAAGTGCCAGTTCCAGCTTCTTTTGTTCGGCGCGTAATGCACCGAGTTGCGCTTCGGCTATAGCGATCTCGGCATTTGATTGATGGCCGTCAAAGAGTTTGAAGTTGAAGTTAATACCGGTCATCCAGGAGTCGCCGTTACCATTCAGGATCGTGCCCTGATCATACTGGTAACGCGCAAAGCCATCGACGGTCGGTAAACGACTGCCGCGCGCTGCTGCCAGCTGTGATTTAGCGGCCTGCATAGCTGCGGACATCTGCTGCAACTCCGGACGCTGAGTCGGGTCGGGGTCTCTTGGCTGGGCTGGAAGCTCTGCGTCATTGATCTCGATCTGCAGATCGTCGCCAGGGAGCCCTACCAGAGTCAGAAAAACCCTTTTGGCCAGGGCAAGATTATGTTGCGCCTGAAGCAGCTTTTCCGTGGCCTGTGACTTCTCCACCTCAAGATTCAGCAAGTCAAGCTTGAGGAGCTCTCCGGCATCGTAGCGCGACTGTGCCACCGCCAGCGAGGAGACGATGGCTGCCAATGCCTTTTGGCGGGCTTGCACAACCTTGCCGCCCTCAATAATTTGCTGAAAACCCCGAAAGACCTCGAATTCAAGTCTCAGGATGACCGCTGTACTCGCTGCAGCCGAGAGATCGACGCCAGCTTCGGCCGCGGTTTTTTTTGCCAGATCCTGGCCACCATTATAGAGGCGGTACTGCACTCCAACGCCGAGGCCAAGATTGTCGGTGCGCCCGGGATTGTTGAAGTCGATTGTCGGCGAAAATTCCCCCTGGTTAAGAATATTGCCAAAGGAGTACATCGGGTTATTCGTCTGGCTATAGCTGCCAGTCAGTGCTACCTGGGGATAAAAACCAACCGCGGCTTTCTGCACCATGGCATCGGCCTGGAGAATCCGCTGCGCGGCTAGTTGGCTGTCAGGGTTGTTCTGCCTGGCAAAGGTGATCGCTTGGCGTGCCGTCCAAGTTTCAGGAATTTCCGAACCGACGGTGAGTCCCGGTACGCAGATCAATACGGTCAGGAGAAGAAGTATGAATCGGTATGCTTCCATTTTTTTACCTAGAATTTAGTTGATAGCCGTTCGTCTGGGTGTCTTGGGATGCGTGTGGGTTGATCATATGAATACGCAACTCTATAATGCACCCTTTAACAATATTCAAAAAAACATATATATTGTTTTTATGCTTTCGTCAAGTTAACATTTCTATAAACATAACAGAGTCGTTGGCGGTTTTTAATTTATAAGCTCGAAAATAAAGAATTCCTCTCTGGGATTAAAAGTTTTACCAATAAAACCTTTGTAATAAAACATGGTTTGAAATATTATCGCTTACAACTTCTCCAGTCTAAGTGCTAATAATTATGTTAAAGAAATTAGTGTTTTTAATTATACTTTTGGTCGATCTTTGCTTTCTGTCACCACCGTTGCAAGCGGCAAAAGACCCGCTGGGAGCGTGGAAGCCAAAGTTTAATCCGAATGGCGCCGAGTATACCTACATTCTCTCCAACATTTCCCACCCTGTTATCGAGGGCGTCGCCGTCGGTTACCGGATTCGAGACCGCGTCTGGAAAGAAACCAACGGACGTCTCTTTGTCGATTACCGTCCCCTTGCCCAGCTGGGCGGGGAAAAAGACGTTATCAACAAACTCAAGCTTGGCGCCGTTCACGGCATGTTGAGTAGTTCGATCGCCGCTACCAATATCGCTGACACCCTGAACATCGTCAACTTGCCCTACGTGGTCAACACCTTCGATAAAGTCGACACCTTCCGCAACACTCCCGAGCTCTGGCAGCCGTTTGCTGACAGCACGCTGAAAAGCGGCATCATGACGGTTGACGTCACCGGTTACGGCCCCTACGGTTGGGCTACCAATACCCCGGTCAAGACCATTGCCGATGCCAAATCGATCAATTTCCGAATCGCTCAGGCTACACTCAACGTCGACCTCTACAAGGCATGGGGCATGAAGTTTACGGTCATGCCGTGGCCAGACGTTCCTCAGGCTCTGGGGACTGGTGTCATCACCGGCCTCGATCACACTGCGATCGTCTGCAACATTACCAAGAAATTCACCATCGCTAAAAATTTTACCGAACTCGATTATGCCCAGGGGCTCTTCATCCACCTGATGAACAAGCGCTGGTTTGACAGACTACCAACTGATCTGCAGAAAATCTTGATCACGGTCATTGAGGAAGAGAGCGCCCAAACCCGGGAACTGACCCGTAAACAACATGCTGACCAGGTCGCCAAAGCCAAGAAGGCTGGCGTGAAGTTTTACAATCTGGCCACGGAGGATAGGAACAGGCTGATTCGGCAGTCACAGGCTGTCTATAATAAGTACCGAAGTAAGTCCCGAGCTGCAATCGGCCGGGATTATCTAGCAAACGTTGAAGCGTATTTTTCTCAGGAAGACTCTAAGGACAGTTACGTTGCTACCGGAAAAGAGGATCGATCACAGATCTCAACGCCAATGCAACAATATCCTCCAGACCTAATGGTCTCTGCAAGCTTCCTTGAACCATCGGGTAACCGTATCCTCGATGCTGAGGAGACAGGGCAGCTTGTTCTTGTTTTTGAAAATCTTGGCCGGGGCAAGGCTTTCAACGTGGAAGCACAATTAACGGCCCAGAATCGAATCACTGGCTTGAATTACCCACAAAAAGTTTTCATCGGTGACTTGAACGCAGGTCAGAGCAAGACGAAAAAGATAAAACTCAATGCCAGCGAGTTGCTGAGTGATGGTGATGTTCGACTGCGCATCGACTCGCTGGAGAGTCGGGGCTTTGACCCGGAGCCAATAAAACTCGTATTTGAATGCAAGGCTCTCGCACCACCACGCTTGATCTTGGCGGATTTAGGGATCAATGACCAGAGCGGAAACGCTCGAATTGAGCCAAAGGAGTTTGTCGAGCTAACGTTAAGAGTGCAGAACGTTGGCTCCGGTGACGCGCGCGACACTATAGCCACAATCAAACTTGGTCCCAATGTGTACCTCGCTGCCGACAGTAAAAGTTCCTTTGAAATTGGGGCTTTAATGCCGGGTGAACATAGAGACATTAGCTTTAGTATCTATACAAACAGGCGGATTAACGTCGGCGAAGAAATCCCGGTAGAGCTGAAAATTGATGAGGCCCGGCACCGGTTTGCGCAAACAGCCAAACTGGATTTGAAGATGGAGGCTTCTCTTCGTGAGATCCAGCAGGTTGTGATCGAGTCGTTGCCGCAACCTGAGCACCAGACGGAGAGGATTGATTCCACCCGGGGCTTAAGTGTTGATGTTGATCACAACATCCCGGCAGGTCAGAAAGCTGGCGATTATGATGTCGCCGTTATTATCGGCAACCGTGACTACAGTGCCCCCAATGTCCCAGACGTGGCATTTGCAATACGCGATGCCAATGTTATGCGGAAATATTTAATTCAGACTCTTGGGTTCAAAACAGAGAATATCCTCTTTGAGGAAAACGCCACGCTCTCCAAGTTCAATGAATTGTTTGGCAATGATCGAGACCACAAGGGTAAACTTGCACGATTTGTCCACCCAGAAAGAACGTCCCACGTGTTTATCTATTACACAGGACACGGTGCTCCGGATTTGAAGACTGGTGACGCCTACTTTGTGCCTGCCGATGCAGACCCGCAGTACCTAAGCACTAATGGTTATTCCATTGAAACCTTGTACAAAAACCTCGCGAAGCTACCTTCAGAAACAATGACTATTGTTCTAGACGCCTGCTTTTCCGGAAATTCAGAACAGGGGCCGCTATTTCGGGGGATAAGCCCGGCTATGCTGAAAACCAACGCCTTAGCTGAAAGTCCTCCGCAGGCCGTCGTCTTCACCAGCACATCTACAGGCCAAGTTTCCGCCTGGTATCACGAAAAAAAACACTCATTGTTCACGTATTATTTCCTGAAAGGTTTGCAAGGAACAGCAGATGTTGACAACAACAAAAGCATTACGGTTTCAGAGATGGAGACGTATCTTAAAGAAAAAGTTCCCTATATGGCAGGCCGTTTGAGAAACATCAATCAAGATCCAAGTGTCAGTGGCGACAAAGCGTCGGTGCTGGCAATTTTAGAATAGTTAGTTTTTTGCGCATTAGGGGTATAGGGACAGTCTTGAGCCAGAACATTGTACCTAAGTCATCAACGATCAAAACAGGAGAAGAAAATGAAGAAAATGTCTTTAATTATTACAGTTTTATTTGCGACGGTAATGCTTTTCGGCTGCGGGGAAGAAGCTCCGAAGCCAGCTGACACAGCAAAAAAAGTGGTAGCAGCAAAGGCGGCGGAACCAACGGCTGCGGAACCAAAGAAAAAAGACCCTCTGGAAGCATGGAAAGCTAAATTCGATCCAAGCGGCGCAGAATTCACTTACATTCTTTCCAATATCTCGCACCCGGTTATCGAAGGGGTCGGCGCTGGTTACCGGATTCGCGATCGCGTCTGGGAAGAATCAAAAGGACGCCTCTTCGTCGATTTCCGTCCCCTTGCTCAGCTGGGTGGGGAAAAAGATGTCATCAACAAGCTCAAGCTGGGTGCTGTTCACGGCATGCTGAGTTCTTCGGTGGCAGCGCAGAATGTCGCTGACACCCTCGGTATCGTCAACATGCCCTACGTTGTCGACACTTTCGACAAGCTCGATACCTTCCGCAATACTCCCGAGCTCTGGCAGCCCTTTGCTGACAGCGCCCTGAAAAGCGACATCATGACGGTTGACGTCACCGGTTACGGCCCCTACGGTTGGGCCACCAACACCCCGGTCAAAACCATTGCCGATGCCAAATCGATTAATTTCCGGATTGCTCAGGCCCCCCTCAATGCCGATTTCTACAAGGCATGGGGCATGAAGTTTACGGTCATGCCGTGGCCAGACGTTCCCCAGGCGCTGCAGACAGGGGTCATCACCGGCCTCGATCACACTGCGATCGTCTGCAACATTACCAAGAAGTTCACCATCGCCAAGAACTTTACCGAGCTCGATTATGCCCAGGGCCTCTTCATCCACCTGATGAACAAGGGATGGTTCGACAAGTTGCCTGCTGACCTGCAAACAATCCTGATCACGGTCATTGAGGAAGAGAGCGCCAAGACCCGTGAGCTGACTCGCCAGCAGCATGCTGCCCAAGTTGCCAAGGCCAAGGAAGCTGGCGTTGCCTTCTTCTCCTTGTCCGCCGCTGAAAAGCAGCAGTTGGTTGACATGATCGCGCCTGTTTACCAGACCTGGGGCGAGAAGATCGGCATGGATTATTTCAAAAAGGTCCAAGCTGCGCTCGGGAATTGATTCTTGGAATAAAACCCGTTATGATCAGCGATCGGGGAGATGACTCTCCCCGATCGTTTTTTTGCAGTCCAGCGGCACATAACGAAATGATGGATGTCATCTGGACATCCTCTCGATTCAACCCCATAAATATTAGCGTTACGCGCCACTCGCCTTTTATGAAAAAGTTCATTTATTACATTCATCGCGGTTTCGCCTTTGTCGAGGACTGGAGCCTCTTTGTCACGGTCATGGTTGCCTTGCTGGTGGCGATTGCCAATGTCGCCTTGCGCAAAATGACCAATGACGTCAACCTTTACTGGTCAGATGAGGTGGTACGAAAAACCATCTTTTTCACCACCTATGTCGGCTGTATCGCAGCGATCCGTAATCGCTCGCTGATCCGTATTGACGCCTTGCCGCAACTCTTTCCCTTCTTGAAAAAGCCCTTGACTCTGTTCAGTCACATTGGGGTGCTGGTGTTCTCCGGCTTCATGATTAAACTCGGCTACGGCCTGACCACAATGGTCTACCATGACCAATACGCCAAAACCGCGTCACTGCAGATTCCGGAATGGTACTTTTACGCCGTCCTGCCGATCATGGGGGGCATGATGTTTATTCGCACCCTGATCATCATGGCCGAGGATTGGCTCGGCATCCAACTCTGTGAGCTCCCGACCGAAGATGAGGTCTCCTGATCATGGACACCAATTCCCTCGTCATCATGGCGCTGCTGATCGGCTGTCTGGCCTCAACCATTCCGGTGTTCATGGCGCTCTTCTTCACCGGCATGGTCGGTCTGGTCTGGATTGCCGGGATTGATCCGCAGATTGTGATCGAAGTTCTTTATCGCAGCATGGACAAGTTTGCCCTGATCGTGGTGCTCTTCTTTGTCCTCTGCGGCAACATCATGACCACCGGCAGCATCGTCGCCAAGTTGATTAAAACCGCCAACTGTCTGGTCGGCTTCCTGCCCGGCGGGCTGGCCATGGCCGGGGTTTTGGCCTGCGGATTTTTCGGCGCCATTTCCGGCTCTACCGTGGCCACGGTGGTCGCCATCGGCGGCTTTATGATCCCGGCTCTGCTCAAGAACAATTATGACGAAAAGTTCTCGGTCGGCATCATGACCACGGCACCGATCCTTGGCGTGATTATCCCGCCATCGATCTCGATGATCCTCTACGCCATGGTCACCAACGACCCGCTTGAAGCGCTTTTTCTGACCGGCTTTGTACCCGGAGCCCTGATCATCTTCTTCATGTCACTCTATGCGTACTTTTTCTGTAAACGCCAGGATGCCCCGACCATGCCGCGTCCAAGTGTGCGCGAAGTTATGGCAACCCTGCGTGAAAGCATCTGGGCTCTGTTGCTGCCGGTGCTGATTTTTGGCGGCATCTATTCCGGATACTTCACAGCCAACGAAGCGGCTGTGGTCGCCTGCGTTTATGCGTTCATTGTCGAAATCTGCATCCACCGCGATCTCAAACTGCGCGATATCAAAGGGGTCGTGATCTCCTCGGCGATCACCTCATCAACCTTGTTGGTCATCGTGGCCGGGGCCTCGGTTTTCGGTGAATATCTGACCTTCGAACAGATTCCAGGCCAGATTGCCAACGCCGTAGTGGAAAACATTCAAACCCCCTGGGTCTTTCTGCTCTCGGTCAATATCATGCTGTTGATCATCGGCATGTTCATGGACATCATCTCCGCCACCTTGATCCTGACACCGATTTTTTTGCCGCTCTTGAGCCAGTTCGGTATCGACACCATGCATTTCGGCCTGCTCATGACCCTCAATCTCGGAATCGGCTACTGCACACCTCCTCTGGGAGTCAGCCTCTATATCTCCGGGGCAGTCGCCAACCGCGACCTGCTCTATGTCTCCAAGGCGGTTCTGCCGTTTCTGCTTATCCAAATCGCCATCCTGATGCTTCTGACATTCTGCCCCGATCTGGTGCTCTTCCTGCCAAATTGGGTCTACCCGCCACCCTGACATGGAACCCGTCCTGTCGTAAAATTGGCTCTAGGAGGATGCTATGGAAATGAAAATTCTGATTCCGGTCGATGGCTCAGCGACAGCAGGCCGTACCCTCGAAAAGATCATCAATCTCAAAGAGTCTTTTCCCAACAAGCTTACCGTGCTGCACGTGGTTGATGTCGATAAACTCACTTATCGCATGATCCCCGATTTCCAGATGGAGATGATCCGCGAAAACGCCGGTAAGGCTGGACAGTTGGTGCTTGATGACAAGGTGAAACAACTTGAAGCTGCGGGCTTCAATGTTGGTGCACGTCTGGAGTACGGTACGATCAGGCAAACCATCTGTAAGGTCGCCAACGACGAAGAGTTTCAGTTGACAATCATCGGCCGTCGCGAAAGTACCGGGGAAATTCGTGACGTGATCTTTGGTTCGGTGGCGAATTATGTCTTGCACAATGTCATCTGTCCGGTCCTGCTTTTCTGATATTTTGATCACCATTAAAACTGAAACTACAACAAACGACGACTACAGGATTTAAAGCGACACATGAATTTTTCTGCTGATGATCTAAAGCAACTGAAAGCTCGCAACATTGAACCATCAAAAGCTGCGCGCCAGGTCGGCTGGCTAAAGACCGGGCAGGTTGATGTCAAATTGGTGAGATCCTGCTCTCTTAATGACGGCATCGTACAGATACAACCCGAAGCTCACAGTTACCTGAATAAAGTTTTTGCCTCTGCCGTTGCCGCTGGACGCCTGGGGCGTTTTGTTCCCGCGTCAGGGGCCGCCTCGCGGATGTTCGGTCCCCTCCAGGTCAACAGCTCAGTTCTGGAGTCCTGCCGCACTGGTCAGCCCGACCCTGGGGCTGATCCGGCAGAGTTTAAACTGCGAAAATTTCTTGAGCAGTTGACATCTTTCGCGTTTTATCCCGACCTGAAAAACGCCATGGCTGAAGATGGATACGATCTACCGCAGGCTATTGCCAAACGCGATCTGGCACTGATTCTTCGCTATCTGTTGGAACCTGCTGGCCTTTGTTACGCTCGTTTGCCCAAGGGTTTGCTCGCTTTTCATGCCGCTGTTGATGGTGCTCGAACACCCTTTGTTGAGCACCTGGCCGAAGCCGCGCTGCTGAATGGTCTGGACGGGGTTGTGGCCCTTCACTTTACTGTCTCTGAAGAGCACCTCGTTCTCTTCAAGGCACAATATTCGGCGTGGAGAGACACCCTTGAAATGGCCTATGGTTGTCGTTTCGATGTCACCTACTCGATGCAAAAAGCCTCGACCGATACACTGGTCCTGGACGAAGGCGGACAACTGCTACGCGATGTTGATGGCACGCTGGTGTTTCGTCCCAGCGGCCACGGTGCCCTGATTGAAAACCTGAATGATCTGGCTGGCGACATCATTTTGGTACGAAATATTGATAATGTTGTCCCCGACCGGCACAAGGAAGCCAACCTGGTTTGGACCAAATTACTCGTCGGTTATCTCCTTTCCGTGCAAGAGGAACAACACGCCCTGCTTAAGGCGCTGCACGAGCAGCCTGACGACCCGTTAGTTCGTGAACTGGTGATTAGTTTTCTGATCGATCGAGTGCAAGCGGCGGTCTCCTTGAATGATGACAGCAAAACTCTGCTTGACCAGCTTGATCGCCCCTTGAGAGTTTGCGGCATGGTGCCAAATAGTGGCGAACCGGGAGGTGGTCCATTCTGGGTGCGCGATGCCCGGGGTCGGATCACCAAACAGATCGTGGAAGGAGCCCAGATTGACAAGGACAACTCCGGGCAAGCTGACATCCTGGCGCACTCAACCCATTTCAACCCTGTTGACATGGTCTGTGGGGTCAGCGACTGGCGTGGCAGACCTTACGACCTGACGCGGTTCGTCGATGATGAGGCTGTGATCATCACGACCAAGAGGCAGGACGACAAAGACGTCAGGGTGTTGGAGCGCCCGGGGTTATGGAATGGCGGCATGGCAGGCTGGCACACCCTTTTTGTTGAAATTCCGGCAGAAACATTCAACCCGGTCAAAACGGTCTTTGATCTGCTTCGTCCTGCGCACCAGAGCTAAACCCTCCAAAGTCAAAGAGCCTTGCCACCTGTTCTTCGGTTGTCTTAAGTCTCGACTCGCCACTCTGTTCAGGCCCGCCTGTCAGATTCGGCAGGCTCCTGATGGAATAAACAATTCTAAACGAACAGCAAAGCTGGTTGCCGTAATCCAGTCGTGTATAATTGGACGAAGAGTTGATTTTCTATCGGTTTTCTTTGTGGAGTGATTATGTCTTTTGATCAGGCGTTTTCAGGTGCCAGTGAGCTGGATCTTATCGTCAAGCTGTTGTTGGCAGCCCTGGCCGGCGGGTTGGTCGGTCTGGAGCGTGAAAAACATGGCCGCCCGGCGGGTTTACGCACCAACCTGCTGGTTGCGGTGGGGTCCTGCGTCATGATGATTGTCTCGGAGGCTTTTTACCTTAAATACGGCCGCTTTGGTGCCGAGAGTACTTTGCGATTGGATCCTTCCCGGGTTGCGGCGCAGATTGTGACCGGAATCGGTTTTATCGGTGCGGGCGTTATCCTCAAGGAAGGAGCGTCGGTAAGAGGCTTGACCACCGCAGCCAGTCTTTGGACGGTTGCTGGGCTGGGGATGGCCTTTGGTATGGGCTTTTACAGCTTGGGTGTGCTCGCGACCATTCTGGTGCTGAGCTGCCTGATCTTTCTGAAAAAGCTCGATCCTCTTATCAAAAAAGACCACTATTTAACCATCGCGGTGACAGCACAAAACCGAGAGGCTCTCTTTGATGAGCTGGAAGAACTTTTTGCGCAGCGAAAACTGCATATTGCCAATATCAGCTCCACTGTCGATCTGATAGAAGACGAACTCATCTATCAAGTGGTGATTACCCAACAGCAAAAAAGCGTTGGTCGTGAACTGACGAAAGCAATCAAACAGTTGGCAGGAATTAAAAAGATCCACTACCATTAGTGCTTATTCTTTTCTCCCGATGGGCGGGGGGCAGAGACCCTGGCCGAAAATAAGCTGGTCGCGCTAATGAGGGTTGATCTGGTAGCTGCTGTCTCAACCAGTGAGCGCAATCAAGCGAATTGCCAAGTCGAGATGTTGCTCCGGCGCCAGGCCGGGACCAAGCAGTTGGGTCTGACCGGCGCGAGTTTGTAGCCGTGCATCCCAGCGGGCAGAAGGGCAACGCCGCCGCAATTCAGCACACAGCCATGAGAAATTTGCTTCCCGAGTCGGTTTGATTTCAGAGTCAAAGGTTTGGAAATCCATACTCGCCTGTCGTAAAAGCAGAGGCGGGCAATCGGATGCAAAAAGTTGACAAAAAGGCTGGCGGTCTTCCTCTGAGTGCTCTGTAACAACCTGTTTCTTTTTACTCATGACCAGCCCCCCGGTAGCAACCGTTCGGCCCAGGCTGAACTTGCGTTCCTTCTTGGTTTCAATCCTGGTGGTGCTGCTGATGCCAATACCACTCAGCAACAGGGTAACGGTTTGGTAAGGAAGGGCCAGCGTTTGCCCCTGATGGTCAAAAACCTCCAACGCGTGTTCGCCCAAAAAAAGCCGATGAACGATTAGCGGCGCCTGCCCCTGAGCTTCTGTTGCTGCGTCCAAAACGATTACGGAGAAGCCGGCAGCGCGTAATTGCGCCGCGCAAGCTTCGGCGGCTTCAACTGCGGCAAAGCGGGCAACCACCGCCGGACCGCCACCGGGAACGCTGACTCGCGGCTTGGCCTCGTAGGGGGTGATGCCGAGAGCAGTTGCCAACTCTTTGGCTAAAAAGCTCTCTTCTCCTTGCATCTGGTGGACAGCAATAATATGCATTTGCCTCTCCCAAAATTAATCAGATTCTAAACAGCGCGCAAATCGTGGCATTATATTGCCATCGACAACGACCCTTTCAACAAACATTGCTACTGGCCGAACCCAGAGAGAATGATCACCGTAAAGGCAGCGATAAACCACTAGTTGCTCCTCGGTTTCACTATGGCGTGCAATGTCGATGACCTCGTAGAGGTTGCCCTTGTAGTGCCGGTAGCGCCCCGGTTGAACCATTGATTGCATGCTCTCTCCTGATCCATCTGTTGCTAAAGCACAGAGTCTGTTAAACTTGATCCTGAGACTGAATCTGTCACTTTAACTGGGAAAGTGTACCATGCCACACCCCGATCATCATAACCGCCTGTTGGATGCTGTTACAACCGACTTTGCCATACTCCGCGGTCATCCTCAACCTTTTGGCGTCAGCAATTTGGCAGGCGGAGTTAATTTTGCGGTTTTTTCACGGCATGCAACCGCTCTCAGCTTAGTGCTTTTTCAACCAGGCGTCCTTGAACCATTGATGGTTTTTCCGCTCGACCCGGAGATCAACCGAACCGGCGACGTCTGGCACCTCTGTCTACAGGGTCTGGTTGCCGGCTTCGAGTACGGCTATTGCGCTGCACGGGACTCTGACGACAAATCACCCGTTCATCGTTTCGATGCCAAGCAGGTTTTGCTTGATCCTTATGCCCAAGCAATTTCTGGGCCTTCGATCTGGCGTACCGCGTCTCGCCAGGCCGCCCGTCAGGGCAACTGGCGCGGTCTTCTGGTTGATAACCGTTTCGACTGGGGGATGGATCGCCCGCTGAACCGGCATTTGGCGGACACGGTGATCTATGAAATGCATGTGCGTGGGTTCACCCAAGACGTCTCGGCAAAGGTCGCTCATCCGGGGACCTTCCTTGGTCTCATTGAAAAAATCCCTTATCTTATGGAGCTTGGGATCACGGCGGTAGAACTGCTGCCGGTAACCGAATTCGATGAGGCGGACAACTATCGCACCAACCCACTGACGGGCCAATCCCTGCACAACTTCTGGGGTTATCATCCGCTCAGTTTTTTCGCTCCCAAGGCCGCCTACGCGGTTAATCTTGCCGCTGGCGCCCAAGTGCGCGAATTCAAAGAGATGGTCAAGGCACTGCATGCCGCCGGGATTGAAGTTATCCTCGACATGGTTTTCAACCACACTGGGGAAGGCAACGAACAGGGGCGAACCCTCTCCTTCCGTGGTCTTGACAACAGTGTCTATTACATTCTGGATGAAAAAACCGGGGCTTATGCTAACTATTCTGGTTGCGGCAACACGGTCAACTGCAATCACCCGGTGGTGCGCGACCTGATTATCGATGCCTTGTGCTTCTGGGTCACCGAGATGCATGTGGACGGTTTCCGCTTTGATCTTGCTTCGATTCTTGGTCGCGGTTCTAAAGGTGAAGTCCTGGCCAATCCACCGCTGCTTGAACGGATAGCGGGGAACCCGGTGCTGGCAGGAACCAAGCTGATTGCCGAGGCCTGGGATGCCGCAGGCCTTTATCAGGTAGGGACGTTCCCCAATTTTGGCCGTTGGGCAGAATGGAATGGCAAGTTTCGCGACGATATTCGCTGCTTTGTCCGCGGAGATAACGGCCTGGTGCCGGTGCTCGCCACCCGCTTGGCCGGGAGTTCCGATCTGTACCAGGACGATGGCCGGGCGCCCTATCACAGTATCAACTTCGTCACCAGTCATGACGGTTTCACCCTTGCCGACCAGGTTAGTTACGAACAAAAACACAACGAAGCCAATGGTGAATTCAGTGCCGACGGTTGCGACAACAACTTCAGTGCCAATTACGGGGTAGAGGGCGAGACCGACGACCCCGCGATCCTCAAACTACGTGCCCGAAAGGTGCGGAATATGGCGGCCCTGCTAATTCTCGCCCATGGTGTGCCGATGCTGCTGTCCGGTGATGAAATGGGGCGCAGCCAAAAGGGCAACAACAACACTTGGTGTCAGGACAATTCACTCGGCTGGCTAAACTGGTCCGAGCTGGAAAGCAATCGCGACCTGTTCAACTTCTTTCGCAATCTGATCGCCTTTCGCCAACGGCATCCGCTGTTACGGCCCAGGCATTTTGAAGGCGCAGAGAGTGGCGAACGGTGCCTGACCTGGCACGGCACCAGATTAAACCAACCCGACTGGTCAAAACGTTCCCATTCCCTCGGCATGCACTTGCAGGGGTTGGCTGATGAGGCTGAGATTTACCTGATTGCCCGCGCCGCCGATACCCCGGCGACTTTTGCCCTGCCGCAACCGGGCAAGGGCAACCAGTGGCGGCGCTTTGTCGATACCGCACTGTCGGCCCAAGAGGCGAGTTCGGTTCCGGGTCAGGAAGTGCCGCTGGGAGACGCGCACTCCTACCGCGTGAAGAAACAGTCGGTTGTGGTGTTGGTCAGTTCTTGAGTGCGATGCCCTCGGTGTTTCCCAGTTGGAGCCTTCTGGTACTCTGAAAAGATTCAACCACATCAATTCCAAGTTGAGACAGTGAACTGAACATGAGATTCTTTGCCAAACTCTTTATCATCCTCTATCTCCTTGATGGTGGACTTTCCCTGATTGATGAACTGCTTGCTACTGCTACCGTGACGGCCCTCACCGAGTTGCGCTACCTGGTTGCCTCTCTGGTTTTGCTTCTGGCCCTCCCGCTCTATGCGACCCTCGGCATCGATAAGCGCTTGAAAAAGCGGGTTTTTGTGCCGTTAATTGTCTTCATCTTATGGTGCGATCTCGGCTTGTGGCCGCTGGCGGGATTTTTTGACCGGGCGATTCTGGAGGTAGCCGCAGCAGTCGGGCAGACGGTGCTTGGGGTTTACGCAGTCTTGGCCCTACGTTCGCGCGACAGCAGCGGTATCCTGTTGCCGAAAGAGCTGTTTCAGTCGCCTTTTTTCAGTTGGCGCAACACCCTGACCTTTACGGCGGTGAACCTCTGCCTGTTGCCCTTTGCTGCCCTCTTTTTCGGGATGGCAACAGCCAGCCTCTTTCTTGAAGAACAGACTTCCGGATTCATGCGCCTCAGCCCACTTGGGATCTACATGACTGAGCGCACCTATCATCTTGATCACAAGGTCGTCCGCCTGGCAGGGATGATGCACATAGGCAATGAGGCCTACTACCAGGACCTGGCCGGATCGGTTCCGGTCGAGGGAACCATCATTCTTGCTGAAGGGGTCACCGATCGTGATCATTTGTTGCAGAGTCAGTTTAGTTACGGAAAGCTGGCTGGGGTTTTAGGCTTGTCTGCTCAGGAGACGCTCAAGTTCGATGGCCATCTGGTTGATCTGGATGATCCTGAACCGTTGCGCTTGGATCAGGACCAGAGCACGAAACCGGATATTGCCGTCGCGGATGTTGACCTGAATAGCTTTAATCCCAAAACCATTGAATTTCTTAACGTGCTCGGCAACACCCTGCTCAGCGGAGCCCCTCTCAAGGCAGGTCTGCAAGAGTACAATGCCTGGGTCAATGCGCATATGACCCCGGAATGGATCGAGATAATTACCGACGATATCCTCATAAACCGCAATGTGGAAGTGGTTCGGCGACTGGTCATGACCCTGAAGGATTACGACACAATCGTCATTCCGTGGGGGGCCATGCATATGCCGGAGATCGAAGCCGCCGTAATTAAGCAGGGCTTTCTTCTTGCCAAGACACAGGAACGCCTCAGCCTTGATTTCAGAACTCTCCCTTATGCCAGCTTTTTGAAATATTTTACCGAAAACAACCCACAGCATCGGACAATAGGTCAATAGCGGTTAAGTTAACTCTTGGGCCTGTTGCGTAGTGCCGCCCTTAAACCGCTTTAACCGAAAATAGGTTTCGCGCTCGCGCTCTGTCAGATATTGGGTCATGGCGTGAATTTCCTTGTGCAGCTCTGGAGTCACTCTCTCTTCCAGAATTCTGATGCGCCGGGTCAAGCGCACCAACTCCTCTGCCAGCCGCCGAAATTTGCCCTCGAAGGTGGCTATAGAGAGCATCTCTTCGACAATCCCCTCAAAATCCTGCATCGCTTCTTCCAGCCAGGGGGTGCTGCCAAGCATGTCATAAGGGCGTTCATCAAAGCCTCGGGCCACAGTTTCGTGCATCTTTAAATCCCGATAGCGTAACCCAAGCAGGTTACATTCGATAATGTCCACTGCCAGCTGGCGCCGGTTGCTCGTGGCCAGTGCCTTCACCGCGACGGGACCTTCCCGGCCGGAACTGACATGTAGAGCATCAAGCGCGCGAGCATAGGCTTGGCTGATCTCCTCTCGCGACTGCATTAATGGTTTAGTGACCTTGAGGAATTCCTTGATCAGTGCCTGGCGGCGGCCCTTGAGGATGGTGGTGCAGTTCAACACCGCCCGTAGCCGATCTTTGAGCAGCAGCAGGTTGGTCCGGGTCGGGTGGTTCATTTTGCCACCTCGCAAAATTTCTCCAATAAGAGCACGGCGGTATCAAGCGTTTCGGTCATGCTTCTGCGGGTTTCCCCCTGGTGCACAAAATCAGACTCGAAAGCGTCGGCAAAATCGAGCAGGTGCCGATCCTCAGCCAGCATTCCATCGCGGCCGACCACGGCTTCAAGGCGACGTAAATCACAGCCCTTGGCATAATTCCGATAGAGCCGATTAGCCAGCTCGCGATGGTCCTGACGGGTTTGCTCCTTGCCGATGCCGTACTGCATCAGCCGCGAAAGGCTGGGCAAAACATCCACCGGAGGATAAATTCCCTTCTGGTGCAGCTCTCTCGACAAGACGATCTGACCTTCGGTGATGTAACCGGTCAGGTCTGAAATCGGGTGGGTGATATCGTCCTCCGGCATGGTGACCGTTGGCAGCAGGGTGATCGAACCTTTCCGGTTGTGGATGCGGCCGGCGCGCTCGTAAAGGGAGGCCAGATCGGAATACATATGGCCGGGATAGCCGCGGCGACCGGGCAGCTCTTCGCGGGCGGTTGAGATCTCACGCAGCGCATCACAATAATTGGTCATGTCGGTCATGATAACCAACACATCCATTTCTTGCTGAAAGGCCAGTTCCTCGGCCACAGTCAGGGCGAGCCGCGGCGCCAGCAGACGCTCCACCACCGGGTCATCAGCCAAGTTGATAAAGGCGACGAAACGGCTCTGCATGTGGGCCAGAGTCTGGCGATAGAATTGATATTCGAAATGGGTCAGACCGAGGGCGACAAAGACCAGGACAAACGGTCCGCCATCGGGCAACCGTGACTGTCTTAGCAACTGGTCGGTCATCTCCCGTGCCGGTAGACCGGCACAGGAGAAGATTGGCAACTTTTGTCCTTTTATCAGGGTGCTTAAACCATCGATAGCCGAAAATCCGGTTTCGATGAATTCCTCGGGGTGAGCTCGGGCGACAGGATTGATCGGAGCGCCGGTGACCGGCATAGATTTTTCCGGAACGAACATCGGGAGCTCGTCGCGTGGGCGGAAAGAGCCGTCAAATACCCGGCCAAGACAGCCAGGGCCGAGAGGCGCGCGCATGACCGCGTCGCTGAAACGAACCGTGGTCGTCTTGGTGTCCAGACCGTGGGTTCCGCCGAAGACCTGAACCAGAACCTGGTCGGCGGAGAGTTTTAGCACTTCACCGGTCAAGGCACGACCGTCAGGTGCCGTGATATTAACCAGCTCGCCGAGGCGGGCTTGGAACACCCGGTTGAGAAAGAGCAGCGGCCCGCGGACGGCGCTTACGGTGCGATAGCTATGTTCAGAGAGCCGCATCTTTTATCTCCTTGAGCAGCTCGTCGAGAATTTTGCCCTGATCAAGAGCGGACAAGATCTGGTCATGCTCGGCAATCAGTCGAGCGATATGCACAATCGTCATGTCCGGAGTGGCGTAGGCATCGTCGGTAAAGCTATTTTGGCAGAGAAAATCAAGACGGATTTGCTCTGCGGTTCGCATCAACAGGCGGTCGCGGTCTTGCAATCCTTCCATGCCGACGACTTCGGCGACTTCGCGCAGGGCGTCTTCGCGCTGGAGAATATCGGTGCAGCGAGCTTGCAACTCAGTCCAGTGAGGATGCTTGCCGACAAAGTGATCTTTTGCGACCCCGCCGTAGAGCGAATAACTTTGCTTCCAGTTGATCGCCGGGAAATGTCGGCGATGGGCCAGCCGGGTATCGAGCATGTAGAAGGCTCCGGCAACGCGCAGGCAGGCCTGGGTTACCGGCTCGGCGAAATCACCTCCCGGCGGCGAAACAGCAAGGATCATGCTCAAAGAACCGACCGCTCCTCCCAAGGTTTCCACTACGCCCGCCCGTTCGATGAAGCCAGAAAGGCGTGAGCCAAGGTAGGTCGGGTAGCCGTCCTCGCCGGGCATTTCTTCAAGCGCCGCCGAAATTTCTCGCAAAGCCTCCGCCCAGCGCGACAGACTGTCGGCTAAGAAGAGCACGTCGAGACCCATGTCACGATAATATTCAGCCATGGTGACGGCGGTGAAGATGGACGATTCCCTGGCAGCCACCGGCATGTTCGAGGTATTGGCGACAATAATGGTTCGTTCCATCAACGGTCGCTTGGTGAGTGGGTCTTCCAGCTCTGCAAATTCATCGAGCAGCCCCGCCATTTCGTTGCCACGTTCACCGCAGCCAACATAAACAACCACATCAACATCGGCGAATTTGGCGATGGTTTGCTCTAAAACTGTTTTGCCGGTACCAAAGCCGCCGGGAACGACTGCGACGCCACCCTTCAATAAGGGAAAAAGAAAATCAAGACAGCGCTGACCGGTGATCAGAGGTGTTTCCGGGGACAGCTTGCGTTTGAACGGTCTGGCACGACGTACCGGCCAACTGTGCCAGGGCAGAACCGAAGGTCCCTCCTCAAGGGACGCGATCGGCTGGTCAAGACGAATTTCGCCCTCGGTCAGAGTCGCTAGGGTTCCCTCCTCCGTGAGCGGCAACAGGTGCTCAAGGTGGCCTTCTCGAACGCAGCCAAGCGTTGCGCCCCGCAGCAGCTTGGCTCCGGTCTGGCTGCTGGGACGGAAGATCCATGGTTGTTCAAAATCGAGAGCAGAAGGCGCAAGGCCACTGGCAATAAAGTCGCCGCCGATTTCCTTCAAGCGGCGCAATGGGCGCTGAAGCCCGTCAAAAATACCGCCCAGCAGGCCGGGGCCGAGTTGTACCGTTAGCGGGCTGTGAGCACTTTGTACCGGCTCGCCGATGCCGAGGCCGCGGTTTTCTTCAAAGACCTGCACGGTCGCGGTTTCCCCTTCAAGGCGCACCACTTCCCCGGTCAGACGATCTTGTCCGACAAAGACCCGATCACCGATCTTCAGGTCGGGAAGGTCGACGCGCACGGTCGCGCCGCTGATGCTGATTACCTTGCCATCCATAGTTGTTTTCCCTATTGAAACAGCACCGTCCTTATCCGGTGTTTTCGGCCCACACTTGTTACAGCTTGACGTGATAACCAAGCGCGCGTTGCACCAGGCGTTGCAGTTCATCCACTGCTGGTTGCGTTCGTCCAGCTGGAGCTGGCATCGTCACCATCACGCCCGGCCAACGTTCCGTCAGCGTGTGCAGTTGCGCCGGATCAAGGCCTTCGAGCAGCCGGGCATCTACCGCAATGACACCGATGTCGGGGTCGGCACACGCGGCTTGAATCGCTGGCCAGGTTTCATCCACCTCCAGTATCGACTGCCGGACTCCGGTCAGGGCAAACCCGGGGTCACTGTCTGCCGGGGTCAAAAAGAGAACCTCCTTCATAACAGCATCACCTCCTCAAGCAGCTCTTCACTGTCCGGCGTCAGCGTTTGACGCAAGATATGGTTATAAGAAGCAAGCTGTGCTCGCCAGAGGTAGTCGAGGATAACTCCCACGCTTAACGGGTCACGTCCCGCGCGTTGTAACTGTCGGCCCAGCCCGCTCAGAAGGTGGCGCTCCATAACGGTTGCCTCGCATTCAACGGTGGGAACTCCGACCATGCTGCTGGCCAGTGTCGCAAGCCGCCGAGTGTCATGGTTTTTCCATATCCGCAGCAGGTTCTCTGCGGTGAGCTGTCCGCCAACGGTCAGCTCTGGCGGGGTCGAGATTCTCCAGCGCCAGAATTTCATAACAATCAGCAGGTTGCGCATATCGAGCAGGTAGCGGATCGCTTTTCGAACTGTCGCGTCGCGCGTTGTGCTCAAGCTGTGGCGCAGAATGCCGCTGAGCAATTGTTGCTCTACGCCACCGGGTCCCTGTCGTCGCCAGGTTGTCGCCAAGTTCTCAAAAAAAGGGTATTCGACCTGTAGCGATCTGGCTAGATTGACGACAATTAACTCTGGTTCGAGATCGGGCGTGAGCAGCTTTTTTATCTGGATGTTCAGGAGCGGTTCACGCTCCAGAGCTAGCGGTAGAGGTTCACCTGCCAAGCGATACCGCAGCATCAGCACCAGGGAGCGCACCGCCAGAAGGTCCAGATACGGTTCAAGCTGTTTTTTAAGGCGGGCATTGAGCCGCCGGTAAACCCAGTCAACAGCCTGTGGCAGTGGCTGTCCCGGAGCATGATCCTGAGACATTTGCGAACGACCGGTCAGGTCAATGCCGGCTCGACGGCAACGCAAGCGTGCCAGCAGGGCCTCGCCCGGAAGTTCAGCTGGAGGTGTCGGTGTCAGTAGCTTCATCGCTCTCCACCAAAATGCGAAGTTCGGCCAGAAGATTCGACAGCAGAGCGGGCCAGGATCGTTGCAGACGGCATCGCAAGGAGTTGTCAACCGTGATCAAGCCCTCTGCGGTGGTAACCATGAGTCCGCCGCCCAAATTGTCCTCAAGCGATATTTCGCAGGCAGGAAAAACCTGCTGCGCCTGTGCGCGGTCTGGAGTACAAACCAGCACTTGTTGCCACTCGGCTGGTGGAATCTCGTCGCATAACGCTTGCCAGCGTTGCCGACGCTCGGTTGCCGCAAGCTCTGGTAGCAGCTCCTGCGCTAACGCATACAGGCGACAACCCAAGTCGGCCTCGGCGTGCAGTCGACCCTCGCGAGTTCGGGTCTGGGCTTCGTGCAGGAGCTCGCTACGTTGGGCGGCCGTTTGGATTTGCAGCTGCCGGTCGGTTTGTTCCTGCAGCCCCGCAACCGCCTCTTCAATGGCACAACGGCGTTCGGAAACGCGTTGTTCCGCCGACTCCCAGCCGGTTCTGATCTGTTGCTCGCCCTGGTTCTTCAGGGCGATTTTTAGTTCATTTTCACCCATGGGTGACTAGATCATCAGCAGGATCATCGCCGCGACCACAAAGCCGAGGATGACCATGGTTTCTGGAATAGCGACCAGGATGATGATAGCCCCGGTAAGCTCAGGTTTTTCCGCCAGAGTCCCGGCTCCTGCCGCGCCGATGCGCGACTGGGCCCACGCCGTGGCGATGGCCGGTAGACCGATCGCTAGAGCTGCAGCAAAGGCAATCAAGACTTTTTCCATGATGCTCCTCCTTTAAGGTTGATAACGCTATTTATGCCAGGGTTCAAACCGCCGACCACCCAGGTCAAGAAACTTGCTGAAAAATTCAACATAATGCAAGCGTAGCGAGTGGACGGTCGGTGCAAACACACCGAGCAATAGATTGAAACCGTGTAACACCCCTGCAACCAGAGTCCCGACCAGGATGTCGCCGGTCATGCCGCCCAGTTGGTTGGCGACCATAGCGAGTAGAACCGAACAGAGACCGATGGCCATGATCCTGACATACGAGATGATATTGCCAAGAGTTTTGAGCATTTCAAGGGGCGCAAGCAACCCTTCTGCCGCAATCAATATCGGCAGCAAAATAGCGACGCTGAGCAGCAGAGGTCGGGTGGCTAGCCAAGGATGCGGATAGAACCAGCCGACCGCCGCCAGAACCAGCAACAGAATCGCGAGCAGCATCACCAGCTTGATGAGAGCCTCGCGCGGTTGATGTCGGCGTAAATGAGACCAGACACCAAGGAGACTGCCGAGCAGAATGTGCACGACCCCAACGGTCAGGGAGAACACAATCATCGGCACAAGTTCGGTACCGCGATCAAACCAGAGGGGCTCCAAACCAAAATTGACTTTGCCCAGATCACCAAACAGCTCACCATAGAGCAACCCAAACAGGCAGGCATAAAGGGCTGCTACGCCGAGGACTTTACCCAGATCACTGGCTAAATGGTGAGCAGGGAATCGCTTGGTGAAAACCACCGCAATAACCAGAAGCACCAGGCCGTAGCCAAGATCACCGAGAATCATGCCGAACAGGACCGGGAAGAAGAGCCCGATAAATGGAGTCGGATCGTAGGAGGAGTATTTAGGCAGTGGTAGTAGCCGGGAAAAAATCTCGAACGGCGCAAAATAACCTGGATTGCACAATTTTACTGGAATCTGATCAATCTCCTCCTCGAAGATGGCCTGTTGTTCGAGAACAACGCAACCATCAAAGGCCTGCGTTAACAGACTTTTTAGCTCAGGCACTTCGGTTTTTGCCATCCAGCCTTGAATAATAAAACAGAGCTGGGTGGTAAAGACCGTTGCTGTTGCCCGGTAGAGGTCGAGACGCTCTTCCAGCCAAGCCAGAGCCCGCTGATAAATCGGCAGCCAGCGGTGTGACATCTCCTGCGTTTGCAACTCTATCGTTCGACATCGTGCCAGAGAGGTCGCCAAACGTTCACTCAAGGCAGTCACCCGTTGTGGTATCGGCAGATTGGCCAGATCTTCTGGCACCGACAACTCCGGCACATGCTCACTGGTCAACGCCTCACGCAACTGGCTCGATATTTCCCCTGTGGTTGCGATCAGGCCAACCAAGGCCCCATCGGCAGTCAATGTGCTGCTGACGTGACAACGGCCCAGAGTGCGCTCGTGCAGCAAATTTTCAAGGACTTCAAGTTGCTGGGCATCTCGAATGGCAATGCCAAACAATTCCAGGTTTGAGCCAGTGGGGAGATCGTGAGTCAGTGGTTCCAGAGCCTTCCAGAAGGAGAGGTCGCGTTGTAGAGTCTCCACTTCCTGACGGTGTTCAGCCAGCTGCTCGGTTCGTTCGCGGACTGCGGCCAGATGCTGGTTGGCAAGCTCGTTCAGCGCATCCATAACCGGAAGCGGTTGCAATTGGGAGGTCTGGCCGGTTGTTTTCGGCAGGAGTTCAATCAGTACTGACAAGCGGGCGTGCAAATCGCTGAAAAAAGTTCTTTCTCGCAGCTCATCCTCATCAAGGACTAAGGCTTGGGGGCGTTGTCCCTCTGTCAACTCAATCCGTTCCAATAGTTGCGGATCGGGCTGAAAGACGCCCCGGTTATGTATAAGATCAAGGGTTTCGAGCAACTTTTCCTTGGGGCCGATGATCTCAATTTTGGACATGCGGATGATCATTGTCACCCCCTGGCAGAAGAGCAGCAAGATGTCTGCGCAAAATTTCGCATAGGGTTGCGTCATCCAGCGCCGCCAAGCGCTGACACCAACCGCTCGCTTCGGCCTCAAGGGTTTCTCCTTGATGCTGAAAACTCTTCTGGCGCTTGATCAGTTCCTGATGGAAGCGGTCTTCGACCTGTTGTCTCAATTTGGACTGGGATGCTTCGAGCGCAACCAGTTCACGCTCTTGCCAGGTTGCGGCACGCTCTTGTTCGGCAACAACCTGGGCTTGAATCCATTTCTCCAATTGAATGATACTTTCCAGTAATCCGTCACTCATGGGTAAACCCTCAGTGGTTACTAATGTTTTCAGTATACCAGAGGGTGGCGATTTTCGCTCTGTGTGCGTTCCGAGGCCCCTGAATTTACTTGAAAAGAGTGACCTGCTCAGTAAAACGTGATAAATTGCCACGATAATTCCAAATATTGTGGAGATTGCCTGTGTCGATAGACACCCATTTACTAAAAACGCTAGAACGACGGAATCGGGAACTTGAAGTCCTTATCGAGATTGGTAAGGCCTTGACGTCGACAGTGGATCTGGAAAATGTCCTCAGCCTGATTATGGATCAGCTCAGCCGCCTCCTGAAATCCCAGTCTTGGTCGCTGCTCCTGCGCGATGAAGGGTCTGGTGAGCTGACTTTTGAAATTGCGGTTTCTCCGGCGTCAGAACAGCTCAAAGGCTTGAAAGTGGCTGCGGGTCAGGGAGTCGCCGGTTGGGTGGCAGAGCATGGCGAAGCGCTACTGATCGCCGATGTCACCGAGGATGATCGTTTCTCCGATCATTTTGACAAAGTTTCTTCCTTTATCACGCAGTCGGTGCTTTGTGTGCCGGTACGCAGCCGGGATAAGGTGCTGGGTGTTATCGAACTGGTTAACGGCCCGAACGAAAAGATTTTCAAAGAGGCCGACCTGCAGATCCTCTCGACCATCTCCGATTATGCGGCCATCGCCATTGAAAACGCCCGTAACTTCATGCGTATCAGCGAACTGGTTATTACCGACGATCTGACCGGACTCTACAACGGTCGCTACCTGCACACTTTGATTGAAGAAGAAATCGAGCGGGTGCGGCGCTTTGGCGGTAAGCTGTCACTGATTTTCATCGACCTTGATTTCTTCAAGAAGATCAATGATACCTGTGGTCATCTGGTTGGCAGCCGGACCCTCAGTGAAGTCGGTGCTCTGATTAAAAACAATGTGCGCAAGATCTGCAAATCCGCCCGTTACGGTGGTGATGAGTTCGTCGTCGTACTGCCGAATACTGGCAAAAGCGGCGCGATGACTCTGGCGACCAAGCTGTGCGAACTTTTCCGTGCCTACGATTTCCGTGATGATAACGGGGTCCCCTTTAAATTGACCGCCAGTTTCGGGATTGCCACCTTTCCTGATGATGCGGATTCCAAGGACGGTTTGATCCGTCTTGCCGACCAAGCCATGTATCGAGTTAAGGAAACGTCACGCGACGCCGTTCTTTCGGCCTGATTCTCTCTCCTTACGGAGGTTTCAGTGGCTCACCACACGTCCCGCACCAGTTACCAGCAACTGACTCACCGCCTCAACCTCTGCCCGCAGGGGTCTCCCCCCTCCAAACTGCTCAATCGAATTCTGACCCTGCTCTTCAGTGAAGAGGAAGCGGAACGGGTCTCTCTGTTGCCCATTAAGCCGTTCACCGCTGAGCAAGCGGCACGAAACTGGCGAATTCCCATTGCGGAAGCCAAACAAACTCTGCAGCAATTGGCCAGGCGGGCTCTCCTGGTTGATATCCAGTTGGAGGACTCTGTGTCTTATGTCCTGCCACCACCAATGGCGGGGTTTTTCGAGTTTGCCCTGATGCGCACCCGAGAAGATATTGACCAGAAGCTCTTAAGTGAGCTCTATGAACAATATATTTCGGTTGAAGAGGATTTTGTGCGGGAGTTGTTTTTAACCGGCGAGACCCAGTTGGGACGGGTTTTTGTTCATGAGAGCGCGGTCAGCAGCGAGCAGGCGCTACATGTGCTGGGGTATGATAAGGCGACTGCGGTGATCGAAGCCGCAGACGATATCGGGGTCGGCCTCTGTTACTGTCGGCATAAGCGCCAGCACCAGGGCCGGGCCTGTTCTGCTGAAATGGATATCTGCATGACGTTCAATAACGTTGCGAGCTCACTGATTCGGAGCGACTACGCCCGCAAAATCGACCGCAGCGAATGCAAGGAGCTGCTCCACAAGGCTTATGAGCAGAACCTGGTCCAGTTTGGTGAGAATGTTCAAAACGATATCAGCTTCATCTGCAACTGTTGCTCCTGCTGCTGTGAGGCCTTACTCGCCGCACAGCGCTTCGGCTACGAACGGCCGGTTCACACCAGCAACTTCATTGCCGGGGTTGGGACAGGTTGTAGCGGTTGTGGCCAGTGTCTGCCCGTTTGTCCGGTCAAGGTTATTGCTCTGGAGGCCGAACAGGTCGATGGTTCTGGCAGGAAACAGGCCGTCATCGACCTGGAGCTCTGCCTGGGTTGCGGGGTCTGCGTGCGCAATTGTCGGCTTGGGGCTTTAACCATGCAGCCCCGGGCGAGCCGGGTGATTACCCCGGTGAACTCGACGCATAAAGCGGTGCTGATGGCGATAGAACGAGGTAAACTGCAAAATTTGATTTTCGATAATCAGGTGATGTGGCGCCACCGGGCGTTGGCGGCCATGTTCGGAGTCATTCTGAAGCTTCCACCGGTCAAGCGGGCGCTGGCCAGCGAACAGATTGGATCACGCTATCTGGGTGCGTTGTGTGAACGTTATGATGCGCGCTAGCAGAGCGCGACTTGTGGACTATTTAAACAGCCGATCAATTACTTCGCGGTATTTCTTTTCAATCACGTGGCGGCGCTTTTTAAAGGTGTTGGTCAATTCTTCGCCAACCGTAAATTCATGCTTTAAAAAAACGATCTTCTGCAGTTTTTCGTAGGGCTTGAAACCGTTTTTAGCTTGCAGCAAGCGGTTGATCTCGGCTTTGACCCGATCACGCATCGCCTTGTCACTTTGCACTTCGCAGCCATTATATGACAACTTGTCAGCGACCAATTCTTTCAACTTGTCCCAATCCGGAACAATCAGGGCTGCCAGCCCTTTGCGATCCTGACCGACCAGCACCGCATCATTGACGAACGGCAGCTGGTTGATGGCACCTTCAATCCGTGAAGGATCAATGTTCTCACCGCTGGCCAAGACAATGATTTCTTTGGCCCGACCGGTCAAAACCAGCTCGCCCGTGAGGGTAAACTTACCAAGGTCGCCCGTGCGAAAGAACCCGTCTCCGGTAAAAGCTTTGCGGTTCTCTTCATCATTGTCGTAGTAGCCGGGAAAAACCTGCGGACCGCGAACTTCAACCTCACCTTCAATACCGGGAGCCACAGGGTTGCCGTCAGCATCAACCACCCGCAGCTCGGTGACTGAAACCGGGCCACCGAGGGTGCCAAAGATATCGCTATTGTAGCCACGTCCGGCAATAGCGGGGGCGCATTCGGTCATGCCGTAGGCGTTGGCAATCCGGATACCAATGGCATCAAGCCAGTTTTCAAGATAGGTGGGCAAGCTGCCGCCTCCGCTGATGGCGATCCGCAGCCGACCACCGAATTTGGCACGTAGCGGGGCGAGCTTTTTCTGTGCCAGACGGTAAGGTAGCGCCAGCACAATCAGTTCAAAACATGCCGCTAGATTCCGTCCCAGACGGACCGGCAAGGGCTCTTTGACAAATTTCGGCAAGTGCCCGCGCAACTGCCGTTGGGCACGACGAAAACGAACCGAGATTTTGATCAACAGAGTGAAGATCTTTTGTGCGGAACGCCCACGAACGGCAACGGCGTTCAGCACCTTGTCGTGCATGGCCTCCCACAGTCTCGGAACGGTTGCCACCAGGGTCGGTTTATACTTTTCCAGATCGGCAGAAAAACTCTTGAGGTTCGAATAAACGATACAGGAGCCAGCAGTCAGAGCCAGGAGCTCGGCGGTGCGCTCAAAGATGTGCCAGATCGGCAGAATTGAGACCCACAGGTCCTGATCCGTCAAGGCGACCAATGGAGGCAGGTTCTCAGTGTTGAACAGGATGTTGCGATGATTCAGCAACACCCCTTTTGGCGTGCCAGTGGTCCCGGAGGTATAGATGATGGTGACCAACGCGTTCTGATTGATCGGCTCAATCATCGCGTCGAACGCAGCAAAATGTTCCGGGGTCAGAGTGCGTTCTTTAAGCAGGTCGTTGTAGGAGTAGAGTCGACTGAACAGAGTGTGGCGGTCGCTGCCTTCGATGATGAAGATGTTTTTGAGCTCTTTGCGACCGCTGATTACCTCTTGATGTCGGGTCAGCAAGGCCTCGTTCTCCACCACCAGGCACGAGCAGTCGGCGTGTTTGAGAATGTATTCCAGTTCCTGAGAGGGGGTATCGCTGCCGCGCGGCACACTGACAGCGCCGAGCGCCATCAGTGCCAGGTCTGTGACCATCCAGGCATAGCGATTATCCGCGAGCATCAGCACCTTGCTGTCGGCGCCAATATGATTCTCCTGGAATGACCGTGTCAGCAAGATAACATCTTCACGCAACTTGTTGTAGGAGACCGTCAGCTCACTATCACCAACCCGGTAGACAAAAGCCTTGTGCTCAGGAAATTTACGGCAGGTCGCCATCACTGCGGCGATGACCGAGTTGGAGTGAGGCTGCCATGAGGGTGATGATGGTTGCATGGTGAATTACCCTTGCGAGTCCTGGTTGTTGCGATGCTTGATGCGCAGCAACCAACTGGCCAGAGCGGGCAGCAAGAGTAGCGCACCGAGCATGTTGAGTAAGAACATGAAGGTCAAAAGAATGCCCATGTCGGCTTGAAACTGCAGCGGCGAGAAAATCCAGGTGGCCGTGCCGATCGCCAGGGTGATGCCGGTGATCAATACCCCGCTGCCGGTGACTTTGAGCGTTTCATGGTAGGCCTGGTAGATCGTCATCCCTTCGTTAAGATGCGACTGGAACCTGCTATAAATATAAATGCCGTAGTCGACGCCCACGCCGACGCCGAGAGCGACAACCGGCAGGGTCGAGACCTTGAGCCCAATCTCCAATTCGGTCATCAGTGCGTATGCCAGGAGTGAAACCAGACCCAGCGGCAGAGTTATCGCCAAGGTCGCCCTGAGTGACCGGAAGGTTATGAGACAGAGAATGATGATCGCGGCAAATACATAAATCAGGATCGGGAATTGTGCGGCTGCGACTTCCTCATTGGTTGCTGCCATGACCCCGACATTGCCGGTTGCGAGTCGAAACTTGACCTGGTCGGTTCCGTGCTCAGCCTGGTAGTCTTTGATCCTTGTGACAATGTGAGAGATGGTTTCAGCCTTGTGATCGCTGGTGAAAATCATCACTGGCATGGTGGAACAGTCGGCGTTGAGCAGGCCGCTACTGGTGGGAATATACTGTACCGCCTCAACCAGGACCTGGCGATTGCGCGGTAGCACACGCCACTTGAGCGCGCCTTCGCTCCAGCCAGCATTAATGATTTTGGCAATGCCGGGCAGGGCGATTACCGATTGGACACCAGGTGTATTTGACATCTGCCAGGCAAAGGTATCGATGTTGTCCATGACGTCGTAGTCAATGCAGCCATCAGCGACCGTTTCGACGATGACGTTAAGCATATCGACACCAATGGAAAAATGCTCGGTAATCGCTTGGCTATCGAGGTTGTAACGTGAATTCGGGCGGAGTTCAGGAACCCCCTGATGCAAATCACCGATCTTGATCTCGCTGCCTTTTATAGCGCCAAAGACCATCAATGCCAAAGCAAACAAAATCAGCATTGCTGCTGGCCAGGGCTTGGCCGTTCGTGAAACCCGCATCCAGAAGCGATCCATGCGTTCAATGCTGTCGCGCAGGCGCTGACGATAATCTTTGGGAAAGCCGACGTAGGAGAGCAGCACCGGTAACAACATCAGGTTGGTGAAGATGATGGTGGCCACACCGAGGCTGGCAGTGATCGCCATCTGCTGAATCACCTCAATATCGATCAGCATGATGGTGATGAAGCCGATGGTGTCCGAGATCAAAGCCACACCACCGGGAACCAGCAGGGCGCGGAAACTTGCACGCGCGGCGGTCAGACCGTCTGCGCCATTGAACACAGCAGCACGATTGGCGGTGATCATCTGTACGCCGTGACTCACGGCGATGGCAAAGATCAAAAATGGCACCAGGATCCCCATTGGGTCGATCCCGAAGCCGAGATAGGTCAGCAACCCAAGCTGCCAGACCACGGCAATCAGCGAGCAGAACAAGGCCATTGCCGTGACCCGGTGGGAACGGGTGAAGAGATAAACCAGCAAGCCGCTGACAAAGAACGCCACCAGGAAAAAGAGCACTACTCGCTTGGCGCCATCGGCAATGTCGGAAATGACCTTGGCGTAGCCAATAATATTGACTTCAATCTGGTCATTCTCAATTTTATGGCGAAGCTTCTCCAGCTGATGGCCGACGTCGATCAGATCAATTTTTTCGCCGGTCTGTGGATCGAACTCAATCAGTTGCGCACTGATGATCGCCGCAGAGAAATCATTCGCCACCAGGCGCCCGACGATACTCGATTTGAGAATGTTCTTGCGAACCTGCTCCAGACCTTCTGCGGTCGGTTGAAAATCTGCCGGGACCACATTGCCGCCTGCCATCCCATCTTCAACCACCTCGGTAAAACGCACATTAGGGGTAAACAGGGAGGACACGCGGCTGCGGTCGATGCCTGGGATAAAGAAGACTTCGTCAGTCGCACGACGCAACGATTCAAAGAACTCGGGGCTGAACATATTGCCATCGCGGGCGCGCAGAGCTACCAATACACGATTGGCGCCGCCGAACTCAGCCCGATGCTCAACAAAGGTCTGCATATATTCGTGTTGCAATGGCAGATGCTTGGAGAACCCGGCGTCAATATGCAGCTTGGTCAGGCCGTAGCCCATGATGATTGTAACGATAGCAAAGAGCAGAACGATTAGCGGTCTCTGGCCGAAGATCAGATCTTCCAGGCGATCAAGAATAGACGTTCTTTTCATCGGTTGTCCTCCGCTGCTGCGGTGGGCAGTTCGACACGTTTCACCCCGCCTTCGCCGATCAGTATCAGCGCTTGATCGGCCGTCTCAAACACCCTGGCGATTCCGGTTCTTTCCAGGTTGTTCAGCTGGATAAAAGCTTGGCCTTCATTGTCGCCGATCAGCAGCGTGCCAGCCAGGCCAACGATTACAATGCGGCCATCTTGCAGCCGGATGGCGTCATTAAGGGTCGCCTGGCTGCCAGTCTCAACCTCAAGGTAGCTGAGTCCGCCGTCCTGCGAGTGAAACAGGTGCCCGCGCAGGCCATAAAGCAGCAGGCTGCTTTCACCCAGCGGCAATAGTCCGTAGAAAGAGCCGTCGTAAGGCGATGGCAGGCTGACCCAGGAGTGACAACCGTCATCGGAACGGTAGAGGTTGCCCGCTTCTGCAGTGATAAAAACACTCCCAAGGTTATCCGAGGTTATCTGGTTGAGATGAAAGTCGATCCCCCAGGCTGCTTCTGTCGATTCGGCCCAGGGGTCTTCGGCCGCCTGAACCTCGCTGCGCAATATGGCCGGTTCAAAATCCAACAGTTCCCAACTGCGACCGCCATCCCTGGTTTCGAGAAACAGCCCATAAGCACCGACGGCGTAACCCACCATCGCATCCCGGAACCAGAGATCGAGAATCGGCCGCTGGTCTTCCGGATCGGCATAAAGTTGCTGCCAGGTCAGGCCACCGTCATCCGTGCGCAGGATGACAGCATCGTGCCCGGCGGCCCAGCCGAGCTGGTCATTGATAAAGTAGACGCTGGTCAGGGTGACATCGGTCGGAACCGGGCGCTGCT
>JAQYVY010000084.1 GCA_030145195.1 Desulfuromonadales bacterium | reverse complement strand
AGCAGTGATACAATCAGCGCCGAAAACGGGGCCGTCACCTTGTCGAACGCGACCTCGGCCGCCAACTGTCACCGGGTCAAAGATTCAGCCTTCAGCAATTCTTACGGGGCTGGTTGGAATAACGTAACACCCTGGTAATCCAACTGGGCGTGTATCAAAGGTGAATTAGTGAATTCGCCACGGCCCTTGGGGCGAACAAAAAAAGAGGAGCAGGTCCGGTATCGGGCCTGCTCCTCTTTTTGGTTTGGTGTTGGTAGATAAGTCGGAGAGCAGAGAATTCTGAAGCCGGAATTGTGGTGACATAATAGCTTCCCCATTGTGTCACCATAATTCGGGCAGACTGCATCTGACCTCTTAGCGCCTCTGCGTCTTTGCGTTGAACAATTGTTTGTAAGGTCAAAACCGGCGGGTCGCGTCCCGCCAAGACGCCTTACTTTTTGTCCAGGCGGCCACAAAAAGTAAGCAAAAAATGCCTTTCTCCTGCGGAGGGCATATCACCAGTTGTCTGCTTGTCACTCGCGGATCAAATGAATTGGGGTGGTGCTGCGTGGCGCCTGGGTTGGGGCCTATGTATTGCGGCCCCTTTGTTTTTGCGTGGTTTAGGTGATACCTGATTGAGGGAGCTGACTTTTGCGGCACTGCGTTGCGGTCTGTTCTGATTTTCCCCCTTTACTAGAGCCTATGAGAATTGTGGTGACATAATAGCTTCCCCATTGTGTCACCATAATTCGGGCAGACTACATCTGACCTCTTAGCGCCTCTGCGTCTCTGCGTTGAACAATTGTTCGGGTCGCCTCCAATCAGATAAGCAAACAAGCGGGGTCAGGTCTTGAATGGTGCAAAGATGCACCGTTCAAGACCTGACCGCAAAACCACACTTTTACTTTTTCCCCAGCTTGGCCGAAAGCTGCTGGTAAAGTTTTTGTGCTTGGGGGTGCGGCCTTGGTGCCCGAGCCAGGTGTTGTTTCAGGGCTGAGAGGGCGTAATTGTACTGCTGGCGTTTGACATAAACTTCGGTCATCTCCCACCAGGCCATATAGCGGTTCGGGTTGACGCTGACCATCAAGTGCGCTTCTGAGAGGATGGTGTCGTCAATGTTCTCTTTCGGTCGCCGATAGCGATTTAGCCACTCTTCCGAGACGCTGCCAGAACGGACAAAAATCATCGAGGATTCGGTGTTGAAAACCAGGTGCCAGTCATTGCTTATACGCAGTCGCTCCAATAGCGGATACTCTTGCCCGGTGTCGATGGTGGAGGCTCGGGAAACAATGGTATTGACTTCAAACTTGTCGAGTATTTCGACCCAGTTCTCACGGCCCGCCATAACCTGCCAGCCTAGCTTAAACATCTCCGCAGAAATCTGCCGACCATCCCAGAACATCTTGTAGTCGGGAAACAATTCCCACGCCATATAGCCGCCCCAGTCATAGGTGTTGTAGATGTTGGCTTTGAGCTGGTGCTCTTTGACAAATTCCGTCGCGGCAATTGGGTAGTGCCAGGTTCTCAGGCCAGTATTGAGTAGGCCGTAAGTTCGGTAGAGCGGCTGGTAGAAAATCCAGAAACAATAACAGATGCCAATTAAACAAACACCTTGGGCAATGGCACGCCAAGAGGGCTTGAGCAGTTTACCGACGAGTTCGCCAAGGTTGTCCAGATAGCGGGGCAGGATGGCCAGACAGCAAAAGTAGAAGAACGGGATGTGGCGAACCAGGCTAAGGCCCATGATCGACATGCCGATCAGCAGAAACAGATCGGAGAGCACGATGCGCTTGAAAGAAATCAGCAAGAGGATGGCCGCGACCGCCATCATGTAGTAGAAGAGCGGCTCGGTGGCAAAAGTCGTACCGGTCCAATCCATGTTGAAGACTTGGGTGATCGGGCCGGTGACCTGCCCAGTCGCCGAGGTTTGGGTTCCAAGCCCAGGCGCTGCCATGAGGGTGTGGAAGAAGCTTTTCAGATTCGGGGTCAGCCCGCCCGAGAGAACTGTGAGCACTCCGGCAAAGAGCAAAGTCTTCCAGCTGCGGATGTTCAGCCGACGCTTGTAGAGGAGGTTTGATGCGATGTCGCTGACCAGATAAGCCCCCAGCACCGCGACCCCCAGCACCGCCCCGCCATGGGCGTTGGCCCAGAAGATCATCAGCGGAATCAGCCCGTAAACCGCCACGCTGCGGGTGATGAGATGTTTCTCCAGCAGGTAAAGAAAGCCGGCAAAGAGCAGGAAGGTCCAGAGCTGCGGTCGTTCCAGCCAGCCACCTGCGGTTAGCAACAGCAGCGGGGAACAAGCGAGAATCGCCGTGATGGATGAAGTGCGCGTCCGTGCTGTTAAAAAGAGGACCAATGCGGTCGCGCCGATCATCAGCCCTTTCCAGACACTTATGGCGCCATAGCCGCCGATGAGGTAGACCCCGTAAAGGAGGATGTCGTGCAACCAGCAATGCTCGTTGCGACCGAGTTCCGAAGTGAGAGTGAAAACGTCGTTGCGGATCACCGCCCCGGTTTCAACCATGTAGCGCCCCGACTGGAGCTGCCAGAAGACGTCGAAAGAATGGACGATGGAAATACCGACGCCGATGATGGCGAGAAGCGCAGCGATGGCGAGGATAATTTCAGTTTTTTGTAACACGCGATTCATGGGTTTTTCCCTTGATGATAGCAGCTTTGGAGGTGGCAGTAAGTTCTTAGCGTCGGTACTTTACTAAATTGCAGGCCCGAAATGCAAAGAAAAGTCATTCTTCTCGGTTTTTGGTGGGAGGCGTTCTGGTCTGGTTGGAACTTGAAAAATTTTTAAGGTTTGGCTCACTGTTTGCAAGAAAACTGTTTAACGTGACCATTTTAATCCAAACTTTAATGCAAGCTAATGTTGGCAGAAATCGTGGCTAAGTAATGCGCCTATAAGTATAAGTAGCTGGATTAAAAGGCAATGTGCACCATGTTTGAGTCGTCAGCCTGGACTTAGCAAAACCTTAAGAAGGAGCAGAGTCGGGCTGGCCTGGTATCGCAAAACCCTCGGGTCTACTTGGTTTTTCTCTCGGGAAGGGGCTTGGGGTGCCGAAGAGATGTGACCCTTGTTGTTGGGTTAAGAGTCTAGAGTTTTTGAGGATAAGGGTTTCAGTGCTTTTGCGGAATTTCAGCCTTTTTTTAGTTATATGACGTAACGGTGTCTTGGGATTAAGTATTCTTTAATGTGTTGCTGTAAATATAAAGCTGATTATGTGTATCCTTTAACAGTTAAATTTAATTAATTTTTCGCGGAGTAAGCGGGAAATGCCAGTGAAATAGATGCTTCAGCAAGAGAATTTGAGAGTTATGACAAAACAAGCTGAGCAATATATGAGTCGGGAGACTGTCGGAATGATGAAGATGAATGTTGGTTGCGCGCTGGAGGCGAGAATGAAGCGAGTGGTTTGCTGTTCCAACAAGTTTGGAACTCTGCTGATTCAGTCTGTCATGGTGCTGTCGGTGATTGCGGTGATGTTATGTGGGTTTTCAACGCCCGCAGATGCAGCTTCGTCAGTGTCGAACCCAGGAACTGTCCAACTCAGTACGAATTGGACTGGCGCGACAAACGTTTTTACAAGCGATAATAGCTCCGCCACCTACAGTGCGGCTGGGGCGGATTATCTGGTCGTCAGAAACTTCGGCTTTACTCTGCCTGGTGGGCCTCTCACCATTAACGGCATCACGGTCGAGGTTGAAGGTTCCTCCAGCGGCAGCGACGATCCTGCCCGGCAGTACAAGATTGCTTTAACCAAGGATGGTTCGACTCTCGCTGGTAGCGAGAAGGCGGATCAGCAGTTCTCTGCCAGCGAAGCCTATGTGATCAGTGGTAACCCCGGCGATCTGTGGGGTGCGACCTGGACCCAAGCGGAGATTGAAAGCCCCAACTTCGGTATCATGATTGCCGACAACGATGTGACCGTTGACGGCATTTTTAGCATCGACCATATCAAGGTCACAGTCTCTTATAACGATTTTGACTGGAAAGACAGCCAGTTGATTCATAACAGTAACCGCTTTCCAGGCACCGCAAAGCATAGTGGTAGCTGGGGTGTGCCTGATGGCAAGTACGGCGCTTTTGTCTGTGCTACCTGCCATGGCAAGAAGACCGCCAATATCAAACGGCTGAAGACCGACATTGTCGTTACTGATACGGCGCACACCGCTGATACCTTCCCCAGAGAGGGCGGTGGGATTGATGTCGATTTTCAGGATGTGCGCGACAGCTTTTCCGATTTCGGTGATGATTCCCGTGGTACCAATCTCACCTCAACCAATGTCTGCGAAGTCTGTCACACTTATGATGTGGCCCAAACGGTTGGTGTCAAATACCATGGCTACGATATGTTCACCCCGGGCGCTGGCGATCCCGATCACTACAATAAAACCGATTGCACGACCTGCCATCCACACAATCAGGGTTTCAAACCACAGGAGTGCGACTCCTGCCACGGTTATCCGCCGACGGTTGGCACTGCAACGGGTGGCCCGGATGGCTTAGCCAATTTACCTAATACCTCTGGTTCGGGAACGGCTGGTGCGCATCAGAAGCATGCTCTCGACCTCGGTTACGGTTGCACTAACTGCCATGACGGCTACACCATGCCGCAGACGAGTACCGCGAACCCAGGTTTTGCTGATATTTCGATCAGCTTCAATAACTTTGGCTCCTTAACCGGTGGTTATGACGGCCAGATTGGCCTCAGCTATAATGACGCGGCTGCGGGTACCGGGGCTCAAGCTTGCGACACGATTTACTGCCACGGCAGCACCATCGGTGGAACCGAGCCGAGTTGGAGCGGTGGACTTGGTTCTGTTAGCTGCGGCGATTGTCATAAGGCAACGGCGGCGACTGTTGTTAGCTTGCCTTCGGGGGCGAGCCACAATAAACACGCCTTAACGCTTGCAATGGCTTGTTCCAAATGTCATGGCGCTGGATACACCGCCGGGTCATCTACCCCGGCAGATCACGTCTCTGGTAATGTCCAGTGGAAACTTGATACTGCTGATGCCGCTTTCAGCTTGACTGCAAAATACGATAATCTCGTAGAGGGTTCGTCAACAGAGCGTGCACCCTCAACCTATGCTTCTTGTAGTGGCGTTTATTGTCACGATCCCTCTGTTGCAGGTGTAAGTAGTCCTGTTTGGGGTGGAACGACAACTTGTGTAAGCTGCCACGGTAACAACAAAGGTTCGACTCCTGAGATGACGACCGGCAAGCATGCGGCTCATATCAGCAACACCGACGCAGAGCTGGCAACCTTTGATTGCGCCTACTGCCATAACGACACTGTGAGTGTGGGCGATGACGGCACAATCACCGGCCTGGTTCACGCGGATCAGAACAAAGACGTCGCCTACCCCGCGACCCTGACCGGTACCGACGCAAGCTGTAACAACCTGTACTGTCACAGTGACGGCAAGGGCGGTTACAACGACCAGGATATTGCAACAGCCTGGGACAGTGGCCCCGCACTTGATTGTACCGGTTGTCACGGTGACACCACTTCAACCTATGGCGAGCCTGACTATGCCAGCGTCGGAAGTGGTCAAACGACCTCGAACAGCCACGCGGCTCACGTCGCCGCGGCTGCCGACTGTAACGATTGCCATACCAGTACTTCAACAACCGGGACCGACATCACCGGTGCGCTGCATATCGATAAGAGCATC
>JAQYVY010000083.1 GCA_030145195.1 Desulfuromonadales bacterium | reverse complement strand
GAGTTGGCCCTGATTGACCCACTCACCAGACTAGCCAACCAAAGTTTCGCCAAAGAACAGATTCAACAATACCTGCTGGAGATGATGCGCCACGACATCAAGGTCGGATTGGCTTTGTTCAAGATTGACAATCTGGCTGCGGTCGCCGAAAGGCAGGGTTCAGAAGCCTCAGAGCAACTGCAAAAGATTGCCGCCCAGACCTTGAAGTGCAACTGTCGTCCCCTGGACATGGTCGCCAGGCTCGACAATGGGCTCTTTTTGGGGCTATTCAGGAATGTGACGACGAATCACCTGCATGCTGCCTGCGAAAAGCTCCGATTACTGTTCGCAAAAAGCTACTATATGTTAGGTGATTCATTGATCCGCGGCACCTTCTCTGCTGGCGGCGCCTGCCTTAAGCGGGAGGACACTTATGAAATTGCTTACCAGCGTTGTCTGGGACAGCTTGCGGAAGTGGAAACTCAGGGCGGCAATCGAACTTCGATAGAGATCCGTTTCGTTGCTGTTTAAAAAGAGTCAGCGGCAGCAAAAACCAATGAGAACGTCGCCCCACTGATTGCCGACGCTCAGAAAGTATTATAAGTAGCTACACTCGCTGAAAATCTCACAGTTTCCTGGGGTTGTATGCTTCTCGACGACAAGCAAAAAGAGCTCGAGCTCATCAAGAACATCATCAACACGATGTTTTTGCTAAAAAAGCATTTGCGCATTTATTCGGCGCAGAATTCGCTGGTCGAGGCGACGACTTCTCGGTTGTTGGTGTTTCTGGAGTCTTTCATGCGATATCACGAAACCTTGAGTTTCAACATCGCACGCCATGGTTTTCTCTATGCTGAAGATTTTGTAGAACGCAAAAACAAAAGCTTTGAAACCTTTGCCTACACCCTGTTTCAGCATGGCATCGGTTCCATAACGATCAACAAAGACATCACCGCGCAGGATCTCCATACCTTCCTGACTCTGGTGGGACGCCCCCCCGCGGAGAGCTGGGAAGAGGGCGGCATGGCAAAAGCCCTTCAGTTACGTCAGCTTGAAGCGATCAGTGTGCGCGAGATGTCGGAAGCCGACATCGACTTTGTTGAGGGCAGCCAACCTCCCAGTCGAAGCGAAAGAATCAATGAAAAATCGCCGCTATGGGATCGCTTTGCTTTTGCCCTCTACCATGGCTTGACGGCAAAAAACCCAACCGACACGGTCATGCCGGACGAGGTGAGCCCCGACACCCTCGCCCAAATGACGAACCAGATTCTTGGCAAGATGTCTGCGGAAAGCCAGCAGAAATTCAGCAAGAGCCTCAGCAACTACCTTTCCACCCTGCAAAATGAAAAGATCAAACCCTACCGAACAACGGCTCTGGTCAAGTTGACTGAGTTCATTAACCGGATTTCTCCCGACATTCGGAGCAAACTGTTCCAACATATTTTTAACCTCAACCTGCAGCCGGATTTTTCGGAGGAATTTTTTGCTGGGCTCTCCGATGAAATCATTGTCGAAATACTGGGCCAATCGACCCGGGACCAAAGTTATATCCCACCGGTCATACTCAAGGTCTTGAGCAAGATCGCTGGCAACAAAAGTCTCGATGTTCCCGATATCGACAAGCTGGATCAGAGAATCACCGAGAACAAAGCTGACATTGTCAAACTTTTTCAAAAAGATGATTTTGAAAAGTTCGTTCCTGACAAGTACCGCGATGCCCTGGTCAACATCATTCAGCATGAAAGTATTCCCCGGGAGGCTGGAGCGCAGCTTGACCAGCTCAAAAAATCCCTCGAAGAAGACCACCAAGAGAAGCATTCAGCAGACATTATTCTGAAAATTCTCGGAGAATCGCCTGACCCCGAACATCTGGACGGGCTGGATGCAAATCTGGTCGGCATTCTGGATCTTTATTTCGAAACAGGCGACTACCAGAGCCTGCTCACCCTCTGTCGCCTGTGTTTGCGCCAGGATCAGGATCAGGGGCAGTTTGCCCAACTGCGCAGCATGTTCTCATCCGAGGCTTTCACGACACAAATCATCGATGCGATCTCCCGGCACAGCAAAGAGGGTGGCGGTGACATCGAAACAATAATCCTGAAAATTGGTAATCCGTTCATTGTTCCGCTCCTTGAAAAATTGGCGATGGAGACCAATCGCACCCAACGGATGCACTATCTGCAACTGCTGCAGAAGCTGGACGCAGAAATCGTTTCCCGGGAGGCGATCAAACGCCTCGGCGACCAGCGCTGGTTTTTTGTGCGGAATATCCTGTACCTGTTGCGGAGCCTGAATGATCCAAAAGTTTTACCCCATATCAAACCATTGCGGTCTCATCCACATCTTAAAGTCAGCACCGAAGCTCTCAGGGCTTGCCTGCAATACGGTTGTAAAGACTCAAACGCGATGTTGCTGAGAATGTTGCAAGACGACGACTCCAAAATCGTTGAGAGTGCTATCTCCCTGACTTTGGTCGCCAGCAGCCCTGATATCGTGGCGCGATTAATCGACCTGCTGGAGGAGAGCTCAGTTCTTGATTACCGCTTTGAACAAAAGAAGATGATTGTACAAACCCTGGCTGAGATCGCCCAGAAAGAGGCCCTGCCGGTGTTTTCGCAGCTTTTAACCAGCTGGAACCTGATGCACCCCAAACAGCACACCAAGCTGAAGGACGAGATTCTCAAAACTTTTACGCGCCTTGATCCAAACCTGGCTGCGCCCTTTCTTGCGGGACTGGCGGAGAAAACAAAAGGAGAAACTCGCGACAAGCTGCAGACCCTTCTCCGAAAGGCAGGGAGGTAGCTATGGCTGAAACTTCACGGCTACATCTCATCCAGGAGCTCCTGCGTAACCTGACCGGGGCCTTGTCTTCGGCCGCGCTTTATGCCCCGGAGCACCCCAAGGTTACCGAGCATCTTGCCAAGCTGGCGGATTGCTTCCGGCAATACAGCCGGCACGAGCAAGAACTGTTGATCGCCTGCGTTGACGATGAGCTGCTTTACCAGGGCAAACCTTTGCTTAAAACGCCGATCACCGCGCGGCTTTTACACTATTGTTCACAGCAGGGAATTGGCTTTATCAGACTTTCCAAAGGGTTAAGCCTGATTGAACTCCAGCAATTGACCAAGGTGCTGCTGGGCAAGCAGCCGTTCGAATCAATGGCCGCACTCACGACCAGCATCCAGCTTGGGAGCGTGGATGCACCGCAAAACGAAACCCGGCCCATCGCCAGCTATGATGAACTCACCGACGAAGAAAAAAGGGGGGTTCAGCAGCAATTTGACAACATCTCGGAAAAGGCCGCGCTCGATATCGAACATATCACCTCAATGGTCGCGGGCTTCATAACCGCCTTTCGTCGGCAAGCCAACCCTTTTCTGGCCCTGGTACCAATTCGTCGCCAGGATGAATACACCTTTACCCATTCGGTCGATGTCGGCATCCTCAACATTGCTCAAGGCATGGCGCTCGGCATCGAAGGCCAGATGCTTCACGACATAGGTCTCGCCGGAATGCTGCATGATGTCGGCAAGATTTTCGTCGATAAAGAAATTTTGAACAAACCCGGAAAGTTGTCGGGGGACGAGTTTGCCCAGATTAAGCAACACCCCTCACGGGGAGCCCAATACCTGATGAACCAGGAAGGGATCCCGCGGCTCGCCGTTTTCAGCGCCTATGAGCACCACATGAGGTACGATCTTAAGGGCTATCCTCAAGTCCCTGAGGGTTGGGTTCAGAATATCAGCAGTCAGATGACCGCGATTTCGGACACCTTTGATGCCCTGAGAACGCGGCGCGCCTACAAAAGCCCCTGGGATTTCTCCAAGGCGAGCGGCTTGATGCTCAATCTGGCCGGGTCTCAACTCAACCCGGACCTGACCCTGAATTTTCTCAAAACTTTGGCGGTGATGGGTGAAGACATGGAAAGTTTTGATGACAGCCCGGAAGACACGCAGGCGAGAGATGAGATTCTGGGGTGCTCCTGCTCCCTGGAGAACCCGCGTTGCGGGTAACCGGGGAAGACGCTAGCGCCCTTTTTTTTCGAATTGGGGTGGAACAAGTTTGCCAATCAACAACCAGAAAACGCTACGGACCTTAACTCCAAGAGGTGAAAGCCATGCTCAAGTTCCTGAACAAATGTGCGCAAATTGAAGAAACCGCAGCCCTGATCTACCATGAATTCTCCGGTAACGCGAAGTGCGACGAAACCTTGGCGCTGGTCTGGGAAAAAATGGCCAGAGACGAGGAGGACCATGCCAAGCAGTTAAAGCTTGCCATGCGCCTCCCCGTCCGGGATATTTTTAAAAGCGCCGGTGCCAACAGCCCGAACCCAGAGACATTGAATGAACTGGCTTGCAGCATCCTGGTAAGAGCCAAAGAGGATTCTTATACACTTCTCAATATGCTGAAGGATGCCGTGCTCCTGGAAAAAGAGTTTCGCAAGATCCACGCCACCTATGCGATCGAATTCAAGGATCCGAGTCTGCTCGAAACGTTCAAACGTCTGGCGCGTGCCGATGAGGAGCACCTGAAAGCGCTGGATGATTACCTCAAAGATTACAAGAAAAAGCACCGCCCCAGCTCGCCCTAGGAACGGGCTGGGACCGATTTACATGCAACGCTTTTATCGTCTCAAAAAGTTTTTCGGGCAGGCCCCAGCACTTGTTAGCCGGGGTTTTGTTCGCGGATTTTCAACATTGCTGGCCATAGCACGATAAAACAGTCAAAGATTTCGGGGTCGAAATGTGTCCCCCGGTCTGCTGACATAATCTTTATGGTTTCTTCCAGATCGAAGGCGGGTTTGTAACAACGCTTCTGCATCAAGGCATCAAACACCTCCGCGATAGCCACAATCCGAGCCGCCTCAGGAAGCTCTTGCTTCTTCGAGCAGGAAAGCGATTCATCTAGTGAACTGATCTTTTGCCGCGTCTTTGGTCCACCCAAAACCGCCCCGGGCCTACTTGCCGTGAGTCGCCAGATAAATCCCCAGCGCAATCAAACCAATCCCCAACCCGTGGTACCAGAGAAAGCTTTCACCCAGAAAAATAATCGCCATCAGGCTGCCGAACACCGGCATCAGGTGGATAAACAGCCCGGCCCGGTTGGCACCAATCAGTTCTACGCCGCGATTGAAGCACAGATACGAAATAATCGAGGGGAAAACCGCTACGTATCCGATCACCAGCAACGACGCCGGTTCCAGCACCATAACCCGGACATTAAGGGTCTCCCAGAGGTAGAGCGGAAAAATCAGCGCGGTCCCAAGCCAGAAGGTCACGGCAATGAACGACAGCGGATGGACGTGAGGCCGCTTGCGCAACAGCACCGAATATCCGGCATAACAAATGATGGCGGCCAAGACCAGCAAGTCTCCCCGGTTAAACTCTAGAGCCATGAGCGTCACCACATTGCCGCGCGCAATGATCGTGACCGCACCACTTAATGAAACCAGGATTCCGACAGCCTGAACCAGGCGCACCCTTTCACCGAAAAAAACCAGAGACAGCGCAACGATCATGACCGGCATCAGCGACTGCATCAGAAAAGCGTTGATCGCCTGAGTGTACTGCAAGCCGCTGTAAGCCAGAGTGTTGAAGGCGGCGATACCGAGTGCCGAAAGCAGCAGTACGGCCGGCCAATTCGGCAGGATTTCCGCCCAGTCCCGACGTAAATACTTGAGCGCGGGCCCTATAATCAACAGCGAAGCCCCAGTCCAGCGCCAGAAGGCTAAGGCCACCGGCGGGATGTCGTTATGAAAAGCCCGACCCAGAATGAAATTGCCCGCCCAGAAGAGCACGGCCAGAGTCAGCAAAAGGTAGGGGCGGTGTTTTACATTAAGTATGGTCATGGTCGAG
>JAQYVY010000038.1 GCA_030145195.1 Desulfuromonadales bacterium | reverse complement strand
TAAAAACCGACGCCGAATTGGCCGATCAACTCCGGATTGTCCTTGGCCTTGTTGCTTTCGAGTAGTTTGAGAAACTCCTTGGTGCCTGAATGGGCAATGGTGCCCAGTGTCTCAGCAGCTTCGTCGCGGGTCAAGCCAATGCCGTTGTCGCGCACTGTCAGTGTCCCAGCCTCGACGTCGGGGATCAACTCGATCTGCCACTCGTCACCTGTCGGGTTGACCGTCTTTTCGGTCAGCGACAGATAGCGGGCTTTGTCGATGGCGTCGGACGCGTTGGAGATCAACTCGCGGAGAAAAATCTCTTTGTGCGAGTAGAGAGAGTGAATCATAAGGTCGAGGATCTGGTTAACCTCGGCCTTGAACTTACGTTTACTTACTGACATGCTGGTACTACCTCCTAAGGAATATATTGATAATTGTTTTTTTCCTGCAGCATAAACTATGCATCAATGTGGTGTATGTCAACCCAGGGCCTAGACAAATATAAAAACGCCCCAGAGTTTCCTGGGGCGTTTGTTACTATAATTCGGAAGGTCAAGACCAAGGCAAGAACTAGCAGCCTGTCGGACTATCAGGGCTGAAGCGAAAATTTGGACGTTTGAGACCAGATTTTAGCTCATTTGAGAGTAATAGCCATAGCTATTGGTCGAAAAGGAGCTAAGATATGGGCCAAACAGGCGAATTTGCAGCCAGTTCATTGATAGCCCGACAGGCTGCTAGGCGCCGTAAATAACCCCCATCCGGTCTGGATCGATCGTGTACGGCAGCGGTAATAACTTGCGGTAATGATCAATATTCAGGGACAAAGGGGCCTCGACTTTACTGTAAACGACTGAAACATCGTAATGTCGTACGCCCCAACCAAGGCAAACGACACAGACGACGACAGGTAAAGCCACATGACAGATAAAGTAGAGGGAGTGGCCGAGGGATCGGCCCCAGAAACGGCGCAAAAGCGCCAACATCGCATCCTGATATCCAGAAAGCACCAGATAAAGGGACATCGACGCAACATACAATGCAAACAAGCCCAAAACGATATAAGCATTCATGTTCAACTCCATGTCATTTCATGACAAAGAGAAATACGTCAGATGCTTACATTATAATCAATCCGGCGACGAAAGCAAGAAGCATCAGAACGTCGTTCTACGACATTAGCAAAAAGCAGTCCGGGCATCATTCACCAATAATCTTCACCAGAACCCGTTTGCGGCGGCGACCATCAAATTCGCCATAAAAAACCTGCTCCCATGGGCCAAAGTCAAGTTGTCCGGCGGTAATAGCAATGACCACCTCACGTCCCATGATGGTGCGTTTGAGATGAGCATCACCATTATCCTCACCAGTGTTGTTATGTTGATATAGAGCTAATGGCTCGTGCGGTGCTAATTGCTCCAACCACCTTTCGAAGTCTTGATGCAGCCCTTGCTCGTCGTCGTTTATAAAAACCGAGCCGGTTATGTGCATCGCGTTACAGAGCAGCAGCCCTTCACTAATTCCACTTTCATGCAGACTGTCGTTTAGTCGCGAAGTGATATTTACAAATCCCCGTCTTGTAGGAATCTCAAACCAAAGCTCTTTTCGATAAGATTTCATTTCATTCCCTCTTTATTGAATCGCCGCTAGTTTCCTAGACACTCCAGAGTTATAACAAGTCTAACTTCAGGAGGTTCCAAAGAACAGCAACTTGTCGAACAAAAAGCAATTATGGTATTCTGCTACGAATAACTGCAATTCCTCAATCACCCTAAACCATGGAACCCGATGTCTGTCTACCATAACATATTAATACGTAATTTAGTCCTGCAGACCATGGTACTGGCCTGCCTGCTACTTCAAAGCCAAGCAGCCACAGCCATGGAGCAGAATGGTTCTGGGACTAACCCGGAAATTATCCGTGCTGAAACCCTGTCTGGACTACAAACCTTTTTCCAGGCACTCGACTACGACTGGCAACAACTGGATCAGGGGGTGCCGCCATTCATACTTGAGCGATTTCCACAGGACATCAATCAGGCCACCAGCGTAATCGCGAAGAAACAGGCTTTCTTTATGGGGCTGCTGCCGATGATCCTGATGGTCAATCAGGAAATCGAAGATCAACGCAAGGCCTTTACCCAGATTCTTGAGCGCAGCCACAAAGCCCGCGAGACTTCTGACGAAGACTTGGAACGTCTTGAAAAAACAACCCAAGCCTATCGGCTACGTGGCGACCCAATAACCGACCATCGTACACGTGAGCGCCTGTTAAAACGCATCGACATCATCCCCCCCTCAATGGTTCTCGCCCAGGCGGCAAACGAATCAGCCTGGGGAACCTCACGCTTTGCACAGTTGGGTAACAACCTGTTTGGAGAATGGACCTACAAACCCGGAACGGGCATAATCCCAGCTGGACGTCCCCCAGGGGAAACCTACGAGGTGCGTAAGTTCTCGAGTATCTACGCCGCAATACACAGTTACATGCGGAACCTGAACACCAACGGTGCTTATCGCAAACTTCGTGACATCCGAGCAAAGCTACGCCAGGAAGAGAAACCGGTCACCGGGATTGCTCTCGCCCGGGGGCTCTCCAAATATTCGCAACGTGGTGATGAATATATCAAAGAGATTCAATCGATGATTCGGCAGAACAAGCTAGCTGTGGCAAACGAAACCTTTTTAAGAGAACCGGGAGTAGACGTTCTGATCAGCATCAACACTACCGGTAGTGGACTGATTTCCTCCCGAAACCGGGCTATCGGCCATTTTTCACCGTCTCCCCGGGAAAACCCATAATTGACTGTACCAGTACCAACTCCGCCCCTGCTGGTCGGTCATCGTCAGTGTGTACTTGCTGCGCCGACCAGTGAGCGGTCGCAAAGCCACCGCTTCATAGAGGCCATCAGTCGATATGCGTCTGACCAAGCCGTTCGGCTGACCCGGCACAAAACACCGCAGAGTGCTAACATCCAACCCTGGAGTCTTCAAGTAAAACCTTAGCTTTGGAGGGTTTTCACTCTTAACGACAGTATCTTCAGGCGACAAGACATCAATCGATAAGGCCTTCATAAAAAGCTTGCGCCGGAGCTCATCCTTACTGGCATAAGTCCCTCCCATCGGAAAACGCGGCAGACTATAAAGAGGACTGTCGTCTGTGACAACCCCGGACTGCTGCCCGCAGGCCGCCTTAAACCCGAGGCTCCGCACAAGGTCTTTCAAGTGCGGGTCAAACTCGCCATAAGGATAGGCAAACAGAACTGGAGCAAAACCAAGGTTATCAATAAAAGCCTGTTGCGCCCGACCAATATCAGCCTTCACCCAACGCTCCCACCTTTCGTCGTCTTTCCCAGACAACCGATCCAACAGGAAATCGTGCGCTGAGGAATGGTTACCGAGCTCAACACCCTGGTCTCGCAGCAGCCGCAAATCACGCCAGCCAAGATGCTCGCTCCCACCGACCGCATCAGTACTGACAAAGAGAGTAACAGGGTACCCGTACTCCTTCAGGAGAGGCCAGGCTCCAGAGAGAAATGAGCGATAAGCGTCGTCAACAGTCAGCACGGCACTATGGCTCGGTAGCGACTGGCGCTTGAGCAGGAGCTCAACCACTTGCCCCAGAGACATTACAGTAACGTTCTCTTGGCGTAAAAGTTCCAGGTGCGAACGGAAATCTTGCAGGGAAATGTTGGTGGAGGGATAGCGAACATCACCAAAGCGGTGATAGATAAAGATATTGGCCTGTCCTGCGGTCGCAACCGTGGCACTTGAGAGCAACCCGACCAGGCACAGCCCAGTCAGGGCAATTTTCAAGAAAGCATTACGTCTTAGCTTTACCATCCCGTGGCGCTTTAACCTTGGAGCGCAAGTAACGACGAATACTGTTTCTAGCCCGTGGGGTCACAGCCCATTCGAGCCATTTTGGCAAGACGGTTGGTTGATCGGCCGTCTCGATGTCGATCTGATCACCATCCATCAGTCGTGCCTTGAGTTGACGCGTTTTTCCGTTAATGCGAACGCCAACTGCGTGCAGGCCCAGATGTTCATGAATATTAAAAGCAAAATCAAGCACGCTGCTACCCTCAGGAAGAGACCGAACATCACCCAATGGAGTATAAACCTGAATTGATGCTGACGCCAGCCGCAGGCTGTCCATATCGAAGGCAGATTCACCTTCAGCCAGAGAGTTCATCAAATCCTCGAAACTGGAACTGCGGAACTCGAAGCCGGGAGCCAGCACCCCGGAGTCATTGAAGCGGGAAAGCTTGCGAGTCGTAATCTCGACACGCAACCGGACTTCACCAGCCTGCACGGTTGTTTTCAGAGCCTGGTAGCCAAATGGCGAGGGCACATTGAGATGATCGCGCAGTTTACCCGGTATCGGCGAATAGAGACGATGCAGCAAACCGAGAGCCTGATAGGCATCCATACTGCGATCAACCTGAATATCGAGGGTGTAGAGCGCAGGCAGCCCTCGATTGGTGGTACGAGCCGCGTAGATGGAGAATGGTCGCCAACGATCCTGAACCAGAGCCTCGACTTTGTATTTTTTGAGTATGTTGTGGACTTCGGAGCGAACGCGACCAAGTGTCGCCTCGTACTTCAAGCGCGTCTCCTCAACAGTCTCGACATAACGTTGGGCACGGGTCGGATAAATAATTTTCAGGGAGAGTTCATCAAGCTCAGTGGCCACCCGGCCCATCCCGAGATGACGGGCCAAGGGCACATAGATGGTATGGGTTTCTTCGGCGATCAAACTTTGTTTTTCGGGGTTCAGTGCTTCAATGGTTCGCAGGTTGTCAATCCGATCCCAGAATTTCAGACAGAGGACCCGCACATCCTTGACCGCCAGGAGGACCTGTTTGCGATAGGTCTGCTCTTTCAGGGCACTGCGACTAAGCAAGTCATCATCAACCTTGGTCAAACCATCAACCAGAAGGCTGACCTCCTTGCCGAACAACTGCTGGACTTCGTCGATGGTCGCGGGAGTGTCCTCAACGACATCGTGCATCAAGGCGGCAATAACCGAGGCGAAATCCATCCAGTGCCGGGCAGCAAGGTGAGCCACTCGCAGCGGGTGGAAAAAATAAGGCTCGCCAGATTTTCGCACCACACCTCGATGAGCCTTCTGCGCAGTCTGAATCGCCAACTGCAAGGCATCAATCGAGCTGTCGAGAGTCTCTTCACTGAGACTACCACCGTAATGCGTCACCAGCAGTTCCATGATCTCACTGATCAAGCGCTGCAGACGACGATCATCGTAACTCTCAGGAGCCTCTGGAAGGGTTATTGGTTGATGCCTATAATCCATGAAAACCGCTCTCGAAGACAAAGGTGACTTTAAAAGGGTGCCTATCTGACTTTTTCAGATAGCATCTCAATAGTAAATCAGAACATGCAGGCCTGCAATACCTACTGTAAAAGTAGAGCAGCGCAGAGGTATGAACCTTAAGTTCTAACCTGGAGGCCAAATCATATCTCGACCGGCAAGCAGATGAAAGTGGATATGCCAGACAGTTTGCCCAGCAGCTTCGTTACAGTTGTTCACCACCCGAAACCCGTCATCAGCAAAACCTTGGTCGTGAGCGATCTTGCCAGCAACCTGATAAATATGCCCGACCAGCTCATTGTCGGCAGTGGTCAGATCAAGAGTGGTGCGAATATGTTTGCGCGGCACGATCAGAACATGGCAAGGCGCCTGAGGATTGAGGTCTTCAAACGCAACCACATAATCATCCTGATAGATGAATTTTCCCGGAATCTCTCCGGAAATAATCTTACAAAAGATGCAATTGTCCGACATGGTCTTCTCCTTCTTCAGGCAAAGCCTCATCACTGGCACCATCAAGGGAAACGACGTGCCAGCGTTCACGGGCAGCACGTTTGCCCAGATCCTGGTTATGGCTCAACAAGATTAACTGTCCATCCGAGGCGGCAAGATCGATCAGGTTCAACGCTTTAGACAACCGCCGCTGGTCAAGATGCACAAACGGGTCATCAAGCATTAATGGCAGAATACGACCATCGCTGCGAACCTTGGCCAGCGCGATCCGCAACGACAGGTAAAGAGCATCGAAAGTCCCGCGGCTGAAACGGTCAACCGGCCGCCAGCTGCGACCATCTATCTGAATAGAAGGCATCATATTGTCATCGAGCCGCACGGCGGTGTAGCGACCATCAGTCAATTGACTGAACATGCGGCTGACTTCTTTGTTCAAACGTGACAGGTGCGATTTGCTGTATTCATCCACAGCGGCAGCAAGCAGATCGACCGCTTGACGCAACACCAAGATGCGACGTTCAAGTTCAAGTTTGCGGCGCTGCAGAGTAACAACCGAGACGTCGATCGAAGTTTCGCCAGCAGAAACGGAATCTTGAAGCTGTTGCTTCATATCGGTCAGAGTCTGTTCTTTCTCGCGCAACTGATCGGCAAACTCAACCAGCCGTGCTTGCATTTGAGTCAGCTCTGCTGAATCCTCTGATGATGCTGTAGTAGCGACCACGGCCTCTTGAATAACGTCTTGTGATTGTGACTCAGAAACAGCTTCAGCCTTCACTCGTCCGGCCGGTGGACTCTCATTGTTCCACCACAGATCGAGTAAGTCACGATGATCTTTAACCTTCTTCTGCAGTCGGACTAAATCAATAGCGGAAGAGGGTAGCCCGAGAGCTTCGCAGCGTTCACTCAAATCGGACTGAAGAGCTTGTGCTACAGCTCTTTTCTGTTCAAGCTTGTTACGTTCCTGGCGACACACCTCCAGGATCTTCTGTCGCTGAAAATGTCTCCAGACGCCCCACCCCCACCCTGCGGCAACGCCCAAACTAGCAGCAACAGTCACCAGCACCGACGAAAACGGCGTAACCCAGGCGGCAACAGTCAGCAGTGTGCCGAGGGCTGTAATCCCCAGCGGAAGGAACCAGGGGACCGGAGCAATGCGTTTTTCACGTTGGTTCAACATTGAAAGAGGCTGTTGCAGCTTGGCCATATTCTGGCGAATTTGTTCTGCCTCTGCCAACAGCCCAGGGACTTCACAGGAAAGATTATCAGGCAAACCTGCCGCAGCCAACTTTGCCCGTAAGTCACAAGCCTCAGAATCACCGCGTTGTACTGTTTGTATCCCCGCCTGCTCTGTCTCCTGCTCTGTCTCCTGCTCTGTCTCTTGGTCCGCAGGCTCAATAGTCCCCTGTTGGCGGACATGGTCTATATAGCGCACGCCTTTTTGGTATTCCTGCCGGTCGCGAGACAGTTCTTCCGTTAACGCATCAATGTGTTGATGCAACTCCGAAGAAGCGTCGTTTTCGACCATAGCAACGGTCATATCTCCGGCCTCAAGCCCCTCAAGTTGACCACAGAGGTTCTCATATTCCCGGTCGCGCTTTTTGTCACGGCCCCACGGGCTACTGCGCGTTAGTTGAAAATGTTCTTCAAGTAGCTGATCAAGGATTTGAGCATAATCAGTTTCTGCCGAGCCACTGACCAGGGTGCGCAACTTTCGGGAGAGATCATCGCCAGTCCACTCCTGAGGATAATGACCAAAAAAACAGGTGGCCCGGAACAAACTTTCATCTTCGAGGCCAAGTAACCCATTTAATAGGTCACGGTATTCACGACAGGCTGCAGTACGCCCCTTCAGCGGCACCTTGCCCTCAAATTTCGACAATGAGTGGTACAGGTCGTCCCTCTCGACAAGTTGAACTTCATCCGTTAACAGATTGCGTTTGAGATGAACGGTTCGGCCCTGCTCCTCAAAGACCAGCCCGGCAATACAGCTGTTCCGACCCCACGGTTTAAAGCGCTCCAGGCGTGTTGAACCAAAGAGGACTGCTGGAATCGCCTCAGCAAGGGTCGACTTGCCCGCTTCGTTCGGGCCAATCACCAAATTGATGCCGCGCCGGAACTCAAACGTCTGAGCATGGAATCGACCAAAGTTCTCAAGCTCTACACTGCGAAGTATCATGGTGCAGTCCCTTCGATAACTCGAAACTGTTGCAACAACAGCTGCAAAGCCTCCTCCAGAATCTCTCTTTCTTGATCATCAGCTTCGGCGGCCTGATTTAGAGCCAGCTGCACCAACGTACCACGGACACTCTCTTCCCGTGCCAGAGCCTTTATCTCAGCATCATCCAGTAAATATGTCATACCGCTCCCCCCTCAAGAAACTCGGGATAGTAACAGATGTTTTGGTGGCATGTGGCTCCGAACCTGCGCTGATGAGCCGCCATGGCCTGTTGACGATAGTTGGCGAAGTCACATTCTGTTTCCGCCAGGCCCAGAAAATCGCGGGTCAGCAAAAGGTTCGCAACCTTTTGTGCGGCAGGCGCGCCCCTGCCGACCAGTTTCAGGCCAAAAAGCCCCGCTTTCATCAGGGCTGGTATGGCGCAGAGGCCGCAACCGTGGCGCCGATCCGTTGACGACCAACTCTGCTGTCGAGCTATGGCGGTCTTCAGCTGCGGCGAAGGCTCTGCTGCAACCGGAGTGATCCGATACGGAATTTCACAGGGCCAAATACGTTCAGGACTGGAATGATGGAAAGTACACAACCCTTCCGTATTCGGACATTTACCAACCAACAGAAAAGCGTCACAACGAACGTCTGGAACTTCGCGAGCAATCGCAGCCATATCGGTCACACTCAGATGACGTGGCAACACGACCCGTTGTATGCCCAAATCAGCAAAAAATCGAATCGCCCCAGAGTTCCCCAGATGTGCCAGGGTGCTGGCATGATACTCCAGTTGAGGGTGCCGTCGACACAGACAACGCAGCAGACCAGGATCAGCCAGGATCAGACTGTCGATGCCAAGACTGACCATGCGGTCAACATAATCAATCAACAGCGGTCGCTGTTCATCCGTATAGTAAGGTGCGTTCAAAGTCAGGGCAAATTTCTTACTTTGGTCATGAACCAGTTCAATAATCCCGGCCAATTCCTGTTCCGTAGAAATCTGCGCGGTAGAGAAAGTCCGCTGATTCAGTGAGGCAGCAAGACTGTAATGCGCCCACTCCGGTGGAATGAAGCCGCCATAGAGTTCGTCGGCACCAGCCGCCAAAAGCATGGGCGCTTCTTCGAGATTGTCAACCGGTGAGATTATGCGCATTACTAACTGTCCTGAGGCTTCCATATATGATCACGGCGATAGTCCCACCAGGCGCCATCGGCGTCTGCGGCGAGGCTTTCGCCGACCAACAACAAGGTCAGGGCTGGCCGACGATCAGGCGTATTCAAATTAAAGAAATCGCGGTCACCGACTTCGGCAACAATCGTATCGAGGGTCGCGACAATCAGTTCCTGGTCCGGCAGTCCCACCCGGTGTGCCAGAGCTATCGGCACGTCGGCACCATACCCATGCCGTAACTGAGCCACCAACTCCGCGAGGGGCAGGTTGTTCATATAGATCAGGAGAGAAACCCCCGGCGCCGCCAGATCTCCCATATTCGGTGCGTCCGGGCCGTCACCAAGGGTCCGAGGCGACGCCAGTATGGCTCGACTGCAGACTCCCGGCAGGTCCAGCGTCTTCTTCAATAGCGCCGAAGCCGCGTTGGCCGCGCCAACACCGGGCACCACGATCGCCTTATCGCCAAGGGCATCAACCAGAGCCTGGAACGGTGAATAGAAGGTGAGATCACCCGGGACCAGAAAAGCGACCGGCCCAAGCAACAATTGCTGTTCAATACGATCAAGCAGCTCTGCGAAATAGAATTCAAAAGGCACCAGGACTTCTTTATCAAGCAACAACTCGGCGAAGGTCACATCGTAGAGAGGCGGCACGTAAACAACCGGACACTCCCTGAGCAGGCGTTCAGCACGCCGCGTTAAAAGTTCCGGGTCTCCCGGACCAGCACCAAGAAAATAAACCTGATGGCTCATGATGCTCTCTCCAGACGTAAATGAATCAAAAACTCTCGATTGCCTTTCGGGCCAAGAACCGGGCTTTCCGTAACGGCGACAACAGAACAGCCAAGTTGACCCGCTTGCTGCTTGATTTTTTCCACTACAGCGGCATGCATTTTCGGGTCGCGAACCACGCCGCCCTTACCGACCAGTCCTTTTCCAACCTCAAACTGCGGTTTGATCAGGGCAATGATATCACTCAGCGGTTGCAGCAGAGCCAAGGTTGGTGGCAGAACCTTCTCCAACGAAATAAAGGAGGCGTCGATCACAGCAAGATCAGGGACCGCCGAAAGCTGCTCCGGCTTTAGATGTCTGATATTGGTCCGTTCGAGGTTGATCACCCGGGGATCCTCACGTAACTTCCAAGCCAGTTGACCATAACCGACATCAACCGCAAAAACCTGGCTGGCCCCATTCTGCAGCAGGCAATCAGTAAAGCCACCGGTCGAAGCCCCAACATCGAGGGCGATCCGTCCCGCAACCGGCACATTAAAGACCTTGAGCGCCTCGGCAAGTTTCAATCCACCACGCGACACAAACGGGATATCCTCACCCTTGAGACGAATCTCAGCCTCGATATCAACCTGAGTACCGACCTTATCCACGAGTTGGTCATTAACCAACACCCTACCCGCAAGAATCAGCGCTCTGGCCCGTTCTCTGGAGCCGGCCAACTGGCGAAGCACCAGCAGTTTATCCAATCTCTCCCTGGTAGCCATCGTCTAGAATGACGCCAGCAGGCGGTTTTTCAAGTTAAGACCGGCGTTATCAAGACAACGTCCCAAAAACAGATCAAAAATCTGAGCCAGCCAACTGACCTGTTCAAGAAGTGCGTGTCGTGCCGGGACCAGATGCATCATTGCCTCATGTTTGCGAGCAAAGTTGAGAACCGCATCGAACGGGACAAGATCATCATCCCAGCCATGAACAATCGTTAGCTCACGAGCGATGGGCTGAGGATCCTGCTTCTCGTAACCAGGCAGACCAAAGGCCGGAGCCATCAAAAACAGACCGGCAGGCCGCACCACCTGTGAGGCAACGGTGGCAACATAACCACCCATACTTGAGCCAACCAGGATCACCGTCCCCTCAACAGATTCAACCTCTTCGATCAGACGGGAAACCCTCAGTTCAGGATCAAAATTACCGTGGTCATCGCGACTGATTACCTTGCAGCCATGTTTTTCGGCGATTTTAGAGAGGGCCCTGATCTTGGTACCCCAAGGGCCACTTTCCCGACCATGAGCAAAAATAACGGTTGGCGTATGCATCAAAACCACCTTGTCAACAAATGAGGAGATAAGATCTTTTCAGCCAGAACAAAGGCAAAAACAGTTTAAGCGAAACATTAATGTAAAGACGCGGATACGCCAGAGTTAACGACACAAAAGGAGTTATTTCCTCTACGTTCTTTGCGGCTCTGCGTTAAAACTTCTTTCAATGTCTAATGGTAAAAAGTACTGCGGAACTATAACATAATTCATGGCTGAATCCCACAGCCAACAATCAGCAGCATTTCGAGATTTACGGCCATTCCACTTTGGCATTGTGCGGCCGTAACCAAGCCCAAACCGCCCGCTACGGTCGAAGTGATTTTAACTTTGCTCACAGAGGAATAGGTTCTATTCAGCTCGAAACGAACCAAGCAGCTCTTTCCCCTGGTAGAAAAACAGGAAGTTCTCCAGCGAGATGACAGTGTCAGCATGATTGAGACAAGACAAAAGCAGCATTTCACAATCCATCCCTGGCCCAGACATCATCGTTGACATCACAGGTTCGGACTTAAAACCGATAGATCCGAAGCGCTGGTATTGACTTTGAAAATTGTTCACACCACCGAAGCCCCGCACCGATTTTTCCTCGATATTGAATTGCAGGTAAATTGATTCCTGACTTATGGGCAATTTTGAAACTCGCGGATTTTTCAGATAAAAGGGAAAATAAGGGACGCCATTGAGCGGCTCCGCCGTTTTCATTGAAGTGTAAACCAGAGTATCGTTGCCCTCGGACGTCAGCAGCACAAGGTCGTCGCCATCGAGACGAGCACGGTATGCAAGCGACTGCGCTTCGGCAGAACGTTTCGAGTCAGTCCAGAGTAGCAATTGGTCTTCCTGCAAGGCCCACCGCTCTCCCTTCATGGCAGGATGATTAACCATCAGCAAACGGCCGTCTGCCACCGGGACAAAGCCGTCAAAACCACCAACCAAAGGCCTCAACCAAGCTTTGTCGACGACATCTTCCGCTTGCAGGAGGATTTTTTTCGCGCACCCCGTTACCGATAAAAGCATAACGACCACGGACAGCAACAACAGCCGCCGATATCTGTTCAAACAAATTGTCTGCTTCACAGGAACCTCCGTAGCTATGGGTAGCATTATAGAGTCTAAAATAACTTTGCGTTAAATGCTTTATACCTTTTCGCGGTATTTGCGAAGGTTCAGCCTCAAAACAGGCTGATTGGACGCAAAAAAGCCCATCCAGATTCGGACGGGCTTAAATAGAGCTGTCACCAGGTCACAGGCAACAGGACAAGGATCTTGTATGGGTCAGATTAGCCGCCCTGTTTAACCGGGCGACCCTCTAGAAGCCACTTCTGGATGCCGCCATCAACAGACACAACATCATCAAAACCTTTGCTCTTAAGGTAGCGAACCGCCGTTGGTGAACGCTTGCCTTTAAGGCACATCACGGCGATTCGATGTGACTTGTCAAGCTGATCACATTGCAGATGCAGTTCATTGAGAGGGATGTGAATCCTTTGCGGATGACTAATCCAGAACTTTTGGGCATCCTCTTCAAGGTTAATATCGACCAGAGTAAAATTATCGGACTCAAGGCTGGTAGCCAATTCCTCGGTTGAAATAGTATTGACCGGAAAGTCTGGCAATTTCCCGAGGGATACGGTCGGATACCCGGCAGCGACCCAGGCTGGCAAGCCTTCGCGGAAGGCATAAACTTTTTTGTAGCCCAGCTCAACCGCTTTTTCGGCAGCCCGCCATGACGCAACACACTTCACTCCGAGACAGTAAAAAACCAGTTTCCGGGTTTTATCCATTGGCAGTTCCGCAGAAAGACGTTCCATCGGAATATTCACTGAACCTTTAATATGCAGATCGTTAAACTCAATCGGGCTTAATGGGAAAACCACCAAAACGTCTTCTGTTTCTATCATCTTTTTGACAGTAGCAGCGTCGACATCAAGATATTGGTTCGCTGCCACAGCATAATCTGCAAATAAGGGCAGCAAGAGCACAACACCAAGCAGAGCAAACAATTTAATTCGTTCGAACATGACAATCTCCATCTGATTATGGGGGAACCATATTTAGAAAAGTCGCTCAGCAACAAACTAATACTTTAAACATTAAACCACTTCTAACCTTGGTTCAACTTAAATAATTTCACGCCAGCGATGATGAATTAGCTAAACCAATACGACAGACCTGTCGTGACAATTCCCGGCCAATAGATAACACGACACCTCTCTTCTAGAGCCTTATTGACTAAACTTACTTCGGCCTCTGGGCTACAACGAGAGAATTGCTGTACGGGTTACTGTCTCAACAACAAGAAGGACCACTACTGGCATTTCTACAGTCGGTCAATTCAGCGGTTAAAGTTATCAACATAGGACAGAAAAGGTTTTAACAGAGAGCCTACCAGAGGTTTCGGATAAAACTCACTTGAGGAACATCAAAAAAGCAGCACAACTATCGCAGCAAAAAAACTCAATCAGCAGAACTAACATCCAGGCTTCAGCTTTTGATTCTTATGGTATACATCAAAAAAAATCACGCTATTATCTGCAATCTCATCACATTTGTCACAACGATCTTCAAGTTTACGGCTTGACTTGCGGCATTCCGCACACCATTCGTAAATCAAGCGATAATCGCCTCGCCCGACATATTTCTTGAAACGACTGTGATGCAGCCCATGCATCCGTCCATCGGCTTCAGTGGGATTATGCAACAGGCGGACAACAACCTTAAGGATCCGTTTATGACCGGGCGGATCCTGTTTTTTGATCTTGTCCAACTTGTCATCGAAACATGATGTCGGATGGTAGATATAAGGAGCTGACATAAATTCTGGAATATTCGTCATGATTAAAAAATACGGCTCTCTACACACAATTGGAAGGCTTTCGGCCCTGATGTTTTTTTGCATTAATGCAAAAATATTATAATCATGTTTTGCATAAATGCAAAACCCGTCAAATGTGCAAGCCTTTGAAGACGCCCGCTCTTCAACGGTAAGTGTCTATATTTACTTCTTATTCACGACAAAAAAACAAACATAGAACGATGGTATACAAATTGCCTTAATAAGCTACAAAACAAACAACAAAAACACACAACCAGCGGGAGGCTAGAATATGAAGGCTTTTGTAAACAACATTCACATGACTTACGACGACAGGGGTAATGGACCGGCAGTACTCTTGCTTCACGGTTTCCCCTTTAACCGCAGAATGTGGCATCCACAGCTGGAAGCTTTGGCTGAAAACGGGTATCGCGTCATCGCACCAGATTTGCGCGGCTTTGGCGAAACCCCATCAGGAGGTAAACCCTTCTCTATCCATACGCACATTGACGATATCATCACGCTGATGAATTATCTCGGCATCGGTCGGGCCGTAGTGGTCGCATCATCCACTGCAGGCCATTTGGCGCTCGAGATGAACGAACATCACGCCCACCGGTTTACCGCAAACTGTTTCTTGTCCCCGGAACTAAAGCCATCCGAGGCAGCAGACAAGGTTCGCCTTCAGGATCTTGCCGAGCTTGTTCGTGAAGGTCACCATCAGACCGCAATTGACGTTCTCTGCAGTAAGTATTTGCCTGAGCATAAGCCCCTTCACGTCCAGCAGCAGGCCTACGATGTGCGCGCATGGATGGAAGCTGCCGACAAGCAGTCGCTGGCCGGATGGTTGACCTATTTGGCCAACACCTTATTGGAGCAAACCGGCAGGTCAGAACCTTCTCACTCGCTGGTTATGACAGGAGAAAAGTCACAACCGGGCCGAATGCATGGGCTGCTGCAAAATGCCGTGACTCAGGCCATTGCCGGTGCCGGGCCGCTAATCAACCTCGACAGGGCTGGCACCGTCAACTGCTCGCTGCTCGACTTTTTGCATTGGTTAAGGACAATTCGTACACGTCACCCGGCGTTGTCCATGGCGGCGTAACGGCGCCAAAAAAGAACAAGCCTACAATTTACCGAAAGGTTGACGACTTGTTTCGAATATTACTTGCAATCATGTTGCGACACGATAGATTTATTCTGAGAATAAAAAGCGGTAGAACTCAACATGAACCTGCGTTGACTTAAGGGTCACCCCTTTGTTGACTTACAATTTCGCAAAATCATGGGGAACGACCTTTTTGTACAGGAGGAACTGAATGTTCGAGTATGGTGCCCTCTTGAACATCTCCCTCAGCGAACACGCACAAAACGTTTTCTATGCTTTCATCAACTTCGCCAAGGGTGTTCCCTCTTACGGCTACGCCATCGGCTTGATTGTGTTCTACCTGATCCTCCACCTGCTCATAAAAAAACCCTGAGAGCCTCGCAACAGAATCAGGTCACTCTCCTGCTGCAAGAGCCTCCATTACGTCCTGACCCGGCTCCTCCAAGCTAATTCGACCGAGCAAGCCAGCACGCAGTTCACGCAACAGAAGCTCCGCGGCCCGTTGTCGATCAACCACACCGCCAGCGGCCAGGCAACCACGCCGACGTCCAATCTCCTCAATCAGAGCCGTTGCATTGTCCGGCAGTTCCTCAATCTTATAACGGTTGGTCAATCGCCCGGCATAACGCTTCAGCAGATAATCAGCGGCAAACAGTGCCACATCGTGATAATCCATCGCGCTCTCACCAATAGCGCCGCTAACCGCCAAGCGGTAAGCATTATTCTGGTTTCGGATATCAGGCCAGAGCAGACCTGGGGTATCGGCTAGATGGATACCATTGCGCAGATCAATCTGTTGCGGGCAGGTCGTAATTGCTGGACGATCACCAACCCGTGCCATCTTCTTTCCCGCCAGAGTGTTAATAAGGGTCGACTTGCCCACATTCGGTATGCCAATCACCATAACTCGTAGCGTTTTACCCGGAACGCCGCGAGTAGGTGCCAGACGGCGACAAAGCTGAGGAACCTGCCCCGCCTCTTTACGATGTTTCGCCTCCAAAGGAATCGCGCGCACATTGTCTTGTCGTTCAAAGTATTCGACCCAGGCTTTGGTCACAAGCGGATCGGCAAGATCGTTTTTGTTCAGAACCTTGATGCACGGTTTAACACCACGCAATTTCTCTAACATCGGGTTAGCGCTGGACAAGGGCAGCCGTGCATCAATCACCTCGACGACCACATCAATTATCGGCATGGCTTCAATAACTTGTCGCTTGGCCTTGGCCATATGCCCCGGATACCATTCTATTGACATCTTGTCACCCTTTCAGCTGGCATCCATTCAATGAAATTCATCAATAAGACTTACGGAAAATAGTTTTATGACATTTCGGACAGGGCGGAATGCGCACTGTTTTTGTCAGGTGCATCTCGGCGTCGCAATTTTTGCAGGTCAGGGTCCCGGGGCTGGTCAGCTCACCCGTCTTGTGTTCAAGAAGTTTTTCGGACTTCTCTGCCAGGTCGGTCAGAGTCCCGGCGGCACTGCTCAGGATCCTTGAAAAGGCGCTTTGTGCACCGACGGCCAAACGTTGCGGTTCAACAGCCTTGATAAAGGCATCCTTAGCTTTATTGGCATTCGCCTTCAAATCACGACGAACATATTCACCGATTTTGTCTGCTTGCTCCCTTGAATAGTCACCGGCCGATGAAATTTCCTCTTTGGCCTTTTTCAACGCTTCATCAAAGGTTTTGCGGCCCTCTTCAAACAGGTCCGCTGTTCGTGAAGCAATTTTTTCATATAAACCGACGTCTTCCTGATCTTTATTATTTTCATTTTGATCTGTCATAACCTTGACTCCTTGAATATTGTTTGAATTGCATCAGCATAAACTATCTATCAAAAAAAGATTACCATAAACCGCGGCCTCCTTAGCGGGAATGAGCCCTTTCTTCCAAGTCTTTAAGTTTAAAAGGGTAAAGGATTGAAGTCAAAACTGGAAAATGAGAAGATACCTAACTCTTTAACGTGACTCTTTACGTGAAAAACAACAGAAGACAACTATGGAGGAACTGATGCAGAATCGTTTTATCATGACCGCTTTCGGCAAAGACAGACCAGGTATTGTCGCTGAGGTGACCAAAGTATTATACGAGAACGGCTGCAACCTTGAAGACACCACCATGTCCATGCTGGCTGATGAATTCGCCCTCAACCTGCTTTTTTCATTCACCGGCAAAGATATCAACGAACAACTGAGTGCAGCATGTCGACAACTGGAGAGCAACCAGGGGATTTCGGCTTTTGTTCGTCCACTCAAGGAACGACAGGAACTTCCGCAAAACGGCCTGAGCAACTACACTCTCCATGTCGAGGGCTTGGATCAGGCAGGCATCGTCTACAAGATCAGTCAATTTCTTGCCGACCACAGCCTGAATATTGTCGATCTAAAATCGATGGCCAAGGCCTCCCCTGAAAGCGGCACAGACCTTTACCTCATGGACATCCATATTCAGGTCCCCGCCGAAATGACATTGGAACAGATTGACCAAGGGCTTACTGCGGTCGCAGAAGACCTCAATGTGGATATTACGGTCTTAAGATAAAAGGTTTTCAACAGCAACGATTGCAAGGGGACAGACACAACCGTCTGTCCCTTTATCTTTGAGTTTGTAGCTCACAACAACCCCAAACCACAGTTAAAAGCACGGGATTTAATTTAATGTTATAATCAGCCTCGAAAGCTGAAATCCTAAAAGGCCCGGAGGTCATTTATGCGCAACATCAGAATCCACTTGTTTTTATTCCTGCTGGTCGCAGGCTTTCTCCTCAGCGGTGCAAACGCGACCAACAGTTATGCTGCGAGCAACGAGCAGGCCGCACGAATCTCCATTGAAGAGCTACAAGCCATGATGTCCGGGGGAGAGGAACCTCTCTTCATCGATACCCGGAACAGTGGTCATTGGACAAAGGCAACCAACAAGATTCCGGGAGCTCTTCGTCTGACCAACAACCGAGAGTTGGCCGACTTTGCAGGCAAGTATCCGACCAACACGGCCATTGTGACCTATTGCACCTGACCGAATGAGGCCTCAAGCGCCAGTTTGGCGCAAATACTCAAAGCACAGGGGTTCGTTCGCGTTTGGGCATTAGAGGGTGGCTATGAAGCGTGGCAAGGAGCAGGCCTGGAGGTAGAGGAACTGTAGAGCTTCCACCGATTCACGCGTCAGTTTGACACCGCAACAGCATCGGGGCCTCTTCTCCATCCAGAAAAGGGGCAGAGCCTCCGTTGCAGCCAACCATCCTCAAAGCGCTCAGCAAGGATATCTGCAGGCAACGGCGGGGAGAAGTAAAAACCTTGCATCTCATTGCAGCGTCTGGAGCGCAGAAAATCGAGTTGTGCTTTATTCTCGACGCCTTCGGCAATCACCCCCAGCTTTAAGCTCTTTGCCATCGCCACAATAGCCTGAACAATTGCCATATCCTCTGGATCATCAGGGATGTCGCGCACAAATTCCTGGGCAATTTTCAGACGATCAAACGGAAAGTGTTTGAGGTAAGTCAATGACGAGTGCCCCGTGCCAAAATCGTCGATGGCGAGATGGATGTCGCGCATTTTGAGATCGGTCAGAGTCCCAACACTGCCTTCTATATTATCCATAACGACGCTCTCCGTCAGTTCAATCTCCAGGTCGCTGGCATTAAACCCGGTATCATTGAGAACCTCCTCGAGCATATCCATGAAATCGTGTTGCCGAAACTGTTTGCCTGACACATTGACGGCGATTCGCACAGGTGGTTGTCCGGATTTACGCCAGTCTTGTGCCTGCCTGCAGGCCGTCCTGAGGACCCATTCTCCAATCTGACAGATCAAGCCGCTCTCTTCGGCAAGGGGGATAAAATCCTTAGGCATGATTCGCCCTGCAACCGGGTCCTGCCAGCGAATCAACGCTTCGAAACCAACAATTCCAGCACCGGACAGATCAAGCTGCGGCTGAAATTCAAGAAAGAACTCTTCATTCTTGAGTGCACGGCGAAGATTACTCTCCATATTCATTTTATCGATGGACAGGGCATTCATTTCCGATGAATAAAACTGGTAGTTGTTGCGTCCCGATTCCTTGGCAGCGTACATGGCGATGTCGGCATTGCGCAACAAGGTATCGACATCTCGACCATCCATGGGATAAATGGCAATGCCAATACTACCGGAGTTGTGAATTTCCTTCCCCTCCAAATGAATCGGTTGGGCCAGCGCATCGAGAAAACGTTTTGCAAAATGCGACGGATCCTCCTGCGAATTGGAATCACACAGGACAACAACAAATTCATCGCCGCCAAGACGGGCAACCGTATCCCCCTTACGAGCACAATTTTGCAAACGACCCGCGACCATTTTCAATAGTTGATCACCAAAAGCATGACCAAGGGTATCGTTAACCCACTTGAAGTGATCGAGGTCAATAAACAAAACCCCCACCGTTTCACCCTCGCGATGAGCATGCTCCAAGGCATGTCCCAGCCGATCCTGAAGCAGAAAACGGTTCGGCTGACCAGTCAGAGTATCGTAATGAGCCAGTCTCATGGCCTCGGCCTCAGCCTTCTTGAGCTCGGTCACATCGACGACACCAGCCAGGCTACAGATTATTCCACCTTGCTCGTCACACTCGGAACAGGCGGAGATCAGAACATCAATCAGGCTGCCGTCTTTTTTAACCATTTGGTAGGGAACATCGCGGACCGAACCGACTTCAAAAAATTTGGGTAGTACCGTTTTTTCAGCCAACTGACGTGATTCTTCCGTAAAGAAATCAGTCAATTTATGGCCGAGGACTTCTTCCGTCAAATACCCTAGAGTTTCCAGCCAGAAGTCACTAACAGCTATAATCCGCCCATTGAGATCAAGAGAATGCATCATCATTGGGGTCCGTAGATAAAGTTCTCGATAATTGGGAGTTCTAATTATGGGGCACTTTTTTAAACCCATAAGGCAACCTGCTTCGATGGCATTATTGCTCTGGGGCCATCTACACTTAGCAAAGAAAGAGGCACAAACGTCTATTATCATTTGACCGCATATCGTGAAGATGTCAACAGGTGAGACTTTGGGAGGGATAAAGTGAAGCCAGATGGTGCATTTTCAAGAAGAACCGATATAGTTGGGTTTAAGCAGTACTGCTGAGAACGCTAACCCTGACAAGGAGGTTCTGCCTATCGATAATACGCCCGATCAATCAGATGGTTTTTCAACGAACCGGTGGTTTCGGATCACCGGAATAGCCCGTGATTAGGGTAAGATGATAGGTAAAAGCAAGGCCCGCGCAAAAAGAGGCGGGCCTTACACTTGTGCGGCGAACCGCACGCTTCAAATTATTAAATCAGAGTTGATGGCAACGGGGACACTCAGCACCTTTTCACCCCGCACACCCCCTAACAATTCAACGCATCGAAAAGCAGATGATGCAACGCCTCGGAAAGCCTTGTATTATCTTCCCCTTTAGCATACATCGCCGTCAAATCTGCGAAAACTCCGCAATAATGATTCACCAAACGCGGCTTGTCCGTTGCAAGGTTAAAAATCAGTGCCTCCTGCCCTTCCAGCACCAGATGTGCAGCTTCTTTGGCATGATCGAGCTCGACAATACCGTTCTCGTAACGGAGGCGGGTCGTCTTATAGTTTTTACCAAGAGTCCAGTTGGTGTCGACCATTCCGTAAACCATACGATTATTCTCAACGAAGCGGTAGATACCCAAGCCCTGAACCTGGGCGCAGTTCAGTGATGGAATAACCGTCATCCGACCATCCACAAGGCTCATGCTTTCGGGATCAACCAGCCGAGCCAGCGCACTCAACCCACTGGCACCACTGTCGGTCCAGGCTCCGGCCTTGCCGACAGCTCCCAGGGTCAACTTGCCGTCAATGTAATAAGGGTCAGCGAAACACGATTCAAAGCCTAAAAGTGCTCCCAACTCGAAGTTCTGCGCATCGATCTGCTCGCGCCACCAATCCACCTCGCGACCATAGGCCGGGTGAAACGCTGTATAAAGTGGAAGTTTGCGCGTTCGGGCCGCCGTCAACAGGGCATCCATTTCCGACTGGCTGGTACAGAGTGGCTTTTCGACAATCGCGATGCGGTCCGATTCAATCACTTGCATGGCAATCTCAAAATGCGTCGAAGTCGGAGTCGAAACCAGGAAAGCATCGGCATTCGACTTTTTGAGCATCTTATCCAGGTTATTGTGGAACTGTACGCTACCTGGCAACTCCTCGGCCTTGTTGGAATCTAGGTCATGCGCATCAACCAGCTTGATCCCTTCGGTGTGGGTAATCGCCTGCATCTGGTAGTTTGCTATCTTGCCAATTCCGATCAGTGCTATCTGCATAAGTTCTCCCTAAAATTCAGACAATTCAAAACGAGCAATATCTGCGACAAAACTGGAATTCATTATTGTAGTATCACTATTTTTGAAAACCACAGTTTACACTCCGAAGCTCATTCAGGAAAGCAGTGTATCAATGGCTTCGAAATCGAACCGTTTGTCGGCCAGTTCCATAACCAAGTCAATTTTCTGGGTGTCTCGGGCATTCAGTTTGGAGACATCGTCATTGATGGTATTAAAGACATCAGCAGTCGTACGGTTGGTACGCATATAAGGGATCCCGCTACGATCAAGAATCTTTTGAGTAATGGCGCTGATAGCAGCAATGCCTGGGATCACCAACCCTGTCAACAGCGGCCGATATTCTGGAATCTGATAGATATTAGCCAGCGTGACGAGTAATTCATCGCGACTGCTGGTGACGATCACCAGCGATGATTCCTTGAGCAGTTCAGTCACGCGCTGAGTTGCGGCAGCACCAATCTGCACGTGATGAACAATCTGATTATCAGTGTCCGGGTTGCCCATCAGTTCGAGGTCAAGGGTCTGACTGATACGGAGTAAGGTCGGGTTGGCCAGAATCGGCTGATAGTTGAAACCGCCCAGGACCTTGAATGGTTCGTGCTGAAAGGCCAGCGTCAGGTAGCGTAGAATCTTTTCACGCTTATCCGGCATAATTTTGTTGGTCAGGATGGCGCGCACATCCGCCCCCGCCTTCTCAAACAACGCCAGGTTCATGAAAACCTCATCAACCACGTTGCCAACGCCACCCCCGGTTACCATGACCACAGGAGCATCTGCCAACTTAGCCACCCGCGCATTGGAAAGACCAATGATCGAACCGACGCCGGTATGCCCGGCCCCCTCAATGATCAAGAAATCGTTTTTGCGGTCCAGTTCAGTAATGGCATCGACCATCTTTTTTTGAAGATCCGCCCCCGAAATCTTGCCATCCAGCACTCTCTGGGTGTCACCGGGCAACAGCACAACCGGCGACATCAGGTGCAAATCGTCTTCAAGACCGAACACTTCGGCCATCAACGCCGCATCCTTGTCGGCGACCATACCATTTTCAGCGACCGCAGGCTTAGGCCCGAGGGGCTTGATGAAACCAACCTTCTTATACTTTTTGCGCGCCATGTACATCAGCGAAAGGCTGGTTGTCGTCTTACCACTGTTCTGGCCAGTAGCCGCGACAAAAACTTTACGTGCCATAGACTTAGCCTCTTGCTTTAACCAGCTTTGAGACCGCACGGAACTGCTCGTGGGTCGATTCTTTAAGCATTTGGAACAAAACCATTTCGGCGGTGGCAATGACTGCTCCGGCTCGCGAGGAGTTTTCTACCCCAGTCAGATAATCCATTTTATTACGCGAACAGATCGCATCGCGAACCAGATGAATATTATAACCATCACCGAGCAAACCGAGCACCGTCTGGTAGACGCAGACGTGAGCCTCCATGCCGGTGACAACCACTTGGCTGCGGCCCAGTTTTTTTAAAGCATCAAGGAACGCAGGTTCTCCACAGCAACCGAAACTGACCTTTTCTATGACCGTGCCCTCACAGGCGTGAGCAAGCTCAGAAACCGTGTGACCAATGCCTTGAGGGTATTGTTCCGTCGTCACGACCGGCACACCCAAAAGGTTAGCACCCTTGACCAACATATCGACACTCGCACGCATCCGCAGATAAACATCCTGCGGCATGGCTGGAACCAGTCGTTCCTGAATGTCAATAACCACCAGCACAGCCTTATCGGCTGACAACGAAAACTTACCTAGATCATTCGGCATCACAAAACTCCCTGACATTGGAAACAGCACACGACAACACGTCATATCCTATGGTTACAAATAAAGCTGAAGAACCTGCTCGACAACACAAGCCGGTTTCCCTACGCCTTCTATCTCTACGGTCAAAGCATAAATGATTTGGACACCATTGCGAACGGCTTCTACGGATTTCACCGTAGTTCGGGCACGAATTTTCGCGCCACAGAGAACCGGCGCCGGGAAACGAACCTTATTGAGGCCATAATTAACCCGCAAGCGCATTCCAGGATAATTGTCTGAGAAAAAATCCGGGTGGTTACTCTGAGTCAGATACGGCAACAACGAAAGAGTCAGAAATCCATGCGCGATAGTGGTGCCATAGGGTGATTCCTGCGCCGCCCGTTGTGCATCAATATGAACCCACTGCTCATCACCGGTCACCTTGGCAAAAGCGTCAATCCTTTGCTGATCAATCTCCAACCATGGCCCGACATGAATTTCCTGGCCGAGAAGTTCCTGATATTTTGCAACCAGTTCATCAACAGCAGACATGTATTTACCCTTCGGGATGTTCCGACTTCTAAAGATACAAACTTGATGTAATTTCACACATATCAGACTAAAATAAAAGCCTGAAGAGATATATAATCCAAACGGTGGTCTATGATAAAGTGTAACTTTCGTTAAAACTGTCTATTCATGAGGGAAAGGCTGTCCCAGCGATTAACGCCACAATCAATATCTAAACGTCCCGGAAGGCCAAAATGTCACATTCACACAAAAAGCATAATCAAATATCCAACAAAAAACCCTCCAAACAGAGCCTGACTATCAAGGACATTGCCAAGCTGTTGCGCAAGATGGAGACGATTAGTGATGAGCAGTTCGATATCATCATAAAGCATGGCAAAGTCCAGGCAGAACGCCTGAACGCTCACCTCCTACCGGGATATGCGCAGAAAGACGGGTATCTGGCCGAAGTGGCCTCTCCGGCCCAGGTAATCGGCTCTTTCAACCTGGAAATCCCGGCCAGCAACAAGAAGTTATCGGAAGACCTCATTACCGAGATGATCGCCAAGGCCGCGGGCATGGAGTACATCAAGATCGACCCGCTCAAGCTTGAGCTCGACACGGTGACTGACCAGATCCCCCGGGCCTTTGCCCTTAAAAACCTGGTCGTACCGATTGGCCTCAAGGATGGCATCGTCACCGTTGCGCTGGCTGACCCGTTCAACAAAAGACCAATCGAAGACCTGCAACAGGCCCTCGGCATCCAGGTCAAGACAATTCTGGCCTCACGCACCGATGTCATGAAAATTCTGGAGGAGTTTTTCGGTTTCCAAGCCTCGGTAAAGGCGGCTCAAGGGGAAATGGGACTCAGCTCCGAGCTCTCCAACCTGGAGCAGCTGTTCAGAATGCGCGGTCGCCATGAGATTGAGAGTAGCGATCAACATATTATTTCGGCGGTGGAGTTTCTTCTTAAGTATGCCTTCGATCAGAGGGCCAGCGATATTCATATTGAGCCAAAGCGCGAGAAGTCGATGATCCGACTCCGGGTCGATGGGATCCTGCACGGCATTCACACCGTGCCGATGAACCTGCATCCGGCCATCATCTCCCGCCTAAAGCTACTCGCCCGACTCGACGTCGCCGAGAAACGTCGTCCTCAGGACGGACGGATCAAGACCCAGCATCTGGGCAAAGACATTGAACTACGGGTCTCCTCTTTGCCCGTTGCCTTCGGTGAAAAAATCGTCATTCGTATTTTTGACCCGGAAATCCTGATGCAGAAGTTGGAAAAGATCGGCTTTGATGAGCGAGAATTCAAGCTCTACTCCTCGTTCATCAACAAACCCAACGGCATCATCCTGGTCACCGGACCGACGGGCAGTGGCAAAACGACAACACTTTATTCATCGTTAAAAACCCTTTCAACACCAGAAGTAAACATCCTGACCGTAGAAGATCCGATCGAGATGGTGATGGAAGAGTTTAACCAGGTCGGCGTACAAACCGCCATTGATGTCACCTTTGCAACGATCTTACGGAACATTCTTCGCCAGGACCCGGACATCATCATGATCGGTGAAATTCGCGACCAGGAGACTGCCGAAAACGCCGTACAGGCCGCCCTCACTGGTCACCTGGTGCTCTCCACCCTGCACACCAACGATGCGCCGACTTCGATCACCCGACTCCTCGACATCGGGATTCCGGCCTTCTTGATCACCTCGACCGTGGTCGGCATCGTTGCGCAACGACTGCTTCGAAAAATCTGCACAGAATGCAAGTTTGAACGCGCCTTGACCAGTGACGAAATTGAGTACTTGAAACTGGAGGAAAAAGAATACCCGGTTTGGGAAGGGAAAGGTTGCGACGAGTGTCGCGGAACCGGTTACAAGGGCCGAACCGGCATTTTTGAGGTTCTTGAATTCACGGATAAATTGAAGGCAACCATCACCGACAAGACGGATATGGCCGAAGTCTATGCCGCAGCCAAAGCCGATGGCATGGTCCCATTACGCGAGGTCGCGATTCGCAAGCTGCTCGAAGGGCAGACCACCTTCGCCGAGGTTGTGACCGTAACCGGTTAGACGCTAATCCTTCTCGCCTCAGCTTCGATAAAAACCCGCTTCACGTTGGGGAAGCCGGTCTTGATCTTTTGATCCAGACCGGCGATGGCGACTTCCATCTCTGAAGCAGAGACCTGGTCAGCAAAGTCGACGCTCAAATTCACCAGGATATATTGCGGTCCCATGTGCATGGTCAAAACCTCATTAACATGCTCAACCTGCGGGTAGGCACCAACAATTCGGCGAATCTCCTCAACCACCATCACATTGGCGCTCTCGCCGATCAGCAGCCCCTTGGTTTCATAAGCCAGCCAGATCGCGGTGCCACCAAGGATCAGCCCGATAATAATCGACGCAATCCCGTCAAAGGCCAAGTTGCCTGTCACCTGGGTCAGGAAGACCCCCAGAAAAGCAACCACCAAACCAATCAGCGCTGCCGAATCTTCAAACAGAACGACAAAAGTTGTCGGATCTTTGCCTTTACGAATGGCCTCGAGATAACCCCACTTGCCTTTGGCCCGTGTAAACTCGGTCAAAGCGAAATAGAAAGCGGCCCCCTCAAAGAGAATCGCCAGGGTTAGCACAATGTAGTTTATATATGGGCTTTCAATCGGAGTCGGGTGGCGTAAATGAGAAATCCCCTCATACAGCGAGACTCCGGCACCAACCGCGAAGATCAATATGGCAACGACAAAACTCCAGAAGTAGACTTCCTTGCCATGTCCAAAGGGAAAACGGTCACTCGCAGGCTTTTTGGCCCGGTGCAAACCGAGCAACAGGAGTACCTGGTTGCCGGTATCGACCACCGAATGAATCCCCTCAGAGAGCATCGCGGAACTACCCGTGAGAGTCGCGGCAATAAACTTGGTGATGGCCACCAAAGCGTTGCCGATTAATGCCGCATAAATGACCTTCTTTGATGAACTCGCCATCCTGAGAAGCCTTTCCTTTTCGGTTTCCCACGCAAAAATAGTAGCTACGCCTCAGGACTTAGAGGGCAGATACGATGAGTGCATTTTGGGAATGAGACCAATGCAACATTGCCTTGCTCGAACCCACTGCGCGGGCAAGGTTATAAACATTGACGAACCTTGTTTTAAGCTCGTTATATTCGGGCCAGGAACTTGTCAAGTTGATTGGCGAAGGCTTGCCTGTCGCCAAGGTTGAAGGCGTCAGGGCCTCCGGTGTCCACCCCGCAGCCTCGGAGTTCATCCAACATGTTGCGAACTGCGAGACGCTCCTGAATATTGTCCGGCGTGTAAAACTCACCCCGAGGGTTAAGCGCATGCCCCTCTTTTTTGATAGCAGCCGCAGCCAGAGGGATATCAGCGGTGATAACCAGGTCTCCAGGGTTAAGCAGCTCGACAATTTTGTCATCCGCCACATCGAACCCGGAGCCGACCACCATTGAGTTGATGTAGGGCGAGGCAGGAGCGCGCATCGGCTGATTCGCCACCAAGGTAAGATGCACCTTTTTTCGGTCAGCCGCCCTGAACAGGATCTCTTTTATCACCTTGGGGCAGGCGTCGGCATCAACCCATATTTTCATCGAGGATTCTCCTTCTGTCAGATTCATGCTTAACCGCCACTTCGCTTGACCGTCCAGCCTTTAGCCTTAAGCAAATCGATCAATCCGTCACGGTGATCACCCTGAATCTCGATCACACCATCTTTCAGAGTACCGCCCGTGCCGCATTTCTTCTTGAGCTCTTGGGCCAGTTTTTTAAGCTCTTCCGGTGGCAAAGGGACTCCACTGATCAGGGTCATGCCCTTGCCTTTGCGCCCCTTGGTCTCTCGACCGACGCGCACGACGCCATCGCCGGGAAGCACAGAAGAGCGTGCGGTGCGACAGACGCAGTCAGCGACCGGTTTGCTGCATACCGGACAGATGCGGCCATGCTCGCTCGAATAGACAAGATTTGAGAGAGATTTTTTCACGAAATTACAAGGTGACGTCACAAAAGGGTGGAACCGGTTAATATTAGAAAATTTTCCGTCAAGACTCCCCGGGGCATAACTTTCTCTCCATAAAGCACTTTGTCGCCGTCCTTGATATAGATTTCAACATCCGGGTTGCCGCCTTCACGATGCAACTTGATGGCAAACACCTTGAAGCCGTCTGGGAGCTTATCAAGGGGCATCTCAGCGTTCATCATCCGGTAAGCATTGACCAGCCCCAACGCCGTTTCACCGGCCGCTTCAGAAATGCCGTGGATTCCCGCCTGGAGACAAGCCATCAGATAATTCTTTGTGAGATTACGGGCATTTTTGGACGACGTTAGATTTCCTGAGATCATTTCAATATTGTCAAAAGCAGAGTCTATTTCGCCACTTTCCACCGCCTCAATCACGTCAGAGACAAGAGAGTTTAACTCGGCGGGTTTCCATTGGCCTGAATGAATTGACATAATGCGAAGATTCTACTGGAGAGAGGCACAAAGAGCAAGCCAGACAGCAGGCATATTTTTACTCGCGACCAGCCAGTGACACTCCGCAGCTCCCATCACAATAAGGTTGGTCCGCGGTCAAGCCACAACTGCAGAGATGCACCTTTTGCCGCCTCTTAATCGTAAATGCAATCGGCAGCTGGCCCGTGCCACTATGTGATTCATCACAGAAAGGCAGATTCTGCGACTTGCCGCAGGTACAGCGGTGGTAAGTTCCCGGCTCAAGAGTCAGAGCGATGGGCATGCCTGCGTCTATGTTGAGCTTAGACATAAGGTCTCCATTTCGAAAAAGAGGGACGTATCCCAAACAAACATCTAAAAAGCATGCCCCCCGAAGGACACGTTAAGATCTATTATAGCCCAAAAAAAGTAACGCTGCGAATTGAGCACCCTGTTGCCTCGCACCTCAGACGGGATCTCACCATGCAAACAGAGGATCCTTTGAGATTTGCGAGTTGTTCTCCATCTTAAAACACTTCCCGGCACCCTGTCCTAAAAAAGTCCTCTGAAGCTAGAGATGTGTTCATAAAAGCAGGAATCATCTCCTGAAATCGGGATTTTTTTTTGCTTTCCACAAATATACTGTTAATATTACTCAAGTTACAATATTTGTGTATTTTCCATCGCCATCAGCTCAACGTGGAGTCAGCACGATTCATGGCAAGCGAGCCCACTTGAGCAGCGTGACTTTCTTCTTCAAGCGATCGAAATTTACACAACAACAATGTTCCCATAGGGAAAGATGGAGGAGTAAATGGCAGAAGGTACAGTGAAGTGGTTCAACGATGCGAAGGGTTTTGGCTTTATCGAGCAGGACAATGGGCCAGATGTGTTTGTCCATTTTTCCGAGGTCCAAGGTGATGGTTTTAAATCTCTCGCCGAGGGAGACCGGGTGAGTTTTGATGTTACTGAGGGCCAGAAAGGTCCCCAGTCGTCTAATGTGCGCAAAATTTAAGTAATTTGCACCATTGATTATCACAAACAAGAGCCCTGCGGATTTCCGTGGGGCTCTTGTTTGTGATTTGACCAATTTTTATACCAGTCCAGGTGCCAATGAACAAACAACAGAAGACAGCCACCTGCATTTATCTCACTTAAAGACCACTAGCAACCAGTCTGTTGATAGCCCGACAGGCTGCCAAGTCAGCCAAGAGGATCCATCAGGACGAGAGCGCAATCTTGTTTTTGCCTTATCTGACATACGCTGCGTGCCGGTCCGGTCCGAACGGATCAAAAAAAACCGGGGAGAACCCCGGTTCAGGCTTGTAGACGATAATTGCACCATCAAGAGATTAGAGATTAACACCTAAGGCTTTGACAGTGTCGATGGTCAAGTACTTGGCAACGGTCAGCTTACGATCCTCTTGAAAGGCGTTGACAGCGGCCATGGTCTGTTGACCAATCACGCCATCAATCGGACCGGGGTTAAAACCAGCAGCAGCAAGTGCGCGTTGGATATCGCTGACCTTCCCGCGGGTCATATTGGTTTCACAGAGAATCTCCTGCCACGCCATATGATCTTCGGAGACCTTGCTCTGCTTGGTTACGGTCTGGTACTGAGCAGGGATCGGGATCCGCTTCTCAGAGGCCGGTGTTACCAGCTTAGTGACTTGCACGGTTTTGTACTTGGCGGGGATATCGATCACCTGGGTAGTGGCTGGTGTGGTGACGACCCGACGTGTGACCGACTTATAGATAGCCGGCGCTTCGACCTCGCGGGTCGCAGCTGGAGCCTTGAGGACGCGTTTGGAAACAGTTCGGTACTCAGCAGGAATCTCAACCAGACAGAGGATTTCTCCGGTTGTCTGGTCAATTCGCTGAATCGGGCCGGTGCCCTTCTTCCAGACAGTGTAAGCTGGTTTGACCAGCATTTTCTCATTGATCTGCTCATACTGGGCCGGAATTTTGACCAGGCGCGTTTTGGCCGGTTCAACCATCACGCGCTCAGTGACCTCGCCGTACTGGGCCGGAATCACCCTAAGTGCCTGCGATGCGTCCTCGACCAAAACCTGCGTAGTGACTGTTTCGTAACGTGCCGGGATGACCTCCACGTACGACCCAGCTTCTTTCTTCAGCACCTTCTCGGTCACAGTCTGATATTCAGCCGGGATGAACAAGCGAGCATAACAATGTCCCTGTTCGGCATTGGGAGGAAACAGGCTAGCACTGGCAAGCGGTGAGGACTCACTGTCGCTGCGCTCCATGCTCTGCATTTGCGATGCGCGAGTATCAAGCTGGAGCTTCTGTTCGGCCAGTGAACGTTCCTGCCGATTCAGCATTTCCGCCCTTTGATCAATTTGCCTTTGCTGCTCATCGAGTTGAGCCATGGCCATATCCGAACCGGACATCATGTCGGTGTCGGCCATCTTGGCCTCGTGGGTTGCACAGGCGGTCAAAAAAACCATTAGGGCCAGGATGATGGCCCAACCAGAAATCCGTAGCGTTTTCATTGCGTGCCTCCTCTTTCGTTAGGGTTAGGCCTACAAGGGCTTAAGTGTCATGAAAGGTCTTGTACGCATCACAGCCTGATAAATATCAACGCCTATTTCATACCTTTCAAGTTCGATTAAACCCCTAAATTGCCCACTGTCAAGTCATATGACTGCACATATTTCGATCCATTCCGTTTCGAAGACACAAGTGTTGCCCTCAATGAGCGAAAATCAACTAACCATCTAATTTACAGCACTTTTTAATCGAGATTGTGAGTCATTAATTTCAGGAACTTAGCCGCAGGAGAAGATAAGCCGAACGATAAAATACATATCCGCGAGCAACTTGGCACAAAGATTGATTACTATCCTTGTCATGAATATTTTTTTTCTGCCCACCATTTAGCCAACACAACCTGAACCCGAGAGACCCTATTTCAATGAAACAACTTTTCTTTGTCTTCAGCCTGATCTTCTGTGCCGTTGCTACGGCGACAGCCAACACCCCGCCAGCAATCATCTTCTCTCAAGAGGTCATCGCCATTGCGGAAGACGGCAGCCTGATTCCCCCGGTCAAGATTGAACCGGAGACCATGGCGGGCATACGGACTCTCGACTTTGATCTTGGTCGCGAGCGTCTGCTGCGGATTCAAACCAATATCAGCAACGCCGAACAACGAGGACTAAACGATGTGGTCTCCTCGGTCGAACGTTGTTACCGCTACATCGAGACCACGACCGGCCAACAGTTGGATCGCGGTCTCATGCTCTACCTGATCGAACTTGATGAGATCCCCTATGCCTACAATTTTCGCGTGACCTACAATGACAGCTCGCAGTGGAGCGAAGTACGTCTGGCCCTGATCAACCGTGATGCCCCACTCAGTGGCCTGCATGCCCCATCCAGTCTCTCTGACCTGCTCTACGACACCTTGCCGCATGAACTCGGCCATGACGTCCTCGACAACATCCCTCAGCTCTTGCATGACATCGACGGCGAGTCCTCTCATTACACGCGTTGGTTTATTGAGGGCTGCTGCGAACTGTTGGCAAAGGGTTTTTCACAGCGCGAAGATCCGGCTCTATACCGGCATTTTCTGTCACTCCGCAACGTGGATACCGTGTTGGCAGAAGCCCAGATGCGGATCGATCTACTGAGTTGGGCGCAGAACAACGATAACGGTATGGTCCTCGAATCTGACCTCTATGGCGCCGCCATGCTGACAATGATGGCCTGGACCGAATCCATTAGCCTCGGTGAATTGCTCAAAAAGCTGGAAACTTGCAGCGGACCGGTTTGTGGCACAGACCTGATCGCCATCATGCAAAAGACAACCGGCATCGCCCCGGAGGAGATGATCGAACGAGCCCATTCGTATGGCAGACAGCTCAGCGAGAAGATTGTACTGGCGAGTCTTGAACGCGAGTAGTGGAGCTATGGCTCTGGAATATATTACGCAGAAGCCCCGCCAAGAAGGTGGTCAAGACGAGTAAAAGGTGGGATTGAAAGTTATTCGTTTTTTGAAACCCAAAGGGCGCCTCAAGTCAAAACGCCTGTGCCCCCATAGAGTCTGGCACCACTGCCAATCGATTTGTAATCACACGGCTAGTCCTGCTGAACCGGCAACGAGAAACAAACCCGGGTTCCTTCCCCAAGAACGCTCTCAACCACAATGGTGCCGTCATGATCCTCGACAATCTGTTTAACAATGCTCATCCCAAGGCCAAGCCCACCAACCGACGTATCTGAAGTGTCAGCGCGGTAGAACTTTTCAAAAACACGAGCCTGCTGTTCAGCAGACATGCCGATGCCCTGGTCCGCAACCGTGATCTTGCATCGGTCAGCATCGGCCACGGCAACGACCGTAATGGTGCTCTGCTCAGGGGAGTATTTGATTGCGTTGCCAATGAGGTTCCCCAGAACTTGATCGATACGATCATCATCAAAGTCAAACCTTTCGGGGATCCCAGGGCTGACCTCCAGGACAAGGTGATGACTTGCCTTCAAGCTTAAACGCTTGACAACTTTTTCAAGCAGTTGCTTGATTGATAAGGACTGCTTATTGAGGGCAATCTTCTGGCCGGATTCGATGCGGCTAACGTCGAGAACGTCATCGACAATTTTATTAAGCCGTTCACTACTCGCATAGATTTCATCGAGGAACTCCCCCCTTTGAACATCGCTAATCGGGCCGATCGGTCCATGATCCGACAAAAGCTCGGTGTAACCCATAATCGTGGCGACCGGGGTGCGCAGTTCATGGGCTGCAGTCGAGATAAATTCGTTTTTGATAGTATCAATTTCCTGTAAATTATTACGCTCGATTTCCTTTTGTTTACGCAACTCAATGTTGCGAGAAAGCGGCTTGAGGAAAAAGTAAAAAAGAAAGGGGACCACCAGCAGAGACAACAGGCAGGCATCCAAAAAGGCCTCGATCACCGGAGAGAATCGGGGCAAGAAAGGCAACAAGAACATGACCAACAGTTCAACGGAGAAAACTGCGGCCAGAGTCATCACGAAAAGCACATGCGGCTTCAGATGAAAGATGGCGTCTTTTTTATGAGTCATACAAAGGGCCCATACTCGTAAAAAACCGGAGCCCGCTGGTTCGCGCGTCCGGTGACTTAGCTTGGGGAGCCGAAAGCCGCCCGCCCAGTCATTGGCGGGGAAACATTCTTCGGTTCTCTATCACAACAAATACATTTTTAATATTAGCGGATAATGCGATAAAGATCAAACACCCAAGAGGGGGAACCAAAGGATACCAACTCACGCAGGTTTCTCCAAAGCGAATAGAATTATTGGACTTGGGGGGAAAAGAGTCCCTTGACAACATTGCCGTCTAAACGGACAATCATCTGTCGAGGACGTGTTCCTGGTGAATGCATCATCCTTGCGAAACATCCACAGAAGAAAGGTAAAAATTCGTGGTCAAAAAACCAGATGCCATTTACGCCTCACCCTTAAATGAAATCATTGATTTCCATTTTGATGAGCGAGTCGCCGAAGTCTTTCCAGACATGATTCAACGCTCTGTTCCCGGCTATAGCACGATGATTTCCACGATTGGATTGTTGGCGGCGAAACATGCTCAAGCCAATAGCCACTGTTATGATCTGGGGTGCTCGTTAGGAGCCGTCAGCCTTGCCATGCGGCAACGGATTCGCCAGTCGGGCTGCGACATCATCGCAGTGGATAATTCACCGGCCATGATTGAACGTGGCCAACAGCTTTTAGCCTCCGATACAACATCAGCTGTTCCGGTCAAGATGATCTGCGCCGACATCCAGGATGTCACTATTGAGAATGCCTCCATTGTCGTTCTGAACTTCACT
>JAQYVY010000037.1 GCA_030145195.1 Desulfuromonadales bacterium | reverse complement strand
CTTGGTGGTGAGTCTTATGTTCTCGACAATGTGTCCGATCTGGTGCTTTCCCACTTGAAGTACGAGCACTATGTCCCGCAATATTCCGTTAACGAGTTTTACCGGTGGGCCCATGTATCGCCACAGGCGTTGCGATAGGCTTGTTACCCGACCAATAAGGAGAGGCAAGAAATGCAGTCAAAGGATACGAAACTGACGATTTCTGGCTCGGAAGCGACCCCAGAATACCAGCCCGAGCCAAGGAAAAAGGTGCTATGGGTCGGCCTTGGCATCATTGCCGTGGTCACAATCGCGGCTATCATTTGGGTTGCCTGGGGCCTGAAATTGAGAGAGCGGGAGTTCGAGGCCAATCTGCAAAAACGGCTCGAACTGATGGCTGCCTCACAGGTGCAACTGACCGAAGCCTTGCTTGAAACTGCGATTGGCCAGGCCAATCGGGTGATCAACTCGGAGCTGTTCAAACTTTATGCCGCAGAGGTTCATCTGGTTGAAGATGATGTTTCACTGCTGGTTTCTGGCCCTCTCCCCGGTCAGTCTGATCCCGATGAGGGCGTGGCTCAGCTCGCCGCACAGTTGCCGATGATGCAGAGCTTGCTGGTTGAATTTACCCGGATCTCCGGTTATCTGGAGGGACGAGTGGTCAATCGCAGCGGTACCGTTTACATTGCTACCGATGCCACCACCACACCTGTGCGTGTCGACCAGATGGATATGCTCAAGCTGGTTTTGGAGAGTCAGGCGCCTAAATTCGGGCCTTTGCGCAATACCAGCCTCGGGTTGGTTCTGGAGGCGTATCTGCCGATTTTTCCTCCCGAAGCGAGTGGTCTCGATAAGACGCCGGTCGCGGTCCTGATGCTGTCCCAGATGGCGGGAGAACGCATCGACCAGATGAACTCCAGCAGCTTGATGGAGAAAGGGGAGCAGATCCGCTTTGTGCAGAAAACTGCAGAAGGTTACGAAGAGGTCGTCCCTTGGCTCACAGGCAAACTGCGGACTCTTAGCCAGTCGCTTGGTTTTGATCAGAAAGAGCGACTCCCGTTCGCCGTTCGCCCGGCTCTTACCGGGGAAGCAAAAACCTATTCGCTCGGGCTTCCAATCGCTGGCCCGGATATGTGGATCGTTGTCGAAGCGAGTTATGACGTGGCCCGTGAAGCTTTGCGCGGTCAGCAGAAATCGTTGATGAGCATCGCCGTACTGCTGGTACTCTTTTTCGGTGTCACCTTTGGTGCCATCTGGGCGTTGCTGATCAGTAATCAGGAGCGCAAAGTTGCTAAACATTTTGAAGCTCTCGCGCAGGAGATTGAACAACAGCGACAACTGCTCGACAGTATCAACAATACGATTGCCGATTACATTGTCCTTAAGGATGTGCAGGGCCGCTATCTCTACGTAAACCCGGCTTTTGCTACGGCCGTGGGGCGTGAACCCGAGGAATTAATCGGCCTGGATCATGAGGCCGTGTTCGGATACGACACCGCTCGTCGTCTGGAGCATTCGGACCAACAGGTTCAGACCGGAGGAATGCCAGTCACGTTCAATGAGACCCTCTATATTCAATCCCAGCCGCATCATCTGCAGATCTCCAAGTCACCGCTTAAAGATGCTGAGGGCAATGTGACTGGCATTGTCTCGGTGCTCAGGGATGTGACGGAGTTTGTGGAAGTCCAGAAACGCCAGGAACAAGCGACCGCCAAAACCGTAGAGGCTCTAGTGCGGGCTATCGAATTGACTGATCCCTATTTGGCCGGACATTCCCGGTTATTGAGAACCCTCGGGGTTGAAGTTGCTAAGACTCTCAACGTAGCAGAGCTTGATCTTGCCACCGTTGAAACAGCGGCGAACCTGTCGCAGGTGGGCAAGCTGTTTGTTGATCGGCAATTGCTCTTCAAGGCCGAAGCCTTGACGGCAGAGGAGAAGCGTGAGATGGAGTCGCATGTCGATCATGCCGCCAAGGTTCTTCAGGATATTGATTTTGGTCTGCCGATCTTCGAGGCGATCTACCAGATGAATGAAACTCTCGATGGCCAGGGTTATCCGCAAGGGTTGAAGGGCGATGCGGTTTGTTTGCCCGCACGGATATTGTCAGTGGTGAATAGCTTTTGCGCCATGGTCGCGCCGCGCGCCTACCGGGGCTCTCGCACGGTGGATGAAACCTTGCAGATTATGGATGCTTCCGGAGCCGCTTACGATCAAGTGATTGTCGAGGCGCTCAAGGGCGTTGTACGCTCAGCCGTTGGCGAGAAGTTGCTGGCACGGCATAATCCGGAGTAATTGTGTCGTCGCCCTTTGCTTACGGAACCAGAGACAGAAGAGTTTGATAAATTGATTTTGGTCAAAGTATTACATCGGGTGTCTGGGCATACGGTTACTATGACCAGACGCCTTTCTGTTAAACTCCCGATTTTGGTTTTTCTCCTGCTGCTACAATCTCTGTCAGTGACCGGTCTGGTTCATGCTGCGACCACGGTTGATTGTCACTGTTTTCAGGCGCGCCGCTTGATTGTCTTTTACGGGGTAACTGTGGAGACAATAGAGGCGCCTTGGTCCTGTCAGTTTTCCGCGGAGCCCCATGGCTGACTTCCTCTTTGAGGAAGAATACGGTAGAATTAATGCACTACGGTTTTCTGGAGAAGTTATGAATAATTTTGATCGTTCTGTCCGCCAAACTCTCGGTGGCGACCTGAAGAGTTCATCGGTTCAGACCATTCAAGTCAACCTCGGCCTGCTCTGCAATATGAGTTGTCGTCACTGTCACGTTGAGGCGTCGCCGAAACGCACAGAGATCATGACTTGGGAGACGGTACAGAGTGTGTTGCGTCTTGCCAGGGCTTTGCCCGGGGTTCAGGTTGACTTGACCGGCGGCGCGCCGGAACTTAATCCGCATTTCCGTGAGATGGTCAAGTTATTGCGAGTGGAGGGGTTCCCTGTACAGGTGCGAACCAATCTCACCGTTTTTTTTGAGCCCGGACAAGCCGACACTCCCGAATTCCTGGCTCAACATGGTGTCCATCTGGTGGCTTCCTTGCCCTGCTACCTTGATGAAAATGTCGATAAACAACGCGGCAAGGGTGCCTACAAGCGTAGCATTGAAGCTATGCGCAGGCTTAATACTTGCGGTTACGGCCAGAAAGATGAGCTCCCTTTAAATCTGGTTTACAATCCGGGCGGGGCGTTCCTGCCGCCAGAACAAGAGCATTTGGAAAACGACTATCGTCGTGAATTGAAAGTACGTTACGGAATCGATTTCAATCGTTTGCTAACTATCACCAATATGCCTCTTGGCCGGTTCTTTCGTGATCTGCAGGAAGACGGTGTCGCCGGAAATTATCAGTCCCTGTTGCAGGAGAGTTTCAACCCGGAAACTCTGCTCGGCTTGATGTGTCGGCACCAGATTAGCGTGGCTTGGGACGGAACTTTGTCCGATTGTGATTTCAACAGTGCACTCGGACTCTCTTTGGTTAATGAGTTGCCGCGACATATTGATCAGCTTGATCCGCAGCAACTGACGCACCGTCGCATTGTGACAGCTGATCATTGCTTTGGTTGTACCGCTGGTTGCGGTTCGTCGTGTGGTGGGGCTCTTGTTGCCTGAGAGCTTTTTGTTTGGTCTGAGTCAGTGACTCCACTGATTCAGGTTGGAGTGAAGAAAGTGGCCTCCTGTCTTGTCAGGAGGCCGTTCTGCGCTCTGATCAAATCAACCTGGTTAACAGGATTGACAGTGATGTTGAGAGCGATTAGGATGCTGAACTTGCCATGAATAAATATCTTATTGTTACAATTTTAATCTGCTTCTCACTGTTGGCTTGTGTTGGGAGTGAACCCCCGAAACTCGAGTTCTCTGACGAAGCTTCCGCACCGATTGCTGTCGAAGGTGTGGTTCTTGTTCCTGAACTTGCGGAACCTTCTCCAGCGCCGGTTACTGCGCAACCGCAGGATGTGGTTTTGGTTTCGTCTCCGGATGAAATTGTAGCGGTTATACCGCAACAACCGGACGTCTTGGAAGAGTTGAAGGCCCCAGAAGACCTTGTTGTGCCTGAGTCTCCACAAGTTGTTACTGATATTGTGTCGACACCGGAAGCTACGATGCTCGATGCTCCAACCACTCTTGTCAAGGTGTCTCAACCGTTGCTTGAGAACATGGTGTCGGGTGAAGCCCTCGTCTCAGCAACTTCTGGTGACGCTGAGGTTGTCGTGTCTGAAGAAGCACCTGTAGACCACTCGGCATATTTTTCCGAGATCCTGGGTGAGAGCGGTGTCGCTACCGTCATTGCCCAACCTGAAATACCTCAGAGCCTGAGGCCGCCGGGGGTTCCAATCCCGCGCCCGGGTCGCTTGCCGAGAAAGTCGACGCTAGAGGACGACCAAAAGCTCTTGTCATCGATTCCGTTGCCCTTGCAGTCAACCCGCCGGTCACAACCGCCCAAACTTTTGCCTGATCCTGAGCCAGAACCGGGCGTTATTTATGTTGTCCCGTTTGTTTCGGTGATGGTTCCCGGTGAAGTCGATGAGCTGATTTTCGATCGATTCGTTGATCTTTTGAATGAGCGGGGCGAAAGCCCGGGCCTGAAGTTCGTTATTCTGAAAGAAGGCTTGCGTACGGTCGGTTTCGACTGGTTGTCGCTGCGCAAATACGTGACCGGTGAAATTTATGCCTACGTTGAGGACTCCGGTTGTTGTAACACCGATCTGCGCGCCAGGGCTCGTTTGACCTATTTCCGGCCTAATCAAGAGGATCCTGAGTTTCGTTTTGAGTATCCGGTTGAGATTTTCTTCGATCATGACCGTTCGACCATTGAAGTGGAGCGTGTTAATCTGGCAGAAAATATTGCCGAAACTCTCGCCGCCGAACTGTTCAAGGCGCTGCAAAACTAATGTCCTCCACCCAATTTCTTCACCTGGCGATTCCTTGCCCCTATTCCTGAAATTTTTCTGGAAAACCCTTGACAATCTCTGAGGGCTGATTATATTAACCCTACTTTTGGCACTCGTCAGTCCTGAGTGCCAAAGGTATCTTTTGACAAGACAGGCTGAACCTAACCGACAGGTTTTTATCCCGTCATTTTTATTTTTACAGGAAAAGGAGAACACGTTATGAACATCAGACCTTTGCACGACCGGATCATTGTAGAACGGCTCGAGGAGGAGACCACCACAGCCTCCGGGATCATTATCCCCGACTCCGCCAAGGAAAAGCCTCAGCAGGGCAACGTCATTGCCGTTGGTAAGGGCAAAGTGACTGAAGACGGCAAGATTTTGCCGCTTGATGTCAAGGTCGGCGACAAGGTGTTGTTTGGTAAGTACTCCGGCACCGAAGTCAAGCTAGACGGCAAAGAATTTTTGATGATGCGTGAGGATGACATCCTCGGCGTCGTCGAATAAGCCCCATCACCCAATACCGATTACGGAGGATAAATAGTCATGGCTGGTAAAGAAATTAGATTTGGGCAAGACGCTCGTGCAGCAATTCTGGAAGGGGTCAACGCCCTCGCCAATGCAGTAAAAGTTACCCTCGGTCCCAAAGGGCGCAACGTTGTCATCTCCAAGAGTTACGGCGCGCCGTTGATTACCAAGGACGGCGTCACCGTCGCCAAAGAGATCGAACTTGAAGGCAACTTCGAGAACATGGGCGCTCAGCTGGTCAAGGAAGTTGCTTCCAAGACCTCTGACGTTGCTGGCGACGGCACCACCACCGCTACGGTTCTGGCTCAAGCTATCTACCGTGAGGGCGTCAAGCTGGTGTCTGCTGGTCACAACCCGATGGAAATCAAGCGTGGCATCGACAAGGCGGTAATCGCCGCCGTTGAGTCTCTGCAGAAACTTTCCAAGCCGGTTAAAGACCACAAAGAGATTGCTCAGGTCGGTACCATCTCCGCCAACTCTGATGAGACCATCGGCAACATCATCGCTGAAGCGATGGAGAAGGTCGGCAAGGAAGGCGTTATCACAGTCGAAGAAGCCAAGGCCATGGAAACCACTCTCGAGACTGTTGAAGGTATGCAGTTTGATCGTGGTTACCTCTCCCCTTACTTCGTCACCGATCCAGAGCGCATGGAAACGGTTATGGAAGATGCCCTGATCCTGATCCACGAAAAGAAGATCAGCAACATGCGTGATCTGCTGCCGATCCTTGAGCCGGTTGCCAAGCAGGGTCGTCCACTGCTTATCATCTCTGAAGATGTCGACGGCGAAGCCCTGGCTACACTGGTGGTCAATAAATTGCGCGGCACCCTCAACATCGCAGCTGTCAAAGCTCCTGGTTTTGGTGATCGTCGCAAAGCAATGCTCGAAGACCTCGCCATTCTCACCGGTGCTCGCGTGATTTCCGAGGAAGTCGGCCTCAAGCTGGAAACCGCAACTCTCGATATGCTCGGTACAGCCAAGCGTATTGTTATCGACAAAGACAACACCACGATCATCGACGGCGCTGGTTCCGAGGCGGATATCGCTGGTCGCGTCAAGATGATTCGTGCTCAAGTTGAAGAGACCAGCAGTGACTATGATCGTGAAAAACTGCAGGAGCGTCTTGCCAAGCTGATCGGTGGCGTTGCAGTGGTCAAGGTTGGCGCTGCCACCGAGACCGAGATGAAAGAGAAGAAAGCCCGCGTCGAAGACGCTCTGCACGCAACCCGTGCTGCTGTTGAAGAGGGTATCGTCCCTGGAGGCGGTGTGGCTCTGATTCGTGCTGTTGAAGCCGTTGCTAAAGTCGAAGTTACTGGCGAGCAGAAGTTTGGCGTGAATATCGTCAAGCGTGCTCTCGAAGAGCCGCTGCGCCAGATTGCTGCCAACGCTGGTCAGGAAGGTTCGATCGTGGTTAACGAAGTCAGGAAGAGCAAAGGGGCTTTCGGCTTCAATGCCTCGACTGACGAGTACACCGACCTGGTCAAAGCGGGCATCATCGACCCGACCAAAGTGGTTCGCTCTGCGCTGCAGAACGCTGCTTCTGTCGCGGGCCTGATGCTGACCACCGAGGCTTGTATCGCTGACAAGCCAGCTACTGAAGGCGCTGTGGGCGGCATGCCTGATATGGGCGGCATGGGCGGTATGGGCGGTATGGGCGGTATGGGCGGCATGATGTAACGCCAGTCCATTCAGCACCAAATATAAAAAAGCTCCCTAGGAAACCGGGGAGCTTTTTTTCGTAATATAAAGTAGAAAAGTCTCTATTTATCAGACACTCAGCGCTTTCACTTCACTTCTGGGCATGGGGGTAACCGTAAAGCGTTGCTCGCCGCCGGGTGTTTCTGCCAAGACCTCGACCTTCTTCTGCTCCTTGCCTTTGCAATAAGAAGCAATGATAGCACTTGCGACCTGAAGATCTTGCTCGGTCGGTTGGCCGGAAACTAGGCCCAACGGTCCAGCCAGGCCTGGCGTGCGCAAAATGATGTGAGCGGCGCTAGCTGTCTCTCGAATGGCCTCGTTGTCCTTCTGATGCCTGCCAAGGGTCAGCTTGGAAAGCTCAGAAAGGCGGAACTGGCGGCCAATTTTGAGGAGCTCAACATCGTTGCTGGTGCAGTCTGGTTGGTGGTCAAACAGATCACGCAGCCGTGCTGAAAAATGGATTTCGGTCAGCAAGCAGCCGCCTCCAGAAGAGGGGAAGTCTTTTAGCTGCCACTCTCTGGCCAAGGCTTCCTGAGGCTTGCGGGAGCGGCCCTGAATGTCGAGCAACAGGTCGCGATCGACCAGGCCCTCTTGCTCCATGGGGGTGGTCGGTAGCAACTTGGCGCTCAGAGGTCGGAGGATGCGGTCAGGGTGGCCAGAGTAGTTGGCGACGGAACGTAAGGCGTTGGCATTCTGGCTCATCGGCCGCTGGCCGAGGACTTCCCCGGAAAAAAGAAAGTCGAAGCCTCGCTCTATCATGATCTCACCGGCCAGCCGAAACATCATGGCGTGGCAGTCAATGCACGGGTTCATGTTCTTGCCGTAACCGTAACGGGGAGCTTTCAGCATGTCGAGATGAATGTCACTGATGTTTTCGATGATCAGGGGGATGTCGAGTTGTTGCGCCATCTTTTTGGCTTTAGCGCTGCCGAAAAAGGGCGTCACAAAGGTGACAGCGGTAACATCGAGGCTCTGACGTTTAAGACAGAGCGCCGCTAAAGTGCTGTCGAGACCGCCAGAAAAGAGGCCGAGGGCTTTACTCATAAAATGGTTTCTCCAAAACTTCAGGTTCATTGCAGCGCGGTTGTTACCATGATCTTACCCCATAGATCAACCCGGAATCCAGTTTGCCTCAAATCTGGCGGTGGCCTTCGTCTCGGACCATCCACGACAACGGCCATATAAGGCAATCAGCTTGACAAGGAAAAGGCCCGTCTGAGAGAATGCGCAGTGGCTTTCAGTTGCTTATGCAGGGTAGCAAGTAACATTGAGGAAAACATGGCAAAAATTGATTCACTGTTCAAGATGTTAAAGCAGCAGGGTGCCAGTGACCTTCATATCTCTACCGGTTCACCGCCACTTTTTCGTCTGCACGGCGAGATGGAAAAGCTTAATTATCCCCCCCTCAACGATCAGCAAGCCAGAGGGTTACTTTATGAGATTCTGACCAAGGAACAGCGAGAAGAATTCGAAGAAAACCTCGATCTCGATTTTGCCTATTCCTTGCCAGAGGTGGCACGTTTCCGTGGTAATCTCCTGGAAACCCACCGGGGGATTGCCGGAGTCTTTCGAATTATTCCGACCAAGATTCTGACTGCCGATCAACTTGGCCTTCCCGAGGGGATCCGCAAACTGACCAAACTGAAAAAGGGGCTGGTGCTGGTGACTGGCCCGACCGGTAGCGGTAAGTCGACCACCCTGGCGGCGATGATCGACCTGATTAACAAGACTCGCCGCGAGCATATCCTGACCCTCGAAGATCCTCTTGAGTTCATTCATGAAAATCATATGTCGCTTCTCAATCAGCGTCAGATTGGTCAGCATTCGCAGTCGTTTGCAAACGCCCTGCGTGCCGCTTTGCGTGAAGATCCCGATGTTATTCTGGTTGGTGAGATGCGAGACCTGGAGACCATCTCCATGGCCATGACTGCTGCCGAAACCGGGCATTTGGTCTTTGGTACTCTGCATACCAACTCGGCACCCAAAACCATCGACCGTATTATTGATGCTTTTCCCAAAGACGCTCAGGAGCAGATACGTACCATGCTCGGCGAGAGCCTTAAGGGGGTTATTTGCCAGCAGCTGCTGCGAACAGCCGACGGCAAAGGCCGGGCCGCTGCCCTGGAAATCCTGATCTGCAACACTGCGGTTGCCAACCTGATCCGTGAAGGGAAAACCTTCCAGGTGCCATCGATCATGCAGACGGCAAAAGGCGAGGGGATGCAGATGATGGATCAGCACATCATGGACATGCTCAAGGCCAAGATCATCAATGGCGACGAAGCTTATCGCTGTGCGGCCGACAAGAAGGCCTTTGAGTCCTATCTTCCGCCCAAAAAGCGCTAAGAGAAAACATCATCCTGTCCCTCGGAGCATTTGGCGGGACTCTGGTGCAAAAGACCTTTCCAAAATTGCCCAAGCCCGCTTGAAAGTGCTAGAATGATCCTTGATCGAAAGCGGCGTTTCTCCGCGATCTCGGCGTCACCCAGCGCGTTTATTTGTTTGGTTCAACCGCACATCAATCATCCTGGTCGAGGATTCTTATCCGTGCACGATCAATTTGGACGAAAAATCGATTATCTGCGACTTTCTGTAACGGATCGTTGCAATTTGCGTTGCCGCTACTGTATGCCGGAGGAGGGCGTCGTCGGTTTGTCTCATGACGATGTCTTGCGCTACGAGGAGCTGCTCCGGGTTGCCGCTGCCTCCTGCCGCCTGGGAATTCGCAAGATTCGCGTGACTGGGGGGGAACCCCTGGTAAGACGCGGGATTGTCGGTTTTATCGGTCAGTTGGCGAACTTGCCGGAGAAGCCGGAAATCACCCTGACCACCAACGGCATCCGGTTGGCGGAATATGCGCCTGGACTCAAAGCGGCCGGTCTGTCGCGGGTCAATATCAGCCTTGACACTTTGAAAGCGGAACGCTTCAAGAGTTTGACGCGGCGAGAGGGTTTGGAGCAAGTGCTGGCCGGGATCACCGCGGTTGAAAAGGCCGGGATGCTGCCGATCAAGATTAATGTCGTCCCCTTGCGCAACGTCAATGCCGATGAAATTGCTGATTTTGCCCGTTTGACTCTAGAGCATCCGTGGGAAGTCCGTTTTATCGAGTACATGCCAATCAGCGCTGATCTCGATTTTGCGGCCGAAGATGGTTTGCCGATGGCGGAGGTCGAGGCGAGTCTTGGTGCCTTTGGCGCCTTGGAGCCCTTGCCAAGAGCGGAAGCTGCGGGGCCAGCCCGCAGGTATCGCCTACCCGGTGCAATCGGTCAAATCGGCTTGATCCCTTCGACTTCAGGCCACTTTTGCCCCGAATGCAATCGCCTGCGGGTGATGGCTGACGGTCGGGTGCGTGGCTGTCTGTTTGATGATCACGAAATTGATTTGAAGCAGGTTCTGCGCGGTGGCGGCGATGACCAGGCTCTGGAGGCGCTGTTGTTGGCCGCCGCTTGCGGCAAGCCGGAAAAACAGCAGCTTAAAAATTCGGGAAAAAATGCCCCCCGTCGACGGATGCATGGGATTGGTGGGTGAAAGCAGTGCTGAGTGCTGAGTGCAATGAAAAGGCCTTCTGGAAAAATCCAGAAGGCCTTTTGCTTTTTGTGCTGAGTTCGCGTCGGCGGTTATTTCGGAATGTGGCAGCGGTTGCAGTTGCCTTGGGCACTGAAAGCACGCTCGCCATTGTGACAAACGCCGCAGAGTTTGCCCGCGTAGATTTCGTCCATGGTGATGGCGACGGTCCCCTGCTTCATCTTGGGGAACATCTCCTTGTTGTGGCAGTCCTTACATTTGTTGCCAGCGTCTTTGTGCAGTTTGCCATCAAAGTTAACGCTACCCTGCGGGCTGTTGCTGAATTCAAGCGTTTTCCCGGATGGGACCGCCCATGCCACGCTGACACTTAAGAACATAACAACAACGAGTAAGCAAAGGATGTTTCTCATCTTCTATTCTCCTTAAATGAACGGTTTGATTTTGTCACAATGAGTGAAGTTTAGCAGATTCTTGGTGACCCGCAATCTTTTGTTATTATTAGCTATCGTCGTCTGGAAGCGCTTGATTAAGGAGTTCCAGAATATGCACGGAGCGTTGTTTGCCCGTGGCGTGATTGATACTGTCTTGTAACTGCATAATGCAACCGGGACAGTCGGTAGCGACAAGCTCTGCACCGCTGGACGCAATGTTGGCGGCTTTTTTCGCGCCAATTTTTTTGCTGTTTTCATAGTGGTAAACCGAATAGGTCCCCCCTAGACCGCAGCAGGTGCCAGCGTCAGGCATTTCGACAAAGTCCACTTGAGGCAAGGCCCTGAGGATTTGCCGGGGTTCTTTGGTGATTCCTTGGGTGCGCAGATGACAGGGGTCGTGGTAGGTGACTTTGATGCGAGGTTCGATTTTTGGCAGTGCCGCCAGCTTTTCAAGCAGTCCATGCTTAGCCAGAAACACAAAAATGTCCATGGTCTTTGAGGTGAGTTGCTTGAACTCTTCACCCATCTCCGCATAGATTTTGCCGAGACCCGCGTTGCAAGAAGCGCAGGCCGTAACGATGTAATCCGCCTGGTGGCAACTGAGCGCCGCAAGGTTCTGCTCGGCGAGTTTCTCGACCGTTTGTGTGGCCCCGGCGCTGACTGCGGGTAGGCCACAACAGGCCTGATCTTTAGGAATGATGATCGTTACGCCGAGAAACTTGAGCGCCTTGAGGAAGGCCTCGCCAATCGCCGGATACATATAGTTGATACCGCAGCCGGTGAAAAAGAGCACGGTCGGTTGTTGCGGGTCGCCGGGGATAACCTCAGGAACCCGCTCGCGGAAAGGTTTGGCGGTAATGGGTGGCAGAGTCCGCCCCTGCTCAAGATACGGGGCCGGGAAGCGCAGGTGGAGTCCGCTGTCCTCTGGAAGTTTTTTAAACAGGAGCGCCGACAGGGCGCCACCTGATTTGGCCAGCAGGTTCATCAACTTCGGTCGTCCCAGCACCGCGGCAATGCCCTTGCCGAAGGTTGAGAGGCCTTTCTGCTTAGCGATCCGGCGTCTGGTGGCAGCAACAATCTCGTCTGTGGGGATCTTGTTCGGGCACTGAGTGCAACAACTGCCGCAGAGCAGGCACTGGCTCATGTCTTCCAGGACTTTGGCCTCCAGCGCAATCTCGCCTTTCAGCACCGAGTGAGCCAGAGCCACTTTGCCGCGGGCGACCCGGCCTTCCCGCTTCTCGACGCTGAACACCGGGCAGTGGGCACGACAGGCGCCACACTTCACGCATTGTTCGATCTCTTCGCGATAATCTTCTAGTTTTTTTAATTTTGCCATAAATTCCGGTACGAGGTACGCGGAACGCAGTAAGAGGAAAAGCTTATCGCGTCCCTCGTTCCTCGTCCCGCGTCCCGTCAGTCTAAAAAGATCTTGCCTGGATTAAGGATGTTGTTCGGATCAAGGGCCTGTTTGATCGTCTTCATATAGAAAGCGGTCTGTGGACTGATCTCAAGCGGAATGTAGGCGGCTTTGGCGATACCGACACCGTGCTCGCCACTCATGGTGCCACCCAGTTCGAGGGCACCCTTAAACACCTCTTCGATCGCTTTCTCGGCCTTCTCTTCATCTCCAGGCTGTTTCTTGTTGATCATGATGTTGACGTGGATGTTGCCGTCCCCAGCATGTCCGAAGTTGACAATCGGAATGCCGTATTTTTCGGAGATGGCATCGACTTTGCGGATCATCTCTGGCACCTTGCTGCGCGGTACACAGATGTCCTCATTGTACTTGTCCGGGTTGACTTTGCGCAGCGAAGCAGAAACCGAGCGGCGGATCTGCCAGAGGGCTTCGCTCTCTTCTGGGGTGGCGGCGATACGGGTTTCGATGACGCCCAAAGGCTGAATAATTCCAGAGATGCGCGTGACCTGTTTGTCGAGGAATTCCCGGTCACCATCGACTTCGATGATCAGGACCGCCTCGGCACCCTCCGGAACAGCCAGATCGGTGGCCTGGCGTACGCAGTCAATGGTTTTTCCATCCATGAACTCAAGGGTGGTCGGAATGATTTTGGCCTTGGTAATCGCTGAAACCGCCTCGGCTGCGCCGTCAATGGAATTGAACAACACCAGCATGGTTTTCTTCGCTTCCGGAAGTGGCAGCAGTTTGATGACAATCCGGGTGATGATGCCAAGCGTTCCTTCCGAACCGCATAGCAGCTTGGTCAGGTCGTAGCCAACCACACCCTTCATAGTCGGGCCGCCAGTAGTGATGACATCGCCGGTCGGGGTGACCACCTCAAGGCCAATGATAAAATCTTTGGTGACACCGTACTTGACGCAACGCGGACCACCAGCGCATTCGGCGACATTGCCACCCAGCGTTGAAAATTTCAGGGAGGCCGGGTCGGGCGGGTAGAAGAGGCCGAGCTTCTCGACCGCTTGTTGAAACTTTTCCGTCACCACCCCAGGTTCGACCATGGCAATCAGGTTCTCTTCGTCAATCAGTAAAATCTGGTCAAGTCGTTCCGTGCAGAGGACGATTCCGCCTTTGGTCGGTAGTGATCCGCCAGAGAAGCCACTCCCCGCGCCGCGAGGAAAGACCGGAATTTTAGCGCGGTTGGCCAGTCGCATGATCTGGCTGATTTCCTCGGTGGAGCCGGGGTGGAGAATCACCTCAGGCAGAAAGCTCTGCTGGGTGGCATCGTAGGAGTAGCAGATCCGGTCGGCCTTGTCCGTCGTAATATTTTTGTTGCCGACGATGGCTTGCAGTTCTTTTATGATTTGAGCAGAAAGCATGTCCTTTGCCTTTATAAATGTGAAATCATGATCTGAACCTGGGGAAAAGCGTAACGCAAAGACGCGAAGTTTAAAAGAAAGAGAACGTAGAGACCCAACTTCGAGTTCTCGGTTTACCCTTTGCGTCTTTACCTGTTTTTCTTGGCGCCTTTGCGTTAAGCTTTGGCTTTAAAGGTCTTTTCTCTCATCTTACGGCGCTATGACCGGTAAAATGGTGCCGCCATCCGGGATCACCACAAGCTCTGGATTCTCCGGCAGTTGTTTGTAAGCCATCTGTAAGGCCTCGTCAAGATCGTTGGCTTTTTCCATCCCCATCTTTTCGGTTTGCTGACGATCGAATTCACTGATCAGGATAACACGCCAGGTGTGTGCCTTGTGCAGCGTTGACCAGGCGGTCTGGCCGTTGATTTCGTAGCGGCTGCGCAAGGCTTTTTCGAAAATGTCCAGATCTTCGTAATTGAACCAGTCGAAAAAGGTGGCATTGCCGAAACCGTCCGGGCAGGCGGCGAGCAGGATCACGGTTCCACCTGGGCGAACGGCCTGCACGCCATAATCAAGCGCCTTATGGGCCTGGATGAAGTTGATGTCTTTGGGATGGCCACCGCAGGAGACCACCGCCAAATCAACGGGATGTACCATCGGCGCAGTATAGAGACGGTGTGCCAGTTCGCAGCCGGCCAGGTGGGCCTGCTCAAGTTCACCACAGAAAACTTTTGCGATCTTTTTGTCAGCCGTTAAGACCGTGTTCAGCAAAAAGTCCGGTTTGATCATTCTGGCTGCTTCCATGATCGCCAGGTGCACCGGATTGCCGTCCAGGTTGGCTGTACAGGCTTTCGCGTTGCGGCCGCCCTCGTCCGCCGGGTTGAAGATGGCGAAGTGTGTTGCCATGCAGGTTTCCCGGCTGGCAACGCCTGGAGCCAGGCTTTTTCGGCCGCCACCAAAGCCGGCAAAGTAATGCAAGCCGATGGTGCCGGTCACGATCACCCGGTCTGCTGCTACGACGCGACTGTTGATCTGAACCGGCAGACCGGTTGATGTCTGGCCAAGGTCGACCAGCTGCTCGGGATCGTCACAGTCGTGATCGAAGACAGCGATCCGGCCATAAAGGGCACCGAGAATTTTCTGATGTTCCTCTGGCGACTGCTTGCGGTGAATGCCAAGGGCGATGACGATTTCAATATCGCGATCGGGGATGCCGCAGCGGTTTAACTCCTCGACCAGAAGGGGCAGGTATATTTCACTGCCAGTATAGCGGGTGATGTCCGAGGTGATGATAATCACATGTTCACCGGGTTGGACAATCTCAGCCAGTGGTGGTGTACCAAGGGGGGTCGCCAACGCTCTGCAAATCTCAGTGGTAGGCTCTGGTGGCTCTGGTGGAGAGTTGGTGGTCAGCAATTGAGCCTGCAATTCTACCGGCAAAGTTTTTGTGCCGTATTTTAGTGATGATTTAAACACAAGGCCCCCTTGTCGTTAAGAGTTCATTGTAGGCTGTCTCTGTATTACAGTGCAAGTCAATGGTGCTTAGGGAGCGGTCCTGACTCTCCTTGTCTTCAGAATCGGCATGCGGAAGGAAAGGATAATTGCTTGGGACCAGGGAGTTTTCTCTCCCGGCTATGGTTTGACATGGTCTAGGAGCCTGAGGTAGAAGAGAACAACGGGCAATGGGGTGCTGTCTATTCATTGGAAGGAGCTTTTCATGGTGAGGTTCTGTCAACTCATTAACCGTAAAACTCTGTCACCTCAAGCCTGACCTCAAAGCTTCTATCTCTTGTTGCGGACGGTCAAGACCGCCAGCCTCCTGATGTCCAGATGGCTGATTTGTCTTATGGCTTGCAAACTTCACCAGGTTTTTCTGATGACAGATCTCCTGCTCCTCCAACCGCCAGCGCTGAAACCCGCTGAGCCGCCACTCGCTCTGGCGATTCTGCTGGCACATCTGCAAGCTCAGGGGCTGACAGCCACAGCGATTGACGCCAATCTGGAGGCCTACCTTTACCTGCTCGATGGCGAGAGGCTGGCAACCCGGGCCGGAGCCACGCCCGAGACCAGTCTACGACGAGCCTTGCGCCACCGCTCAGCTTCGCTGTCGCTGTTGCGGTCGGCGGCGGCAACGCAAAGCTTTGCCCGTTACAACACGGCCGTGCGCTATCTCAATCGGCTGTTGGCCCTGTGGAACAGCCGCAACGGCGACGAACGCCTGACCCTCGGCGATTACCAGCATGCCGGGCTCTCCTCATTTAACCCTGAAGCTCTGGCACAGGTCGCCAGCGGAGGTGCTGAGACTCTGTTCGCAGCCTATTTTCGCGAGGAACTGCTGCCCCAGATCATTGCGGCACAACCACGCATTATCGCCATCTCCATCAATTTTCTGCATCAGGCCCTGCCGGCGTTTGAACTGGCCGGGCTTGTGCGCCGTGCGCTGCCTGAGGCTCTGCTGGTTGCCGGTGGCGGATTGATCACTTCGTGGCAGGAGCCACTACGGCGGCTCGACTTGCGCTTGTCACCCTTTGATCGGCTGGTCTTTGGTCCCGGTGAAGCGGCCTTGACCGCTCTGGCTAAAGGTGAGGTCGATGACAGCTATGCTCTGGCCGATGCGACGACCATCAGCTTTGTCCCTGACTTCACTTTTGCCCGGCTCACCGACTACTTCTCACCACAACCGGTGCTACCGCTGAGTACCTCGCGAGGTTGCTACTGGCAGCGCTGCCTCTTCTGCCCGGAGGCGGCTGCGCCCGTCCATCCCTACACCGCCACAAATCCAGCCGAGCTTCCTGACCTGATGCGTCAGTTGGCTGAGCGCTACGGCGTTCGCTATATTCAGCTGACCGATAACGCCGTTCCGGTCAACATGCTCAAGGTCCTGACCGAACGCGCCGACGAATTGGCGGATCTCAACTGGTTCGGCTTTGTCCGTTTTGAGCCTGTGCTGGAGGATGCTGGCTTCGTTGCCCGCCTGGCCCGAAGTGGTTGCCGCATGCTGCAGTTGGGGCTGGAAAGTGGCTCGCAGAGCGTGCTCGACCGCCTCGGCAAGGGGGTGCGCCTCGAATCGGTCGCGCGTGTTCTGGCCAATCTGGCAGCTGCCGGCATCGCCAGCTTTGTCTACATTATGCTCGGCACCCCCGGTGAAACCGAGGCCGATGCCGAACTGACGCTGAATTTTCTCGAATTGCATGCAGCCGAAATATCTTTTCTGAATCTCGCGATCATGAATCTGCCGCGTGCCTCGGGACTCCTTGACAACCCCCAGCAGTACGGCATTGCCGCGGCGGAACCGATCGAAGCCAATAACCCGCTCGGTCTTTACCAGAAATTTCACTCCGACAGCGCCTGGAACCGCGCCGCCGCGCGCCGTTTTCTTGAGCAGCGTCTGCGCGGTTCGGCGGCAATCCGCACGATTGTCAATCGCACGCCACCGCTGTTTACCTCCAATCACGCGGTTTTCTTTACTGATTCATGCCGTTGATCCGGGAAAGACCTTTGCCGCGAAGACACAAAGACACGAAGGTCATTGAAGCAGCAAGTCGGTTGCATTTTCAGCGATCAGGCGTTCACCCGTTGGGGGTTGAATCAGTTTCTGAGAGGTCCTTTTGTTTCCTTCGTGGCTGAGTTGCCGTGTTTAGGTCGATTTACTGACTGAGCTTAAATTTTTAATGAACTGGGCGATGTCCGAGGCCAAGGGTGCGCTCAGGGTGCAGGTGGTTTTAAGGATGGGATGGAAGAACTGCAATTGGTGGCTGTGCAGAGCTTGACGCTGCAGGGTTGTCGGCGTCGGCGTCGGAGGATTGTGCAGCCAATCAAGATAGTCGTCATCATTCATGCTATAGAGAGCATCACCGGCGATGGGATGACCTATGGCCGCCATATGGACGCGCAGTTGATGGGTTCGGCCGGTTTCAGGTTTTAACTCCAGCAGAGTTAAGCTGTCAGTGAGTTCGCGGACGGTTTGGTAGTGGGTTACGGCCGTTTTCCCCAGGGTCGTGTCGATGCCATAACGGGGCACTCTGGCCCCTTTAACCGGGCCAATGGGTAGGCTGATCGTGCCCTGAGCAGGACAAGGGCGACCTTTAACCACGGCCAGATAATCTTTGGTCACCAACCCGCCAGCAAACTGATGCATCAACTGGCGAAGTACTGCCTTGTCGCGAGCCAGCAGCACCAGGCCTGAGGTGTCGGCGTCCAACCGGTTGACCAGGTGGGCTTCCGGGTAAGAGGGTTGGCGGACGTGGCGAAGATGGTAGATCAAATTGGCGTTGACGAATTTGCCGCGACTGTGAACCCGAAGTCCCGCAGGCTTGTTGACCCCGATCAGCCATTCATCTGCGTAAACAATTGTATAGTCGAGGTTGACAGCGGGCGCGCCGAAATCGGGCATATCACAATGGATGGTGTCGCCTCTGGCGACAGTCGTAGTCAAAATACAGATGACACCATTACAAGAAATTCGGCCTTCTTGAACCAATTCGCGCCAGCTGGTTTCTGGCAAATATGTAAAACGGGTTGCTAAATAGTCGGCAACGCTCATTCCATTTAACGCGGCGGGAACCTTTGACGAAACTTTCATAGTGGCCATTGTACAACGAGCGAGTGTTTATTGGCTTTATTGCCACAACGAACTTCAGCCCCGAAAGGAACTGCGTTTTGGGTCGTATGTCCTGGCTTTGCGGCTCGGCAAAACTGCTGAACAGTCAATCCAGATGCTTGATCACTCCCGACTCAAGGGTCGCAGTCATCCCGACCAGGATTTCAGTATTTGTCTGAGAGCGACCTTCCCTGGGTCGCTCTTGGTTTTTGATCTCCGGCCGACAAAACTGCTCTGGGACTTTTCTGAGCCTTGGAACCATACTCTCTGGAAGGCGTTTATTCCAGTAAAGGGATTTTCTTGACGAGTTCATACTGCTCAATTGCGGCAATATTGTTTTCCACCTGAAGATAGCGAAAGACTTTTTTCACGGGCAGGATCTCTTCCAGGTCTAGAGTGAATCTTTTGATGGTCGTCTGGCGGTTATCAACAATATCAGACAGACCATCGATAATCTCTGCCGCCTGTTGGTCGGTCAGTGACGTATAGTTTGCAACATAAGAAGAGTGCAAGGCTGAACGCATCAAGTCCAGCTTAAAAAATTTCTCTTGGTACTCGCTATAGAGTGGCCAGAAACTTTCTGCCTCATCATTGCTGAAAGTCATGTTTTCCATGATGCTCAATTTTTTCTGGTCGAGAATGATTTTTTTCTTCAGATCGGTGACTTCATCGGCAAAAGCGCAGAAGGGGAGTGCCAAGCAGAGAGTCGTCAACAGTGTCATCTTAATACGCATTCTATTCTCCTCTTAAATGGGGGTTAGGAAGCTTTGCTTTGTCTGAAACGAACACTGCACAATGCTATGCGTTTTAAACGCAGCATTTCACTTCATACTGCTCGGGCTGTTGCGAATTGTCTGAGAGGTAATATTCGATTGAGTCCATCAAGAACTTCAGCTCAAAAGGCTTCTCAATGACCATATCAAAAGACTCGTTTGCCAACCAGGGAGCCGCTGTTACTGCAATTACAGGCACATGCTTGCAGACATTGCGAATGTAGCGCGCGAGAATGTTCCCGTTGAGTCCAGGCATGTGGATATCTGTCAATACAAGGTCGAAGCTATCTCTGGTTAACTTGTGTATGGCTTCGATTCCGCTGTTTGCGGTGACCACACTAAACCCGCAACCACACAATTTGGTTCTAAGTAATTGAAGGATTACCTCATTGTCATCAACGATCAGGATTCTGATGCATGAAAGATTCATCGTCATATCCTCTCCTTTCCGGTTAATCAGCCTTAGCTCTGCTGTGTTGTTGAGTGTAGTAATAACTCTGGAATAAGGAACAACTGTGGAAGGAATGAGGAAATAACCGAGTGCAGGGAAAATCTGCTGGTTTTCGAAGAAAGGGGTACGCTACCAACGAAGTGAACTTGCGGAGGGCCGGGCGGAGGGATGGAGCGGACCAAGTTTAGTTACTGCAATTGTTTTGCGAAGGATTAATTGCTTATAGAGCTATTTTTGACCCAAAAAATCGTGTTATAAGGCCCAAAAATAGTGTTTATGAGGGTCAACAATCAATAATAACCGCGAGTTGATTTGGTCCGACCCCGATCTCATCACCGATCTCATAACCCAGTCATGTGTGTGCTGTGAAGAATTTGACGACGGTTGGGGACGAAGCAATGACCAGGAAGAAAGATTGCATTGACTCGGGGGGAAGTGCCGGGGGTGCAACCCGTCGGTCCTGCTCTTGATTTCGCACAATTTGCCCACGCCCATCAACCGCAACTGTCGTTGACACTTATACCCACTAAGCCTAGAATAATTCTTTTCTCAAAAGATGAGGATTTCCTTGAAACAGAAGACAATTTATACCTGCCAACAGTGCGGCATGCAAAGCCCGAAATGGTTGGGCAAATGCTCTGATTGCGGCCAGTGGAATTCACTGGTCGAAGAGACGGTGACTGTCACCAAAGGCAAACGCGCTCTGCCTGAGAATTCCGGGACTGCGCCGAAGCGTCTGGCTGATGTCACGGTCACTACCGAGGATCGGCAAGAGTGTGGGTTCGCCGAGTTTGACCGGGTGTTGGGCGGCGGGGTTGTGACCGGCTCGTTTACCTTGATTGGTGGTGATCCGGGGATTGGCAAGTCAACGCTGCTGTTGCAGGCTGCGGAACGCTGGGCCGGGGCCGGGCCGGTGCTCTATGTGACGGCGGAAGAATCGACCCGGCAGGTTAAGCTGCGCGCCTCACGGCTCGGAGTGAGTGCCAACGATCTTTTCCTGCTGGCAGAAAATTCTCTTGAGGCGGTGCTCGACCGGGCTCGGGAGCTCAAACCAGCGTTTCTGGTGGTCGATTCAATTCAAACGGTCTTCACCGCAGCGCTGGAATCGGCACCGGGGAGTGTCAGCCAGGTGCGCGAGTGCGCCAGTCGGTTGATGTATTACGCCAAAGGTGAGGGTGTACCGACCTTTATCGTTGGTCACGTGACGAAAGACGGCTCAATCGCCGGGCCGCGGATGTTGGAACATATGGTCGATACCGTGCTCTATTTTGAGGGAGATGGCGGTCATCCCTATCGCATCCTGCGGGCGGTCAAGAATCGCTACGGCTCGACCAACGAGATTGGCGTGTTCGAGATGAAGGATGTTGGTCTGGCCGAAGTGACCAATCCTTCTGAAATCTTTTTGGCTGAGCGCCCCGAAGACGCCGCCGGGAGTGTGGTGGTGTCGGCGATTGAGGGCACCCGGCCAATTCTGGTAGAACTGCAGGCGCTGGTCTCCGGTGCGGCCTATGGCAATCCTCGGCGGACGGCCATGGGCATCGACTCCAATCGGGTCTCACTGCTGGTGGCTGTGCTGGAAAAGAAAGTTGGTTACGCCCTGTTGGCCCAGGATGTTTTTTTGAATGTCGCAGGCGGCGTCCGGCTCAATGAACCGGCGATTGATCTCGGGGTGATGGCGGCGCTGGCGTCGAGTCATCTCAATCGAGCCATCCCTGCCCGCACGGTGATGTTCGGCGAAGTTGGCCTGGCCGGAGAGGTGCGGGCCGTTTCACGCCCGGAACTTCGGGTCAAGGAGGCGGCGCGGCTCGGGTTCGATTGCTGTCTGTTACCCGCGGGCAACCTGAAAAATCTGGATGTGCCGAAGGGGATTAAGCTGATTGGGGTGCGCAACGCGAGTGAGGCGTTGGAGCATCTCTTTAATTAAGGGACTGAGTTGATGAATAAACTGACGCATTTTGACGCTGAGGGTAAGGCGATCATGGTCGATGTTGGAGCTAAAGCGGCAACGAAGCGGGTGGCGGTGGCGCGCGGCGCCATAACCATGCAGCCGGAAACGTTGGCGCGGATTCTTGATCGCAAGGTTGAAAAGGGTGATGTATTCGGCGTTGCCCGTCTGGCCGGGATCATGGCCGCGAAGAAAACCTCGGATCTGATTCCGCTCTGCCATCCGTTGCTGATTAATAGCGTTACTGTTGAATTCTCTCCCGATAAGGAAAACAACAGGGTTGATATTGAGGCAACCGTCAAGGTCAATGGCCAGACCGGGGTGGAGATGGAAGCCTTGACTGCGGTTTCGGTGGCGGCATTGACGATCTACGATATGTGCAAGGCTGCAGACAAGACCATGACTCTCGGCGCGATCCGTCTGGTCGAAAAGGCCGGAGGCCGTAGTGGCCATTTTGTCAACCACGAGGAGACAGCATAGATGAATGAATCTCGTACTTATGTCATCCGTCGGGCCTTTGTCGTCCCTTTGGGGCTGCTGATTGGCTTGACCCTTGTGCTCCTGGTTGTCTGTATTGTCCAGGGGCAGCCGGTTGCCAAGAGCATCCTTTTGGCCGTAATGGTTCTGCCTTTGGTCGCCTTCTTTGTTGAGAGCGCCTTCCGGCGGCTGGTTGTCGATGCCACTGGAGTCACGGCGTTTCGGCCCTTTCGGCAACGGCAGATTCTCTTTGCCAAAGTGACTTCTCTGGAAACGGTGAGGGTGCGGAGCCGGGTCTTCATGACTTTGGCTGCTGGCGATGATGATTTTTTGATTTTTTCCAACTCTTATAGTAAATTCCCCCAGCTGATCGCGCAGTTGGTCAAGGTGCTTCCGGTGGATGCGATTACAGAGGAAACCCAACAGTTAGCGAAAAAACCACCCATGCGACAAGCTGATATTGTCACAACCTGGTTTGCTGTTGCCGCCTTGGTCTATGTGTTGATGGCGCAGTTCTGATAGTGAGCTGGCATTTAAGTTGACTTGTTGCTAGATTTCATTTAATTTGTGCCCGTTCAAGTTTGAGGAGCTTCTTATGGATAAAGCGAAGACTGAAGAGTTTCGTCAGCTGTTGCAGGAACAGATGGATCAGTTGCTGCGTGAGGCTGGCAAGACGGTCTCCGACATGACGGATGAAAAAACCAACTTTCCCGATCCTACCGACCGGGCTTCTCTGGAGTCCGACCGGAATTTCGAACTGCGTATCCGTGATCGTGAGCGGAAGCTGATCGGCAAGATCCGTGAGGCTATCGAACGCATAGAAGCCGGTGACTTCGGTGAATGCGAGGATTGCGGCGAAGACATTGGCGAAGCGCGTTTGAAGGCCAGGCCGGTTACGACCTTGTGCATCGAGTGCAAGACCGAGCAGGAACGTCAAGAAAAAATCGGCTGATCTGATTCGACCTTCGTCGGCAGACGGGAGTTCGTCATGCCGCGCAATAATTCTCAGCCTCCGAAGTGCGAGGCGAACTTGGCAGTCAACATGACTGCTGCTGATAGTCCCTTACCCCATCGCTTGTCTTTTGGGACCGGCTTGGCTGTTGTTTTGCCGGTCGGTCTTCTGCTTTTTGTCCTTAGTCGTTTCAACTATCTTCTGCTCCATACCCTGATAGAACTTTCCAGTATTATTCTGGCCGCGACCGTTTTTCTGATTGGCTGGAATACCCGCTATCTTGTCCGTAATCAGTTCTTTGTCGTCCTGGCGGTGGGCTTCCTCGCTGCGGGGATGGTTGATCTGCTGCATACTTTGTCTTACAAAGGAATGCAGATATTTCCCTCTGCCGGTTCTGATATGGCAACCCAATTATGGGTGGTGGCTCGGCTTCTGGGTGCGGTGACGTTTGTTGCTGCCGGGTTTCGTCTGGGCCGGGAAATGCTTTTCTCTGCCTGGGGGTGGCTGATTGGTTTTATGGGTGGGGCGGTCATGCTGATAGCCCTGATTTGGCCCCTTGACGTTTTTCCTGCCTGCCTGATTGAAGGGCAGGGCTTGACCCCGTTCAAAATCAGTCTCGAATATATTGTTGTCGCCATGCTTGCTCTGGCTGCCATACAGTTCCTGCTGAAACACCAGTACCTGAGCTCCCGCCTGATGGCTTCCTTGCTGGCAGCCCTCTGCTTGAGTAGCTTCTCAGGGTTGATGCTTACTCTCAATGCCGATATGTACGGCTATACCAACTTTTTCGGGCATCTCTTTAAGCTTGGGAGTGTGCTTCTGGTTTATTACGCTCTGGTTGAGGGGACCTTGCGGACTCCCTACGCCACGCTGTTTAGAGAGCTGTCCCAGTCGTATGAGGAATTGAACCATGAGCTGGGTAGGCGCGCTATTGCCGAGCAGCGCCAGCAGGTTTCGCATCAAGAGATCTCGTTGCTCTACCGGGTCTCCCGAGCCATGCACCGCACCCTGAATCTTGACGAATTGACCCATTTGACCTTGTCGGTGGCGACCGCATCTGAGGCGGGAGGTTTTGAGCGGGCGACGCTCTTCCTGGCGAATGAGCGAACCGGCACAATGCAAGGGATGCTCGGCCTCCCCCATGAACTGGCCCATCTGGTTCTGCCCGACGGAAAGGATGCCTTGGCGTGGGAAAATTTGCCTCTGGATGAAGAGTCGCGGCAAGCTCAGAAGGACTCTTCCTTCAACCGGTTGGTTGTTAAGCAGCGGTTATCGCTCAATGCAGAAGACAACTCTTTGGCTAAAGCCTTCCGCGAGAATCAGGTGGTTCTGGTGCCGGATCCGCAAAAGGAGCCCGCTGGCGGATTGCTGCTTGCCGAGAGCCTCGACCTTGGCCCTTATGCCTGTGCGCCGCTGGCAGGACGTGGCCAGGTCATGGGTGTTCTGTTGGTCGACAACCCGGTCAGCAAACAGGAGATTACGCTTGATCGCAAGCATTTCCTGGAGCTCTTTGCCGGTCAAGCTGGCTCGGCCATGGACAATGCTCTGTTGGTGAAACGACTGGAGATGGCTCACGACGAATTGCAGGATGTTCAGGAGCAGTTGATTCAAGGCGAGAAGATGGCGGTTCTCGGGGAGATGGCGGCTCAGGTCGCTCATGAGTTGAAGAACCCGTTAGTTTCCATCGGTGGTTTCGCCCAACGGCTGGCCAAGCGGGATCTCGGGGATCTCAAGTCTAACGAATATGCCGGGATTGTGGCTCGTGAAGTGATTCGAATGGAAGAGTTGCTCGGCAATATTCTGTCTTTTAGTAAAAAACAGTTGGTTTGCCTTGAAACCTGTGATGTTGAGACGATTCTTCAGGAGGCTTTTGATCTGGAACGTGAACATTGCATCCGACAAAATATCAAGCTGGTGGATGAACTGTGTCGCCCTCTACCGGTGGTTATCGGTGACTGTCGCCAGTTACGCCAAGTCGTGCTCAACCTTATGATCAACGCCCGCCAGGTTATGTCCAAGGGCGGCATCTTGACGATCAGAGGCATGGCTGGCACACTGCGCGGCGATGAAGCGCTGGTCCTTGAGGTCGAGGATACTGGCGGCGGGATTGCGCCGGACGTCATGCGCAATATCTTCAACCCCTTCTTTTCTACCTTTGCCAAGGGCACTGGCCTTGGTCTCTCGATCTCGCATCGGGTCGTCGCTCACCATCATGGCGAGATCGAAGTTCTCAATGGTGAAGCAGGGGCTTGCTTCATCGTTCGCTTACCGGTTCGACCGCCCGGTTTCCCGAAGAGTTGACATCTTTTCCGTTTTTTGGTAGATTTTTCAGCAACTTGGGGCCGTAGCTCAGTTGGGAGAGCGATGCGTTCGCAACGCATAGGTCGACGGTTCGATCCCGTTCGGCTCCACCAGTTATATAATAAAGGCCTGGCCAGACATGTTGTCTTGCCAGGCCTTTTGGGTTTTTAAAGAGATCGCAAAATGACGAATCCTCAGTCTAGGTTCTTGTCCTAAAGAGGAACCAGATCGACGGTGTTGGCGGTGGTATCGATTGCAACCTCGGCGAGGTCGCCGACCACGGGCACAAAACCGACCACTTCCCCGGCGATACGCATTGGCAGGGTGACCAGCTTGGTTGCGACACAGCCATAGAATTGAAGAAGGACGCAGAAGAGTGCTGAGAATATGATCAGGCGCATGACGACCTCCGTTTCGCTAGAAGTTGATCTTGGATGAGACCCCCAGGCAGAGGTCCGGGAGGGTCGAGGTGAAGGCTGGAGAATCCATGTCAGTCCTGGTCGGGTTGTCGAACATCGGCGCAAAGCTGATGCCTCTTTCGGTTATACCGTTAGTGGTGACGACTTTGGTCGTTCCACATCCGCTTATTAACAGGATGGTAATGAGGGTGGTGATGACGGCTGGTTTCATGTCCCGTATCCTTCTCGGTTGGAAGGTTGTTCTTCGGCTGCCTGTTGTTCCAAGTAGTTATGGGGTTTGGCAGCTTTCCGGTGTCATTGCCGTTACCGGATAAACTCAGACCTTGGCGCTTGGTTCATCGCATTGTTACCCCACTAGAGAGCACAGAGGGTGCCAACTTGGTCATATGCTCAGGATTAAAATTACGGTTGAGAGGGAATGTTTCGAAAAAAAAAGGGTCCATTCCGTGTGGAATGAACCCCTCTCCTGTTGGTTTGCTGGCCCGGCTCAGATCAAGCCCTGATCGTGTAAATCCGTGGTCACGGTCTTGATGTAATCCTTGACCAGAGAATCGATCGTTCCCTCAACGAGGGTTTCGAGTTGCGCTGACCAGATCAATTCGCCGGAGGCGGTATCGTAGAGATTTGATTCCAGGGTCACAACCACAAACTGCGTTATGGTGGCTGGCTCGTAAGTCATTTCGTAGCGACGGTCGTAGTAGCTGTTGTAGTTGCGATAGTAAGGTTGTGGACGATAGCTTTCTCCCCTGCCGTAGTAACTGGGAGAGACGTTGTATGTCGAAATGCGCCCAGGATTGACGACCTCTTCGGTGCGCTTGCTGAGGACGCGCGTCAACAAGACCGAGTCGGCACCGTTGGCTTTGACGTTTCCAGTGACGGCTCCTATGTCTGCGTTTTGCGCAGTTGGAAAATCATGGTAGCTGGAAATCCCCACAACGCCATATTTGCCGAGCTGCTGGGTAAACTGGTCCTCGAACATGCGCCGACGGGTTTCCTGCTTTGACACTCCGACGATATAAACTTTTTTTACTTTGCCCGTGTACTCGGGGCTTTTCCAGGAGCCGGAAAGGGTCGTGCTGGAACAGCCGATGCAGAGCAGCAGGGTTGCCAACGCTAACGCCGGGCCAGACCAGCTTTTGCCAAAATTACTCATTTTATTCTCCTTGCTGTGTTCTGTCATCTTTGTGTGACGCTAAGTATATAAGGAGATTAGATAAATTCCAAGGGGAGGTTTCAGTTTGCTGATTAACTCAAGGCAGACTTTATACTGTGAGCGCCCCCCAGAGATGGTCGCTTGCCGGTGCTGGTTATGACAATTAAAAACAGAAAGAATCACTGTAATATTCTAGACTTCCGAGCTTGTCAGCCAAGCGGGGTATGTTAGAATTCTAACTGTTCCAAGGGCGATTGTTCGTCTGTCGGTTTGCTGTATCAGGACACTTTGCCCCGAGGAGGGCTCCCCATGCGAAAATTGCTTTTAGTTGTGCTGCTGCTCAGTCTGTCGGCATCGGCTGTCTGCGCCATCGAATTGCGGTTGATGACCGGCCCGGAAGAGGGCATCTACTATCAGCTTGGCCAGGAAATGTCGGCGGTCACCGATTCTACCGGTGTGCATCTGCAGGTGCTCCCCTCGCAAGGGTCCTGGGAGAATATCGTCGAACTGTTCAACAGTAATACGGAGTTCGCCATCTTCCAGGTCGATGCGTTTGTCAAGGCATCAAAGAACCTGTATCAAAACACCTCGGCCAGAATTGAAGACGAGATTCACGTGGTGATGCCGCTCTATTGGGAGGAGGTGCACCTCCTCAAAGCCAGGGATAACAATCTCGATTTCTCCAAACAGAAACGTTTCGTGGTGGGTTGCGGCATGGCGAGCAGCGGCTCATGCTTAACGGCAGCGGTCATCGAAGAGCTCTACGGCAAAAAGTTTCAGTACCTCTACGACGATTACGCGACGGCCATCGACCAGCTGAAGGGCGGAACCGTTGACCTGGTTGTTATCACCGCAGGCAAGCCTTACCCGCTGCTGATCGGAGAGAGCGGCCTTGAGCTGATCCCCTTGCCACAGCTTCGCCAGGCCGCCAATTTTTATTCGCGGGCCATTCTTGGCCCAGAGGATTATCCCTGGTTAGACCATGAGGTGAGCACCTACACTGTTCGTTCGGTGCTTGCCACCATGATCCACGAGGAGGAGGGGCTGGCCAATGACTTGGTCGGCTCGGTCCATTTCTCCCTGCGCGTTAACGAAACAGAGCTCAAGAAGAACGGTCACCCCAAGTGGAATGATGTGTTGTTCAACAGTTATAATCCTGACCTCGGCCATGTCGGAGCGTTGCGTTCGCTGACTGTCTGCAAGGTTCTGAAAGATTTTGGCTATCGATGCACGGACATGGTTTCCGGCAAATAAAATAGTCCGGAGCTCTTGTTTTGGGGAAGTTTAAAAGCATGCATCAAATTGCTTGCCATGAGTGTGACCTGGTGCAGGAGATTCCACCCCTGCCAGCGCCGGCCACGGCCTGTTGCCTACGTTGCGGTTCGGTGTTGTTTCGCACCAAGGTCGACAGCATTAACCGGACTCTCGCCTGGACTATCGCCGGGCTGGTGCTCTATGTGGTCGCGGTGACTTTTCCTTTCCTGGCGATGAAAAACGGCGCGATCGGCAATCAGACCGGACTTCTCAGCGGAATTCAACAACTTTACCACCAGGGGATTATCTCACTGGCGACACTGGTTTTGTTGACCTGTCTTTTGATTCCTCTGCTCCAGATGCTTGCCCTGTTTTATATTTTTGTACCGCTGAAGCTGAACTTCCGGGTGAAGTATGCTATCTCGATGTTTCGCTTGTTTCAAAAGGTCAAACCGTGGAGCATGATGGAGATTTACTTGCTTGGCATTTTGGTTTCGATCGTCAAGCTCGGCAAGATGGCGACGATTGTCCCCGGGTTAGCGGTCATCGCTTTTGGACTCTTGATCTTTGTACTGACCTTTGCGCTCTCGGCGGTGGATTCACACATGGTCTGGGAGCGGCTTGGGGGTGACTCGTGAAAGCTTCTTTTGCCTCCGCCCGAAAGCTGGGCCTGGTCAGCTGTCATGATTGTCACCTGCTCAGTCGCATGCCGCAAAGAGCCGCCCATCAAGAGGCCGCATGTCCGCGCTGTGGCGGGGAACTGCATCAGCGCAAGCCGAACAGTCTGATGCGAACCTGGGCTTTGGTGCTGGCCGCCATGATCTTGTATATTCCTGCCAATGTTTTACCGATGACCATCACCACGACGTTGGGCTCGGTTTCCGCTGACACCATCATGAGTGGTGTGATCTACTTTATGCACAGCGGCTCCTGGGCAATCGCACTGGTGATCTTCACCGCGAGCGTATTCGTGCCCTTCCTGAAATTTACGATCCTGATCTACCTGTTGCTTTCAGTGCAGTTTAAATCGATAAAACGCCCCAGAGACCGGACCCGTTTGTACCAATTTACCGAAGCGGTTGGGCGTTGGTCGATGCTTGATATCTATGTTGTGACCATTCTGGTTGCTCTCGTCAAACTCGGTGCTTTTGCCGAGATTGAAGCTGGGCCGGCTGCGATCTACTTTGCCGCTGTTGTTGTGATGACGATGCTCGCCTCAGAGAGTTTTGACCCAAGGTTAATCTGGGATGTTGTGGAGGACGAGTCATGAATCAAGAGGATTCTGAAATGAAGCAAGGAGAACAAGTTCCTCTCGCTCTGGTGCAGACCAAGCGGAGTTTCTCGATTGTCTGGGTGGTACCGATCATAGCGCTGTTGATCGGCGGCTGGTTGACTTTTAAGGCGATGTCAGAAAAGGGCCCCGTCATAACGATTGCATTCGAAACGGCAGACGGCCTGGAGGCTGACAAGACCAAGATCAAGTTCAAAGATGTCGCGATTGGCAAAGTCACGAAAATTGTCTTGAGCCAGGATCATTCAGGCGTCATCGTCACGGCTGAGATGAGCAAGGACTCTGAGGCTTATATGAAGGACAAAACACAGTTCTGGGTGGTTAGGGCCCAAGTGGCGGCGGGAGAAGTTTCTGGATTGGGGACCTTGCTCTCCGGAGCTTACATTGGTTGTAATCCGTCCAATGAAGGCCAATGGGCCGATCATTTCACGGGTCTGGAAAAGCCGCCGTTGATTACGGCCGATATGCCTGGCCGTCACTTTCTCCTGCATTCACAGCAACTGGGTTCGCTTGACCGCGGCGCTCCGGTCTATTACCGCGGAATCAAGGTCGGCCAGGTCGTCGATTACGATTACGATCTGGACCGTGACGGGGTTGACATCAAAATCTTTGTCAAGGGGCCTTTTCATGAAAAAGTTTACCAGAATAGCCGGTTCTGGAATGCCAGTGGGGTCAACTTAACCATGGATGCTACCGGAATCAATTTAGATACCCAGTCACTGGTTTCAATCATGCTCGGTGGGGTGTCTTTTGATCTGCCCGAGCATCGGGACCGTGCCGACCAGGCCGAAGCAGAAAGAGTGTTTAAGCTTTTCAAGGACCGTAAGAGCATTGAGGAGAAGACGTATGCCATCAAGCGCTATTACCTGATGTACTTCGATCAAAATGTGCGTGGGTTATCGGCTGGAGCGCCGGTCGAAATGAAGGGCATCCATATGGGCGAAGTCATCGAGGTCAAGCTTGAAATCAACCGGGAAACCCAGCAAGTCAGGATTCCGGTGCTGATTATGGTGGAACCTGAGCGGGTCGATGTGCTGATCACCGATGAGGGTGCGTTCATCAACCCGCAGGATAAGCGGGAAGAAATTCTGGGAGATAAGGGCCTTGGCTACGACTTGGCCAAAGCCGTCGAAAAAGGGCTGCGCGCACAATTAAAAACCGGGAACCTGCTGACCGGGCAGCTTTATATTGATGTTGATTTTTACCCGGAGGCGCCACCGGCCACAGCCGATATGAGTGGGGTTTATCCAGTGATTCCGACCATCCCGACGCCTCTTGAGCAGATCACCGAGAGCGTTGCGCAAATCGTAAAAAAGGTCGAAACGATACCGTTCGACAAGATCGGCCAGGATCTGCAGGTTGCCGTTAAGGCGCTGGGTGTTACGCTCGCGGAAATCAAGACGATCTCGGGTCAGGTCAATCAGGAGACAATCCCGAAAGTGAATGCGGCACTGGATCGGCTGCAAGCGACCTTGCAGGGCGTTGAGGCCACTCTTGGCCCCGACTCAGCGCTGAATTATAACGCCCGTAAGGTGACCGACGAACTGTCTCTGACCATCCGCTCGCTCCGATCGTTGCTGGAATATCTGGAGCGCGATCCGCAGGCCTTGATCCTTGGTAAGGAGGGCGTAAAGAAATGAGTAACCTTAAGCTTTGTCGCGTCAGGATTTTTGGTCTGCTGTTGGTCTGCTTGCTTTTGTTTGCAGGGTGTCTGGGGCGTAGCTCACCGACGGTTAGCTACTATAGCTTTTTGACCATGGAGCAATTGGGCCAGACGCAGGCGATTTGCGCGCTCCCAGAGGTGCGGTTGGGCATTGGTCCCGTCACGATACCGGATAGTTTGAAACGCTCACAGATTGCGACCCGGCAGCATGGCAATCAGTATGAGTTTGATGAGTTCAATCGCTGGGCCGGGGTGCTGGAAAAGGATTTAACCACGGTTCTGGGCGACAATCTCGGGCAGTTGCTTGGTGTCGAAAACGTTGGTTTTTTCCCGTGGATGCCTCATTTCAAGCCGACCTATCGGGTCATGATCGATCTGGTGCGATTGGATGGTGCGCTGGGTGGAGAGGCTGTCCTCAGTGCGCGCTGGACGGTGTCTGATGCCACAGGTCGGGAGCTGCTTGCCGGGGGCAAGAGTGAGTATCGCCAACCGCTTGAAGGTGCAAGTTATGCGGCCTTGATCAAGGCGGAGAGCTTGCTGGTTGCCGAATTGAGTAAAGTGCTTGCTGGCGAGGTGGTTGCGTTAACGAAAGAGTGAATGGTCTGGGGATTGTCCCGAGTTTTGCGGGGCTGCCCCCGGTGTGACAACCAGTCTTTCCTTTGCGCCTTCGCCTAGCAGTCTGTCGGACTATCAGGGCTGAAGCGAAAATTTGGATGTTTGAGGCTAGATTTTGGCTCCTTTGACAGTAATAGCCGTAGCTATTGGTCGAAAAGGAGCTGAAATGTTGGCCAAACAGACGAATTTGCAGCCAGTTTATTGATTGTCCGACAGGCTGCTAGTGGCGCCTACTTTTGGTGCGTCTTGAGTGAGCACCGCGAACGGGCGGTAAAAAAGTTTTCTCCCGATCACTCTAGAAACGATATCCCAGGCCAAGTAGATGCAGGTTGAGGCCGGGATTGTGCTCGTAAAGGTGTGCGTTGGAGGTGTGTTGATAGCGGTAGCTGAGAACGAGCGGTTGCCAGATGACGGCCAGGCCAACATGATTGGAAAATTGCAGGCCGCCACCGAAATTGTCTTGGCCGTAGGTGTGATCGAACATCCAGGTCGGACGAAATCCGATCTCAAGCTCTATGCCGCCGTTGCATAAGCCGAGCACCAGGTCGGCACCGACTGCCAGCATCACATTGCCGCTCTCCTTGACGTTGAGATAGCTTGCACCCATATCGAAACGGCTGGATAAGGTGGTCTGATCGCCCAGAGTGGTGCCCCAGGGTAAGGCCTGTAAAAAGTAAATCTCCCCGGTGTTATAGTTTTCCTGCAGGTTGTGCCGGCTGTCATCCGTCCCACCGCGCACGCCGATTTCCTGGTAGGCCTTTGATTCAGCACCTGCTGCGAGGGGGAAGAGCAAAAGACCCAGCATGGTTAGTAAAATGAGTAAGCGCACAGCCCCACCTCAATGCCATAACAGATTAGATTGATTCACCACTTTAGGAATAACACAACCAGGACTTATCGTCAAAGACGACAGTGAAACTTTTGAGCTGAGGCGGACGTTGTTATGGGGCACGCTTTCAATTGGCCGCTGGCTGGATAAGGCTTGAATCCCAGCCCCCGCCAAAGGCCTTGTACAGGCGCACCAGATTGGCTGTTGCCGCACCGTTGCTCTGGGCCAGTTCATCTTGCAGCAACAGCAGTGCGCGTTGCGCGTCGAGAACATTGTTGAACGCCACCAGCCCGGCCTGGTATTGATCCTGAGCCAGTTGTGCAGCCCGTTCCGCGGCGGTTGCGGCCTTGCTGATCGACGTTTTGCGCAACTGTTCCTGCGCATAGGCGACCAGGGCATTTTCCACCTCTTCAAGAGCCCGGAGGATGGTCGCCTCATAGTGGATCAGTGCTTGCTCCTGGCGGGCATTTTGTACCAGGATGTTCTGCCGGATAGCGCCAGCATCAAACACGCGCCAACTGGCGCTCGGGCCAAGGCCCCAGACCCGGCTGGTGGATTGAAACAGATCTCTGGCGGCGATTGATTCAAGCCCCAGAGTTCCGGCCAGTTGAAACTTGGGGTAGAGCTCGGCGGTTGCCACCCCGATCCGTGCTGTTTGGGCCGCAAGGTTGCGCTCGGCAGCGCGCACGTCAGGCCGGAGGCGCAAGGTTTCGGCTGGAATCCCAATCACAACTGAGGCCGGGAGTTCCGGGATGCCCAGCCTTTGCCGCAGTTCCTGATGCAGGCTGCCCGGCGTCTCTCCCAACAACACGGCGAGGCGGTTCTTGGCGGCGGCCAGACCGGTTTCAAAGGCTGGAATTCTAGCGCGGGCGCTTTCCAGAATACGGAGCGATTCCTGCGCCGACAGTTCCGAGATCAGTCCGGCCTGGTAGTGTGAAAAGTTGATTTCGTAGTTTTCTTGCAGGGCGGCGAGGTTGGCTTCGGTCGCCTCCAGGCGGGCCTGGTAGGTTCGCACTTCCACATAGTTCAGCGCCACTTCGGCCAGCAAAGTGACCAGAACCCCGTTCAGCTGTTCCTGGGTCGATTCAAGGCCCGCCTGTGCCGCCTCCACCGAACGTCGCCCTCCACCGAAGACATCCACTTCCCAGCCAGCGTCAAAGCCGGCCGCATAGTGTTTGAGCTCGCGTCCGCTGCCGCCGCTTGCGCTGCTGCGCGACTTGCTGGCCGCGGCCTCGGCATCCAGAGTCGGAAACAGTTGAGCCTGGCTGATCCCCCGCAGGGCCCGGGCTTCATTGACCCGGGCCTGAGCCACCTTCAGCTCCAGGTTGCCGGTCACGGCCCGCTCTTCAAGCTCGGAGAGCTGCGGGTCTTCCAGAACCGTCCACCAGTGGGCCAGTGTTGCGGAATCGACCTGGCCGGCAGTGAGGCCTTGCTGCAACTCTGTGTGCCAGGCTGCGGGAGCGGCAGGCTCGACCGGTTGGTAGTCAGGACCCACCGTGATACAGCCGCTCAGAGTCAATCCGACCACAACCAGTTGCAGGGTTGAACGGGTGCCACCACCGGGTCGCCTCGGGTGATTACGGGTGAGTAATTTATTCATGGTTTTTCTCTGCCCGTCTTCGGGCGCGCCAGGCGCTGCCTTTTTCACGAGACGACTGAAAGATATAATAGAGTACCGGAATCAGGAAAATTCCGAACAAGGT
>JAQYVY010000082.1 GCA_030145195.1 Desulfuromonadales bacterium | reverse complement strand
TTGGCACAGTCGCCAAAAGCGGAGAGCCGGAAGTAGCCCTCACCAGAGTGGCCGAAGCCGCTGCCGGGGGTGCCGACCACGTGGCACTCGTTGAGGAGCTTGTCGAAGAAGTCCCAGCTGGTCATGCCTTCGGGAGTTTCCAACCAGATGTAGGGCGCGTTGACGCCACCAAAGCAGTTGATGCCGGCGGCCGTTAGTCCTTCGCGAATGATGCGGGCATTCTCCATGTAGTAGGCGATGGTTTCTCGGACCTGGGCCCAGCCTTCATCGGAGTAGACCGCCGCGGCCGCTTTTTGGACCGGGTAGGAGACGCCATTGAACTTGGTGGTCTGACGGCGGTTCCAGAGTTTGTTGAAGCTGTACTTCTCGCCCTTGGCGGTGTTGCCGGTTAATTCTTCGGGAACAACCACCAAGCCGCAGCGGACTCCGGTGAAACCGGCGGTCTTGGAGAAAGAGCGAAACTCGATGGCGCATTTGCGGGCGCCTTCGATTTCGTAGATCGAGTGTGGGATGCCCGGCTCGGTGATAAACGCCTCGTAGGCAGCATCAAACAAAATCACGGCATCGTTGGCAAGGGCATAGTCGACCCATTTTTTCAGGTCGGCTTTGGTGGCCACGGCACCGGTCGGGTTGTTCGGGTAGCAGAGGTAGATGACATCGACCTTTTCGCTCGGAATCTCCGGGGTAAAGTTGTTGGCGCCAGTGCAAGGCATGTAGTGGATGCCAGCGTAGTAGCCTTTGTCGTCGGCCTCACCGGTACGGCCAACCATAACGTTGGTGTCGTTGTAGACCGGGTAGACGGGGTCGCAGATCGCAACTTTGTTGTCGAGGGCGAAGATGTCGAGGATGTTGGCGCAATCACATTTAGAGCCGTCAGAGATAAACACCTCGGAAGTTTTCAGCTCGACTCCAAGAGGTTTGTAAGCCTTGTCGATGATGACCTGCGACAGCCAGTCGTAGCCCTGTTCGGGGCCGTAGCCATGAAAGGATTCACCTTTGGCCATGTCGTCCACCCCAGCATGAAAGGCCTTGAGCACAGCTGGTGCCAGCGGCAGGGTGACATCGCCGATGCCGAGCCGGATCACCTGGGCTGCGGGGTTGGCGTCGGTAAAGGCTTTCACCCGCCGACCGATCTCGGGAAAGAGGTAGCCTGCTTGAAGTTTCAGGTAGGAATCGTTAATTCTTGCCATTGTTGTTTTGTCTCCTCCGTGGAGTTAAAGATTATCGGAACGCGGAGCGAGGGACAAGAAACGCGATTTTTCTTATCTCGTCCCTCGTCCCGCATTCCGCGTCACTTGTTTTATTTAAGGCCGAGCACATCCTGCATATCGTAAAGCCCGGCGTCCTTGCCACCCAACCAACCGGCAGCACGCACCGCTCCACGAGCGAACATGTCGCGGCTCATGGCCCGGTGGGTCAGCTCAATCCGCTCGCCCATGCCGATGAAATAGACGGTGTGCTCGCCGATGATATCGCCGCCGCGTACGGTCTGCATGCCGATCTCTTCCTGAGTACGCTCGCCGCACATGCCTTCGCGGTGGTAGTTGGCGACCTGATTGTAGTCACGATCAAGCGCATCGGCGACAATCTCGCCCATTTTTACGGCGGTGCCGGATGGTGAATCCTTTTTCTTGTTGTGATGCAGCTCGACAATCTCGACATCGAAGCCGTCACCGAGAGTCTTTGCCATATCCTTGAGCAACTTGAAACAGACGTTGACGCCGACGCTCATGTTCGGGGCAAAGACCACCGGGGAGCTTTGCGCCACCCGGGCAATGACTGTGCGCTGCTCAGGTTGCAGACCCGTGGTGCCGACGACCATCGCTTTCCCGAGCTTGGCGCAGACCTCAGCGTTAGCCAGGGTGACTTCCGGCCAGGTGAAATCAATCAGTACCTCGGCGTTCGCTAACGCCTGCTCCAGAGAATCGGTGATGACCACACCCAGATCGCCGCAACCGGCAACATAGCCCGCGTCTTCACCCAGTTTGGGGTGTCCCGCCATTTCGACGGCACCGGCGACTTCAAGCCCTGCGGCTTCGGTCACCAGGGTAATAATACGGCCGCCCATACGGCCGGCCGCTCCTGTCACTGCTACTTTGATCATAATTAAAACCTTTGGGCCGCTAAGGCACCAAGACTCAAAGATAAATATTAACCTTCGAGTCTTAGTGTCTTGGTGGCAAATCTCAGATTAAGGCATATTTGCTCAAGACATTTTTTAATTTCTCCAGCGTCGCATCACTCATGTCAACCAGCGGCAGGCGGACATTGGCTTCGAGCTTGCCCATCAGTTCCAGGGTCTTCTTGACCGGAACCGGGTTGGACTCGATAAACATCGCGGTGTGGAACTCAAGGAGTTTGAGGTGAAGCTTGCAAGCTGTCCTGTAGTCAGCGTTGAGAACGGCCTCAACCATGTCCTTGACCTGCTTGGGGATGGCGTTGGCGGATACTGAGATCACGCCTTTGGCGCCGCAGCACATCATCGGGAAGGTCAAAAAGTCGTCTCCGGAGATGACATCAATCTTGTCGCCGGCCCGGGCCAGAATCTGGCCGACCTGAGTCAGGTCGCCGGAGGCTTCCTTGATGGCGACGATGTTGTCGATCTCGGCCAGACGCACGGTGGTGTCGGCGCTTATGTTGATGCCGGTACGACTCGGCACATTGTACAGCACCTGTGGCAGCGCGACTTCCCCGGCGATCTTCTTATAGTGCTGATAGACGCCTTCCTGGGATGGTTTATTGTAGTAGGGGCAGACCAGCAACAGACCGTCGGCACCCATCTGTTTGGCATTCTTTGACAGGTGGATCGCTTCGGCCGTGTTGTTAGCGCCGGTTCCGGCAATCACCGGGACGCGTTTATTCACCTGGTCGAGGCAAACCTTGATGACGTGTTCGTGCTCGTCAAAATCAAGGGTGGCCGATTCGCCGGTTGTGCCGCAAGGGACGATAACGTCGGTGCCGTTTTCGATCTGAAAATCGATCAGCTGACGATAGACCTCCTCGTCGAATTTTCCCTGGCTATCGAACGGTGTGACAATAGCAACCATGGATCCACTAAACATTCTTCTTCTCCTCAGATTTAAATGTAAGCATTCTAGTTAACATAAGTGATTCACCCTTGTAAAGGCTACGTCAACGGCCGGCTTGCGGGGTAATCAATGCCCCCGGTGTCGCCATGCTTTCGATCAGTCCACTGGTGTTACGAACCAGAGCGCTGACCCGGTATTCATATGCCCGGCCATTATCCAACCCTCGATCGACCAAAGTGGTCTCAGTCAAAGGCTTTGCATTGACCGGAACGGCAGGGAAGGGGCGTTGTGCCTGACGACGATACAGGTTGTAACCGACCAGTTCCAGCTCCTGCGGCAGCTCTGGGGCTTGCCAGGAGAGGCTGACCTGGGTGTCGCCCGCTTCTACCTGTAGACTGGTTGGGGCCGGTGGTGGTGTTTTCGCCACCAGGTGGGTCATCGCCGCTTGGCATTCGATGCCGCCGACGGTCAATGGATGGATGGCGTAGCGGTAGCCGCTGTTGAGGTCGATTGCGGTGTCGCGCCAGAACATGCGGTCCCCAAGCCTTTGCCCCGGAGCAGGGAAGTCGAGATCAAGTTTTGCGACTTCAACTTGAGGGTCGCGGCAAGTTGGACAAGCTTCGGTGGCATTGAAGACCAGGCGCTTGACGCGGAAACCAATCAGATCCTCGGCCTTGCTGCCATCTTCGTTTTTATCCGGGATGGCCCAGCTTAACAGGAAGAGGTTGCCCTGTTGCTGCAAGCTGACGTCTTCAGAAGCCATCGGTAAGGAGATAAGTTTAGGACGTACCGGCCCTTTCTTGCCACAGGCCGATGTCATCATGAGCAAAAGGATACTGACCATGATGATGAACGCGGGACGCGGGACGCGGGACGCAAAAAACTTGAATAAGGGAAAGATGCTGAGTGATTTCATGCCTTGATATCCTTTATGCCTTGCGAGCCAGAGAGATTTCTCGTTCAACCGCTTCACGGGCGGTGCCGCCGGTGGCTTTGCGGGCATTGACTGAGGCCTCCAGAGTTACAAAATCAAAGATGTCGGCTTCGATGTCGCTTGAAAACTGGCGGAATTCGTCGAGGGTCAGGTCAGGGATGTCTTTGCCGGTTTCAACGCAGTAGCGCACGGTCTTGCCGACCACTTCGTGGGCGTTGCGGAACGGGAGCCCCTTGCGGACCAGATAGTCGGCGATATCGGTGGCGGTGGAGTAGCCACGGCCAGCGGCTGCCCGCATGCGCTCGGGGTTGATGGTCATTTCGGCAATCATCTCGGCAAACACCTTGAGGCTACCGCGAACCGTGTCGATGGTGTCGAACAGCGGTTCCTTGTCTTCCTGCATGTCCTTGTTGTAGGCCAGCGGCAAAGACTTCATCAGCGTAAGCAGGCTGATCAGGTTGCCGTACACGCGGCCGGTTTTACCCCGCACCAGCTCGGGGACATCGGGGTTTTTCTTTTGCGGCATGATCGAGCTGCCAGTACAAAAGGCGTCAGAGAGATCAACGAAGGCAAAGTCGGCGCTCGACCAGAGAATCAGCTCTTCCGAAAGTCTCGAGAGGTGCATCATCAACAGGCTGGAGAAGCTGCAGAACTCAATGGCGAAGTCGCGATCGGAGACGCTGTCAAGACTGTTGCGGGTTACGCCGTCAAAGCCAAGCTGTTCGGCGACCCATTCACGATCGATCGGAAAGGTGGTTCCGGCCAGGGCTCCTGCGCCGAGGGGCATGATGTTCAGGCGCTTGCGCAGGTCGTGCAGACGGCCTGTGTCGCGGCTGAGCATCTCGACGTAAGCCAGCATGTGATGGGCGAACAGAATTGGCTGGGCGGTCTGCAAATGGGTGTAGCCGGGCATGATGACATCAAGGTTGGCTTCGGCCTGCTGCAAAAGAGCTTCGCGCAGTTTGCCGAGAGCCGTCACAATTGAATCCACCTCGTCACGCAGATAGAGGCGGATATCCAGCGCAACCTGATCGTTACGGGAGCGGGCGGTGTGCAGCTTGCCGCCGACCGCTCCGATCTTCTCGATCAGCCGGGCCTCGATGTTCATATGAATATCTTCGCGGGAGATGCTGAAGGCGAATTCTCCACGCTCGATCTCGGCGAGAATCTCGTTGAGTCCGGCGACAATTTCTGCCGCATCGCCATCGCTGATAACCTGTTGTTTGGCGAGCATGCGGGCATGTACCGTGGAGCCCTCAATGTCGTAGCGGTAAAGGCGCTGGTCAAACTGGATCGAGGCGGTAAATTCCTCGACGAAGGCATCGGTTGGCTGGGTGAAACGCCCGGCCCATAGTTTTTCACTCATGGTCTTTCTTTGTCCTCTCTGGGTGTTTGGCAGCATCCAGCCTGCGAGCTGCCGCAAAATCATGATCATCTGCGTTTAACCGGGTCGAGACGTCGTTGAGCCGGTTCCAGTCGTCGCCTTCTGGTTGGTAGATGGCGTGAACCTTTAACGGGAAGCGCGTGGTTCTTGGGTCGAGTTCGTGGAAAAGCGGCAGATTGAAATAGTAGAGCCGCGTTTCGGTGCCAAAGCGGAGGCGACAGACCGGCAACCCGTCGAAATTATCAGTTTGAAATTCCGAAGTCTGCGCTGCCGTGATTTTGTGACTCTGGTGCATGATCACCATTGAACGGCCGAAGCTGAACTCTGGGTCGTCGCCGAGCCCGCTGGTCTCATCGGAGCTATTGCAGAAGACTGTGGTCGTGTCACGCACCCCGGGAGTGTATTCGAGGTATTCGCCGTAAAAGCCATTCACCACATCGCGAAAAGATTGATGCTCCGGCTTCGGGTTGCATTCGAGCACACAGAGCAGGTCAAGGCGCTGTCGCGTCTGGTAGAACAGGTCGTTGGCCTTGTCGATGACCGTAGAAATATTCGACTGGTAAAGGTCTCGGTAGATGTAGTCAAGACAGATCAGCGACATGAAATTGAAGCCGGTCGGTTGACAACGAATCAACGGGAAAACTTTGCCGCGATAAAGATCGTGGAACGGGTCGAT
>JAQYVY010000081.1 GCA_030145195.1 Desulfuromonadales bacterium | reverse complement strand
ACATCGCTTTTGTTCTGACCCTCTGGTCGGGAATTGATTACCTGCACAAATTCTTTCGTGTGTTCGCCCGCTGATCTTTCTTTCGAGACGTGAAATTTTCGGTTGACTTGGTCAGAGAGCTTTTGCTATAAAGTGCTTCGCTTCGAGTGCGAAACAATAAAAAAATGCGGGACTAACTCAGTGGTAGAGTGCGACCTTGCCAAGGTCGAAGTCGCGAGTTCGAATCTCGTGTCCCGCTCCAAAAACAATGCCCCACGATGAAAATCGTGGGGTTTTTTGTTGCTTTTTAATAAAACCTGTAAACCTAATATATACAGGTTCTTGTATCATTTGACTTTCATTTGATTTTTCCCATTTTCCTGTTGACACTCACTCTCTGCCAACGTTAAATAAACTCTTGTTTTGAATCTTATGTATTCGTGTATGTTCAATTATATATCAATGGAAATCTGAACTAGGGAGGTAGGACGATGTTGAAGATTGGTGTGAAAAACTTTCTGGCCGTAATCTGCTTGGCCATTTTGTGTGGTCTGGCAACCACAGCTCTGGCCGGTCAGGCGATGCTTTCAGTTGATGACTGCGTTAAGTGTCATGCTCAGCAACCCGCTGAAATTGATGCTGATGGGGCATCCCACAGAACAGAGATCGACTGTCAGGCTTGCCACGAAGGGCATCGTCCCAGCGTGGAAAACAACATTCCTAGCTGCAGTGATTGTCATGAAGGCAGTGAGCACTACGCAGTAGACAACTGCATGAGTTGTCATAACCCCCACCAGCCACTGAAGGTTCAGCTTGAAGGAGAGCATAAGACCGTTTGCGTGTCCTGCCATGCTGGTCCCAACAAGGAAATGGTTGCCAGCCCCAGTATGCACGCAACCTTCGCCTGTAACTTCTGCCATGCTGATACTCACGGCATGATTCCCGACTGCGTCGATTGCCACGACCCACACTCCGAGACCATGACTCAGGCAAATTGTGGCTCCTGTCATCAGGCCCATAAGCCTCTGGAACTGACTTATGCCGCCGAAACCGGTTCAGCTCTCTGTGCCGCCTGTCACGATTCGGCTTACGGTGCACTGGCTGCCAGCAAAGCCAAGCATAGCCAGATTGCCTGTGCAACCTGCCACCCTGACAAGCATAAGACTGTTCCGCAATGTAACGATTGTCACGGACTGCCTCATGCTGAAGGCATGCATAAGCGCTTTCCAGTTTGCGGCGAATGCCATAATGTCGCTCACGACCTGAATAACTGGCCTGCCAAGTAAGGAGGCGAGTGTCAAAGATGACTGTCAATAAACGCCTTTGTTTCGTTCTGTTGACTCTGCTTGTTGTTCTCACTCTGGCCGGTGTTTCTCCCCGGCCAGGGTTTGCCGCTGAAGCAGGTCGTGACCTCCCTCCGGTGAACGCTGACCTCTATGCCCTTGATCCCGTGGCTTTACAGCCGGTTGATTGCGGACAATGTCATGTCGGCCAGTTTGGTGATCTCAAGCAGGCAGGTGGCAAGCACCGTTTCGACTGCCAGGAATGTCATCAGATTTTTCATGCCTACAACCCGCGCAAGAACAATTACGATGACTTGATGCCTGAATGCGCGACCTGTCACGGCCAGCAGCATGGCCCCAAACAGGCAGACTGCATCAGTTGCCATCGCAATCCGCATGCACCGCTCAAGATTCCGGCGCTGGATCGTCTCGCCAATGCCTGCTCCGACTGTCATGCAAGCCCCACCGCGGAATTGAAGAAATTCCCGAGTGCTCACACCGTGCAGGGCTGTCAAAGCTGTCACCACGAACGTCACGGCTACATCCCAGACTGTTTTGAATGTCATGACGGTCACTTTGATGGACAGTCGGTTGAGAGCTGTGCCGAATGTCATCGTAAAGTCCATGCGCCCTTGAACATCAGCTTTGCGGCTGATGCGGATAGTCGTAGTTGCAGCACTTGCCACGTGTCCGTGTACGGTAGGTGGCAGGGGACGTCGAGTAAACACGGCGAGGTTCTGTGCAGTATGTGTCACCAGGAGCATGGCAAGATCCCTGACTGCCAGGAATGTCATGGTGAACCGCACGAGAAAGGGCGGATGGAGATGTTCCCCAATTGCCTGACCTGTCATATTGATGTTCATGACCTGCCGGTAAAAAAGAAGAAGTAAGTTTCATTTCAGAGTGATAATTTAAAGGGGCTTGCCATTGGCGGCCCCTTTTCTTTTGGGTTTTCCTGGTGAGTGTTGGCCACGAAGACTCTAAGGCACAAAGGGAACCCTAAAGGCCATATCACTAAGGAAATCTTTTGAAGAATATAAATACGAAGGACCAAAATCAAAAAAATAACGCAATGACGCAATGAAAGGCCGATAAAGTCGCAAAGGAGAACCCTTCTGTTTTTAGGCCCTTTCCTTTGCGTGCTTTGTTCTAACCTTTGCGCCTTTGCGTTAAGTGTTTACAGCTTTTTAAGGTTCTTTGTCTTTTGCACTGATTTAAACTCTAACGCTGGAGGTTGTTGGATGATTCCGTTTCAGGGCGTTGCCGGACTGATTGTATTGCTGTTGATCGCCTGGGGCCTCTCTGAGGATCGCAAGGCGATCGGATGGCGACCCATCCTGATTGGGTTGGCGGCGCAGCTCCTGCTGGCGATTCTGCTGGTAAAGCTTCCTGCAAGTCGTCTCTTCTTCCTTTGGCTCAATAATCTCGTCCTGGCTTTGGAGCAGGCGACCATGTCGGGGACCTCACTGGTGTTCGGTTATCTCGGCGGCAGTTCCTTGCCGTTTGAGGAGCCTTTCCCCGGCAGTGCTTACATCCTGGCCTTTCGGGCTCTTCCTCTGGTGTTGGTGGTCAGTGCGCTGTCGGCGCTGCTCTTCTACTGGCGGGTGCTGCCGTTGATCGTCAAGGGCGGCAGCTGGATGTTGGAAAAGACCCTGGGTGTCGGCGGCGCTTTGGGCGTCAGCGCGGCGGCGAATGTTTTTGTCGGCATGGTTGAAGCCCCGTTGTTGATCCGGCCTTACCTGATGCAGCTGTCACGCGGGGAACTCTTTGCCGTGATGACCTGCGGTATGAGTACTATTGCCGGAACGGTTCTGGTGCTCTACGCGTCGATCTTGCAACCGGTTCTGCCTGATGCGCTCGGCCATATTCTGACCGCGTCATTGATCAGTGCGCCTGCAGCACTGGCTATCGCCCTGATGATGGTTCCACACAGTGGTGAGATGACGACTGGTCGCATTGAACCAGCGCTTAATGCCCGGAGCTCGATGGATGCAATCGTTCAGGGAACACTTGAAGGGTTGAAGCTTTTACTCAATATTATCGCAATGTTAATTGTCTTTATTGCTCTGGTTGGTTTGGTCAACATCGGGCTTGGATTTCTACCTTTGATTGCCGATGCACCAATCACTTTGCAGCGAGCACTGGGTTGGCTGTTTGCGCCCCTGGCCTGGTTGATCGGCATTCCCTGGCAGGAAGCCGCCACTGCAGGCAGTCTGCTCGGCACCAAGACGATCCTGAATGAACTCGTTGCCTATCTCAATATGACCTCTTTGGAAGAGGGGCTATTGAGCTCCCGAAGTCAATTGATTATGACCTATGCGCTCTGTGGCTTTGCCAACCTGGGCAGCCTCGGCATCATGCTCGGCGGCATGGGCGCGATGGCTCCGGAGCGGCGCGATGAGATTGTTTCTCTCGGTTTCAAATCGATCCTCTCGGGTACTATGGCAACCTGCATGACCGGAGCCATTGTCGGTTTACTGTACTAAGGCCCTATCTTTGGTATCTTATTAGTATGCCAATACGCCAAGACGCAATAGATATTGGCCACGTCAAGATCGCTTTGCTGTAATTGTGAAGAGCTCTCTCTGCGTTCTTTACGCTTCTGTGTTAAACCAGTTTTTGGAGCTAAGATGTTTGGTCGCCATCCTCAGTTGACAACCCTCTCGCTTTTTTTGGTCACTGTCGTGCTGATGTTGTCGTGCTGTGAAACGGCAATGGCCGAAATGCGAATTTTTGAACTTCAGTATCGTTCGGCAGCTGAACTCATCGAACCGGTACAGACCCTGCTGAGTGATCAGGCACGAGTAGCCGCGTACCGAAATTCCCTAACGGTCAAGGCGACAAGTAACGAGCTGGATGAGATTGCTCAATTGATTGATATTCTCGATCAACCGCAACGCATGCTGCGCATCTTGGTCGATCAGGGGCGGGTTGAGGACAGTTCTACTCGTGAATTGGGTGGCTCCGGTCGGATTGAAAGTGGAACAACGACCATCGATCTGGGTCGTCATAGTCAAGTTCCGAGAGAGGGTGGTACTGTCGTTTATAGATCTGGTGACAGTGAATTGAAACTATTCGGCCAGGAAGCTGTGCGTCATGAAAGCCGTGTGGTTAATCAGTTTGTTGCGGTGATGGAAGGGCAGGAAGCCCGGATCAGCGTCGGTCGCTCAGTGCCTTATACCAGCCGCATGCGCTCACTCTGTGGTCATCATTCGGGCTGTGTTGAAACTGTCCAATACCAGAATGTCGATACCGGTTTTATCGTTTTGCCGGAAATTTATGGTGACTTGGTGCAACTGAAAATAAGTCCGTTCATGGCCTTTCTTGATCCGAAAAAACCTCGCCAGATCGTGTTCCAGGAATCGAGCACTAAGGTGCGGGTTCCGCTGGGACAATGGTACGACCTAGCTGGCCATGTTGAGGAACAGGATGAGGTCAGCCGGGAGATTCTGGGGCGCGGTGATCGGTCGTCAAAAATCGACGGCACAATCCGGCTGAAAGTCGAGCTGCAATAGCTTGCTTCAGGGTGGCGTTTAATCTTATCCTGATTGCTTAGCGCTTAATGGGGTATAATCATGGCCGTTGTTGAAATCAGTGTTGCCCCTTTGGGGACGTCAACACCAAGCGTATCAGCCTATGTCGCTGCGTGTGTTGAAGTTGTTGCCGCCTCGAGTCTCGCTTATCAATTGAATCCGATGGGTACCGTTATTGAAGGCTCTATTGATGAGATCTTCGACGTGGTCAAAAAAATGCATGAAGTTCCTTTCGATCAGGGCGCCGAGCGGGTTTCGACTCTGATAAAGATCGATGATCGTCGTGATTGTGGTCAACACAGCATGTCTGGTAAAGTTGATGCGGTTGTCGATAAGCTGAATTTGTGAGTACATCCCTGGCCTTTTTTTGCTTGCATTATAATGCGGTCCATAGATAAACGAAAAAGCTATCGATGGACCTGACAAAACGGGAATTTACGCTTGACACTTCTTGTGCCCTTTGGTATTCAGTGTAACGCTTTTTTGATGGCTCCGTCGCCAAGTGGTAAGGCAGAGGTCTGCAAAATCTCCATCACCAGTTCGAATCTGGTCGGAGCCTCCATCAATAACAGGTCAGCCTTTATAAGGCTGGCCTGTTTTATTTTCAGCTGACTATGGACGCCTTTGGCTTCGACATCGTTTTGCTCTTTGTTCTGCTCGGCAGCCTGGCGGGGTTTCTGGCGGGCCTGCTTGGTATCGGCGGGGGCATTATCCTGGTGCCATTGTTCCTCTGGGCCTTTGATGCTGCCGGTTTTTCGCCTGAAGTCATTGTGCATGTAGCTTTCGGCACCAGCCTCGGAATTATTATCCCAACCGCGACCAGCAGCACCTTCGGTCATCGCAAGCGCGGCAATGTTGATTGGCATCAGGTATTGTATCTGGGAATGGGCGGTATCGTTGGTGCTATTATCGGTGCCTGGGTGGCATCGTTGCTCTCTGGTGTCTGGCTCAAGGGCCTGTTTGGTGTGATGCAGATTCTGGTCTCTCTCCGGCTCCTTATCTCTGATACCAGGTTGCCGCCCGAACGAAGTGAGCCGGTGTCGTCGCTGGCTCTGACCCTGGTCGGACTCGCCGGCGGTGCCTTCAGTGCGTTTTTTGGTGTCGGCGGCGGCGTCATTGCTGTGCCGTTGATGGTGATCGCTCTTCGCTTTCCGATTCACCTGGCTGTTGGCAACTCCAGCGCCCTGATCGTGATTTCTTCTTTGGCCGGCGCGCTCTCCTATATGGCGCATGGCTGGGGCCGGGTTGACCTGCCTCCCTTTGCCTTCGGTTATGTTGATTTCCTGGTTATTCTGCTGGTAGCCCCTTTCACGATCGGCATGGCACGAATAGGTGTGCGTGTTGCCAGTCGTACCGCCCATGAAAAGTTGTTGAGAATCTTTGC
>JAQYVY010000036.1 GCA_030145195.1 Desulfuromonadales bacterium | reverse complement strand
ACCAGCCTGTCGCCGATTTTTTCCAGAATGTGAAAATAGCTGTCAACAATCGAATCAAGCAAAGCATAAGCAAGATAGTCTGGGCCGCGCTGGCGGATTCTCCCACTGCTGCGCTGCAGCCGGTCGCGGACTCCGTCGAAGACATCCCCTTCGAGTTCCTGGAAGGAGATGACGTAATTTGGGCCGAGCACCAGGCTGATCTGCTCAGTATCGATGGCTTGCGTCTTATCGTTGAAAAACAACATTTTGAGAATGATCAGGCTGTAGTCGTCATACTCTTCGAGCTTGGGGCGGTGCTGGGTGTTGAGGATGTCCTCGAGAGCCAAGGGGTGTAGGCTAAAGCTCTTGCCGAACTCTTCGAGAAGGCCGATGTCATGGATGCCGCTCAGGTTGACCCAGCTGACCGTGGCAGTTTCCTTGAACGAAGAGGCCTCTGCGAGGTTGATGTCTGTGAGGGTTTCGAGGTTGGTTTTATCGTAGTCGATCAGAGTGATAACCGGCCTTTCCGTCTTCTGCTCCCCCACATGGATCAAGGTTCCTGGCGGCAGGCCGACTTCTTTGGCCTTGACCTGGAACATGTCTCGGTTGATCGGCAGTTTGAGGAAGTCGAGATTGATGCGCTGTTTTTGTCTCATGTTCAGGTAATCCTTGACGGCTGATATGGTCGTCTATTTGGCGAAAGATTGAGCGCGCCCGTCACAAAAGTCTTCCGCGCGAGTTGCGGTGAAAACCTTGCAGGGGAAGCAGCGAGTTGTCCTCACCCATAAATGGTCTTTCGTGATGGTAGTTAACACTTTAGCGTAATTATGCAAGATTACACATGTTGAGAGGAATTTTATATGTCTATTCAGTCGATTTAACTTCCAGAAGTCTTGGTGTCTGATCGTTTGGGTTGCGTATGAAAGCTTTAGGGGTGTTTTGTGGCTGTTTTAAGATGGATTATTCTTTAAAGACGGAACTTTTGTGGTCTCTGCTCACACAAAAAAAGCCCCACAGCCAAGAGGGGACTGCGGGGTGAATGGTTTTGCTATTCGGAGAGAGAAAATGAAGAATTTTAACTTGGATATTGATAGATTGCTCGACCGGTTAGGTATGTTAAGGGCCGTGCCAAATAAAAACCATTCCGGGAGATATCGAAGTTGTTGGTTTTTGTTCTGCGGGCTCGCCGATCGAAGGCAATAGGGCATCATGTCCAGAATTTGATGCGGTTTTTTTGAGCTCTTTACAGCGCAGGATTATTCCGCTAGACTGCACCTCAATAATGTATATGGAGGAAGTTCTATGGCAGTCAATAAAGCAATTCTGGTCGGTAATCTGGGCAAAGATCCTGAGCTGCGCTATACGCCATCAGGTGCGGCCGTTTGTACCTTTTCTATCGCGACAACTGAAAAATTCAAAAACCGCAATGGTGAGCAGCAGGAGCGTACCGAGTGGCACAATATTGTGGTCTGGGCTGGCCTCGCCGAAATTTGTGGCAAGTACTTGACCAAGGGAAAACAGGTTTATATCGAAGGTCGTATCCAGAATCGTTCCTATGATGATCGCGACGGCAACAAGCGTTACATCTCGGAAATTGTTGCCAGCGAAATGCAGATGTTGAGTCGTTCCGGCGATGCTGGTGGTGGCGGCGGTGGTGGAGGTGGCTATCAAGCGTCAGCTCCTGCCTCAGCTCCTGCCACAGCTCCTGCGGTCGGTTCGACTGGCCCTGATGAGCCGCCACCCTTTAACCCGGATGATGATATTCCGTTTTAGCGAAATATGAGTCAATGAAAAGTTTCCGGGCAAGGTCATACGACCTTGCCCGTTTATCTTCGATCTATAGCCTTTTTCAGGTTTGCACGGTAGACTAGTTTCTGGTAGCTTTAATCGATTTATTTAATTGAAGATGGGGAGCTTTATGTCTCTGGAGCAAAGAAGAAATCTGCTTGTTGGGCTGCTGTCTGATGCGGAAGAAGATGTTCGCACTGCTGCGGCCACAGCTTTGGAGCGGCTTGAGTCTTTTCAGGGCCTGGCCCAGATTATCCAGGAGCTCAAGTCTGAGAAGCGGGGGCAGCGGGTCAAGGCGATTTTTGCCATGGAAAATGTCCGCTCGGCGGAAGTCTTCCCGCATCTTATTAATCTGCTTAAGGATCCTGATGCAGATATCCGGGGGGCGGCTATTCAGGTTTTGGGTAGCAAGGCCCATCCAAAATCGCTCAACAGTCTGGTGAAGCACCTCAAGGATCCTTCTCCTGCAGTGCGAGTTTATACTGCCGAAGCCTTGGGCCACTTTGCCGATGTCCGGGTGGCCCCCTACATGGTCTCCTTGCTTGGGGATGACGATGAACAACTGGTTATCAGTGCCGCCCGTTCTTTAGGTGCTATCGGTTCTCCCGACAGCGTTGCGGCTCTGTCAAATTTGACAAAAGACAGTCGGGCTTCGGTCCGGATTGCAGCGGTGGTGGCCCTCAGCGAAATTCCATTGAAAGAATAAATGACTGGGCGTTGCCTGGATTGATATGGTCCTTGATCAAACAAAAAGGCCAGGAGAATTTTCTCCTGGCCTTTTGCTGTTTGTTTGTCGATGGTCGGTTTAATCAGAGTGTGGGAGCAATGCTCCACATCTCCATGCCGGACAATTTAATCAAAAAAATCAGTGACATCAATGCCCTTGGTTTGTGGGTCGACTTCCGCGACAATACGACGCAGTTGATTGGGGCGCAGGTTGAGCATGAAGGGCTCTTCGATAAGTTGCCCCGCAGGGTTGAAGATGATCTTGATGTCGGCCAGGCTCGGGTCTTGGGTGTCGACCTTGATAACCAGGCCGATCTCGTTGTTGTCAAGGCGAACTAGGCTGCCCACCGGATAGGGCCCTAGTGAATCGATGAAGGTCATGACGTATTCCGGGTGCAGCGATGTCCCGGAGATCTCCTTGAGCCGGGCGATTGCCTTTCGCGGAGTAAATGGCCGCTGATAAGAGCGCAAGGTGGTCATAGCATCGTATGCGTCGGCAATGGCGGTCATCTCAACCAGTGGAGATGTCGCAGAATCTAACGAACTGACTGGGTATCCGGAACGATCGTAGCGCAGGTGGTGGCCGAGAACAATGGCCATGACTTCTGGCGTGACATCCTCCATCTCTTGGATAATCTCCGCGCCGTAGTCGGGATGACGCTTGATCTCTTCGAATTCTAAATCGGTCAGACGGCCCGGTTTGGTAATAATGTTGACATCGATGCGAAGTTTTCCCAAGTCATGGAGAAGTGCGCCGAGCCCGATGGTGCGCAACTGCTCCTCGGTGAGCTTGCAGGCTCGACCAACGGCCAAGGCGATGACTGAAACATTGACCGAATGGGTGAAGGTGTAGTTGTCGTAATCCTTAAGCATCGATAGGGCCATCATGGCATGCGGCTCTGTCATGGTCATTTGGGCCATGCTCTTGACGACATTGATCGCCTCTTCCGATGAGGGGATTTCGCCCATGCGGACATCCTGGAAGATCTGGTCGACAACTTTCAGTGCCTTGCGGTAAACCTTGCGAGGTTCTTTATCATCGTCATCGTCATCGGCTGCGACGGCTCGAATCTTTTTGACTCCCTGGGAGGCCAGTGCATCAGCAAAATCCTGCCCCTTTTCGCTGCCTGAGTGCAGCAGTCGCAGTAGGGATTGGATTTCGGTGGCCGAGAGCCCAGCCATAAATTCGAAGCCGACGAGCTCGCGGGACTCCAGCAACTTGGCGATTTCTTCTGCTGCGGGAAACTCCTGCATAAAGAGATGGTCTTCAACGAAGAGGGTGCCTTCCAGCAGGCCCATCTTGATCTGTTTTTTGTATTGTAATAGGCCAAATAAGCCGTTTTGCAAGGCTTCAACCTGCTTGGCTGTCGCTGGATGATCAACAGCATAGAGGCGCAGGCCCTTGATTGCGGCAGCCAGAACCTGTACGACCTGTTTGATTTCATCGATGTTCATGTATTTGCCTTGTTGAGCTGTTTAAGAGCCTGGGCCGCTGTTCTGGCGACAGCTGCGGTGCGGTCACAGGTGGTTTTTTCGAGGATATCGCGGGTGCTTTCATCGGCGAGATCACCCAGGGCCGCTGTTGCTGCAATGCGGAGTTCATCATTGAGCTTGCGGTGTAGAAAGCTTTTTTTCTTGATGATATTTACCAATGTTGGAACGGCTTCGGTGTCACGAATCTCACTCAGGGCGCGAATCGCATCTTTTTTGAGATCAATCGACCTTTGGCTCCAGTCCGATCTCTGGAGTAGCGACAGCAAAGTCGGAACGGCACCAGCGGCACGGATGGCACCTAACGACAGAATAGCCTGTCGTCGCAGTTCCTGATCGCTTGCCATCGATGTTTGTAGCAAGAGGTTAATGGCCCGTTGACCGCCGATCTTGGTGAGGGCGCGAATTGTTTCCCGGCGAACCCGAATATCATCGTGCTGCAACAGTGGTGGCAGGTGTGCCAGCGACTCCTGACTACGTATGTCGCCCATGATGCCAATCGCGTTGCGGACCACGAACCAGCGGTCATCGTCAAGATATTCCTGTAAAACCGGCAGGGCAGCGATGCCGATGCGAACCAGAATGTCGCTGAGCAATTTGCGCTTGGGCGCGGCTTCTTCATCGGCGAGCATGTTCATCAGCCGCTTAGCCACTTTGCCGCGTAGAAAGGCGAGAATCTGTATCAGGGTCTTGCTGGTATTCTGGTCAGTTCCCTCGGCACACAGGTAGGCGACCAGGAAATTTACCATTTCATCGTTTGCCAGTTGGTTGAGGGCCTGCATGGACTGGCCCTTGCGCTCCTCGGAGTACTGTTTGCCGGTAGCGCAGCGGCAGAGGAGTAAGAGTGCGCGCAAGACCAATACGCGTTTTTCCTCATCCATTTGCAGTCGTAGCAAAGGGATCAGCTCTTGAAGACCATGCTGATACCTGGCGTCATCCTGCTCCTGTTCCATTTGTTGGAGTAGCTTTTCCAGGTTCTGGGCTTCGGCTTGCTCCTGTTCTCCAGCAGCGTCGTCGGCCTCGGAGAGGACGGACTCGGGATCAAAATCCGGTTCGGGTGGTAACTCTTCCAGCTCTTCCTTGCGTTCCAGAATGTCGTCAAGCTCGCGGATGTTGGCCCAGATTGTAGTCACGCGCGCTTTTTCCAGGATCGACTGGATTCCCCCCGCTTTTAAAATGTCCTGGGGCTCGAGCAGAAGGTAGTGAACGAAACAGTGCAGATCCCCACTGTTAAGTTCCGAGAGAAAGGTTAAATGCTGGATACGTCGGGCAAAGCAGAAGTTGGCCAACTGAACAAGAACCTGGTTCGATTTTGCAACGGGAAGATCACCAAAGAGAAAACCCTCTTTGCGAATGGTCAAACTCAGATTGCTGGTGTTGGTGAAGATCGGTTGGAACCCACGCAACGTTTCTTCCGCCCCAGCCTGCAGCGCCGGGTGCTTCGCCGGGTAGTATCTGATCGCTTTGATTTGTTTGACCAGGCCAGTCAGGGCTGTGGCAATCAGATTGTGAAGTTCGTTTGCGTTTTGCATTTTGGAGGTATCCGTGGGTAACTGCTTGATTGTTGTTCCGTCTCGGGTGAAACCTTCAGAGCATTCTAAATGATTTTCAACTCTTTGACCAGACCTGAGGTGTTGTATTTTTGCTTGGCTTGTGAAACTCTCAGGGGCGTTGGCAGACCCAATAACATCGTTGCCAACCTTGGACTCAAGATTGCTCACAAAAGGGCTTTTACTTTGTAGGAAGGTGTTTTCCACAAGGTTCTTCTGGTGTGACGATCTTCTGGAGGTGAATCAGTTATGATTCTTGGTCTTACTGGAGGCATTGCTTCGGGAAAGAGTTCCATTGCTGATTGTTTCGCCGAACTTGGTGCGATCCTGGTCAGTGCTGATCTTCTGGCTCGTGAAGTCGTCGCGCCGGGTAGCCCGACTCTGGCAAAACTCGTTGATCACTTCGGATTAGATATTCTGACTCAAGGGGGCAGTCTGGATCGAAAGATTTTGGCTCGCCTGGTCTTTGCAGATTCATCGGCTCGAAAGCGTCTGGAGTCAATCACTCATCCGGCCATCGCGCACCTCGCCGAGTGTCGTCTGGCGGAACTGAGAAGTCGGGGGCATGATCTGGTCGTTTATGAAGCTCCGCTGTTGTTTGAGGCGAAAGCCGAGGGCCGGGTTGATCGAGTGCTGGTTGTTGTGGTCGAGCCGATGGTGCAGCTTGATCGATTGCTGCGGCGTGACGGTCTGAGCAAGGCCGAAGCCAGACAGCGAGTGGCCGCGCAATGGTTACAGGCTGACAAGGTGCAAAAAGCTGATTTTGTGATCGATAACTCTGGCTCAATGGCTCAGACGCGTGAAATGGTTTCTGCCCTATATTGCTACCTCACCCGGCACGGGCTGCCAGCGGCTGGTTAGGCCTAGCCGAAACATCATGCAAACTCTGTTGCTTGGTTCATGACGGCGACAGCTTTAACGGGACTCCCGTTTAAGCCGACAAGCTCTTCTGGTTGTCAGTCTCCCGAATGAATTTAGTCATTTGCTCGAACATCACCTGACGACAGGGATTCTCCTCCAGCGTCAAGACGTGGCCGACGTCGGGTCCGAAAGTTTGGTGTTGCTTGATGGTGCTACCGAGATTTTCCACCAATTGTCGGCCGCTGGCGATATCAACTGTCTGATCGCCTTCACCGTTAAATGCCAGCACGGGACAACTGATCTGTGGCAACAGGGGACGTAGCGTTCGAATCAGGCGATTGATCTGGTGAACTCCGGCAATCGGTCGGCGGTGATAATAGCGGCTACTTTGCTCGTCCTCAAGCCTGGTCTGATACGGCATAAACCACTTTATCAAACTGGCATAGGGCGCCAGTTTGTGGGCGACGCGCAGGTAGGGTGAGAAGAGCACCAGACCATTCAAAGGGTTATGGACAGCAAGGAGCGAAAGCAGCAAGCACCCCGTACTCATGCCGGCACCGTAAACCGATGGAAAATCTTTTTTCAGCGATTGATGCCCCAGTTCGACGGTTTTGTACCAAGCTTCCCAACGTCGATGCGAGAGGTCTTGCGGTGAGGTGCCGTGACCGGGGAGGCGCACACCGTAACTGGCAATGCCTGCTGACGACAGTTGCTCGGCCACGGGACGCATCTCACTTGGCGTTGCTGTGAAACCGTGAACGAGCAGGACCGCTATTGTTGCGTTGGCAGGCAACAGCATGAAGGGCAGGTTGTCAGGGTCGGTGACGCCTTCTTGTTGCGCTGTTTGACGAGCGGCGTGGCAGGCGCTGTTGGTTTCAGAATGTTCCATCCCTTTTTCCGATGTTCTCTTAAGAACTAAGCGGTACGCAATGACTAGAAAGATAACGCAAAGACGCCAATAACAGTCAGTAAAGGTGCAAAGGGTAAATGTTTTGCTTTTAGCGACAGTCTTTTGAACGTTTTATCTTTAATCTTTGCGCCTTTGCGCCTTTGCGTTAAATGCTTATAGCTTTTATTGGGTCACAGGTCTGAAACAAAAAGCCCCCGCTTTTCAGCGAGGGCTATGTCGTGGCATGTGATGATTGGCTTACTCGTGGTAGCCGAGCCGGGTTGATAGCTCCTTGGCCGCAGCGAGAACCAAGGGAACCAGTTCCTTGGCAAGGCGGTCCTCACCCAGACGCATGGATGGTCCGGAAATGCTGATTGCACCAACGATGCGGCGAGTATAGTCCCGAATCGGCGCTGCAACGCAATGCACACCCAGGTCGAGCTCTTCATTGTCGATAGAGTAACCTTGCTCCGCGATTGTTGCCAGTTCCTTTTTGAGGGCGGTACGGTTGGGCACTGTGGTGTCAGTGAAGGTTTTGAAATTCTCCTCTGGGAGAATTTCGTGAACCTCGTCTTCCGACATGAATGCCAGATGTACTTTTCCTGAAGCCGTGCAGTAGGCAGGTAGACGCGAGCCGACTCGCGATACCACGCGTACAGTCATGTCTGTTTCTACCATATCCAGATAAACGACGTGACCTTCCTTAAATATTGCGACATAACAAGTTTCGTTGCAGTCGCTCACCATCTTTTCCAGGATCGGCTTGGCTTGGCGCAACAGACCCATTTGTTTGATGAAGGTTTGGCCGAGTTCCAAGGCTTTCAGCCCGAGACGATAGTTTTCCGTCGCCTTGTTCTGTTCTATGTAGCCGCGGGATTCCAGCGTTGCCAGAAGCCTGAAGACATTGTTTTTGTGGAGTTTCAGGCGTTTGCTGAGTTCGGTGACGCCGAGCTCGTCAACATCGTCGTGAAACTGCTCAAGCAGATCCAATGCATGGGACACTGCCTGAATGATATATTCTGATTTTTCTTTCCTGGCCATGATTTTAATATCCCCAATAGGTCATTGCGTAGGTAAACAGACACTCTTTAACGAAACTTCAGCCTCCTGTCAAGACAGAATGGAAAAATATGCGCTAAATGGTTATTCGCAAAGGTCTCATTCCGTTACAAAAAAAACAGATTCTTGTTGATTTTAAAATAGTGTTTTATAGATGTCAAACAGATTAACTCCAAATTTTGAAAAACACGACAGTTGACACGCATTAAGCGGCCGGGTAGATTCCTCTTAATACCTTTTCGTTTGGCGACAAAACTTTTCCGTGACTTCTGCGTTAATCAAAAGGCTCACTTAAAGATCGCGCTAAAAATTACTTGTTTCCTCTATAAAAACAGATTCATACCTGTCTGTAATTCGGGATGGGTACTGATTAAGCTTCGGAGGGTTTAGCATGCTCACGCTCAGCAAGAAAATCCTGGTCGCTATCGATGGCTCCCCGCAATCTGATAAGGCTGCTGAAGAAGCTGTCCGCTTAGCCTCAATTTCAGGCAGCAAATTCAAGAGTCGGCTTTATGCGGTCTTGGTTCTGCCTAGCATGAAAACACCGTCCTTTACCGACTTTTTCCCTGATAAACCGGCCACCGAATTGCCCGGTTGGGAAGAGAAGCGAGACCGTCTTTTTTACGTTGTTGAAAAAGTCGCCGCCGAAGCCGGTGTCGATTTGGAGTCACTGGTTATTTATGGAGACCCGGCCGAAGAATTGATGATGATGGCCAGTGAAAAGAATTGTGATGTTATAGTGGTTGGCTCCTCAGGAAAAGGCCGCGTGAAGCGAACCCTTCTTGGGAGCGTCTCGTCGAAAATCTCCTCGCACGCGCACTGCTCCGTTTATATCGTCCGCTGACCAAGCTATTCACTTTTACTCCTGCTACTCCGCCACTGCTCTCCGATGACTTTACCCCTCTGCTGAATACGGCGAGGGGAGTTTGGTTTCTTGACACAGGTAATCGTAGATCTCGATCAGGGTTTCTTTGATCATTCCCAGTTCTTCTGGAAACTCATAAGGAGATAATTCCAAGACCAGTGAATGGTCGTATCCGGTCTCCCTGAGATGATTGAGAAAACGCGTCAGGGGCAGGGCCCCATGTCCTGGCAGCAGGTGCTCCTGCTCATTGCCGTAGTCCGAAAAATGGATATTACGCATCCGTCCAGAGTCATAAAACTTATGGAAATCACTTAGAAAATCAGTGTGCATAGATCCGCAGTGGGCGGTGTCAAAGGTCATGTAGAGATTGCGCTCCTCCATGAAGGCAATCATGTTTTCGATTTTTGACAAGAGATAAGGATTGATTTTGAACTTGGGCAGACAAGGCATATTTTCGATGGTAATCAACACTCCATTCTGACCGATATCGGCTTGAAAATCATCGACTTTCTTAAACCAGTTCCAGAATTTAAACTCGAAAAAAAGCCAGTTTGGAGGATGGAAATTGATGAGGGGAACGCCGGCATTAAGCGCCAGTTCGGCGCAGATCTTTAACTGGTCGATCTTATTGCCCCAACCATCGATTTCGAAAAACGGCGCATGGAGGGAGAGAACGGGGAAAATCTCCTGCAAACTGCGAAGGTGATCCAAAGACTTCGAACCCGAAAAATCATGATTTATAATGACCTCCATACCGTCAAAACCAACATCCCGAGCCATTTCAAAGACTTGGGTTGGTGGCAAAGTATAGAGACTGCCTGCGGATAAAATTAATTTCATTTTGTGGAATCTTGACTGTTGAAAATAAAATACTAATTTAGTTTTCCCCGAAGCTGAACGAGGAAATTGCTTGCCGCGACGAGCTGAATATTCGTTTTATGGGCTATGAACTTTTTCGACCAGAAAGCGTCGAATATGCTCTGGTGGCGGCGGCGTAAGGCGAGAGACGATGATCATAGTCAGGATGACGACCGGGGCACCAATCAGCGCCGAGGAGGTCGGCGGTAGAATGCTCCGAAGTCCCGGAATCAGGTGTCCGACAAGAATCGGAGCAAAGGTGATTATAGTTCCGATCATCATGCCAGCGATGGCACCGTATTTATTGGCGCGATCCCACCAGATGCCCAGCAGGAAGACCGGGAAGAGGGTGTTCCCGGCCAGCGCAAAGGCAACGGCAGTGATCTGGGCAATCAGCCCGGGTGGGTTGACAGCAATGACCAATATCAAAAAAGCCAGAACCAGCGTTGACCCTTTGGCGACCAGGAGCAGATGGCGTTCGTTCGCATTCGGGTTGATCATCCGGTAATAGATGTCGTAGGCGATAGCCCCCGCACCTGTGACCAGTAGCCCGGTAATGGTGCTGATTGCCGCAAGAACGGCGCCAATGGCCAGGATGGCGACAAAGATTTCATGGAGTCCGACCCACTCTGCCGCCTTAATGACGATAATGTCGGCGATTGCTTCTGCTGCCGCGGGGTCGAGTACTGTTCCGGTGCGCGCCAGCCAGGACTTGGCAAAGGCGCCATAAGCCGGTGCACTCCAATAGAGCAGGCCGATGAAGAAGAGCCCCCAGACCACTCCCCAGCGCGCATCACGACTGTTTGGTACGGTGTAGAAGCGCGACAGAACGTGCGGCAGGCCAGCGGTTCCGACCATCAGGGTAAAGCAGAGGGCGATCCACTCGTAAGGTGTACCGAAGGTCCAGGGAAAGAGATAGTCGGACGACATCTTGGCTGGCAGATCCTGTAGGGCCTGACCATAACTGAACTGTGGGATCAGCCAGTTGTAGCCCAGCTTTTTTGCAATCAGCATCAGCGGCACAACAAACGAGATAATCAGAATCAGATAGTGCATTTGCTGATTTCGTGATGCGCCCAGGGCCCCGGCAATAACCAGGTAGGAGAGCACGACCAGTGTGCCGAAGACCAGGGCCTGAGTATAGTCGATTCCAAACATCCAGGCGAAAATCATACCGATTCCCTTGTACTGGGCGACACAGTAAATCAGCGAGATGACAATGGCAATGACTGCCGAGAAGGCTCGGGCCACCGGAGAGTCGTAACGGGCCTCGACGAAGTCAGGAGCAGTATATTTGCCAAATCGACGGATTTGGCTACCCATAAGCACCAATAACAGGACGTAGCCACCGGTCCAGCCCAGAACGTAAGCAAAGGCGAAGTAGCCCTGGACAAAGAAGACTCCGGCAATGCCAAGAAAGGAGGCCGCGCTCATCCAGTTTGACGCAATCGCGGCGCCGATATTGGCGTGACCGATAGAGCGAACCTGAATCCCGTAGCCGCCGCTGTCGTGACGGCGAGTCATTAGACCGACAATCAGCGAGATCACCAGAGTGAGCCCTAGCAGAATAAACGCCGTGAACTTGTAGTTGGCTTCCATGAAATAAATATCCCCTATGAACGACGCCTGCGATAACTGGATGAGAGCCAGTCGATCAAAATGTTAAAGAAAAAGCAGAGAAAGATAAACCAGAGAATCAGGAATTGCCCGCTGAACCAGAAGTAGGCGGGGACACCTAAAAGATAGGGGACTCTGGCCAGAGTTTCGACTGGGTCGACGTGGTTTATGGCGAGATGAATCGGTATGCCGAAGGTCAGCAAGGCCCAAGCGGACAGGGTGATCCAGATGATCGTGACCTCTTTGCGCATGAAGCCGGGTCGCGGTCGGAAGAAATTGATCCGAAGATCTTCGCGGTTGGGTGCGGTTTTCTCCTCAGGTTGTTGCATGGCAACGGCTCCCTTGAAAATACGGATGAAAAGCTGTTTAACTTTTTTAACGCAAGCGCTCTGCCAACTTCAGGAGAGCGGGACTGTTTTCATGATTTCTTCCATAACCGTTGTCGCGAAGCTGCCTTTGGGCAGGCTGAAGGCGACAATCAGGTCGTCGCCGTCGTTGTTGCAGGCCGTGCCCTGAATTGGAATCCGCAGAGGTCGTCGTTCACCCTCCATAGACAGTCCACCCGAGAGGCGAAACGCCTCAACGGTCAAATCTTCCTCTTCCAGCAGAGACCGTTCCATTTGTCCAGCTTGTCCCTCCGCCAGTATGGTTTTATAGCCGAAAAGCGGAGCGGTCGGGCTGATTTCAAAAGCATCGGCGCGTATCTGCTCAGCCTCTGGATCCGTCACCAGGAAGCAGGCACCGTTAACATGTTTGTAGGCCAGGTCACCTGGCCAGATGCGGTTGAGGCTGTTGAGGCGCATCTCGATAATACGATCAAACAGGCTCGATTGGTAGGCTGAAAGATAGAGCCGAAGCAGTTTGCGGGGCATGGCGAGCACGCATTTACGTTCGGACTTGCCGGATTGGAGCATTTCCAGCAGGCGACGTTCCGGACGACAATGACGGGGCAGTCGCTCGATGGCCCCGGTGATATCACCCGCACGGAAAGATTCTGCCGCCAGTTGCCAGCCTTGATGATGGATGGTCGCCGGGTCGCCGATGATCTCCTCGATGGCACGGGGGTAGTCCTCGCGCAGCAGTGCCCGGCCGATCCGATGAGAATTTCCGAGCGAGCCGTAGCGTTGATCGCCGAAGCGGTTGGGTACCCCTTGCTCTGATAGCAGTTTGAGAATTGCTTCGGCCCGAGGTGCGCTATCAGCGAGCGGATGGTGAATGCGAATCTGGAAACGGTTGCCTGCCAGGTGCCCAGGGCGCAACTTGTTACGGTGTGGAACGGCCGAGAGGATCTGCACCCCCGGGATGTCCAGTTTGGCAACTTCTTCCGGTTTGCGTAGCGGAATGGAGACCGTTTGACGGGTCACCGCCCTGGCGTCCTTGAGCCCAGCGTACCCCAGGTCGCGTTCTTGGCAGTTGAGGGCTTGCGACAGTTCCCGCAGCAGGTCGTAGGTTGTCAGACCTCGTTTTTCTACCGTGACGAAAAGGTGGTCACCTTCACCGCACGGTTCATAAAGCGGAATCTCTTCGACAAAAAAATCGTCGACATCCTGTTTAATTATGCCGCCGGTTCCCGGCAGTGAGGCGGTCAAAAAATCAGTCATGGAGAGCCTGCTTCCAGTCGGCCCGGAAGCCCCTTTGGAATTCTTGGGTGGACAGTTCGCTGCGACTTACCGCTGGATCGCGCTGGTAGTGAATGTAATAAATGTTTTGCCCGAGATCGAGAAAACGCTGCATATATTTGGATACGGGGTAGTCCGGCAGGTTGTGAACCCAGTCATCGCTCTGCCTGTTGCAATATCCAGTCAGGTCGCGGATCAGCGAGGCAACCTCTTTCGCATAGTCGACAAAGTCGCTGCTGAAGTAGAAGTCGCCGCCGGGAACCAGGTAATGGCCGAGCGCCAAAAGAAATTCCCGATCGACCAGACGCCTTTGCCGATGACGCTTTTTCGGCCAGGGGTCGGGGCAGTTGATATAGACGGCGGTGAGGCTTTCCGGTTCGAGGCCGTTAGTCATCAAATAACGCGCTTCAGACCGTATGACGCGAACATTGACCAATCCGGCTTCATCGATCTTCCGGCAGGTTTTGAGGCAACCTTTATTGTAGATGTCGATGGCGAGAAAATTGATATGAGGTTGTTGTTGCGCCCGCTCCAGAACGAAGTGCCCAATACCGCAGCCGATTTCCAGAGCCAGGGGGTTGGTGTTGCCGAAGATCATTGCCCAATCGAGCCCCCCGGTCACGGCTGATTCGGCGATAAAATTGGGTGAATGAATCGGAATAATTCGTTGTGTCATTAAGTTTACCGTTATTCTCAGGCGCTATCGCGGCTCTGTTTGAGGAACTCGACCAAGGCATCAATCTCGGTTGCCGAGAGATGAGCGAAGTCGGGAATGTGGCCGTTACCGTGTTGTCTCTTTGGATTCACTAATTGCTGCAGGATTTCGACGGGGGTGAGTTTTTGTCCGGCTTGTTCAAGGCTGATGGCAAAAGTACCGCCCTCTCCACCGAGCGAATGGCAGGCCTTGCACCCCTGGCTATTGATCAGCTTGTGCGCTAGCGCGTCGCTTTCGACGCTTTCGACGCTTTCGACTGCTGTTGTTGTCGAGACGCCGAGGGCCAGCAATAATATGGTGCAGATCAATAATCGATGCATGACGGTTTCCTTAATATACAGCCCGACAGTTTTCTCTGCTCAGATTGAATCATCAATCCGTGTAGCATATAGAAGATTGGTTCATTCGCCAAGTCAGGAAAAGAACTTGAAATCAAACTTTTGCCCGAGTAGTCTTAGCGACATCTTATCGATTTCTCGACGGTAAGAACTGACACTACTACGATAAGGACAATATCTATGTTGATTGTAATGCATCAATCGGCGACAAACGCGCAAGTGCAGGCGGTCACTGATGCGGTGAAAGCTATGGGGCTGACCGCTGAACCGATCCCCGGCAGTGAACGGACCGCGATTGGAGTTCTTGGTAATCAGGGCTATGTTGATGATGCGACCATTCGGGAACTTCCCGGCGTGCGTGAGGTTATCCATGTCAGCAAGCCGTATAAACTGGTTTCACGTGATTTTCATCCCGAGCCGTCGATTGTCGAAGCCGCTGGTGTTAAGTTTGGTGATGGTCAGTCCCCGGTGATCATTGCCGGGCCTTGCTCGGTGGAGAGTGAAGAGCAGATGCTGGCAGCCGCCCAGATCGTCAAGCAAGCTGGCGCGCAGATGCTACGCGGCGGGGCTTTTAAACCGCGCACCGGACCCCATAGCTTTCAGGGCCTCGGCCTGGAAGGGTTGAAATACCTGCGTCAAGCCGGGGATGCCGTCGCCCTTCCAGTGATCACCGAAGTCATGCGCATTGAGCAGCTGGAAACGATCTGCCATTATGCCGATGTGTTGCAGATTGGGGCTCGCAACATGCAGAATTTTGACCTGCTCAAAGAGGTGGGAAAGACCGGTCATCCCGTGCTGCTCAAGCGCGGTATGAGCGCCACTATTGAGGAGTTCTTGTCTGCTGCTGAATATATCCTCGCTGAGGGTAATCCGCGCGTCATTCTCTGTGAACGAGGGATTCGGACCTTTGAGCGGGCCACCCGCAACACGCTTGATTTAAGTGTCGTGCCGTTAATCCGCGAGATGAGCCATTTGCCGATTATCGTTGACCCGAGTCATGCCACCGGGCGGCGCAACCTGGTGTCGCCGATGGCCAAGGCGGCGATTGTGGTCGGTGCCCACGGCATCATGGTTGAGGTTCATCCTGACCCGGATAAGGCTCTTTGTGATGGTGCGCAGAGTCTGGATGGCGATAGCTTTACTAAGCTGGTCGCTGAACTGCGGCGGCTGGAAAACTTACTCGAGTCCGTCTGATTGCTGTCGCACTTGAGAAATGAAACCAACTCAGGGCTTTATTCTCGTTATCGGGAATAGGGCCCTTTTGGTTTGTGGATTGCAATTTAAACCAAACCAATCTAAACCAAACCAATCTAAACCAAACTTTAACCGTTTAACGCAAAGGCGCAAAGACGCTAAGTTTAAAGCTTGAAGCTTGAAGCTTGAAGTAAGGGCAAAACAAGGCTCTTTAGTGTTCAGCTTTGGGAGGGGGCTGGGTTCGTTGCTTGGGCGGTTAATTCAATTAGCCCAATTTCGGGTCGGCACAGAAACCGCACCGGTAAGACGCTGGTGCCGACACCGCGGCTGACATAGAGCGGGATGCGATGATGGCTAACATGATACAGGCCCGAGATGAAGCGGCCTGAGTAGCGAGGCAGATAGAAGGGGGGGAGAAACGGTAGCCGGACCTGACCGCCATGGGTATGACCACTTAAAATCAGTCCGATCCGCTCATGGAGTTGTTCGTGGGCGAAAGCCGGGACGTGTGAGAGCAGCAGGTTGAAACGTTGTGGGTCAATTCCTTTCTGCACTCGCTGTAGTTGATCGGTGCTTGAAGGGTAGTCCAGACCGAGGATCGACAAGGACTGGCCGTTGATCTCCAGGTCGGCGCGTTCGTCGATCAGCAATTTGACGCCAACCCCGGCAAAGTGCCGTCGTAAATTCTCCCCTTCCAGTCTTGACCAATATTCCCAGTTGCCCTGTACCGCATAAATGCCATGCTTGGCTTTAAGCTCTTTCAGGAAATCAAGCACCCCGCGAATATTTCTTTCCTCTTCAAGATAATCACCGGTCAGCATGATCAGATCCGGTTGCAGCGCGTTGACCTTGGCGGCAACTTTCTCAAAATAGCGGTTGAAGTTATTCAGGTGCAGATCGCTGATTTGAACCAGGCGCAAGCTTTTCTTAAACTGTGCGACCGGCACGGATAAGTTTTCAAGCTTGATGGCCTGGGGCTCGTACCACAGAGTGTCGGCGAGCAAGGTTCCGGTCAGGCCGCCCAACCCGAGAGTCAAAAACCGGCGGCGGGTTATTCCCTGGCTTTTTTGGGATGAGAAGATCATGTTGATTTGCCTGAAAAAACCGCAGTTGGGCGGTTGCTTGCCTGGCCCGGTTGTATTATCTTTAGAGACGGTACTAACCTTGATTATACTTGGAACCATCCAGAAAAGGAAAGGGTGATACAAATTATGGAACAATACCAGGATATCAGCAGCAATGTTTTCTGGGTCGGGGTCAAGCACCCAGAGCTGAAAGTTTTTGATGAGCTCTTCCCGACTCATAATGGCACCACCTATAATTCCTATATTGTTCGGGGTGAGCAGAAGACGGCTTTGATTGATACCGTCAAAGAGCCGTTTACTGACGAATTTATGGCCAAGGTTGAAGCCGCAGTCGGACTCGACCAGATTGATCTGGTTGTGATCAACCATACTGAACCTGACCATTCTGGCGCTTTATGCCATCTCCTGGAACGTCGACCAGATCTGCCGGTCTATTGTTCTCGTCCGGCGCAGAATTTTTTAAGTCAGTTGCTGAATGCGCCGTTCAATGCCCAGGTGGTCAGCGATGGCGACGAGATCGATCTGGGCGGTAAAACTTTACGGTTTTTGCTGGCACCTTACCTGCACTGGCCCGATACCATGTTTACCTACCTGGTCGAGGAGGCCATGCTCTTTTCCTGTGACGCTTTTGGTGCTCACTATTGTGCTCGCCAGTTGTATGACGATCAAATCCCTGATTTTTCTAAGGATTTTCACTTCTATTTCGACTGTATTATGCGTCCTTTCAAAGACAAGGTGCGGGCGGCGGTTGCCAAAGTCGACGCGCTGGATCTCAAATTGATCTGTCCCTCGCATGGGCCAATTCGGCGTAGCGACCCTCAGGCTGTGGTCAACGCATATCGGTGTTGGTCGGCGGCGCCGCCGGAACAGGCCCAGCCGCGGGCTTTGTTGTTGACCTTTTCGTCCCATGGCAACACCCACCGGATGGCGGCCGCCATTCGGCAGCAACTGGAGACTCAAAGCTTCAACGTGGTCGAACTGAAGATGTTTGAACTGAGCGACAATGATCTGCGCGATGAACTGGAGTTGGCCGATGTGATCCTGGTCGGAGCCTCGACCATCAACCGGGATGCCCCGCCGCAAGCCTGGCATGCCCTGTCGCTCTTCTCTCTGGTCACACCCAAGGCCAAGATCGCCGCAGTGTTTGGTTCGTTCGGCTGGAGCGGTGAAGCGGTGAAGTTGATCGAAGAACGACTCAAAGGGCTACGCTTCAAGCTGCCGGTCGCCGGGATGACCTTGCGCTTCTCGCCAACTGAGGAAAATCTCAAAGAGTGCGGTGAGTTCGCCAAGGCGGTCGCGGCGCAGGTGCTGAATCCAGAGTCGGCCTGAGCTGGCAGGGTGTTTCTTGGTGGAACCTCTCAAAGGCTAAAGGCGAAAGGCGAAAGGCTTTAACGCAAAGGCGCAAAGGCGCAAAGACAAGCCTTGAATCCTATGGGTTAACCCTAAAACCTTCATGTCTGACCTTGAGTGGCTGGTCCTGGCGATGCAAAAACGCCCTTAATGATAATGATTGCCTTTGCGACTTTGCGTCTTTGCGTTGAAAATGGTTTTGCCCTGAGGCTTTGGGTGGGGCTTGGTGCCTTCGAGTCTTTGTGGCCAAAACAACATCTTTAATCGTAAATCAAGGCTTAAGTGTGACCCCGACTTCGACAGTGAACCGGGCGGTTGACGTCGCTGTCGCTGCTCCGATCGACAAGACCTTAAGCTATGCGGTTCCGGCCGGGATGGTCGCCGAGCTCTGTATCGGCAGCCGGGTGCGGGTGCCTTTGGGCCGCCGGCAGGTGATTGGCTATGTCATGGCCTGGTCGGAGACCGTGAGTGATAAGTTAAAGCCCGTCCTGGCAGTGGTCGACCCCCACCCCCTGTTCCATGAGCAGCATGCGATCTTCTACCGTCGCGCCGCCGAGTATTATGCCTACCCCATCGGGGCGGCGATCAAAACCGCGTTGCCCGCCGGACTCTCCGGCCTGAACAGCGGTCCTTCGGTTCTGACTGATAAGGTTTATCGCTCAACCGGTCGAGACGACTTGCCTGCCGGCGCCCGGCAGCAAGACGTTTTGGCTTATATCGCTACTGCTGGCGAGGCGCGCTTGAGCCTGCTCCGCAAGCAGTTCAGCACTCCGCACGCGGTTTTGCAGCGGTTGCTGGAGCTCGGTTTTCTGACCGTTGAAGAGGTCGAGTCTTGCCGCGATCCTTTTGTTGATGTTGCCATAGTCGAACATTTTCCGGTCGAACTCAACCCGGCCCAGGATCAGGCGGTCACGCAGATTAACGCGTTTTTGGCCGAATCAGACAGCTTCCATCCGGTGCTCCTCCACGGCGTCACCGGCAGCGGCAAGACCGAAGTCTACCTGCGATCAATTGCCGCGACTCTCGATCAAGGCCGTCAGGCCCTGATGCTGGTTCCCGAAATTGCGTTGACCCCACAGCTGGTGACTCGCTTTCGCAGTTGGTTCCAGGACCGTGCCGTTCGTTTGGCAGTGCTGCATTCCGGCTTGTCCGACGGCGAACGTTACGATGCCTGGCGTCAGGTCGCACGCGGCGACATTGATGTGGTCATCGGCGCGCGTTCCGCGATCTTCGCGCCCTTGCCGGATCTGGGGCTGATTGTGGTTGATGAAGAGCATGACGGCAGCTATAAGCAGTCGGAGGCGTTTCGCTATAACGCGCGCGATCTGGCGCTGCTGCGCGGCAAGATGGCGCAGGCGGTGGTGATTCTGGGGAGTGCGACGCCAGCCCTGACCACCTGGTACCGGGCCAAAGAAGGTCATCTGACCTACCTCGAACTGCCCGATCGTACCGCTGAGCGGCCGCTGCCAGCAGTCCAGCTGGTCGACCTGGCACAATCTGAAACCGAGAGCCTGCTGAGTGAGCCTCTCGTTCTGGCCCTGACGGAGACCTTCGCTGCCGGTGAACAGGCCCTCTTGCTACTGAACCGCCGCGGTTACGCGCCTTTTCTGCTTTGTCACGATTGTGGTGCCACCGTGCACTGCCCGAATTGTGAAATCACCCTGACTTACTCCCAGGTGCAGCGCAGCTTGCGTTGTCATTATTGTGATTACCGGATTCGGCCACCAGAGTCTTGTGCTCGTTGCAACGGGGTGCGGATCCTGCCTGAAGGGGGTGGGACCGAGCGCCTGGAAGAGGATATTCGCCTGCTCTTGCCCGAAGCGAGAGTGGCACGGATGGATCGTGATACCACCAGCCGCAAGGGCGCGCATAGTCGCCTGATCGATCAGATGAACGCCGGTGAGATTGATGTTTTGATTGGCACCCAGATGATCGCCAAGGGCCATGATTTCCCGGCGGTGACCCTGGTTGGGGTCTTGAATGCCGATTCGGCGTTGAATCTCCCTGACTTTCGCAGTGCCGAGCGGGTCTACTCCCTGCTTAGTCAGGTCGCCGGTCGAGCCGGGCGGGGTGATCGTCTGGGCCGGGTCTTGATTCAGACTTATGCTCCCGACAACTACGCGCTCGATTTTGTCACCGGGCATGATTACACCGGTTTCGCCAAAGTGGAACTGGATCAACGCAAGGCTCTGGCTTACCCGCCTTTCGGTTACCTGGTGAACCTGGTGCTGTCGGGCAACGATGAGGCCAAAGTTCAGCAGATTGCTGAACAACTCGCGCTTGAGTTGGAAAGCTTGTCGACTGAGACCGAACTGCTCGGTCCGGCCCCATGCCTGTTGTCGCGTTTGCGCAACAAGCACCGCCGCCAGATTCTGCTGAAGTCAGAGCGCCGAGAACCGCTCCGGCGACAGATTGTGATGCTCGGTCGCCTCCGTAAGAAAATTCCTGCCGGTGTCAACCTGACGGTTGATGTCGATCCGCTGGATATGTTCTGATAGAGTTTGATTGTTGCCGGTAAAAACTTTGAAGAGATAACGCAAAGACGCAAAGACGCAAAGGTTTAAACCAGTCCAAAACATAATATTGTGACGACACAACCGCGAGGCTTTTGTCTCTAATGCTTGGGATAGGCTTAGCCCCTACAAAGTGTCCATGTTTTCCCTTCGCGTCTTTGCGCCTTTGCGTTAATGATAAGGTTTGAAATTGTGGTCCCGTTTGAAAGATATTGCCGCATTTTTAGAAAGTTGCGGTTTGGGGGAAAGTGCGTATGAGGTTGTTCACCAGGTTTCCTGGAGCTAAAAATATAATCGGTTGGCTGCTGTTTCTTGCGTTGTTGTCTCTGACGGCTTGCGCCAAACCGCCGCAACCGTGCGTCATTGTGGTTGAGGCGCCCGAGGTCGAAGCCGAACCGGTTATTGAAGAAGAGCAAGTCCTCCCTGCCGTGATCTCTCCGGCGTTGCAGGAAGTCCCCTGGACTGAGGTTGAGGGTTGGCAGGAAGACGACCCCGCTCTGGCCTTCAGCGCGTTCTTAAAGAGCTGCAGCGCGTTGCGGTGGCGGCCGCAGTGGCAATCCGCCTGCCGTGAAGCGACCGCTATGGCACAGTCTTCAGAAGGACAGATTCGCTCTTTCTTTGAAGCCCGCTTTTTAGCCTACCAGGTCTTGCAACCGGACAACTCCCCGACCGGTCTAGTGACTGGCTACTATGTTCCTGATTTACGCGGCAGTCGGCAGGCTTCGGCGGAGTATGCGTATCCGCTCTACAGTCGTCCCGAGGATCTGCTGGTCGTCGATCTGAGCGACATCTATCCTGATCTTGGCAACTATCGATTGCGTGGCCGGCTGGATGGTCATCGCGTCGTCCCCTATTTTGATCGCAGTGAAATCGATGGGCCGAACCCCCCTTTAAACGGACTCGAGCTGTTCTGGGTGGCCGATCCAGTCGAGCGCTTCTTCTTACAGATTCAGGGCTCCGGGCGCATTTTGCTCGATGATGGCAAGCGTGTGATGGTCAACTACGCCGATCAGAATGGCCATCCCTACCGATCGATCGGCAAATATCTGCTTGATCAAGGGGCCATGACCCGCGATCAGATGTCGATGCAGAATATTCGCAAATGGGCGCAGGAGAATCCAGACCAAGTCGCGGCCCTGCTCAATCAGAACCCGAGTTATATCTTTTTCCGTGAACTGGATGAGGCCGTACAGAGCCCTCCAGGTGCCCTGGGGGTGCCGTTGACTCCGGGCCGCAGTCTGGCGGTCGATCCACGACACATCCCTTTGGGCGCGCCGGTGTTTGTTGCAACCACCTGGCCGAACAGCGATAAACCCTTGTCTCGCCTGATGGTGGCTCAAGACACCGGTGGTGCGATCAAGGGCCAGGTTCGGGGTGATTTCTTCTGGGGGATGGGGGATGCCGCCGGAGACTTGGCCGGGCGGATGAAGCAGTCGGCCAAATTCTGGGTGCTGTTGCCGAATCCGGCTGAGGCCAGACCATGATAGGCCGAGTTGCCTGGTTGCTGATAATGCTCTTGGTCTGGTCCGGTGGGGGCGAACTCGCCTCGGCGCAAGAAGCGGAACTGACTCCGGCAAAAGGCCTGCTTCTGCTGTCTCGCGAGCAGTTGCCCGACCCGCGTTTTCGCGATAGCGTTATCTTGTTGCTTCAGCATGACGACCAGGGCACGGTAGGTCTGATTATTAATAAAACCAGTCGTCTGCCGTTGTCTGCCGTTTGGGAACCAGAGTCTGATTTATCTTTTGAAGGGGAAACTCTTTCCTATGGTGGGCCGATTGAGCCGGAGACTTTGCTGGCCTTGGTTCGCGTTGAGCAGACTCCACCTGAGATGTCCGAGCGGATCGCCGAGGGTCTCTATCTGGTCGGGCTTGAGAGCTTGGCTCGTTGGCAGAAAGAGCCTGAGCAAAAGAAAGTTTTTCGGGTCTTTACCGGATATGCCGGCTGGGCTCCAGGGCAGTTGGCGGTTGAATTGGCGCAAAACGATTGGCAGGTTGTTGCTATTGATGTTGACAGTCTCTTCGGCGGGGAGGTTTCAGAACTCTGGCGACGCTTACGGGTTGATTGCTTTGCGATTGATGCCAACAAATAGGGTCATTGGTTTTACCTGTTCACCGTCTTGGCTTTGGTTGCAGACGCGTTAATTCTCTTGCATCTCCTCCATTCGCTGCAGAAGCGAATTGACCACAACATCGATCCGCTTCTGATCGTCTTCCATAATATTTAAAAAACGCAAGCCCGCCTGCTGCTTGTCATTCTCCGTTGGCTTGCCGATCCAGACCACCTCTGACAGCGCGCAGATAATGCCTTTCTTGTCGCCGATTGAGAGAAAGATCAGTACCAACTCCGAGCTTTCAAGGGGGGGCTGCATTGGCAGGCTCATGCCGCCGCCAGCCAGATTGATCAGGTGTTTTTTGAATTCCGTCATCTCCGCGGCTGAGACCCCGGCTTTGATCTTTTCCAGAGAGCCCTTCCACAGAGCGCGCATTTCGCCAAGGTTGCCGCTGCCACGCTCAATCCCGACCCAAGCATTGACATCCACCCGCTTGTAGATGCGCCGAGAAATGAACTCCAGGTTGCCTTCAAGCTGTAAACGGATATCCGTGCTGCTGGTGCGCTCGACGAAAGAGGCGGTCAGTCGCAGACCCATGCTCTTGTGATCGGTTAGAACTTCAAATCTCATCCCCGGGACAAACGGGTAAGAATCCGCAGCGGCAGAACCGTATGGCAGCGCCAGGTCGAGCTGCATCGGCTGACTGCGCATGGCGTAGCCGGTGATGGTGTCGAGCGCAACATGTTCGCCTTCAGCAAAAATCCGCTTGATGAAGACCTTCTGTCCCTTATTGAAATACTTTGCGTAGGCCATGTTCTTAGTAATTCATTTGCGTTATATGGTTTGTCGGCAGACTGACTTTTCAATGGCTGCGGCCAGTTGCTCGGGTTGCATGCCACTGCCGTCAATTGTGATATCCGCATGCTGTTGATACAGTGGTCGCCGGTTTCGATAGAGCTGCTCAAAAGATTCACCAGGGTCAATCACCAAGCCGCGGCTGTCCATGTCCAGAACGCGCGCTTGCAGCGTTGCCAGCGGCAGGTCGAGAAAAACGACCCGACCGAGCTGCTTGAGCCGGGCCATCGCGGCTTCGCTGTAGACCGCTGAACCGCCGGTGGCGATGACGCTGCGACCGGCTTCAAGTTCAGTGAGGATGTCAGCTTCCATCAGCTTGAAGGCGGCCATCCCCAGCTCAGCAATGATCTGTTGCAGACGGTTGTTTTCTCTGACCTGAATTAACAGGTCCGTGTCGATAAAATGGTAACCGAGACGTTTTGCCAGCAAGACGCCGACGGTGCTTTTGCCAGCGCCGGGCATGCCGATGAGGATGATGTTGAGAGCACAGTCTGTGCGCATGATTTGCCTCAGGGCATTGCCGACGTACTCAGACGCCGGTGATTTTCAACACGATCTTGCCGAAATGGCTGTCTTCTTCCATCATTCGATGAGCCTCAACCACATCATCAATGCTGAAGGCTTTCTCGATGATCGGTACGATACTGCGATCAGCGAATTTTGGCAGCGCGCGCCGGGTGAATTCAGCGACAATCTCGGCTTTTTCCGGAACCGGGCGAGACCGCAGCACTGAGCCGATGATTTGCTGGCGCTTGACCATCATCAAGGCGAGGTTGAGCTCAGCCTTGATGCCACTGATAACGCCAATACTCACCATCTTGCCCTTGTAAGCAAGCGATTTCATGTTGGGGGCAAGATACTTGGCGCCGACATGATCGAGGACCAGATCGACCCCCTTCTTGGCCGTGTACTCTTTAACGATATCGGTGAAGTCAGGCGACTCAAGGTAGTTGATCACCAGATCGACCCCGAGGTCGCGCACCCGGTCGATTTTGGACGGATGAGCGGTCACGATCAGCTTGCTGTTGGGCGTCAACGCCTTGCAGAGTTGAATCGCCGCGGTGTTGACGCCGCCGCCACCACCGTGCAGGATCGCAGTCTGGCCATCCTGAAAGTCGCCGATCATGAAGACGTTGAGGAACGCGGTGATGTAAGACTCGCAGACGCAGGCGGCTTCTTCAAAGCTCATGCTCTCGGGAATGCGCATCAGGTGACTGGCGTAAGCGACGGCGTACTCGGCGTACCCGCCACCGCCGACCAGAGAGATGACCCGGTCACCAACACTCCAACCGGTGACCTCCGGGCCGAGCTCGGCGATTGTTCCGGAAACTTCAAGCCCGAGGATCTCCGAATCTCCCGGAGGGGCCGGATATTTGCCTTGACGCTGTACCAGGTCGGGACGATTGATTGAGGTGGCAACCACCTTGACCAGAACCTCGCCAGCTTTCGGTGTGGGCTTGTCGATTTCACCCACCTTGAGAACTTCCAGTCCGCCAAACCCTTCGAGCAATACCGCTTTCATAAAATTCCTCCTGAAATTATATCGGTTTCGTGTGAGCTGATTGATTCGAGCCTAAAATCTAAGCTGAGCCAAAGCTATAAAGATTTAACGCAAAGACGCAGAGACGCAAAGGGTAAAGAATCCTATCAAGTGAATCTTCTCCAGGATTCAAATTTCATTTTCTTCTTTGATTTTACGCTCGGCTCTGAGTCTGGAAACGATTATAAAAAACTTACTGTACACTTCTGAATCGTTTGAAGCAACCTCGCTGTCGCTTGATTTGAGCCTGCTGAGGTGGCTTGTTTCCAGTGACTTGGGTGCGTTATGCCCCCGGCTTTTGCACAAACCGATACCCCCGCCCGCGCACGGTCAAAAAATGCTGCGGTTGGGAAGGGTCTTCTTCAAAATACTTGCGCAGGCGCACGATAAAGTTGTCGAGACTGCGGGTTTCGGTGTCGCTGCTGAGGCCCCAGACCTGTTCCAGCAGGTCGCCGCGGCGCAGGGTTTGTCCTTCGGTGGCAAAGAAGGTGGCGAGCATGCGGGCTTCCAGTTCGGTCAGGGTAATTTCGCCCTGGCGGGTTTTGGCTTTGAGGTTGTCGAGGTCGACCCGGTTGTTGCCGAACAGATACGGTTCGCTCAGATCGGCTTCCGGGCGATACCACTTGGAGCGGCGCAGCATACCGCGTACCCGCAGCAGGAACTCGTCGAGGTTGAACGGTTTGTTCAGGTAATCGTCGGCCCCCTCTTGCAGCCCCTTGACGCGATCTTTCTCTTCGCCAAGCGCGGTGAGAATGAGGATTGGTAATTGCGGAGCCTGCTTGCGCATTTGACGACAGAGGTCGAGGCCGTGGCTGTCTGGCAGCATCAGGTCGAGGATCACCAGGTCGAAAGCGGTTGCGGCAAAGGCTTGCATGGCCGCGGCACCGGTGTCGACATGGGTTACGCGATAATTTTCCAGCTCCAGGTTGAAGACCAGCCCCTGGGCAATATGGACTTCATCTTCCACCAGTAGGATGTGGGGAGGTCTCATGTCTTGTCCTCCAGAACTCCAGCCTGACAGAGGGGCAGGGTGATGTGGAAGGTCGTGCCCTGGTCCTTGCCCGGGCTTTCGACCCTGACCTGCCCGTAGTGGCGGCGGATGTTGGCGTTGACGATGAACAGGCCCAGCCCTGAGCCGCGAATGTTCTCACTCTTGCGGCGAATCCGATAGAACATGTTGAAGATTTTCTTTTGATCTTTGGTTTCGATCCCGCGGCCGTGGTCGGCGAACGCCAGATGGCAGTTCCGAGAATCTGCCTTCAGGGTGACGGTAATGTCGGGTGGATCATCGGAATAGAGTACTGCATTCTCTAACAGGTTGCGCAGGATCGTTTCTATGGCATCGCGGTCGATCGCGACGTTTACCCCGGGAGCAATGTCCAGCGTGATCTTGCCAGCCCGGGGCAGGGTGAATTGCCGCGCACGAAAGTATTGTTCGACAAAGGCGCTGAAGTCAGTTGGTTGCAGGTTGAGTTTCCAGTGCTTTTGACCGACCCGGTTGGCTGAGAGCAGATTGTCGATCAGTCCGTTGAGGCGGTTGGTGTCACCGAGCATGGTTTCGAGAAAGGGAGCCATGCGTTCGGGAGGGAGCTCGTGGCGACGGATTGTCTCCAGATGCAATTGTATCGAAGCCAGGGGCGATTTGAGCTCGTGGGTGACCTGGGAGATGAACTGGCGTTGTTCCCGGACCAGTGCCGACTGGCGCGTCCAGTAGAGGAAGATGACGTAGACGCCGACCAGGATGGAGATTAGCAGCAGCAGGCCCTCGGTCAGGATCAGCCAGTCCGGGCCACCGACTAACAACTCGGGGCTGTATTTTTCAGCCAAAACCCTGAGCTTGCGATGGTTGCCCAGAAACCAGTTAAGCCAGACGATAACCGCCAGAACCCAGGCGACCTGGATGCCGATGAAAGCCATCAGCGGATTGAAGATGCGTTTCAGCCATTTCATAGTCATTCTTTTTACCATTACCGTCTTTGAGCGGCAAGGGGTAAGAGGTGAGGAGTGAGGCGTGAGGGTAAGCGGGGCTTCTTGCGGTTATTCAGGTCCGGGGAGGTGTTTTACAGAACTATTACAATCCTATCATCCTGATTTTGTTAGATTAAGGAGCTATAGATTTAGAGTGTCGGTGTAAAGGGCACTCTCCTAAAGCGATCTGACAGGACTCCAAAAGAGAGGTTTTATGCGTATTGGTAAACATGAGGTTGCTTATCCCTTGATTCAGGGTGGTATGGGTGTTCGTATCTCGGCGTGTCGCCTGGCGGGCACTGTTGCCCGTTGCGGTGGGGTCGGCCTGATCGCGACCGCTGGAATCGGCCTGAACAGCCCTCATTATAAAGGCGACAATTACTTCGCTTCCGAGTCTTTGGCGCTTAAGGATGAGCTTGCCAAGGCTTATGAAATCGCCCCCGACGGTGTGATCGGTACCAACTGCATGGTGGCCGTGACCGACTTTGCTGAACTGGTTAAGGCGTCTTGTGAAGGCGGCGCGAAGCTGATTGTTTCCGGCGCGGGGTTACCCCTTAGTCTTCCGGGGTTGACTGCCGACTGGCCAGATGTTGCACTGGTGCCGATTGTTTCTTCGGTCAAGGCTGCAGAGTTGATCGCGCGCAAATGGAAGAAGTCTTATGATCGTCTGCCGGATGCTGTGGTGGTGGAAGACCCCGGTACAGCCGGTGGTCATCTGGGCGAAAAGCTCGAGCGGATCGGCACCGGGGAATATGACCAATATGCCACCGTGCGTGGAGTCAAAGCCTATTTTCTTGAGACCTGGCAACTCGACATCCCGATTATTGCTGCAGGCGGAGTCTGGGACCGTGCCGATTTTGATGATGCCCTTGCGCAAGGCGCCGACGGCGTTCAGATGGGCACCCGTTTCGTCTGCACTGAAGAATGTGATGCTGATGATGCGTTCAAACAGGCGTATCTCGATTGCGCGAAAGAGGATATCGGTTTGCTGATGAGCCCGGCCGGATTGCCGGGGCGAGCCCTGATTTCCAATGTCGAAGCGATTCGGGAGCGCGATCTCGTTATGACTCCGACCTGCCCAACCGGTTGCTTGAAAAAATGCGCCTACAAGTCAGCGCAGGAGCGGTTCTGTATCGTCCAGGCTCTGGATCGTGCTCAGCGTGGCGACGTCGATACTGGCCTGATCTTTTGCGGCACCAACGCCTGGAAAGCCGAAAAGATCGAAACGGTTCAAGACATTTTTGATGAGCTTTTCGGCAGTGAGCAAAAGTCGTAAGCGATAAACCGATAATAATATCCAGGGGCGGCCGTTTGGCCGCCTTTTTGGGTTTGCGGTTTTTTGAAAGGCTTCAATATAATGAGGCTATAGCCAAAAAATGCTTGTTAAGTGCGGAGCCGCGTAGACCGCTAGGGAAATCATTCCTTAAAAGGAAAGATTCGAGTTGTTGTATCCCCTTGTCAGACTCACGCGCTCTGTTGTAAACTGACCTTTCAGGGTTCGGATTCACTCCGAGCCTTGATTATCTTCTACTGAGCTTTTCAAGGAGTTGTCTGTATGGCTTCAGAGCAAGAATTTATTCCCAAGTGGATCGCTTGGGAGTCGACCCAACGCTGTAATCTGAACTGTGTGCATTGCCGCTGTTCGTCCGATATGGACGCCGCAGTTGGCGATTTTAATACCGAAGAGGCTTTTAAGCTGATCGACGATATCTGCGAGGTCAGCAAGCCGGTGATGGTGCTTTCCGGTGGCGAACCGCTGCTGCGCAAAGACATCTTCGAGATCGCCCGGTATGGCACCAGTAAGGGGCTGCGTATGTGCATGGCCACCAACGGCACCTTGATCACCGATGAAGTCTGCGCGCAGATGATAGACGCCGACATCAAGATGGTCTCCCTGTCGCTGGATGGTTCGACCGCCGAGATTCATGATGACTTCCGCTCCTGTCCCGGAGCTTTCGAAGGCGTGGTTCGTGCCGCTGAAACTCTTAAGCGCAACGGCATCAAGTTCCTGATCAACTCTTCATTCACCAAGCGCAACCAGCACGACATTGGTGCCACCTTCAAGGTTGCCAAAGAGCTCGGTGCCACCGCCTGGTACATGTTCATGATCGTGCCAACCGGTCGTGGCGAGGATATCATGAACGAGTTGATCTCCAAGGAAGACTACGAGGAGATCCTCTCCTGGCACTATGCGCAGGAGAAGGGCGAAGACGATATCCTGATGCGGCCGACTTGTGCGCCGCATTACTACCGGGTCGTACCACAGATGGCCAAGGCTGAGGGCGTCGATTTTAAACGTCGCAGTCTGACCTTCTCCACCGGCGGTGGCAAAGGCTGCATCGCGGCTCAAACCATCTGTTTGATCGATTGCTTCGGCAACCTCAAACCTTGCTCCTATTTCCACTCCTCGGTCGGCAACGTTAAACAGATTCCGTTCAAGGAGCTCTGGTTTAACAGCAAAACCTTTAACGACTTGCGTGATTTCAAGAAGTACAAGGGCAAGTGCGGAGAGTGTGAGTTTATCAATGTCTGCGGCGGCTGCCGCGCCCGTGCCGATGCAGTGTACGGCGACTACATGGCCGAAGAGCCGTTCTGCAACTACGTGCCGCAGCGAACCCTGAAGCGGATGGAAAAAGAAGCGGCGGAGAAGAAATCGTAAAACGTAATTGATTTTTCCTTTTAACTTTCAACTTTTAACAATAATTTCAGGAGGAGTTTCATGTCTCAAGAATATACTTTTATCAAGGCTTGCTGGGGCCAGCCGACCGACTATGTTCCTGTCTGGCTGATGCGTCAAGCTGGTCGTTATTTACAGTGTTACAAGGATGTTCGCGCCAAGGGTGGCGGCACTTTTCTCGATCTCTGCAAAGACCCGGCGCGGGCGGCTGAAGTCTCCATCCAACCGATTGACATTCTCAACGTTGATGCTGCAATCATGTTCTCCGACATCCTGACGCCGATTGAGCCGATGGGGATGGCGCTCGATTTCGTGCCTGGTCCGGTGTTTGAAAAGCCAATCCGGACCGCGGCCGATGTCGATGCCCTGGTGGTGCCGGAAAATATGGCCGAAGCGGTCCCCTATGTTCCGGCCATTATCAAACGTTTGCGGACGGCCTTTGAGGGCCGCGTGCCGCTGATCGGTTTTGGTGGTGCGCCTTTTACCCTGGCCTGCTATATGGTGGAAGGCAAGGGCAGCAAGGATTTCGCGGCGCTCAAGCAGATGATGTATTCCGACTTCCCGCTTTACGACGCCTTGATGAAGAAGGTCACCGAGATGGATCGGCTCTACCTCAACATGCAGATTGAGGCCGGTGCCCAGACCATCCAGATCTTTGATACCTGGGGCGGTCTGCTGGCTCCCCACGATTACGAGCGTTATATCCTGCCTTACGTCAAGGAGTTGATCAACGGCCTCAATCGTGACGGCATCCCGGTCATCTACTTTGTCAAAAATGGCGGTACCATGCTGGAACTGGTCAAAGAGTCCGGCGCTGATGTGCTTGGTCTCGACTGGCACGTTAACCTCGGCAAGGCCCGCGACATCATCGGCCCCGACATCGCTGTCCAGGGCAACCTTGACCCGACCGTTCTCTATGCGCCGAAAGATCATATTGAGCGCGAGGTGCAGCGGATTCTCGATGAAAATGCCGGTCGACCTGGCTTCATCTTCAACCTGGGCCATGGCATTCTGCCCACCGTGCCACCGGAAAATGCGGTTCACATGGTTGAATGCGTGCATAGGCTTAGCGGTAAGTAGCGCTGGTTCTTAACCCAAGCGTAACGCCCGTTCGCTGCGCTCACTCAAGGCGCGAAGAAAACCTGGGAAAGACGCGAAGAAAACCGGATTATTGTTAAATCAAAAACTTTGCGTCTTTCATTTACTCATTGCGTCATTGCGTTACGCTTTGACTGTTGAATTTTGGCTCTTAACCTATGATTTTCATCCATGAATCTAAATAAGCCTACCGGATTGGTGCTTCTGAATATGGGCGGACCAGACTCGTTAAGAGCGGTCCGCCCGTTTCTCTACAACCTTTTTTCCGATCGCGACCTGATTCAACTCCCGGCCGGGGCGCTGTTGCAGAAGCCGTTCGCGTTTATGATCAGTGCTCTGCGGGCGCCAAAAGTTAAAGTCAACTATGCCATGATCGGCGGCAAGTCGCCGTTGCTGGAGTGGACCGTCAAGCAGGCCGATGGCGTGTCCCGGGAGCTTGGTGAACAGGTCAAGCCGTTTGTGGCGATGCGCTACTGGCGGCCCCGCGCCTATGAGTGTCTGCATCGGATGAAGCAGGAAGGCATTGAGCAGGCGGTGGTGCTTTCCATGTATCCGCATTACACCAGCGCGACCTCTGGCAGCAGCATCAAGGATTTTAAGGCCGCTGCGGCACGGATCTACCCGGAACTCAAATACACGGTTATCAGCGAATGGTACGATTGGCCCGCTTATCTTGACGTATTGGCCAGTCGGGTGCGTGAAGGGTTGGAGAAGTTCCACGAACTGGTGCGCGACGAGATTCCCATCCTGTTTTCGGCGCACGCGCTGCCGCAGAAGTTCATTGATGATGGTGATCCTTATCTTGATCATGTGCTCTGTACGGTCAGAGGCGTGATGGAACGCTTCGAAGAACGGCCCTGGAAGCTCGGCTTTCAGAGCCGAAGCGGTCCGGTGCAATGGATGGAGCCAGACACTCTGGAAGTTTTGGATCAACTTGGTGTGGAACAGGCCCCTGGTGCCTTGATCGTGCCGATCTCTTTTGTTTCGGATCATATCGAGACGCTGCAGGAGATCGATTATGAGATGCGTATGCACGCAGAAAAGATTGGTCTGCCGCGTTTTGAGCGCGCCCCGTCACTGAACGCGCAACAGGATTTTCTGCAGGCCATAGCAGGTCTGGTTCGACATCATCTGGAGATTTTATGACCATTCCCTGCCGCCATTGCGGCGAAGAGTTTGACCCCGATAACCTGCCGAATGATGCAGCGGTAGAAGCGGGCATGATCCTGGCCGTGGAGCGCTATGACGATGCGGGTAAGGTTTGTGGCAACTGTTTGGCCAGCCGAGGACGGTTGGCGATGATGTACGATCTGAGTTGTCATTGAATGTAAAAGGTTAATTGTAAAACGTAAAAAGTTTAACAATAAAGGGCCCGGTCATTTAGACCGGGCCCCTATTCTTTTAACCCCATTTTAACGCAAAGTCGCAAAGTCGCAAAGAAGGCAGAGGCTCAAGATGGCGTTAGCGCAGTTTCCTTTGCGTCTTTGCGCCTCTGCGTTAAACCCTTTTTTGTTTTTGTTTGCAGCAGCTTTAACCGCTTGCTTTAAAGGTTTAATTCCTTGAGCTTTTCCAACAATTCCTTCTGTTCAGCGCTCAACTCCGCAGGGATCTCAACTTCTATCACGGCATAAAGATCGCCCGCCTGTTTGCCGGGGCGGCCCGGCACGCCAAAGCCTTTTAATCTGACTTTACTGCCATTCTGTGTGCCTGGTTTGATCTTGATTCGCTTGGTTTCTTCCAGGGTCTCAACATTAACCGAGCTTCCCAGGCAGGCACCGCTGAATGACGTCTTGACGGTAGTGAACAGGTCGCGATCTTCGCGTCGAAAGCGTGGATCGTTGGTGATGTTTATTTCCAGCATCAGGTCCCCGGCTGGACCACCATTTGAGCCAGCACCGCCTTTCCCGGAAATCCGCAATTTCTGGCCAGCATCGACTCCGGCAGGGATGCGAACCTGGAGCTGTTCGTTCTGGCCATTGCGATCGAGGTCCACCCGACGTTCGCCACCAAGCACCGCCTGACGAAACGGGATGGTGATTCGCATCAGGTAGTCTTGACCCTTCATCGGTCTGGGTTGTTGATGGCCGCCGCAACCCTGGTGCCCCCCCCTGTTGCCGAACAGTTGGCCGAAGGGGTCATCGCCACCGCCGAAACCAAACTCTTTAAAAATGTCCCCGAGGTTGGAGTTGCGAAAGATGTCTTCCTGAGAAAACCGCTGATGGAAGCCCGCCTCGCCGAACTGGTCGTATTGTTGTTTCTTTTCCGGGTCGGAAAGAACCGCATATGCTTCGGTGATTTCTTTGAAGCGTTCTTCGGCTTTGGCATCGTCAGGGTTTTTGTCTGGATGGTACTTCAGCGCCAGCTTGCGATAAGCTTTCTTAATCTGAGTGGCTGCGGCGCTCTTTTCGAGGCCGAGCACAGCATAATAATCTTTGGCCATGAGTTGTCCTTAAGTGTGTAGTTGTTGCGCAGGGTCAATATAGTGATGGCTTGGCAGGACGTCAAGGGGGGAAAGATAGTGCTGTGTGCTGGGCATGAGTGCCGGTGCTCAGGGACGGTCCCAGACGGTATGGCGTTATTGGTTATTGCAGGGACAGTTCCGTGAGAAACCGGGACTGTCCCTAGTCCTCAGCTTGCCACTTTTTGAGATGGCTCTGGATGAAGTCAACGATTCGGGCGTGATCTTCTTTTCCTTTGTCGGTGATTGCCATCGGTTCGCCAAAGGCAAAATGGATGGTTCGGGAGGGTATAATCGGGCCAAAGTCCTTGATGGTCTTGCCGGTTGACCAGGCCCAAGTCAGCAGGGCGACGGGTACGACGACCGCGCCGGTCCTCTGGGCGAGTTTGATGCCGATGCTGTTGAACTGTTTCGGGTCGAAACTGACCGTGCGGGTATGCTGCGGGAAAATAATCAGCGAACGACCCTGCTCCAAGCGACGGGCCCCTTCTTCCATGACCATTTTGAGATCATCGCGGGGGTTGACCCGTTCGACCACCACTGGATTGCGAACAGTGACGACGTCACGGAAAATCGGGAATTTGAGCAGGCTGCTTTTGACCACATAGGCCAGATCAAAGCCATGCGGCATGATTAATGCTGGCAACGCAAAGGTTTCAAAGGAACTCATGTGGTTGCCAATGAAGAGGCATGGCCGGTCTATGCCTTTGAGATTCTCCAGACCCGTGACTTCTAGCCGACAACCGCTTTTTTCCAGGGCTTTGATGGTTCTGGCGCTGTCGTCATGCCAGGCGACAGAATCATAATTACCGGCCCTAACCCTGCGGCTGGCACTCCAAACGATCCAGATGGCTCTCCAGTAAAAACACAATGACGGGAACAGCCGCGATAGCCAGCCGATTTTGTGCTCCGGGGTGTGATATTCAGTACCTTCGTAAAAACCTTTGACGTCGATCATAGTCTCTGTTGATCCTGTGTTTTGAAGCGTGAATGGCGAAAGCGGAAAAGAACCAATGCGGCAGCCATGCTCAGCCCTGCGCAGACAAAGAGGACATTGAGGCCAAACCAGTCGCCAATATAGCCTAACATCAGTGATCCTGCAAAGATTCCGGTGTCGATTCCCCCGGTAAAAATTCCAGTTGCTTTGCCACGGATTGAGGCGGGTTCATCCCGCACGGCCATGGTGTTGAGTAGCGGAAAGATCAGGCCGTGGCCAACTCCGGATAGAATCCCGGCCGCACAGAGGGTTGTCTGGTTGTGTGTGAAGGGCAAAAGGAACAAGCCAGCCATGTACAAGCCGATGCTGTAGGGGAGAATGCGGTTTTCTCCCAGTCGGTCTGTCAGCCATCTATTGACGAATCGCACCGCGATTGCGCCTCCTGAGTAACAGAAAAAATAGACCGAGATAAAACCGAGATTGCGTTGTTCTGCCAGTGGAGCGACAAAACCCCCGGTTCCGGCGAGACCAACCCCGAACAGCAGCGAAAGGATTCCCACCACGATAAATTTCTCCCGTTTGAATAGACCGAAGAAGGTGGCTTGACCTGTTGAACTGTATTCGGGGAGGATTTCCCGAAGAGGTTGATGGACCAACAGTGCCACTGTCGCCATGGCACCTGCGGTGAGAAACAGACCCGAGAAGCCAGAGTGCTTAAGGGCCATCTCGGCGACAATGGGGCCGATGGCAATACCGAGCAGTCCTGAAATGCCGAACATGCCGATGCCTTCATTGAGCCGATCCTGCGGCAGGATGTCTGCGATAAAGGTGAATGCTGCAGTAAAACAGATTGCCAACCCTACCCCGTGGAGGGCACGAAGGAGCAAGAAGAGAGGATAGGTGGAACCGAGAGGCTCCTGAATGAAGATATAAAGAAATGGCGAGACAACCATGAGGAGGCTGCCCAGAGTGTAGCTACGTTTGCGGCCGATCCGATCGATCATTTCAGACACCCAGGGGCGGCACGTTGCCGAGGCCAAAGCGAAGACACCCATGATGACACCGATGTCACCTTGATGGCCACCGTGCTCAAGGATGTAAAGGGGCAACAGGAAGAAGGCGCTGAAGCTGGCAGTATGGCAGAGGTTAGCGAGTGCCATGACCCAGAATGCGGGAGTGTAAACCATTGGGGCTCTTTAGGCTGGAGTGAAGTTTTGGGCATTGTGGCCCGAGCGTTATTGAGGAGTCAAGAGGCAATCGTGACGCGTGGTGAGGACCGAGGCGTATGAGTTGTGCAGGCATGAGTCAAGGCCTTACGCACTGAGTCAGTTCCAGGTTCATGGCGGCAGTTTATAACGAAAGGTGTCATCTAAAGTCGTTGCAACCCCCTGAAATTAAACTTGTCTTGCCCGGGAGGCTCATGGTAGCGTCAAAAAATCTTAAACGGTTGTGCCGGAACAGAGTTTGTCGGACAAGATTAAAAGTTAATCGGTCGGGAACAAATAAATATAGACCACTTTTGGGGACGTTCGTTTGTTCGTTTTGACCCGCAGGCCTAGTTTTGCACACCAATGCAGAGTGTTCCAAAGAGCACCCAGGAGAGAGAACAATGGCAGAAGGAACAGTGAAGTGGTTCAATGACGCAAAAGGTTTTGGCTTTATTGAGCAGGATAACGGTCCGGATGTGTTCGTGCACTTTTCACAAGTTCAGGGCGATGGCTTTAAATCCCTGGCTGAGGGCGATCGTGTGAGCTTTGATGTCACCGACGGTCCTAAAGGCCCTCAGTCATCCAATGTCCAAAAAGTTTAATTGTTACCACCAAGATTAATGAAATAGCCCTTCGGATATTCCGTGGGGCTATTTTGATATTCGTCCCATGTCAGCCGCTTTAAAGGAAGAGATTGCCAATGAAACTGAGCGCGATTCTAAAGACACTGTCCATCAGTTCGAGACTCGACAATGATCCTGAGATCACAGGCCTTTCAACCCTCAGTGACGCAACCGGCTCGCAGCTCGCCTACGCCATCAGTAGCAAGCACTTGAGCGATCTCAAGCAAACTGAAGCGGCGGCGGTTCTGGTCACTGAGAAGTTAAAGAACATGGTCAGTGCCACGGCGATTGCCATTGTGGTGGCGGACCCTGAGCTCAGCATGGCTCAAGCCTCTCGGTTGTTCCGCCCGGTTTTCGATCTGCCGCAAGCAGAATCTCAACAGATCGATTCCACGGCCGTGATTTTCCCAAAAGCCTCTCTGGGGACGAATGTTACCGTTGGCAAAAACAGTCGCATCTTGCCCGGAGTTTACCTGGGAGACCATGTTGTCGTCGGTGATGACACG
>JAQYVY010000035.1 GCA_030145195.1 Desulfuromonadales bacterium | reverse complement strand
TTCGGGCTTGGAACCAAAATAAAAACAATTCAAACCATTTATTAACGCGGAGGTGCAGAGACCAATAGAGTCATAACTAAGCTATTTTTCAAAAGGGTATAAGCTTTTTCTCCGCGTTCTTAGCGTCTCCGCGTTAAACCTTTTTTGGGGTTATTGAGCCGTAAACTTTGTGGCCTAGTGCCTTAGTGGCGGCAAAGACATTTTTAGTTTTCCGCCGAATGCAACCCACCCGAGCCAGCGTCAAAACTGACATTACTCCGCAGCGGGTCGTCAGCTCGGCCGGTGGTGCAGTTCCACATGCAGATGCCGCAGTGGATGCATTTCTCACGGTCGAATTGCGGCACACCGCCCCCTTCAGCAGCGGAGATTGCCTGGCCTGAGCACATCGCCACGCAGATCTGACTTTCGCAGGTCTCACAGGTCTTGGGGTCGACAAAGCGGACATGGTCGGCAAAGCCGTGAGCTGCCTGAACCTTGCCGCCGATCAGCAGTGCATCCTGGTGAGAGATCAGCAACTGGCCATCATATTCAATCGGCGGCCAACCGAGTTTGTCCATCAGCGGTTCAAAGGGCGGCTTGCCATGTTGACGACAGTCCTCGACGATAGTGTCGATCTCCTGCGCAGAAAGTTGCCCACGGAAATAATCGTTGAATGCGGGAATGCGTTGCCAGGGCCGCTGGAAAGCCGCGCCGACATTGAAGCGCCCGTTGCTCATACCGGAAAGCGCCATGCCGATCAGCCCGGGGATCATGCCGCGCGTGAAACCATCACGGGATCGCTTGGCAATTTTGGCATCCTTTTCCACCCAGCTATTACGCCGTCGGTGGAGGTAGGTGCGTTCCAGGTTGGCGCGATCGAAAGCTTCACCGGCCTTGGCCAGTTCGATGACCCCTTCAGCCAACTGCACACCGGTCGCCCAAGCTTCGTCGAGTCCAGAGCCGGTCAAAACATTGGTGCTGCCCGAGCCTTCGCCGATGCGGGCGAAACCCTCGCCAGCCAACACGGGCTCGCCGCGTTGTCCCGATTCCTGCAGAGACTTGGCTCCCCAGGAACGCAAGGTGCCGCCCTTGAGGTGTTTCCAGACTGCCGGGTGTTGCATCCAGTGCTGCAGCAGGAGATAACTGGAGCGGACCGGGCTATCGAGCCAGGAGGGCACAAAGATACCGAGCGCCGCGATGCGGTCGGGGTAGACGTAGAGGAAACCAAAAATTTCTGGCTCGGGATAACCGAGAGTGTGTAGTACAAAGCCGGGTTTAAGGGTGCAATCTTCAGGCAGTTCGACGACGAACTTCATGCCACCAGCCCACTCATCCTGGTGGTTGCCCGCGGGTAGACCGAAATGCTCATCAAGCTTCTGCCCAACCGGACCGACCGGGCCGTCACCAACCACGGTGAGATTCGCGAGGATGTCCATCCCCGGCATGTAACCGGGTCCCGGGGTGCCGTCAAGCTCCACGCCCTGATCAACCAGACGAACCCCGACCACACGATCACCATCGAGCAAGGGTGCGGCGACCGGCATACCCGGCCACACTTGCACCAGACCCGAACCCATTAGCTGATTACCGATCCACTGGCAGAACTGACCAACAGAAAGGACCAGTCCGTTTTTTTTGCACAGGAAGGGGGGGATGTAAGGAAGCTTGACCGCATGGTCCCGAACACCGAGCAGTCCAAACAGGCGGTCGAGCAGACGCACGCCCGAGCTGCGGCGGCTCGCGCCCAAAGGGTCTTTGAGGTACAAAACCTGCTCATCACTGACAGGCGCAGCCATGGGAAGCTGTGCCGGATCAAAATCAGGAAGGCTTTCCCGCAACGCCTTGCCGCGGGTGACCACCCCGGAGACACCGAAACCGATGTCATCGGCGCGTTCGTAGCAGACCACCTGCAACGGCATGCCGGGCATGACCTTGCTTTCGAGCAGAATCGAGCCATCCTCGGCAATCATGGCCTGGCTTAAGGTGTGCAGAAAACCGGCGGTAGCGGGCCCGAAGCCAACACAGGCGATATCGACTTCCATCGACTGACGATCAATAGTCATAGCATCTTCCCCGTTAGCGCGGATAGTCGAGGGCTTCAGGGATCATCACCTGGGCAAGAGCTGCGGACGCCCGATCTTTCGACAGGCGCGAACCGGTCAAACAGACATCGAGCCGGGCACGCAGTTTGACGAAACCGGAACGACAGCTTTTAGCACAGGGACCAGCTTTGTCGATATGCGTCCCGTCTTTCTCTATGGTGTCGCCAAAACCGCGGCCATAACTGGCGATTCCCGGCATGATGGTGTCAAGGGCGTCGAGGTCTTCTGCCTCAAAGCAGGTCTCATGCTCCTCATCATCCCACCGGGGATGACCATGATAGCCGTAAGCCAGTTCGGAGCAGATTCGTCCGACTTCACCGGCAGCGCGAGCCGCCTGAACATGACAAAGATCACTGAAGAAATTCACATAGCCTTCGAGCCCTTCGGCGACCATCGGGTTCTCCGGCCCACGCTGTTCGAGCTCTAGCATATCGAGTATCTGACAACGTGAAGCGAGTAGCCAGCAAAGAGCATCAGCGAGAGGAAAGACCACGCCGTGACGCGAGCTATGGAACAGCGGCTTGCCTTCGGCATCGTTGGTCTTCTGCAGGTAATCCAGGGTCCATAGCCACAGGTTCATAGCACTCGCCAAAGCACAGGCACCCGAGTTGGGGTGGGTGCTGGCAATCCGGCGCAGATCTTTTATCCACTGGCGGAACTGGAACAGGAACAGTTCGTTGGTCATGGTGATACTGAGCTGGCGGCGCTGTACTGCCTCAGGTCCTTCGTAAGTTGCCTCAAGCTGGGCGTCCATCCATTTTTGGCCGAGGAAACCGGGGCAGTCTTCGGTGATGCCGTAACCACCCATCAGGCTGACAGCTTCACGCAGGATGGTGGCACCGTGACCAGTGTTCCAGAGCTTGCCCGCGGGGCAAAAGACATTGGCCAAAGAATCCACAATCAGGAACTGGGTCAGAGTGTCGTTCTCCAGTTCCAACATCCGTGCCGCATCCTGCTCCTCTGCCGGGCGGGTTTTCATCGTCAGGTACTCAAGTGCATCCGTTTGTACCTTGCGGAACACCTTCAGCTGAGCACGTCCCTTGATTCCCTGCTCGGAAAAGATTTTTTCCTTCTCTTTTTCGATCACATCAAAACCATCGAACATCCGTGCCGAATAGAAGCCGAGTGACGAGCCAGCTTCTCCAGCAGCCCAGATATCGACCAGCCGCTGCAAGCAGTCTTCTTTCTGCTGCAGACCGAGATCAAATCGCGGCGAACCGGGAACAATGGATGCGCCGCCACGGAAACGCTGACGGTGGTAGCGGATAATCGGCTCAGGTGCCGAGAGCAGCTTGGCGGAGCTCATAAGGCCCACCGGTACACGAGTGCGCCGGAACACCGACTCGATAATCTCCGAGTGGCTGTAGTTGGGAATGATGACGCCGTCTTTGACGGTATAACCACCGATGATGCGATCAGCAGAGATCTTCAAGTTGAAAGCCGGATCCCGGGTTGAGGAGAGCTGGTGGACCAGTTTCTGCGTCGGGACGCCGCGATCATACAGGCCGGGATCATCCTCCTCAAGAATGACCATGCAACTGCCCTTGATCCGCTCATCATCGGAATCGACTGCTGCGGTCACAAAGTTAGCAAAGCCCATATTGGTGATGAAACGGCCACGTTTTTCAACCTGCAACAGCGGCTCCTGACCCTCTTCCCAGGAGTCGATGCGCAATTTACCAGAGACCACACCGGTATCGACGCCGACAAAGGGGAGCGGTTCGGTCAGGGCGAAAGCACCACGTTTGATCTGGCGATCCTCACCAGGCTGAGGTGGGGTTGCCATGTGCATGTATTTGCTGCGTTGTTCGGGAGTGCCCTTCTCGTGGATCGGTGAGAGGCCCAGATTGCTGGCCAGAGAAGACGTTGCGGCACCGCCATCAACCCAGGCAAGTTCAAAAGCAACCAACGCCAGGGCAAGATTTTTGGGACCCTCGATAAAGCCGCCATCTTCCGGGTCCATGAAGACCTGAGTCAGCCCGGCTTCATCGAAAGCGGTGAGGATGCTAGCCTTCTCCGGAGTCCAATCGTGAGTGTTGCGGGCACCGTTCGCCACCAGGTTGGCGACGATACCGCGAGCCACTCCACGGGTCGACTGCACCACCATCTGTAAATCGTAACGGTCGCTGAAGCGCCACATAATCTGACGGACATCATCTCCCGGCAGAGTGCTCATCAACTGTTTACTTTCTTTGTCCGTGGCACTCTTCATCATTTACACGTCTCCCTTAATGAATAAATCAACAGGTTAATATCTATTTTGATGACCATGACAGAGTCAGCAGGCTTATGTGAGGAAAATTTAGAAAACGTATTCTAACGGAAGGAAGAAGAGTCGCCAAGTAAAAACAGAGCCTGCGACCACCTCGGCCAGGAACCTTTGATCGATAATCATCAGTATTAGCATCATGTCCCTCGATGGCCCCCCGATTCAGTAGCCCCGGCATCTTTTTTGTTTTGATAGGAGACAGAACAGACTCTATGAGGTAAATTTATCGACAGAGTCACCGATAAAGTTTAGTCACCAATTTCACAAACTCTTAAATTACGGAGAGACGATGGACGTCAAGACTTTAAAAAACAGCCTCGAGGAAAGCCTGACCGACCTTCCGGCCCTTGGCATGGACGTACACAGTCTGGTCGAAAATTTTCGGCGCTACTATTCTCACACCCTCGGTCGCGATCGCCACTGCCGGTCGGCCCACTACGCTTACCAGTCCCTGGTGCTGAGCTTACGCGATCGACTGATGGAGCGCTGGAAGAGCACCCGCTACGCTTACGAAGCGGTCGACGCCAGCCATGCCTACTACCTGTCGTTAGAGTTTTTGATGGGGCGTGCCTTGGGGAATGCCGCGCTCAACCTTGGTCTCGAGGAGGAGACGGAGCTGGCCATGCGCTGCCTGGGGATGGAGTTGGAGGAGCTGGCCGAAAACGAGCAAGACGCCGGGCTTGGCAATGGCGGCCTCGGGCGGCTTGCCGCCTGCTTTCTCGACAGCTGCGCCACCTTGCAGCTACCGGTCACCGGCTACGGAATGCGCTACGAGTACGGTATGTTCCGCCAGCTGATTTCTGGCGGTGAGCAGATTGAGGAGCCCGATCACTGGCTACGCGAGGGCAATCCCTGGGAGTTGGAACGCCCCGAATATACCCAACGAGTGCCCTTTGAGGGACGCACCGAGTGGCTGCGTATCAACGGCAGCAGTCAGCCGCGCTGGGTAGAAACCCACGACGTGCTGGCAGTCCCCTATGACGTACCAGTGCCGGGGTACCGCAACGGCACCGTCAACACCTTGCGACTGTGGAAGGCCTGTTCTACCGACGAATTCGACCTCGAGGAGTTCAACGCGGGTCTCTACCCCGAATCAGTAGCGGCCAAAAACTCAGCCGAACTGATCACCCTGGTGCTTTATCCCAACGACTCCAGCGAGAGCGGCAAGGAGCTGCGCCTGCGTCAACAGTACTTCCTCGCCTCAGCGAGCCTGCAGGACATCATTGCCCGCTGGGTTGGCACCCACGGCCGCGACTTTACCCATTTTGCCGAAAAGAACCGCTTCCAGCTCAACGACACCCATCCGAGTTGTGCCATCCCCGAGCTGATGCGCCTGCTCATGGACGAGCACGGCCTGGCTTGGGATAAAGCCTGGCAGATCACCAGCACCACCATGGCCTACACCAATCACACCCTGCTCCCCGAGGCTCTGGAGCGTTGGCCGATGCCGACCTTTGCCCGGCTGCTGCCTCGCCTGCTCGACATCATCTTTGAAATCAACGCCAACTTCATGGCTGAGGTTGCCCGGCGCTGGCCCGGAGACGCCGAACGGCAACGTCGCATGTCGATCATTGAGGAGGGTGAAGTTCCGCAGGTGCGCATGGCCTACCTTGCTATCGTTGGCAGCTTCTCCGTCAACGGGGTCGCCGCTCTCCACTCGCGACTGCTCACCAAAGGGCTGTTTAACGACTTTTTTGCACTCTGGCCGGAAAAGTTCAACAACAAGACCAACGGCGTCACCCCACGCCGCTGGCTTGCCGCATGCAACCCGGATCTCTCCCAGCTGATTACCGAAACGATCGGAGAGGGTTGGATCGCTGATCTCTCGCAACTGGCTGGTCTGGCTAAGCACGTCGATGATGCCGCCTTTCGTAGTCAATGGCGAGCAGTGAACCAGAAGAGTAAGCAGCGCCTGGCGCAGATGGTCGAGGCCGATTGCGGCGTTGTCTTTAATCTTGATGCAATATTTGACGTGCAGGTCAAACGCATCCATGAGTACAAGCGTCAACTGCTCAACGTCCTGCACGTAATCCACCTCTATGATCGCCTTAAACGGGGCGACGACGCCGACTGGACACCACGCTGCGTCCTCATCGGCGGCAAGGCTGCCCCCGGCTATTATATGGCTAAGCGCATCATCAAGCTGATCAATAACGTCGCTACCGTGGTCAACTCCGATGCGGTTACCACCGACCGACTGCGGCTCGCCTTCCTGCCCAACTACCGAGTCACCACCATGGAGGTCATCGCCCCGGGAACCGATCTCTCAGAGCAGATTTCTACCGCTGGCAAGGAGGCCTCCGGAACCGGCAATATGAAGTTCATGATGAACGGTGCTCTGACCATCGGCACCCTTGACGGAGCAAACATTGAAATTCGCGAGGAAGTGGGCGAGGAAAACTTCTTTTTGTTTGGACTTTCAGCGGAAGAGGTGGAGGCAAAGCGCGGCCATTACGACCCAGCGGCAATCATCGCGGCCGACGAAGATCTACGCCGGGTGATACAACTGCTGGAGAGTGGTCACTTCAATCAGTTCGAACCCTGCATCTTCGATTCGATTCTGCAGGCGATCACCAACCCCGACGATCCGTGGATGACGGTGGCCGACTTCCGCAGCTACGTCGAAGGGCAAAAACAAGTCGCCGAGGCCTACCGGAACGAAGAGCACTGGACCCGCATGAGTATCCTCAACACCGCGGCCAGCGGCCATTTTTCCTCGGATCGGACGATTGCCGAGTACAATCGCGACATCTGGAAACTGGAGCCTCTAGCGCCAGTAACGGAAGAGGAATAATTCTTGAGGGCACTCTCTTTTGGGTGTCCCTTTTGATGTCCCCAGCTCAGACACGGCAAGAACACTTCAGGGATCAACCTCTTCGCCACAGGAAGACTTCTTGCAGCAACAACCGGTGTTCGGCTGCCCATTAACCAGCTCTTCGACACGATCTTCCATGGCCTGCTCGAGGTCGGCGACGACGGCAGCGAATTGGCCAGCGGCCAAGCCCTTGTCACAACTCGGGCAGGTGGAATAGGTTTGTTTGAACCAGCTCAGCGCCTCGTAGATCGATTCGCCACAGTATGGGCAGTCCAAAGCTATCATTATTTCTTCGTGCACAGTTTTGTACTCCATGACAGGGGTAAGGTGGGGTCGTACCACGAAAGCAACCTCTGGGTTCACCATAGCAGAACAGAGCGCCCTGCATTGTCTTTATTTCTTAAGAGTGCGTCAGGTTCGACCTCGGCGGCACCTCATTACACTCCACTTCCCGTCAAACTTTACCTGATCTTTACACAACGTTTATAATGAGCTTATACGGATGCGTTAGGATCCAGCCATCATTAATCGCAACCTGGCCCTCAAGCCGCCGGTTCTGAAAGGATGGAGGACAGCATGAAAACTTTGGTACTAACAGTTTTGGCCCTGACCATAGTCATGCTCAGCCTGAGTATGAGTATGGACAAAACCGCAGACAAGAGCATGGACACATCAGCCCAATCCAGCAAGATGGGCACGGAGCAGACCACGATGAACACACGCAGCTACACGATTCCCAGTGATGCCGAGCTACGCGAGAAATTGACTCCGTTGCAGTACAGTGTCACGCGGAAAAACGGCACCGAGCGGCCTTTTGCCAACACCTATTGGGACAACAAAGCCGCGGGCATCTATGTCGACATTATTTCCGGAGAGCCACTGTTCAGTTCTACCGATAAATATAAGTCGGGCACCGGCTGGCCAAGTTTTACCCGGCCACTGGAGTCGAACAACATCGTCGAAAAAGAGGATCGCAGTTTCTTTGCAACCCGCACCGAAATTCGAAGCAAACATGCCGATGCCCATCTGGGCCATGTATTTAACGATGGCCCCGCGCCAACCGGGCTGCGCTATTGCATGAATTCAGCGGCAATGCGCTTTATACCGCAGGCTGAGCTGGAGAAAGAAGGCTACGGCGAGTATCTGACCTTGTTCAAATAATAGAGCGACCCTCGCCAGATTTTTCCACCGGGGACACGATGTCAATGTGTCCCCGGTGTCATTTGATTCGTCTTGGCATTCTGTCCCCTGACTCAAGAATCATGCCCCCTGCCCCCCCATTCCCTGAAAAAACCAGAGACCAAACCCACATTTTTCTCGCTGAACAGGACAAAATTCTCAGATCTTGCTTGACACTTCAACCTGAATGTCTTTATATGTCCAAAGATGTCCAATCAAGTACACTTTTGACCATATGTGAGATTTTATGAACCTTACGGTAAAAGACGCGGCCCGCCTGCTCAGTGTCTCCGATAAAACCATCTACCGTTGGATCAAGCTGGAGCTGATCCCTGCGTACCGGGTGAGGGGCCAGCATCGTTTCAATCGCGCTGAGCTGATTGAGTGGGCAACCTCAAGGCGAAGAGGGATGTCAGGAGAGGCTTTTAGCGAACCTGAATTGAGTAACAGTCCCTTGCCGAACCTCAGTGAGGCGCTGGAGGCAGGCGGAATTTTTTACCGCATTGAAGGGAAAACTCGCGAAGAAGTTTTGGCGGATGTTGTCGTTCATCTGCGCTTGCCAGAAGAAACAGACCGCCAAATGCTGGAGCAGATGCTTCTTACCCGTGAACGTCTTGCCTCCACGGCAATCGGCAAAGGTGTCGCCATCCCGCACCCTCGCAGCCCTGGTCTGGTGAATATTAGCCGGTCAACAGTGACCTTTTGTTTTCTCGAGCATCCTATTGACTACCACGCGCTTGATGGCAAGCCAGTCTCCATCCTGATTCCGGTGATTTCCCCCAGCCTTAGAGCCCATCTCCACCTTCTCTCCCGCCTCAGTTACGTGCTTCAAGACGCGGAGTTTTATCGAGTACTGCAGGCCGAAGCCTCACGGGAGAAACTGCATGCTGCACTGGTCGCTGCAGAAGGCAGGATTGCGACCTGAGGCAAAACCAGAGCTGTTTTTCTCCAAGACTAAGTTGAATCTATGAATTTTTTTAACATTGCATTATTGATTCTTCTGACGGGTAGCCTGGCCGCACTGGCCATTCGCCGTTCCTCTCTGGCCTCATGGGTGGGAACTGCGGCAACGGTAACGGCTTGCCTCTTTGCCCTGACGTCTTCACTGCATGTTCTGCTCACCGGTGAGGTGCTGAGACAATCGTTGCCCTGGTCGGTGCCAGGTGGTGAATTTGCGCTGCTGATCGACCCGTTGGCGGCTTTTTTTGTGCTGCCGATTTCCCTCCTCTCGCTTTTCTGTGCTCTCTACGCAGGCCCCTACATGCGTCATAGTGGTCAACAGCGCTCTCTCTCCTCGCACTGGTTCTTCTTTCTGTTGATGGTGGCGGCCATGCTGCTGGTTGTGACTGCGGCCAATGCGGTCCTGTTTCTCGCCACATGGGAGATGATGACGCTGACCTCCTTCTTCCTGGTTGCCTGGGATCATCGCCAGGCCGAAGTACGCAAGGCTGCCTGGCTCTATCTGCTGGCAGCTCATCTCGGCATGATGCTGTTGCTGGCGCTTTTTTTACTGGCTGGCGACATTTGCAATAGCTTCAACTTCAGCGACTTCGGGCCGCTCGCCCGGATACCCCTTGGTAGTGCTTCGATTCTCTATCTTCTGGCGCTGTTCGGCTTTGGTGTCAAAGCGGGGCTCTTTCCCCTCCACATCTGGTTGCCTGACGCCCATCCTGCTGCTCCCAGTCATGTTTCAGCCCTGATGTCGGGGGTGCTGATCAAGACGGGCATTTACGGTATCTTGCGCGTGGTCAGCCTGCTGCCAGCGGCTCCGGCCTGGTGGGGGTGGCTGATGGCTCTGCTTGGCGGGGCCGGTGCCCTTTACGGCATCTCTCTGGCCGCGCAGCAGCGTGACATCAAGCGGTGTCTGGCCTATTCAACGGTTGAAAACATCGGAATCATCTTTTTAGGCCTCGGCTTCGGCATTGTGGCGACCGCCGAAGGGCACCCGCAGTTGGCCCTGCTGGCGTTTGCCGGCGGATTGTTGCATCTCTGGAATCATGCCCTCTTCAAGGGGGTGATGTTCCTCGGTGCCGGGACACTCATGCACGCCACCGGTACACGCGACATGAACCGCATGGGTGGGCTTCTGCGCCGCATGCCGCTGGCCGGGTTGCTTTGGATTGGCGGTAGTCTGGCCATCGGGGCCCTGCCACCGTTCAATGGTCTGGTCAGTGAGTGGTTGATCTACATCAGCCTGGCCCGTGCCGGAGCAGGAGTCGTTGGTTTCGGTGCCCTTGCGCCTTTGCTGCTGTTCGGCTTGCTCGGCCTGGTTGGCGCTCTGGCCCTGGTCACCTTCACCCGGCTGATTGGTATCTGTTTGCTCGGCGAACCGCGCGATCCAGGCGCGGCCACGGCCCGCGAAGCCGATCCTGTCATGCTGTTCAGTATGGGCACGCTGCTGACGGGCTGTCTCGCTATCGGTCTTTATCCACAGGGTGCCCTGCGACTGATGGCCCGGCCTCTCTCCCAGGTGGTTCAAACGTCCCCGGAGATGATCGCCGGTCTCGGGCAACAGGTGGCTCCACTTGGTTTTGCTGCCTTGCTGTTGGTTGCCATCCTGTTGCTGACAGCGGGCTTGCTGTTTGTGATCCGCCGACACCGACCTCTGGCGCAAGGCACAACGTGGAGGTGCGGCTATCGTTTCCCCTCGCCGCGCATGTCATACACCGGTGAGGGGTATGGGGAATTTGCTGCCTGGCACTTACTCCCGGCTTTTATGCGACCGACAGTCAACGGGGGCCATATCGTCGGGCCTTTCCCGGCTCCTGCCCGTCTGCATCAGGAATCAACTGACCCGGTGCTGGTTCGCCTGCTGCATCCCTTGTTCACCGGCATCGCTGAGCGTTGTCAGCGGCTGCGCTGGCTGCAGCAGGGGCAACTCTCGGTTTACTTGTTTTATATTTTTATCGCCAGCGCGGTACTGATGGCCTGGAGTATCTGGGCCGGCGGCCGGGGAGGCTGAAGATGAGCTTGTTTCTCAGCGCTATCGTCCTCATCAGCCTGGCTGGCGTCCCGGGGCTTTTCTGCCGCCGCGAGGGTTCTGGCGGAGAAGGCCTTGCCTGCCTGTTGACTCTGGCCGGCGTTGCCAGCGGGCTGACGGCTGTCGTTGCGGCTCTGGCGACGGCAAAGGTGCCTGGTCTCAGTCTGGCCTGGTCCGTTCCGGGAGGTTCTTTTGCGCTGCGCCTCGACCCTCTTTCTGCCGTCTTTCTGTTGCCGCTGTTTCTCGTCGTAGCCACCGGCTCTGTTTACGGCCTGCGTTACTGGCCACAACAGGAGAACCCCAGAAATGGCCGCAAACTGCGACTGTTTTACGGCCTGATCAGCGGAGCGATGATGCTTCTTCTCACCGCTGGCAACGGTCTGCTCTTTCTGATGGGTTGGGAAGTGATGGCCCTGGCCGGCTATTTTCTCATTACCACCGAGGATCACAAAGAAGAGGTGCGTCGCGCCGGGTTCATCTATCTGATTGCCACCCACACCGGGACGCTGGCGCTGTTCGCCATGTTCGCATTAATCGGTGAGGTTTCCGGTTCACTCGCTTTTAGCGCCGCAGGGAGCCTGCCCGCCACGCTGAGCGGAGCAATTTTCCTCCTCGGGCTGTTTGGTTTCGGCATGAAAGCCGGGCTGATGCCTCTGCATATCTGGCTACCTGGAGCGCACGCTGCGGCCCCCAGTCATGCTTCGGCACTTCTCTCCGGAGTGATGATCAAAACCGGCATTTACGGCTTGGTCCGACTCACCTCACTCTTTGCCGAGATTCCGCCCTGGTGGGGATGGACGATTCTGAGCGCTGGCATCATCTCCGGCATCATGGGGGTCGCCCTGGCTCTGGCCCAGCACGACATCAAACGCCTGCTGGCCTATCACAGCGTGGAGAATATCGGAATCATCGCCCTTGGCCTAGGGCTCGCGCTGTTGGGCCGCGCTTACCATCTTCCGGAACTGGTCGCCCTCGGTCTGGCAGGTTGTCTGCTGCATGTGGCCAACCATGGTCTGTTCAAATCCTTACTCTTTCTCGGCGCCGGCTCGGTCATTCATGCCGTCGGTACGCGGGAGATTGATCATTACGGCGGTTTGCTGAAACACCAACCATGGACCGGGGCTCTGTTTCTCGGTGGTGCGGTGGCGATCAGCGGTCTCCCCCCGTTCAATGGCTTTGTCAGCGAGTGGCTGATCTACATCGGGGCTTTCCAGACCCTGAAAGAGGGCGTCCCGGCGCTGCGCCTGGCCGTGATTGTCGTCCCGGCGCTGGCATTGATTGGTGGTCTGGCGCTGGCCTGCTTCGTCAAGGTCTTCGGCGTGACGTTTCTTGGTGAACCCCGCAGCGAAGCTGCCGCACATGCCCATGAGGCCCCAAAGTCAATGGTCGCTCCAATGGTTCTGTTGCTGGCGGCTTGTGCGTGGATCGGCCTGCTACCCACCACCCTGCTGCCGCTGCTGCGTGGAGCGGTTGCCGTCTGGTCGGCAAGTGCTACAACAGCCGGCGCGGATACTGCTATGGCGCCACTCAGCTGGGTCAGTTTGTCTGGCTGGCTACTACTGACACTCCTTACATTAGTGACTCTCTGGTTGCGCAGTCGCAGCCGAATGACCCCTCGTGAGATCGGAACCTGGGGCTGCGGTTTTCAGTTTCCGTCGCCGCGCATTCAATACACCGCAAGTTCCTTTGCTGACACCCTGGTGCGGCTGTTTGATTTTGGACTCTGGAGTGAACGTCATGGTGGCGCGGTGAAGGGGCTGTTCCCGCGGCAAACCACCTTTGCGAGTCACACCCCGGATGCGGTGCTTGATCGAATCCTGACCCCGCTGTTCAAAGCTTTTGCCTGGTTTTTCTGGAAGGTGCGTGCCGCTGTGCAGAATGGCTCCCTCGCTCTTTATCTACTCTATGTTGTCTTAACCATGTTGGCCTTGATGGCCCTGTTGTTACTCTAAAAAGGATTCTGTCATGATTGGCGGACTGTTTCTGCATCTGGCCCTGTTACTGTTGTTTGCCCCGCTACTGCTGGGGATCATCACCAAAACCAAGGCCCTTTTCGGCGGTCGAATTGGTGCCCCGCTGCTGCAGTCGTATTTTGATCTGGCCCGACTATGGCGCAAAGGGTTTGTCTTCAGCCGAACGACCACATGGGTCTTTCTCGCTGGTCCGGTGGTTGGCCTAGTGGTTCCGCTGTTAGCAGCATTGCTGATTCCCTTTGGGGCTTTGCCGGCACCGGTTTCCTTCGAGGGCGACCTGATCCTGTTCGTCTACCTGTTCGGCCTGTCACGCTTTTTTACCGCCTTGGCGGCGCTCGATACCGGCTCAAGTTTCGAAGGCATGGGAGCGGTGCGCGAAGTGACCTTCTCCTGCCTGGCCGAACCGACCGTGCTCTTTTCACTCTTGGTTCTGGCACGGCTCTCTGATGGTTTGTCGCTCAATACCCTGCTCGGTTCACATCTGCTCACGGCATGGCAAAGCGAAGCTGGTGCCTCGCTCAGCTTGATCCTGGTCTGTTTGTTTGTGGTCTTGCTGGTGGAAAATTCACGTATCCCGTTTGACGACCCCAACACGCATCTTGAGTTGACCATGATTCACGAAGTCATGGTGCTGGATCACAGTGGTCCGGCCCTGGCCATGATCCTCTATGGCGCCGCCCTAAAAATGATGGTGCTCAGCGCTCTTCTGGTCAAATTGGCGCTTCCCTGGCAAACGGGCTGGTGGTTGGGTGACGTGGGGCTGTTTCTGGCCGGGCAGATCGGCGTTGCGGTGCTTATCGGGGTGATTGAATCAAGTATGGCGCGACTGCGTCTGCCGCGCGTACCACAGGTCCTGATCGGAACCTCACTGCTCTCAATTTTTGCCCTGGTGCTGGTGCTGCGATGAACACTTTGCCCACCCGGCTGTTTTTCCTTTGTTCATTGTCTCCGGAGGCTTAAATCATGATGCCCTTAACCAATCCGCTTCTGCTTGTGGTGATCCTGATCAACTTTTTTACCCTGGGGAGTGCCCGTCTGGTGGCCTGCATCCGGATCGTTGCCTTTCAGGGGGCCTTACTGGCAATGCTCCCCCTGACAACGCATGGAATTACTGGCCACGCGGTCCTGCTGGCGATTGGCGCTTTCAGCTTCAAGGGCGTCTTAATCCCCTGGCTGTTGATCCGGGCTATTCGCGAGGTGCGCATCCGTCGCGAAGTTGAACCGCTGATCGGTTTTGTGCCGACGTTGATCTTAGGCGCCCTGACCACTGCGGGGGCTTTCCTTTTCTCCGATTTTCTGCCGCTGGTTGCCGAACACCATGGAGGCTTATATGTACCAACGGCCCTGGCGACCATGTTTGCCGGATTTCTGCTGTTGATCACCCGGCGCAAGGCGATCACCCAAGTGCTTGGTTATCTGATGCTGGAAAACGGGATCTTTATTATCGGCGTGTTGCTCAGCGAGGCCATGCCACTGATGGTTGAAGCCGGCGTGCTGCTCGACCTTCTGGTCGGTATCTTTGTCATGGGCATTGTCATGAACCAGATCAACCGCGAATTCACCAGTATCGGCACCCAAAGACTGTCGGATCTGAAGGAATAATACGATGCTCGAACTTCTGATTCTCTCTCCACTGGCTGCGGCCGCCCTCAGCCTGGTCTTTCCCTGGTACCAACTGCGTTCCTGGTTGCTGCCCCTCAGCAGCGGTCTCCACCTGGCGCTGTCGATAGTGCTGGTATCGGGGTCTTTCCCGGCGGGAGGGGCCTGGGTCGGGCTCGATGCCCTCTCGCGCCTGGTGCTGGTGGTGACCAGCCTGCTCTTTTTCGGCTGCGCCATCTATGCGGTGGGCTATCTTGACCTGCGTCGAGATCGCGGCAACAAGGTTATGGTCCCCTGTCTGCTGGCCTTTCTCTCGTTCATGACGTTGGCAATTGCCGCCCGGCACCTGGGGCTTTTGTGGATGGCAGTCGAAGCGACCACTATCTGTAGCGCACCGCTGATCTACTTCAATCGCAACCGACTGTCAATTGAAGCGACCTGGAAATACCTGCTGCTCTGTTCCGTAGGGATTGCTCTGGCGATGCTCGGGATGCTGTTCATCGCTTATGCGGCGCTCGGAGGGGGCGCTCCAGTCAGCCTGCAGTTTGACTCTTTGCTCGCTACGGCAACCAGTCTCAGCAAGCCCTGGCTGCATGCCGGGTTCGTTTTTCTGTTGGTCGGCTTTGGTACCAAGATGGGACTCGCGCCCCTGCACACGTGGAAACCGGACGCTTATGGTGAAGCTCCTGGATTGGTCGGGGCCCTGCTCGCTGGCGGATTGACCAGCGTTGCCTTTCTCGGCATTCTGCGCGGGGTGCAGTTGATGACCGCTGCCGGTGATGGTGCCATGGCCCGCCAGTCACTGCTCTGGATGGGGATCCTTTCGCTGCTGCTGGCCGCGGTTTTCATGGTCCGTCAGCCTGACATCAAGCGACTACTGGCCTATTCCTCCGTAGAGCATATGGGTCTGCTCGCCATCGGAGTCGGTATCGGTGGACTGGCGACCTTCGGTGCCATGTTGCACCTGATCAACAATGCCCTGACCAAGGGCGGGTTGTTTCTCGCCGCCGGCAACATCCAACGGGCGTATTCCAGTAAAAGATTGTCGGAGGTGCGCGGGGCAATTGTCGGCCTACCTATTTCCGGAACCCTGTTTCTGGCCGGTTTTCTCGCCATCACCGGATCACCTCCCTTTGGGCCGTTTTTGAGTGAATTCACGATTCTGCGCGGCATCTTCGCCAATCATCAGATGGTGGTCGGTGTGCTGGTGCTGCTTTCTCTGGCAACGGTTTTCATTGGCATGGGCGCCACGGTGCTCGCTGCAACTCAGGGGGAAAGCGGGCCCAAAAACGACAACTTTCGCGACCGTCCTCTGCTCTATTTGCCGCCGTTGATGTTCATGTTGCTGATTTTACTGCTCGGGGTCTATATCCCTGAGCCGCTACAAAAGGCTCTGAGCCAAGCCGCGGCGCTGCTGGAGGTGCATCCATGAACCGCTCCAAACTGATCCGTTTCACCCACGGAGCGTGCATTTCACTCAAGGAGTTGCCATGCCTTGATTTCACGGAGTTTCGCGAATCTTTGCTTGAAGAAATCGCCGGAGACGGCCGGGTTGCCAGTTTTTTTGCTATGCCTGCTGACGACGGTTTCGATCTGTACGCAATTCTGGCCCATGACTGGCGGGAGGAATTCGCTCTTTTGCACTGTCGGGTCGGCGATGTCTATCCTGCACTGACCCCTGATTGTCCGCAGCTCCACCTCTTCGAGCGAGAAATCGCCGAGCAGTACGGCGTCCTTCCAGAAGGTCATCCGTGGCTGAAGCCGGTCCGTTTCCACAACAGCTGGGTCGATGCTGCCGACATCTGGAGGCGCGATCCACAGCAGCACCCGATTCCCGGCGACATGGATTTTTACCGCGTCGAAGGGGCTGGCGTTCATGAGGTGGCGGTCGGTCCGGTGCACGCCGGGGTCATTGAACCTGGACACTTCCGTTTCCAGTGCCACGGCGAGGAGGTTCTGAGTCTCGAAATCTCCCTTGGCTTCCAGCACCGCGGCCTTGAACCGCAGTTGATTGGTGGCCCCCATCCGGCCAGCATCCACCAGATGGAAGCGGCTGCCGGAGATACCACTATCGGGCATACAACTGCCTACAGCCAAGTGCTGGAAAGTTTGGCTGGAGTTGAGGTTGCGTCCCGTGCCTACAGCGTACGCGCCATCGCTCTGGAACTGGAAAGACTCGCCAACCATATTGGCGACATTGGCGCCATGGCTGGGGATGTTGGCTATCTGCCGACCGCCTCTTTCTGTGGTCGGTTGCGTGGTGACTATCTCAACCTCACGGCAGAACTCTGCGGCAGCCGTTTTGGTCGCGGTCTGGTGCGCCCGGGAGGCGTCGCTTTTGACCTGGATCTGCCCCTGCAGGAGAAACTGCTGCAGCGGCTCGCGGTCCTCGAACCGGAGACTCGCGGTGCAGTTGAACTCTGTTTCGATAGCCCTTCGGTGCTGGCCCGCTTTGAGGGCACTGGCCGACTCTCTACTGATGATGCGGAAACCCTGGGGTTGGTCGGAGTTGCCGCCCGGGCCTGCGGTTTGATGCGTGATGCCCGTCTTCACCATCCGGTCGCAGAAAGAGAGTTCGATACCCCGGTGATTGATACTGATGGCGACGTCTTTGCGCGCGGCAACGTCCGCCGTCAAGAAATTTATGCCTCGCATGATTTGATCCGGGATCTTATCAAACGCCTTCCGGAGGGGGAGGATCAACGTTCTCTCGGACCCCTGGCTGCCGATTCCCTGGCTCTCTCAGTCTGTGAAGGCTGGCGTGGCGAAGTGGTTCATGTCGGCATTACTGACGGTGCCGGGAAACTGGCCCGCTATAAGATTGTCGACCCCTCGTTCCATAACTGGAGCGGTCTGGCAATGGTGTTGCGCGGCCAGCAGATATCGGACTTCCCGTTGTGCAACAAGAGTTTCAACCTCTCCTATTGCGGCTTTGATCTTTAAGGAGTCATCAAGATGCTGAATATGATTCGGGAACGTCTGCGTCAGGGCCACCGCACCGGCAAATTCCCCAGGCAGGAACCAAGCCTGCCGGAACGGTTCCGCGGCCTGCCGGAAGTTGCAGCGAACCTTACCCACCCGCAGATCAATGTTGCGGTAAACGGCTGTCCCTTCAACGCTCTCAGCGAGATTAACGGAAAAATGCAGATCGACCTCGGTCGCTGCATCTTCTGCGCAGATTGTCCCGCCGTTGCAGAGGGCGCCTTAAGCTTCAGCCGGGATTACCGGCTGGCTGCCAGCCATCGCGACGACCTGCGGTACGGGGACGATATTTATCGCCTGGCCGATAAGTTGAATGAACGGATGCTCAAGCTGTTCGGCCGTTCATTGAAACTTCGCCAGGTTTCAGCCGGGGGCTGCAATGCCTGCGAGGCCGACCTCAACGTGCTTGGCACCTTGGTCTACGACCTGGGTCGCTTCGGTATCCAGTTTGTCGCTTCACCCCGGCACGCCGACGGCATTTTGGTCACTGGCCCGGTGACCGAGAACATGAAGAGTGCCTTGCTTGACACCTATGCAGCAATCCCCGAGCCGAAGTTGGTAATTGCCTCGGGGGCCTGCGCCATCGGCGGCGGTCCCTTCCGGGATTGTGCGGAGGTCAACAATGGCATCGGCGAGCTGCTGCCCGTTGATCTTTACATCCCTGGCTGTCCACCGCATCCCTTTACCGCTCTCGATGCCCTCTTGCGTCTGCTCGGAAAACGTTGAAAGCCGACATTTCACGAGGGAAAGATTCCCGGGCCGACGAGAGGGTGTGGCGAAAGAACTCTTGACAACGATTTTGTTAGGCGCTAGACATCTAGGGGGATTAACAGATTGGATTTCCTTCACAAATTGCCAGGAACCTGTCGTTCAGGATGACCATCAGCCTGTTTTTACCCCGGCAAAAGCTTACTCTCAAGGTAACTATTCAGCACAATAATAGTAAGAAAACTGTCATTCCTGAGGCTGTAATCAGGGATGACCAGATTTTAAAACCATGCCCCCCCCGATAGAATTATTCGGGATTTGAGCTTAGCCGCTACCGGCAGGTCTTGCCCCTTGCTATCCATGTTTCTTGGTTTCTCAGGGGTCTTCTTTGTGCCACGAGGAGTATTGATCTGATATGCCGTTGACACTTGCCTGGATTGCCCTCCTCTTTGCGCTGGCTTCGGCGCTGCTGCCGCTTCTCTGTGGCAACCGCAATCGTGCCATCAAAACGATTGCTTTCCTCCTGCTCGGCCTTGCCGGTCTTGCCGGGATAGCCGGCGGCGGCCTAGCCCTGCTTCAAGGCGCTTCGTACAACCTGACCCTGCCCGTTGGCCTCCCCTGGCTGCACAGCCATCTGCATCTCGACCCCCTCAGCGGCTTTTTTATGGTGATCGTTGGCCTGGTAACCGTGGTTGCTGCGGTCTACGGCCCAGCATATGTGCGTGAATATGAGCAGGGACCGCAGTTTTTGCTCCCCCTGACGATCTTTACCGCGCTGTTTGTGCTCGGCATGGACCTGGTCCTGCTCGCCGCCGATGCTTTTACCTTTATGCTCGGCTGGGAATTAATGTCCATCAGCGGCTACATGCTGGTGGTTTACCAGCATCAGCATGAGCGCAACCGAAGCGCAGCCTTTATTTACTTACTGATGTCGCATGTTGGTGCCCTGCTGATCCTGCTCGCTTACGGCGTTCTGGCAGGATTCGGCGATGGCTTTGACTTCACGCACATGGCCGCCGCTCAATTGTCCCTGGGCTGGGGAAGCGTTGCTTTTGCCCTCGCGCTGCTAGGCTTTGGAATCAAGGCAGGTCTTGTCCCCCTGCACGTCTGGTTACCGGAAGCACACCCCGTTGCCCCGTCGCACATCTCGGCAATGATGTCTGGGGTTATGCTCAAGGTGGCGGTTTACGGTTTCATCCGTTTTACTTTTGACCTCCTCGGCGAAGTGCACTGGTCCTGGGGGCTGATTGTTCTTCTGATCGGCTGTGCCTCCGCACTTCTCGGTGTCCTTTATGCGCTGATGCAACATGACCTGAAACGCCTGCTGGCTTATCACAGTGTCGAGAATATCGGCATTATCTATATCGGCCTCGGTTTGTCGATGATTTTTGCCAGCAACGATTTGCCTGGTCTGGCCGCTCTGGGGCTAGTGGCGGCTCTTTACCACTCGTTAAATCATGCCCTGTTCAAAAGCCTGTTGTTTTTCGGTGCCGGCGCTATCCTGCAGCAAAGTCATGAACATGATCTGGGGAAGATGGGTGGGCTGATTCGCGGCATGCCGGTGACCGCCGGCTGTTTCCTGATCGGCTGTATCAGCATTTCGGCGTTGCCCCCTTTTAACGGTTTTGTCTCAGAATGGCTGACTTTTCAGGCCGCCCTGCAGGGGACAGCCCTGAAGAGTGGCATCCTCGGTTCTTTGATTCCGGTCGCGGCTGCCGTGTTGGCGCTGACCGGGGCCCTGGCCGCAGCGTGTTTCGTTAAGGTGTTCGGCGTTGCTTTCCTTGGGCAGGCCCGAAGCAAGCAGTCACTGGCAGCCAAAGAGGCGGCTCCCGGCATGTTGATTGGCCAGGGCATCCTGGCACTGCTCTGTCTGGTCTTCGGGATTTTTCCAACCTGGACAGTCGGGGTGATCAGCAATATCCCCTTGATGCTGCTCGGCGTTGGCTTGCCTGAAGCCACAGCGGGGGGCTGGCTCTGGTTAACTCCGGTCGGAGCGCAAACAGCCTCCTACGGGGCACCGATGGTTCTACTTGGCATTTGCTTGGCCTGGCTCTTCGTTTATCTCCGACTGCACCCCCGGCGTCGCAAAACGTCGGTGCAGGTCGGAGCCACCTGGGATTGCGGATTCGGCCCCCTGAATGCGCGCATGCAATACACGGCAACCGCCTTTGCCATGCCGATCCGGCGCATCTTCCAGCCGGTCTGGCCGATCGAAGAACGGATTGAGCCGGAGACGGCGGAGAACCCTGGTGGCGGGCGCCACCTGAAGGTTGGCGACTGGGCCTGGCAGAAAATTTACTTGGTCATCGGTCGGGTTCTTCTGGCCAGTGCCAAGCGTGCAGCTTTGATCCAGGGCGGCAATATTCGGGTCTATCTGGCCTACTCCTTCGTGACTCTGCTCTTTCTGCTGTGGGTGATCGTATGAACGGTTGGGCGTTGGCAGTTATTCAGGCGGGTCTGCTCGCTTTTGGCGCGCCTTTTCTGGCGGGCTGGGTCAAATGGGTCAAGTGCAAACTGCAATGTCGGCAGGGGCCTTCTCCTTGGCAACCCTATCGCAACCTCTCCAAATTGTTCCGCAAAGATATTGTTATTTCCGAACAGGCCTCGCCCGTGTTCAGGATGGCCCCGTACCTGGTTTTCAGTGTAACGGCCCTGGCTGGTTCAGTGATGCCTTTTGTCGCGATTGGCCTGCCGACCTCGGCGATCGCCGATGTCATTGTGTTGGTTGGCTTTTTTGCCCTGGCCCGTTTTTTCCTCGCCCTGGCCGGTATGGATGTCGGTACGGCCTTCGGCGGCATGGGCTCCTCTCGCGAGATGACGATCTCCTCGCTGGCCGAGCCAGCAATCCTGATGGCGGTGTTCACTCTGGCGATGACGGTGTCGAGTACCAATCTGGCGAGCATGATCAGTCATTTGCTGGTCGAACCCTTTCAGCTTTATCCGTCCTTCATCTTTGCCGGCATGGGCCTTCTGCTGGTCACGGTGGCAGAAACGGGCCGCATCCCGGTCGATAACCCGGCAACTCATCTCGAATTAACCATGATCCACGAGGCGATGATTCTCGAATATAGCGGTCGCCACCTGGCCCTGATGGAATGGGCGGCCATGCTCAAATTAATGATCTACGGGGTTTTAATCGCCAACCTCTTCATCCCCTGGGGCATCGCCCTCGAATTGACCCCGCTGGCCCTGGCCATCGGACTGGTTGCAATCACCGGCAAACTGGCTGTACTCGGGGTCGTCCTCGCGGTTGCGGAAACCAGCCTGGCCAAGATGCGGTTCTTCCGGGTTCCACAATTTCTCGGCCTGGCCTTTATCCTCTGCCTGCTCGGTATGCTGAGCCACGTTATCCTGGAGGTGCGCTGAGATGCAGATGGCCGCTTTACCCCTTTCTGAACAGATGATTTTGACCCTGGCGGCCCTGATCCTCTTTACCTCGTTTTTGTTGCTGGCCCAGACGCGCATCGTCACGCTTATTCACACCTTTGCCTGGCAGGGCGCACTGCTCTTCTTCGCCACGGTTTTGGTCGCGATTGTTTCAGGGCGACATCACTTGTTGATTTCTGCCGGTTTAACTCTGGCTCTCAAGGTTTTCTTCATTCCCTGGCAGCTGCGCAGGTTAGTGGTTCGGCTGGATATCCGACGTGACGTTGAAACGGTTGGCAGCTCCTCACTCATCATGATCGGGGCCGGTGCGCTGGTGCTGTTCAGCTATTATGTGGCGTTGCCAATTCGCGAACTATCGATGCTTTCAACGCGTAATACCATCGCCATTTCACTCGCCGTTATTCTGATCGGCATGCTCATGATTATCACCCGGCGCAAGGCTGTTGCTCAGGTGATCGGCTTTATGTCGATGGAGAACGGTCTGATGTTCGCTGCGGTCTCGGCAACTTACGGCATGCCGATGGTCGTCGAACTGGGAGTGGCTTTTGATGTTCTGGTGGCGGCGATCCTGTTCGGTGTCTTCTTCTTCCAGATTCGTAACGGGATTGGCTCTTTGAATGTCGACCATCTGAACCGCCTGAACGAGGTCGACTGATGAGTGCCCTCTACCTGACCTTGGTGCTGCCCCTCTTTGGAACCCTGCTGCTCTCGCTGATCGGACACTGGCGTTCGGCCGGTGCCATCAACCTTGCGATCTGCACGGCCACCTTTGTGACTTCACTGTTGCTGGCCATCGATGTTTTTAACCAGGGGCCGCTACTCTCTCCCGACAAAATGTTTTATGTCGACGCCTTTAACGTCTATCTGATTCTGCTCAATGCCTTTGTCGGTATGACTACGGCGGTTTTTTCCGGTCCTTATATGGCTCACGAATTGGAGATCGGTCGCGTCGATGACCAACGCATGCGCCTCTACTATTCGATGTATCAGGGCTTCCTGCTGACCATGCTGGTGGCTTTGTCGACCAACAACCTCGGCCTGCTTTGGGTTGCAGTGGAAGGTGCGACTCTGGCGACCGTGCTGCTGGTCAGTCTTTACCGGACCCCGGAATCGATTGAAGCTGGCTGGAAGTATTTTATGATTTGCGGGGTCGGTATCGCCCAGGCGCTCTTTGGCACGGTGCTGATTTACTTTGCGGCAGAACGGGTTCTTCCTGGCAGCGAGGAATCGTTGCTCTGGAGTGTTTTGCATCAGCATGCCACTGAACTGGAACCGGCCGTGTTGACCCTGGCCTTTGTCTTCCTGCTGGTTGGTTACGGCACCAAAATTGGCTTGGTCCCGCTGCATAACTGGCTACCGGACGCCCATTCTGAAGGGCCGACGCCGATGTCGGCGATCCTCTCCGGTTTGCTGCTTAATGTTGCGCTTTATGCGGTGGTGCGCTTCAAGATGTTGATTGACCCGGCCCTCGGCAGCAACCTGGCTGGCAATATGATGATGGGTTTCGGTCTGCTTTCATTTGTCGTGGCCAGCCTTTTGCTGCATCGCCAGCGCGATGTCAAGCGGATGTTCAGCTACTCATCGATCGAGCATATGGGATTGATGACCTTCGCTTTTGGCATTGGCGGACCCTTGGCGACCTTTGGCGCGCTGCTGCACATGATTGTCCACTCCTTGACCAAATCAGCAATCTTTATCACTGTTGGCCATGCTGCCCATGTCGCCGGAACCCAGTCGATTGACAAAATTCGTGGTTTGATCCGCACTCAGCCTGCGGTCGGCTGGTGCTTTCTGCTCGGCACCGTGGCGATTGCCGGTTTCCCGCCGTTCGGGGTTTTTACCAGCGAGTTTTTACTCTTTACCGCGACGATCAAGAGCTGGCCATGGTTGGTCATACCGTTGCTGTGCAGTCTGGGCATTGCTTTTGCCGGGCTGTTCCGCCACGTTCAACCGATGGTTTTTGGCGAGCCGCCTGCGGGGCAAGTCGCAGTCAAGGCCAACATGTGGCCGGTCATTTTGCACCTGTTGCTAGTCCTCTGGCTCGGCATTGCCATCCCGGGTGTGCTGGCGAGCTGGATCGACCAGGCGACGACGATGGTCGTTGGCAAGGGGCTGTTATGAGAAGCACGCAACCGATGTGGGTGACTCCGGGAAAGACCGCCGAGTTTGCTTCCGTCCTGACCGAGGGCGGTGTCCGCGCGGAACAGTGCGTTGCTCTGCCCGGCGTAACGGTTGGACTTACCGTTCCGAAAGAGGACTGGGGCCGGGTTGCGGCACTTGCCGTTGAACAGGACTTGCGCTGGTCGGCGGTCTGGGGTGAGCATCTATCGCCCGGCTTTCAGCTGTTTGCCCTGTTTGCTGGAGGTGATGGCCATTTGCTGCTGCGCACCAGCCTGCCCGAGGAGCAACCGGAACTGCCGTCCCAAGTGTCGAGTTATCCTGCGGCCAATCGACCCGAGCGCCATGTTCAGGATATGTTTGGCATCCGGTTTATCGGCCACCCCGATCCGCGCCGCTGGACCCGTCACCAGGGCTGGTCAGAAAAAGACTTTCCGTTGCGCAAGGACTTTCCACTGTCCGGTTCACCATTAGCAGAGACGCCACCGGACTGCGATTATCCCTTCGTGCCGGTTTCCGGCGAGGGGATTTACGAAATACCGGTCGGGCCGGTGCATGCCGGGATTATTGAACCGGGGCATTTCCGGTTCCAGGCGGAAGGTGAGGATGTTTTGCGGCTCGAAGCGCATCTTGGTTATGTGCACCGTGGCGTCGAGAAGTTGGCCGAGGGCCGCGATCTGACCGGACTGGCCCGTTTGGCCGGAAGGTTGTCTGGTGACAGTACGGTGGCACACAGCTGGGCCGCTTGTCAGGCCGCCGAGCGAGCTTTGGGGGTTGACCCTCCGCCACGGGCGCTGGCGCTGCGGGCCATTTTGTGCGAACGGGAAAGGATTGCCAATCATCTGGGCGATATCGGCGCCGTCTGCAATGATGTCGGTTTTACCTTCGCCCTGGTGCAGTGCAGTCGCCTGCGTGAGCTCTGGCAGCGGCGGAGCTTGGAGATTTTCGGGCATCGCCTGCTGATGGATCGGGTGATCCCCGGTGGCGTTGCCTGCGATATTCCCCCAGAGAGGCTGCCGGAGCTGTTCCATGATCTGGTCGAACTACGAGCCGAGGTCGAAGAATTGATGCCCCTGCTGCTGGAATATCCCTCCCTGCAGGAACGGTTGCGCACGACCGGGATTCTGTCGGTAGAGCTGGCGCGACAGTTGGGTACCCTCGGTTACGTTGGTCGAGCCAGCAATCATCAGGACGATTTGCGGCGTGATGCCCCCTATGCCCCTTACGACCAGTTGCTTGTTGATGTTCCGGCCTACCTTGAAGGCGATGTCGCCAAGCGGGTGCGGGTGCGTGGTGATGAAATTCTGGTGTCTCTCAACTTGCTCGAACAACTGCTGCAAACTCTCCCTGAAGGTCCTTTGCAGGTCGATTGCGAGCCTTGCGGTCAAAGTTGCGAGGGGCTTGGCCTGATTGAAGGCTGGCGGGGAGAAACCGTAGCGTATCTCCATCTTGATGAAGCCGGGCGGGTTGTGCGCTATTTTCCCCGTGATCCAAGCTGGCTCAATTGGCCAGCTCTGGAACGGTTGATTCTCGGCAATATCGTGCCTGATTTTCCTGTGTGCAATAAATCTGTGAATGGCTCTTATGCCGGACAAGATCTGTAACTTCTTGTTTTTTAGGAAACGCTTACCATGCTTCGCATCTTCAATAAAATTCGTCGTACCGGCCGTTTAACCGAGACGATTCCATCGCCTGATCAGGCCGTGGTCGAACTTGGCGCCACCTGTCAAAAAGCGATTGCCGCACGCTTTGGCGGCAGTCTCGCTATTCGGATGGTCGATGCCGGATCATGCAACGCCTGCGAACTAGAGATGCATGCCGTCAACAACAGTTTTTACGACATAGAGCGGTTTGGCATCCACTTCGTGGCCTCGCCGCGACACGCTGACCTGCTGCTGGTGACCGGGGTCGTCTCCCGTAATATGCAGGCGGCACTCAAGCGAACCTATGCTGCGATGCCATCACCCAAGCTGGTGGTCGCCATGGGCGACTGTGCGGCCTGTGGTGGTGAATTCGGCGAGACTTATGCCAGCTGTGGTCCGGTCGCCAACGTCATACCGGTGGATGCCGTGATTCCCGGTTGTCCACCGACCCCGTTGCAACTGTTGCAGGGGCTGCTCGAACTCTTACAAGTCGCGCCCAAATAAATAGGGTGACACAATTAGGGCTGCTGTTATCTCCCCATGGTTAAAGTTTTTCACCCAAGAGAACTCACCACAAAACAATAACCGCAAAAGTCAGCGCCTTCACTCATACACCACAGCACTTCGCAAAAACAAAGGGGCCGCAATACATAGGCCCCAACCCCGATGCCACGCAGCACAGCACGCATCATTTGATCCGCCGGTGACAAACAGACAGCTGGTGATATGCCCTCCGCTAGGAGTTCAGCCTTTTTGCTTACTTTTTTGGCGTTGAAAAAAGTACGGCGTCCTGGCGGGACGCGACCCGCCGGTTTTGCTCTTGATTGGAGTCTGCCCGAATTAAGGTGACACAATGGAGAAGCTTATTATGTCCCCTTTATTCTCCCAAGAATTGATGTGATCTATCCGAATTAAGGTGACACGATGGAGGGGATTATCATGTCACCGTAATTCTTCGCAAAAACAAAGGGGCCGCAATACATAGGCCCCATCCCCGATGCCACGCAGCACAGCACGCATCATTTGATCCGCCGGTGACAAACAGACAGCTGGTGATATGCCCTCCGCGAGCAGCCTGTCGGACTATCAGGGCTGAAGCGAAAACTTGAATGTTTGAGACCAGATTTTAGCTCATTTGAGAGGAATAGCCGTAGCTATTGGTCGAAAAGGAGCTGAGATATGGGCCAAACAGGCGAATTTGCAGCCAGGTCATTGATAGTCCGACAGGCTGGTAGGAGACCAGCCTTTTTGCTTACTTTTTTGGCGTTGAAAAAAGTACGGCGTCATGGCGGGACGCGACCCGCCGGTTTTGACTTTATATAAAAACAACTATTTAACGCAAAGACGCAGAGGCGCTAAGAGGTCTGCTGTAGTCTTCCCGAATTAAGGAGACACAATGGGGAAGCTATTATGTCCCCTTTATTCTCCCAAGAATTGATGTGATCTGCCCGAATTAAGGTGACACGATGGAGGGGATTATCATGTCACCGTAATTATTCGCATAAACACAGGGGCCGCAATACATAGGCCCCAACCCCGATGCCACGCAGCACTACACGAATTATTTGATCCGCCGGTGACATACAGAAAACTGGTGATATGCCCTCCGCGAGGAGACCAGCCTTTTTGCTTACTTTTTTGGCGTTGAAAAAAGTACGGCGTCCTGGCGGGACGCGACCCGCCGGTTTTGACTTTATATAAAAACAACTATTTAACGCAAAGACGCAGAGGCGCTAAGAGGTCTGCTGTAGTCTTCCCGAATTATGGTGACACAATGGAGAAGCTTATTATGTCACCACAATTCTCCACGCCCAAAGAAACACGGTGGCAGTTACTGCTTTTCCGTTTCAGAGAAGAGTGGAGAAAGGGCTTCGTGGTGATAGATGGCCAAGCGTTCGCTGGCACGGGTGATGGCCACATAAAGCAGGTTTTTGCCAAGCTCACTGGCGGGATAAGACTTCTGCGTCGGATTCCACAGAATCACTCCTGAAAACTCCAAACCTTTGACCTGGTGGGCATTGGTGATGAGCAGGCCCGGTTCAAAGGAGAGGTCTGCGGTTTGCTTGCGCACCCCCGGCAGTTCTTTTAAGGCCGCATAAACCGTTTCGGCCTCATGCTTGAATCGGCAGATGATCGCGGTCAAACTGTTCTTCTCACGCGCTAAAAGGGCTCCGACTGCGCGGCGCAATTGGCTGAGCGCATCGGCCTGCGAAGTAAACTGATGAAAGCGCGGGTCTGGGCCCCGGTTGACCACCTTGCCGACAGCCCGCCCCGAGACCCGTGAAGCCAAGGCCATGATCTGTTGCGTCGAGCGATAGCTGATATCCAGCTCTCCTGAAGCAAGCCCCGCATTCTGCAATTCAAGCTGAAACGTAGCAAACCCTGCCGCATCGACAAAATCGAGAATTTTCTGTTTCTCATCGGCGCAGACCGTCAGACTCCGACGCTGGCTGGTGGCAAACATCAAGGCATTGAGTTCGACCAGCGAGAGATCTTGCGCCTCGTCCACCAACACATGATCATACCAACCGAGCGCATCGACCAGCTCCTGCCCCGAATTACGCAGTTGCCCCAACAAGATCAACACCCCTGCATCGTCGAAAGCAATCTCCTGGCTGCCTCCGTCCACAAGTCTGCGCCCCTGTCGCGCCAACGCCTCAAGCTGCGGACGGTCGCCCAGATGCCGGCGCCACAACGCCGTGTCAGCATAAAAGGCCCCTAGATCTTCGAGCAGCGAGTTCCGGCCGGGGGTGGTCACATAATCAAGCAGCGCAGCGTAGCTCCCGGAACTTTTCTTCAAAGCGGTGAGCCCGCCCTCCCCCTTGGCGGTAAAGCGCGCCGTGACACCAAGCGAACGCATCGCCTTCATCGCCCAGGAGTGAAAGGTCTCCACCGGCAACTGATTGGTCAGCAGCTCGACCGAGGTCTTTTTCACATAGTTGCGCAGCGACTTGTTAAACATCACCACCAGGCAACGTTGCGGACGGAAAGTTTCCGGTTGATTGAAGAGCAAGTAAGACAATCGATGCAGGGCCACCGTAGTTTTGCCGCAGCCAGCGCCGCCGGTCAGGTAGAGGCAGCCGTCACTCTTGCGGATGATCAAGCCGAACTGCTCCTTCGAGATCAAGGAGACGATATCGACCATGCGGTGGTCACCACTGCCCTCTTTTTTAACCACGCTGGAGTTTTGCGGCCCGCGATCTCCCCAAATACCATCGCGTTTTTCCAAGATCCCGGTCCCGCTCTGTAGCGAAATCAACACCCGCTGTGAGATGCCGTACGCCAATTTCTTTTCGATCGTGCCGCTGCGTTCGCGCTCGACGATATCATCTTCGTATTCTTCGCCCTCATCCCACTCGTAATAGAGTTTCGAGATCTGCGCTTTGCGCCAGTCGGTGACCATCACCTTCGAGCCGGCCATCAAACTCTGCTTGCCGAACAGAATGTGTTTACGGCCGATCCGGGGATCGTCATCGCAGATTGTGATCCCGGCCAGGTACGGTGTTGCCATCTGCTCAAAGGGAACCAGATATTTGGCCGGGTTGTACTGAGAGAGCCGTGCAATCTCGAAGGTCAGTTTGTCGATTTCGCGGGGATTGTTGCTATGAAGGCGTTCAGCTTTCAGGACCCGTATTTTTTGGCCATGACCGCGGATTTGCTCAACCCGATCACGGTTGTAATGCTCAGCCGCCGCACAGATTTCAACGAGGCGCTGCTCTTCTTCAGCAATAATGGCCGCAGCTGCGGGGTCAAGGGTGTCGGGCATGTTGCTCTCGATGGGAGGTTAAAAGTGTGGTTTGACTTCGACGCCAAGATTCGTGGCGCTTGTTGCGCGCGCTCATCAACCTAAGGGTCAAGGGGGGGCAGCACAGGGCGATTAAAAATCGCTTGGGAGAGTAGCTGTTTTACATCGGAACTTCAACACCCTTATTCAGCAGAGTGTAAATTTGAGGGCTGGGATGGAAGAACTCGGGACGTCCACCCTTAGCGACAACCACTACAGGGTTAAAAGCCATGACAGGCTCCTTTCTGCCAAATAATCTTAGATATTGCCTGTCAATATTTTACCAGTCAAAGATGGAGCGGCAAGTGGATTTAAGCTGACGAAGCGAAGCTCCAGTGAGCCGCTGCGATCGTGGTGGGATATTAGGAGGTTTTCAAGGCAGAGGCTTTGATCCTGACGGCGCACAAAGACAAGCGCCGCACATCCAAACACTTTCTGTACACCTGTCATCGGCCATCGAATGCGGGGTCTACCATCGATACGGGGACACCCTATATTGAGTGCCCCCAGATCTAAGTTGTCTCCGGATTTATTGAATCACTACCTCTTGTACTGTTGCGGGAGCATGTGTCCACTTGGCAACATATCGTCATGTGGAGGTTCTCCATGCTCCTTCCGGTAGGCTTTTCTTTTGCAGTTATCCATTTCAGGACCCTGACAGAATGATTTGACAAAACCTCGACACGCCATATCCAGTGAGGCCTGATACTTTCGGAAAAATCCGCATTTTTCGAGCAATTCGCAGGTTTGCATCTTACTCACCTCCCTTAAATTAGTTCTTTGTAATATATCTCTTTTATCCATAAAATCAAAGTATTTATCCGCCCTCGTGCTCTCATAGAAAGCTTATCGTTTTTGGGCGCGGGCATTTCAAGACCTGCCCCCAAACATTAAAAGGGGCGCTCTTGGGCAATGTCCCCAGCTCCAAAGCCCACAAACTCCACATCCTGTGGGTCGCCGACCATGTCGAAAGGCCTGGAGAGCTTCCGACCCAACCCTCAGAGAGGCCCCCTGTAACGGATTCGGGGACACTTAAAAACAAGTGTCCCCTTTAAGTGTCCAACTCAAGAGAATCCAACGGCAGTGATCCCCTCCACTGAGAATACAGGTTTGAACACACCACAAAGCAGGACCGCAAAAGTCAGCACGCTCACTCACGCTCCACCAAAGCCACGCAAAAACACAGGGGCCGCAATACATAGGCCCCAACCCCGGTGCCACGCAGCACAACCCCAATCATTTGATCAGCCGGTGACAAACAGACACCTGGTGATATGCCCTCCGCGAGGAGTCCAGCTTTTTTGCTTACTTTTTTGGCGTTGAAAAAAGTACGGCGTCTTGGCGGGACGCGACCCGCCGGTTTTGACCTTGATGGGAGCCTGCAAGAATTGATGTGATCTGCCCGAATTACGGTGACACGATGGAGAGGATTATTATGTCACCGTAATTCTCCGCAAAAACAAAGGGGCCGTAATACATCGGCCCCAACCCCGATGCCACGCAGCACTACACGAATCATTTGATCAGTCGGTGACAAACAGACACCTAGTGATATGCCCTCCGCGAGGAGGCCAGCTTTTTTGCTTACTTTTTTAGCGTTGAAAAAAGTACGGCGTCTTGGCGGGACGCGACCCGCCGGTCTTGATTTTCTCTTTTCAAACTTCTTTTATCTTGAGATGCCTCATAATTTCTTCGTCGCTGGTCGCATACAGCTGATCCACGAAAGCGACCGCAAAGCTCCCGGGCTTGGCACTTGTCTGTATCGCCAGATCCCCACAGAGACCGTAATACCCAAAGGCAGCCGCCGTAGCCAAAGCAAAATTCTTCTCTGCAACGGCACAAAAAGCAGCAGTGACAGCCGAGAGGCCACAGCCTGTTCCCGTGACCCTGGTCATGACAGGCTGGCCATTTTTGACGCGAAAGACCCTGTTACCATCAGTGATGCAATCCTCTTCTCCAGAAATGGCAATAACGCATTTTTCATCGAGGGCCATTTGTCTGGCAACATCAACCAACTCCTCGGAAAAATACAGAGAGGAATCAACCCCTCTGGTTTTAACGTCGCAAGACCCAAGAGAAAGGATCTCGGAGCAATTTCCTCGCAGGACAGAGATAGAACAATTCCCCAAGATTTCCTTGATTGCGGCAGTGCGGAATTTGGTTGCTCCGGCGCCAACCGGATCAAGGATTACGGGTATACCAATGGAATTTGCCGTTTGGGCAGCGCAAATCATAGACGCAAGCCAATCCTCCTGGATTGTCCCTATATTGAGAACCAGAGCACTGGCAAGGGAGGTCATCTCTTCAACTTCTGTTTGGCAATGAGCCATAACAGGAGAGGCGCCGATTGCCAGCAAGATATTTGCGGAGCTGTTCATAACCACAAAATTGGTGATGTTATGAATCAACGGCGCTCGTTGCCTGATTCGGCCAACGGCCTCGAGGGTATACTGCGTAAGGTTCATTATAAAAGCTCTCCTGAATGGTTCATCGGTCGTTATTCTTGGATTCGGGGGGCGAATCAAATCATGCTGGCAAGGTAATGGATGAGTGTGGTTGGGTCAAGATGGCAAAGATTCAACCCTGTGGGTATTTTGTTCTCAGGATCTGGCGCTCGCGGCCTGCGCCCTTTCGGGAAGGGGGCGGTGAAAGTGGGGATTAAAGGGCTATGGGGCTGTTTTCGACCCTAAAAATAGCTCCATAGCATGATTTTAGGGGCTATTCCGACACTGAATTGGTGTGATTTCAGCTAGTTAACTTGGTCCGACCCCGGCACCTAATTTTGTCCGATGTCGAGGGCTGACCCCTTTTTACCCGTCAATGGTCACATGTTTTCAAAAAGTTCTGCTAGTTCATTCAAGTTATCCATAACGTCAACGTCTTCTGGGTTTGTTGCATAAACGGCTTCGTCTGCATTGTCAAAAAGACCCTCGCAATGGTTTAGAATTTCATCCCAGTTTTCACTGCCTTGCCCCTCTGAATTTTGGATGACCCATTTGGCATGACATACCAAAGGAGTAACTGCTTTCACTGCTCTTTTGGATAAAGCCCGAACCTGTCCGATAGTTTGATCGTCACCTGAGTCAATCAGGTTATTAATCTTATCAGCAATCTTGGCTAGAGCGGCATCAGTCATTTTCTTTGGTTCCAGACCACCCCATTCAGGTGTTTGCCTAGACATATAGATGTAACCAAAGATTCCTATATTGTTAGACCCTCGTTTTGAGATAGCTTCGGCATTTCCCCAAAGGAACTCTCCCTCGTTTGCGGCCTTATTAACCCACTTAAACCAGTGCTTGTTGAAAGGGCTTTTAATATATCCAACGTGTACTCCACCCGCCCGAACACTTACCGCTTGCTTGTCATATTTATTTGTCGGTTCAGGAAGTAAGAAAATCTTAAAATCCGCACCTTGCGCTGCTTTGGCTACTCCTAGGACGTTTGCTTTGTAGAAACTTTCCCCCACAATTTCAATATCGACTTTTTGACATCTGTCTGCCACCCTCGGTTTCAGTTCATCCTTGTTAAAAAAAGTTTCCAGAGGAAGTGTTAGATCAACAATGGTGCTATTTACGCGAAGTTGCCGTGTTTCTTCCGGATTATTCTCTGATGCATCTTTGCTACCCCCAAAAAGCTTTTTGAAAAATCCCATGGTGGCCCCCTGTTGGCTGTAACATTATCGAGTGAAATATCAATCAGTGAAGACTAGCAAGCAAGTTCCGGGGACACTTAAAAACAAGTGTCACTGTTAGAGCCCGTGACAGGCACGCGTGCCTGCCCCCGAGCCCTTACAAAGCCTAACCCCATTCTATGAATAAGTTACATAACTTACCAACGTCCCCTCTTACGTGGCACCGTCAGCATCATCAGATATATCCACTTCAGAGATACCCATCATCATGTTGTAATGGGATATGTGCCCCTCGTTTTCAAAAACCTGCTTAAAAATCTCAAGAAACTTTTCTATTGTCGCTTCATCACAGGAGATATAAAGATCATCATTGGTGAAGTGCGAACCAGCATTAATCCAGGAAAAGAGGGACTGGCAAATCAAGCGATCTTTGCCCTCGAAACTGCAGATAATGGCATCCTTATTTCTGTTACCTAATATCGTGAAATAGTTTTCCAATATCCTGCGGAGCGTATTCTGAATCGTCAAACTTGATTTATCAGCACCCTTAAGCTCATTCCAGAGCAACTCATAGGAAGTCTTTATCGGATTGTCGTCGTGCTGTGTTATTTCCGTTTGATTGTTCGATTTCCGCACTATCCAAAATGTTTCATGCCTCATGGCATCATTAGTGCGCTTTGAGTTGAATGTTACCTCCTTGTGGAAGTAAACGTTGTGGGTCAAAACAAAAACCTGCTTGATGTCTCCCGCGCCACTCCGGACTTCTTTAAGCAGATACTTAATCAAGCTACTCACAATAAAAAGAACTTCGCTATCAAGGCTGGACACCGGGTCATCGAAAACAACTATACGATTTCCAGTGATCTCGCTTTCCAAGTTACTACCTTTGAGTAGATGGTAAAAATACAAGAACGCAATAAATGTTTTTTCGCCCTCACTCAGAGAGCTTTTAGCGTCACCACCATCGTCACGAATGACTTTGTAGTACCCTTCCTTGTCGGACATTGCGAGAGAGAACCCAGAGAATCCGAAGCTAGAGAGAGTGCCATTAATTGCGTCAACAGTTGGCTTGATAGAAGTAACTGACTTTTCAAGGGCAGCTATCTCACGGCTTTTCTCAGCTCTTTCCGCATCACTTTTGCGGGTGGCTAAAGTCAGTTTTTCAATGGCCTTATCAAGACCGCTTTTCGCTGAAACATATGACGAATAATCTGCATTGGCTTCGTTAACAACGTACTTCCATACCTGTTTTTTTAGCGTTCTTTTTTCCTCAGTGAGGTTATCAACTGTCAAGTTATGTGCAGCAATAGCCACATTCGACATTGTTATCATTGATGCGAGATTTTGCAAAATTGCACCAAGTGGTTCTAAAGAAACAACCTTACTAGACTCCTTTAGTTTGGTCTCAATATGTCGTTTGTTAATGGAAACTTTGGAGTCGATGAGGTCTTTTTGAGCTTGGACTTTGTCGAGCTCAATGAAGGCTGTTTCTGAGTCAAGGGCAGATTGAATGTCAGATAAGACTAAATGAGATAAACGCTCATATTCAGTAGCCAACTCCTTGATAACTTCTATTTCTTTCTCGAAGGTTTCATCAAAATATGTTGACAGTTTTCCTGAAAAAGCCTCTGGCAAGCTTTGTTGACAAAACGGACATTTGCCATCAGCAGGATCAAGATACTGCTGTCCCTCTTTAACCCAATCACTATTACCGAGATACTGGATCAGTGTAGCAATATCGACATCAGCACTACCGATAACCTTTTTGGACAGTATCGGTTTCAACTCTAAGGCGGCCAGTTCATCAAAATCGAGAGTAGGAAGAGTAGTGGCTCTCTCTGGCGCTGTCCCGAAAATTGTACATGCCTTCCTCTTTAATTTGTCCAGGTCAAGCAACTCAGACTTGTTTTCCGCTGCCTCAACGATAAGTCTGTTTTTAAAGTCAAACTTTTTCCCTCGTACACCCTCAAAGGCATCTTGGAAGTCATTGTCGAATTTAGTTTTGTAGACCCAACACTTTTCAGAGAAATCTTCTTCCAGGGCTTTCAGATCACCCTGCTTTCCACTTGTTCCATCTTCGCCGTTTAGGACTTTTTTTAGTCCTTTGATTTTTTCATCGAGAGCATCACCTTCACCCTTGGCTACTTCGATCTTCTTAATGATGTCATCATCTTCCTCACCGAGAGTGAAGATGCCTTTGAGTTCAGATGATGGATTAAAATTCTTCTCGACGAAATCCCGGTTGTAAACCAGAGTTTGCATCCTGGTGCCACCGGTCCAACTGATTTGGCATGTAGGAAAGCTTATTTCATCGGCAATGACTCGCGAGATAGTTGTTTTCCCTGTGCCGTTAGCACCGTAGAAAAAATTGTGTTTAGACAGCTTCGGTAGAACTACTGGCGTGTCTCCGTAGCTCGCTTCTTTAGTCAATGAAATACTTTCGATCATTACATTGCCTCATCGATTCGGGGACACTCAAAATTGAGTGACCCCAATCCCTGCAATTGGGGTCAGGCTTGCAAACTTCCCACTCACCCAACCCTACTGATAAACACCAACTCCCGCACCTCAGCCCCTCAAAGCGAAAGCCCATTATCCACACACCATTTCCGCAGCAGCTCCTCGATCTTCTCATCGTAGTAGAGATGCCAGAGATCGAGCAGGTGCAGGCGGCGCATCAGATCTTTCACATTGCGAAAGGCCCCGGAGCGGGTAAAGATCGCCTTGACCTGCGGCACCTCCGATTGGGCGTGGTTATTAAAGAAGGCGAGGATCAAACCCTTGCCCGGATCGATATCCTGCCTGCGGGGGATGAGCAGATAGTCGGGGTCGTTCGCGGCCTCGGCTGGAATCTGGTCGAAGCCGACTTTCACGGAGGCCATCAAGACCTTGCCGGTGACCCGGTGAACCACCGCCCTGCGGTCGCCGGGTTGGCCATCGCTGATGTAGTTGAAAGCGTCTTCTATAGCGTCGTAGGACATGCTAGCTCCTCAAGATAATAAAATGGGGTCCGTCTTGCAAAGTTGCAAACCTCCCCACAAAATCGCCGGGTCAGGCTTGACTAATAGGCATTGTCACGATTCAAGTCGGGAAACGGGGGAGGCAGAAAACCAACTCCGCGTCATCAAAAAGACGACCAATCAGTCGTCGCCACCCAGCTGTTTTTTCAACTTCCCATCGGATAACTTCTTGAAGCTCGTGCTCGAGATAACCGACTTACCGGTTTGAGTCTCAATATCCTTGCGCGTCCTGCCCGCCACTGCGCCACCATCCTGTGCGTCTTTTTTCAAAGAAAAGGGGTCAGGTCTCCGCTTGGCTCATGTTGGAGAAGGTGAACTTTGTAGTGGTTCAATGAAACCGGACACCAACTTAGGTGGTATATTACCATCCAAAGAGAGGTGTTCACTGATGAAAAGAGACAGACGATCATTTTCAATAGAGTTTAAACACGAAGCTGCCAGTCTGGTTGTTTCCCAGGGTT
>JAQYVY010000080.1 GCA_030145195.1 Desulfuromonadales bacterium | reverse complement strand
GTGGTCGCTGGCGTGCCACCAGACTATTTCAGCGCCACCGGTCAACGTTGGGGCAACCCTCTCTATCGCTGGGATCGTCTCATTGCGAGCAACTTCCACTGGTGGCTAAGACGCATCAACTACCAGCTTGAAATCAGCGACATAGTCCGCATTGACCACTTTCGTGGTTTCCAGGCTTGTTGGTCGATCCCGGCTGACGAACCGACCGCAGTCAACGGCCAGTGGGAAAAGGTTCCAGGTCGAGAACTATTTCGCAAGCTCTGCGAACAACGCCCTGAACTACCGATCATCGCAGAAGACCTCGGCATCATCACCCCTGAAGTCGAGGCCTTACGTGACGAATTTGCCTTTCCCGGAATGAAAATCCTCCAGTTTGCCTTCGACTCGGGACCGGACAACCCCTATCTGCCGCAAAACCACAGGCCAGACAGCGTCGTCTATACCGGCACCCACGACAACAATACAACCCTCGGGTGGTGGCGCAGCCTTTCGAGAGCCCAAAAAGATCAGGCCCGAAAGCTCCTCGGCAAACCCCAACTGGAAATGCCCTGGGATTTGATCCGTCTGGCAATGGGCAGCGTATCAAACCTTTGCATCATCCCCTGTCAGGATATTCTTGGCCTGGGCAAAGAGGCGCGATTTAACACCCCTGGGCAGGCAACCGGAAATTGGAGTTGGCGACTTTCTCAAAACGCGCTGACCACAGAGCTGGCAACTCAGTTACGCACGCTTACCAAAAATTATCGGCGTTCACCTGACCGGTAAAACTTGCCGCCACTTTCAAAGCTATGCTATATATAAAAATTGGTGTCCAACAATATCTGTCGAAGTATATCAAACGGGCGAGCTGCCCCAGACAACAAGGATCGGAGGATTTACCCGTGAAACAACTGATGAGCGTTTTCTGTATTGCACTTTTCTCCCTCACTCTTCTTGCAGGTTGCGGTGAAGAGGCCCCAGCCCCTCAAGCAGACACAACAAAGCCCTCAGAGCAGGCAGCACCGGAAGCCCCGGCTCCAGCTGTTGGCAAGACAGGCAAAGTTCTTGAGACCATGGATGCTGCTGGCTACACCTATGTCCAGGTTGACACAGGCAGCGAAACCTTCTGGGCCGCAGCCCCTCAGTTTGCAGTCAAGGCCGGCGACGACGTTGTGGTTCCTGAAGGCATGCCGATGCCCGACTACCACAGCAAGACTCTGGATCGCACTTTCGACATCGTTTACTTTGTTCCTTCAGTCATGGTTGGCGGCGAGATGGCAGCAGCAGCCTCTGCCGAGATGCCAGCCGGACATCCGGCGATGGACGGCGCTAGCGCTGGCACCCCCGCCGCCGTAGCAACCGACGTTGATTTATCCGGCATTACCGTGGCCAAAGGCGGTCAGACCGTAGCCGACATTTATGCCAAGAAAGCGGAACTGGCGGGCAAAGCAGTCACCGTCCGTGGCAAGGTCGTTAAGTTCAGCCCCGAAATCATGGGAACGAACTGGGTACACATCCAGGACGGAACCGGCGTAGCTGGCACCAACGACCTGACCGCAACCACAACGGCAGCGGTACAGATGGGCGACACAGTCGTCATCAGCGGCACCTTGGTTGCTGACAAGGACTTTGGCTACGGCTACCAATACGAAGTTATTATTGAAGATGCTCAAGTAACCGTCGAGTAATTCTTCTCAGCACAAATCAAGACATGAAAAAAGCCTCCGGGAATCCCGGAGGCTTTTTTCGTTATGCCTGTCCAGCGAAAAATCTGTTAAAATTCAAAAGGCTTTCCTGACCTTAACCAGCCACGCCTATATGCGGGTGTGCCATGACATCTTTTGACAACCTTTTACCTGGCCATGACGACTTCTTTATTCCGGCATGTTCCAATCGTCTCAACAGGACTGAACAACTGACACCCTCTTGACACGAAAGGAGCCGACCATGAACATCTCGAAAATTCATACTGTCATCCTCACTCTACTGCTCTTTACCAGCAGTGCAGCTGCCACCCCTCTAGTCAACTGCAGCGTTGACCTCGACCGCAATGTATTGCCCGCGGGTCAGACCCAAACCACAGTCATCAAGATCAACCTTGACGCCGGAAACATCCTCGATCGTGCAGACCGCCCTCCAGTCAACCTAGCCCTGGTGCTCGACCGTTCAGGTTCCATGTCAGGGGACAAGATTGTCAAAGCCAAACGAGCGGCGATTGAAGCCTTGCGCCGGCTGAACAGCCGCGACCGTTTCGCTTTGATCGCCTACGACCACCGAGTCGAGACCCTGGTTCCATCGCAAAGTGCCGCCAACAGCGAATGGATTGAAGCGCGCATCCGCGAGATTGAAGCTGACGGCAACACCGCGCTGTTTGGCGCTGTCAGTCAGGGCGCAGCCGAAGTCCGTAAGGCTCTTGGCGAAGACTACGTACACCGTGTTATTCTACTCTCTGATGGCATGGCCAATGTTGGCCCGAGCAGCCCGAAGGACCTTGGCCGACTCGGCGCGGCCATGCTCAAGGAAGGCCTTTCGGTCACCACCGTCGGAGTTGGCAACGACTACAATGAAGATCTGATGGCACAACTGGCTGACCGTAGCGACGGCAATCACTATTTCGTTGCCGAAAGCCGCGACCTGCCACGAATCTTCGCCGCAGAACTCGGAGATGTTTTGAATACTGTCGCCCGACGGGTCATTATTGACATCGAATGCCCTGACGGAGTTCGTCCGCTTCGGATCATCGGTCGGGAAGGTCGCATCCGGGGCAACCGCGTCGAACTGCGGATGAATCAGCTCTACGGTGGCCAGAACAAATACTCACTGGTCGAAGTCGAAGTCGCGGCCGGGAAACCGGAGCAGGAAATCAACTTGGCTCAGGTGCGTTGCCGCTACGACAATGCCCTGACCGCACAACCGGAACAGAGTGAAGTACAAGTCGTGACTCGTTTCAGTGCCAGCACCGAAGAGGTTCAGCGTTCGGCCAAGCCCGCGGTTCAAAAATCGGTGATTGCTAACGAAATGGCTGAAGCCCGAGACAAAGCCCTTGATCTCTACAACGCAGGTCGCAAAGAAGAAGCCGTTCGCGAGCTGCAACAACGGCAGGCACAGATTGAAGAGAAAAGTCAGGCTCTAGGCTTGCCAGCCCTGGCCGCTCCGGCAGGAGCGCTGGCTGACGATGCCGCAGAATTCGAAGCGGACGACCTGGACAGCAGCCGCAAAAAATCTTTACGCTCAGAGAGCTACAAAATTCGCAAACAACAAAAAGACTATTGATCAGGAGACCGCCGACGGTTCTGCAATAGAACCGTCGGCAACAAACATGACATGACTGGCACCCGCATCCCTATCATCGCCTGGACCCTCTTGCTAATTGCCGCTCTGGCCATCGGCACTCTAGCGCTCTACCTGTTGCAGGGAGAGCAACAAAGGCTGGAAGCAACCGGGATTGAAACCCGGCGCGAGCGACTGGCAGCGGTTGCAGGCACCGTCGATCTGACAGTCACAGAGTCTCGTGAAGCCCTGTCAACCAGACTACGGGAACTGCCGGGACCGGACTTAATCGACACCCTTGAGCTCTGGCGCCTGGACAACCCACTGATCCGCAACGTCTTCGTCTGGTCTCCAGATCAAGGGCTGGTATTTCCCGAACCGACCCAGCCAACCAGCGGCGAAGAGAGTGCCTTTCTGTTACGTTACGCCGGGCTCTTTTCCGGCCAGGCAAGGTGGACAGTCTTCAGCGAAGAAATCACCCCGGCAAGTGATCAAATCCAGGCCCGACGCGAGCTGACCAAACTGGCAAAATCGCTACCGACCAGTGCTAGCGCCCCGGCGGAGTCAGCAGGGGCGACTAGCGACATCCGTGACAACGGCTGGTTGCCGTGGTTCTGGGAGGAAGGCTTGCATCTCCTGCTCTGGGCCGAACGGTCCGACGGTCGACGTTTTGGCATTGAGCTAGAAATGGCTGCGTTACTCGCCCGCCTGGTCACAGTCCTGCCTCAACCCCAGTCACCACATGAAACCTGGGCGCTGCTCAATGATCGCGGCGAGGTGGTCCATCAACGCGGCCCGGAAGATTTATCAACCGGACAAAAACCAACCATGTCTGTGGCGGTAGGCAACAGTCTGCCACACTGGCAGATCGGCTTCTACAGTACCGGAGAGGCCAAGCCGGCCGGACAATCCTTGTTGCTCTTGGGCGGATTGCTGACTGCCATTCTGGTAATTGCCATCATGCTCGGCGGCTCGCTGCTGCTGTGGCAAGCAAGACGTAGTCTGCATGACGCCCGCCGCAAAACGACTTTCGTGTCCAACGTCTCGCATGAGCTAAAAACCCCGCTCACCACTATCCGCATGTATGCCGAGATGCTCGAAGAAGACGAGCGCCGTTGCGACAAAAGTCAACGTTACCTGGCAGTAATCAGCAGTGAAGCCCAGCGCTTGACACGACTGGTTAACAACCTGCTCGACTTCAGCCGTCTGGAGCAGGGGAAAAAGAAATATCATCAGCAACAAGTCGATTTGCGTGCGCTGATCAGCCAATGCCTCACCACTCAGAACCTGCGTCTGCACGAGGCCGGACTAGCGCTTGACCTGCAACTGCCAACGACTCACCTGAGTATTGAAACGGACAGCGACGCGCTGGAACAGGTTTTACTCAATCTGATCGACAACGCCGTCAAGTACGCAGCATCGGGAGACGAACTGCAATTGACACTGATTCAAGACAACGGTCAGGTGATGATCCAAGTCGCCGACCGCGGCCCGGGCATACCGAACAGCCACAGCCAGCGCATTTTCGAAATTTTCCATCGGGTCGACAGTTCCCTGACGACCGATCAACAAGGCTGCGGACTCGGACTAAGCATCGCCCGACAACTGGTCCGTGATCTCGGCGGTGAATTGACCTATGCCGCCCGCGACGGCGGCGGCGCCTGTTTTACCATCAGCCTGCCAAAGTCACGGCCAAAAGAGGGAGACAATTGATGCCGACAACCACGATATTGATTGCCGAAGACGATACTCACCTGCGACAAGGCCTGATCGATCTGTTTGAGGGTGAAGGCTATCATGTCCTCGCTGCAGCCGACGGGCAACAGGCCCTTGACCTCTATGACAAATCAAGCCCCGACCTGCTACTGCTCGACGTCATGATGCCGCACATGAGCGGCTATGACGTCTGCCGTCGCATCCGTCAGCAGAACACGCAAACACCGATTATCATGCTCACCGCCAAAGGCGAGGAAATCGACAAAGTCGTTGGGTTGGAACTTGGCGCTGACGACTACATCACCAAGCCGTTTGGGCTGCATGAACTCCGGGCCAGGGTCAAAGCGGTATTGAGGCGTTCGGCGCCAAATAACCAAAAAATAACATCCGATGGGTTCACTTTCGGTGCGACCCAGATCGACCGTCGTCGTCTGGAAGCAACTCTCGGAGAGCACACCTGCCGTCTCACGGCCCGTGAGTTAACACTGCTGGAGACTTTTCACGCTCATCCTGGCGAGGTTCTAAACCGCGACTTCCTGCTCAACGCGGGCTGGGGCATCGACTACCAAGGGACGACCCGCACCCTCGATCAGCATATCGCTCAATTGCGCAAGAAAGTCGAAGTGCAGCCCGATTCACCTCAATCAATCCAGACCGCGCACGGGATCGGCTACCGCTATCCCGGCCCTTCCGAGAAAGAATAACGGCCACCTAGATGCTGCTCTTTCTAGCTATATTCCTGACGGTCTACGCCCTGATGCACTTATTGGTCTATTACGGAGTTCGGCCGCTCATTCCTGCAACAAAACCATTTCGCACGGGAATATTGGCCTGGGCCATTCTCATGATTGTTGCCCCGGTTCTGGTTAGAGTCCTGGAGGGGATCGACCAGATCTCCCTGGCACGACTGCTAGCCTGGGTCGCCTATCTCTGGATGGGTTTTCTCTGGCTGGCCTTCGCCGCATTTTTAGTTCAAGCGCTCTGGAATGGAGCGACGCGGATTCTGGCACGCTTTCGGCCAAAGGCGCGCAACGCGCTGCTGACCGGTGCCAAACCGAGTTTCCTGATTCTGCTACTGGTCTGGGGGGCCGGAACTTATGCCTTCTTTGAAGCACGAGAGCTTCGTATCGAACAGGTCAGCATCAGCAGTCCGGCACTGGCAGAAGAGTACACCAAGCTCAGGATCGTACAGATTTCCGACCTACACCTTGGCCTGCTCTACGGCGAAACTGAACTGCGCGCGTTGACCCAAAGAATTCAGGCCCTGAAACCGGATTTGGTCGCCGCAACCGGCGACATCCTGGATATTCAACACCACCATCTGAACGGTCTTGTTCCTGTCTGGCAAAGCTTGCAACCACCTCTCGGCAAATTCGCCGTGATCGGCAATCATGAGGTCTATAACGGCAAAGCAGGCTCTATTGCCTTCCTTGAAGAAGCTGGCTTCAGAGTGTTGCAAAATGAGCTCGTAGAAGTCGGCGGCATCGAAATCGCCGGCGTCAATGACCCCGCCCGCAGTACCGCAATCGACGACTTCAAAACGCTGGCGACGGCGACTGCCGAAAAGTTCACCCTCTTTCTCAAACATCGCCCCTGG
>JAQYVY010000034.1 GCA_030145195.1 Desulfuromonadales bacterium | reverse complement strand
CGACCAACCTGACCGGCTCCGACTATCAATATATTCATTTGCAGCTTTCCTTAAAAATACGGACTTACAACCAAAACAAAGGTTAGCCACTAAGTCACCAAGACACGGAGTAAATTCTTGTATTATTCTTCAAACAGAAAAAAATCATAATCGTAAAGATAGATCTTTACCCTGCAAAGCAGACTTCTTGGTGCCTTTGTGTCTTAGTGGCAGGTTGGGTTGTTGAATCGTAAAAATACCTTTTTTTACATTGGTTACGGTGATATTACCGCAAACAGTTTTCCCGGAGGCTTGCTCTCTGTTCGCGAGTCGCTTAAGATGACTCCACTCAAACGAGGTCACTTATGGAATCCTGGCTCGATATATCAGAAGAACAGTTACGGCGCGAACGCCAGAAGGCCCGTGATTTGCGCCGGTCCCAGTGGTGGAAAAACCGGATTGCCACCGGCCTCTGCCACTATTGCAATAAACAGTTTCCCCCGGCTTCGCTCACTCTCGATCATGTGCTGCCACTGGTGCGTGGTGGTCACAGTACTCGCGGCAACTGTGTTGCGGCGTGCAAGGAGTGTAATACCCGCAAGCGGGACATGCTCCCCACCGAGTGGGCCGAGCACCTCAACGCTCTAAAGTCCTAAAGCTCTACCTCTTGGTCCGGCTCGTCCTCTTCCGCTACCTCATCGTCATCCAGATCGTCGAAATCTTCATCCATGAACCGCTCCAGAAAACTCTTGTTGCTGCGCAGTCGACGCTGAATTTTTTCCTCGAGTTCTGCCAGCTCCGGGAACCGTTCGCTGGTGATCTCACTTGCCGGTTGTGCTGCTTCCGGCGAATCGTCCTGTTGCTCTGTCATGACCACTCCTCAACCTTGGTTTGTGCACAAACGATAAAGCTTGACATAACCTTTGGCCGCACTCTCCCACGACATGTTTTGGGTCATCCCTCTGTGAACCAGCTTTTGCCACTCCTCGGGCTTGGCATAGCTGCTCAGCGCCCGATCCAAGCCTTTAAGTAGGTTTTCCTGACGATATTCGTCAAAGACGAAGCCGTTGCTGTGATCCGCCTCTTGCTGTGGGTCATGTATGGTGTCGGCCAGGCCGCCCGTAGCGTGTACCAGCGGCACCGAGCCGTAGCGTAGCGCGATCAACTGACCCAGACCGCATGGCTCGTAGCGGCTGGGCATGAGAAACAGGTCGCTGCCGGCATAGATGCGGCGCGACAGGGCATCGTCAAAGCGGAGCAAGACCTTGGCTTGGCCAAGATAAAAGGTCGCAGCCTCAGCCAGGCGGCGTTCATAGTCTGGGTTGCCGGTGCCGAGAATGACCAGCTGCAGCTGGCGCGTCAGAATTCGATCCCAGCTCTCAAGCACCAGCTCAATCCCTTTCTGAGAATCGAGGCGGGTGACCATGACCACAATGGGTGTCTCTGCATTTAGCTCTAAACCGAGCTCCTGCTGTAGCGCGTGCTTACAGAGGGCTTTCCCACTCATGTCGTTAACGCTGTAGCTTTGCACTAAGGCCGGGTCTTTGGCCGGGGACCACAGCTCGCCGTCGAGACCGTTGAGCAGACCATGCAGCCGTTCGCCGCGTGAGCGCAGTAGCCCATCCATGCCGATGCCGTGTTCCGGGGTCTGGATCTCGCGACAGTAAGTCGGTGAAACCGTATTGACCTGGTCGGCAAAGCGAATGCCAGCCTTTAACAGGGAAATTTGTTTATGGTATTCGAGGCCATCCGGATGGATCAGGCTTTGCTCCAGGCCCAGCTTTCGCGCCGTCGCCCGGGGGAAAACTCCTTGATAACCGAGATTGTGGATGCTGAACAAGCTACCGGTGGCGGCGAAAAAGGGGTCACGCCAGAGTTGGTGCCGCAGATAGACTGGAACCAGGCCGGTCTGCCAGTCGTGGGCGTGGATCACATCTGGCGCAAAGTCGAGCAGGCGGGCCAGTTCCAGAGCGGCTCTGCTGAGCAGCCCGAAACGTTCAGCGTTATCAGGGTAGTCTATGCCGTCCTCACCGTAGAGTTCCGGGCGGTCGTAGTATTCCGGGGCGTCGATAAAATAGACCGGAAGTTGGTCCATCTGGCCAGTGCGAAAGCTGAGTTGATAAACCCGTCCGCCCATGGGGACCAACAGTTTACGTTGGCTCGGGCGCAGGTTGCCAGTCACTTTACCCACCCCTCGGTACCAAGGCATGACCAGTCGCACATCATGACCGAGGGCGCGCAGTGCTGGCGGCAACGAGCCGATAACATCTGCCAACCCGCCGGTTTTGGCGAAGGGAGCCGCCTCTGAGGCGACCATAAGAATTTTTAAGGGAACTTTAGCCATGATCAGATATCGGGCATTCTAAACCAATCACAGGAATTTATCCAGTCGGTAGCTGACGGCCGCCGCCCGCGCCAAACGCTGGCGCGCAGTTGTGCAGATAATGGCGGTCGTTTCGGCTTTGTTCGGCGGGGTCGCTTCGGCTGTTAACGACTGAATCCCGGCCTGCATCGCCAGTGTGCTGACTAACTGCGTCATTCTCTCCTGGGAAAACCAGGTCTCGTCCCGATAGCAGTTGATGCCGAGCAAGGGCTGATGCTTATGGTCGTTCACTAAGGAGGTGAAAGCGTCTTCGCTGAGTGCCGGATGTTGCGCCGGGTCGGCGGTCTGACGCAGCAGCAGTAACGAGAACGCAATATCTTCCTGCTGGGTTCCAGAGGTGGCTTGTTGCCAGGCGTAGTCGAGGCCGAAATGGGTCATGAGTGCAAGGCAGTCGCGGTCATTATCCAGGCCCAACACTTTTCCGAGGGCGTGCAGTATCAGCCAGCCGAGCACCGAAACTCCGACTCCGGGCAGTTGCACCGTGCCGTTCCAGCGCTCTGACAACAGCTTGCCGGGTTGGCCTTGAGCGGGGAGTTCGCTCAACCATTGCGGTACGGTTCGCAGCGTGGCGGAGAGGTCGATTGTCGACGCTTCGTCAATTTTCGGTGCCTGTTTAGCGCGGAGTCCCGCAGCAAGGACATTCACCTCGGCAAAAATGTCGTTCAACAGACGGCGAACCGGTTTAGTTAGTGGCCGCGCTGATAGCCCACCAACCAGAACTTTGAGTCGGCCTGGGTCGAGCAGCGCGGTAAAAGCTTGCCATAGGTCGGCATAGAGTAACTGTTGCCTCTCGCGGTTGAGGTCGGTGACCGCGCGGCCGTTCAGGTGTTGATGCAGCTTTTGCCAGTGGTTGTCAGCATCGCTCAACAGGGAAAAGTCATAAAAAACATGGTGTTGGTAACTGCCGAGTTGAAGTTCCAGCCCCTGTTGCAGGGCGTTGGTCGGGCAGAGGTATTCCAGGTTGTTGCCCAAACTGCGAAAACGGCAGAAAGACCCCCTTGCCGGATCGAGATCGAACTCCTTCCAGAGCGGCGGCATTGGCTGAGCAACGCCTTCGTTGTCCGGGTGAGCTTTTGCTGCCGCGCTGTTCACGCGCCCGGTGGTGCTGTGGGTGCTGTTGTTGAAGACAATCAAATGCTTTCGGTCGGCGGGGCCGTTGCTGAAAGCATAGACATTGTCATTCACGTCGCCGGTGGTTTCGAAGTCGTACAGGGAGAAATTGTCGACTCCGGCAAAAATCCAGCGTTGCTGCAGCAGTGGGCAAATCTGGCTTTCATGATGCTCAATAAAGCCTTGGTCTGGAGCTTCGTCCCAGTAAGCGCGGCGGTATTCCATGCCGTACTTCTCTTTGAACCCCTCAACCTGCCCGTGACCGAACATTGGCAGCCCGGGTAAGGTGGCGAGCAGGGTGGCGACGCCGAAATATTTATCCCCTTTATCGAACTGTTCGACGGCGGTCGCTTCATCCGGGTTGTTCATGAAGTTGACGTAGCGTTTCATGATCTCCGGGTTGTAGGCCAGGGTGTCTTTGAGGATGCGACGGTACTTGGCGTTTTCCTCGCGTTTAAGCATGTTCATAAAGGCGCTGTTATAGACCCGGTGCATGCCGAGGTTGCGCACAAAATAGCTCTCCATCAACCAGAACGCTTCGGCGATTAAAAGGGTGTCTGGCGCTTCGCGATTAATCCGGTCAACCACTTCACGCCAGAACTCGACTGGGAACGCCGCGTTAAAGTCTTCATCTGACATCCAGAACGCCGACCGTGATGGCACTCCGGCACTACCGCCTGGCGGCGGAAACCAAAGTCGGCGGAAATGTTTGCGCGCCAGTGTCATGGCGGCATCGAAGCGGATCAGACGGAAGCGCTTGGCGACTTCGACAATGAGATCACTCATGGCGCGGCGTACTTCCGGCATCAGGAAGTTGAGCTGAGCTGTATCGTTCCAGGGCATCTGCGTGCCGTCGTTGCCGTGGTAGATATAGCGGCGATGGCCGGTGCGGTGATCGAGATGTTCGCAGACCACGGCTGCGTCGCTGTGGTCCCAGTAGCCGTCTTCGATGCGGATACTTATCTCCGGTATGTCGCACAGGTCCGGGCCGGTGAAACGATAGCCTGGCCAGGGTGGTTGCTCTGTTTGCAGGAACCAGTCGGGGTGTTCTTTGACCCAGGTGGAGTCAATTCCAGTGTGGTTGGGAACCACGTCGCAAGCCAGACGGATGCCGTGATTTTTACAGCGAAATTCAAGGTTGTTGAGGGCGTCTTCGCCGCCGAGTTCGTCAGCAACCCGGTAAGCGTGGAGTGCATAGGCCGAAGCTTCCGCTTCTGGGTTGCCGCGCAATTGTTTGATCCGGCGCGAGGCGCTGGAACGTTCCCAGATGCCGATTAACCAGAGGGAGTTAAATCCCCAGCGGGCGAGACGTTGCAACTCTTCTTCCGGGATCTGGTCCAGAGTGCGGATGGAGTATTGGTAGCGCTGACTGAGCTGGTCCAACCAGACGAAAATTGATTTGGCCAGCAAGACAGAATTGGCCATCCAGTCGGTATCTGAGGTGAACGCCGCGGGCATATTGCTGCCGTCTTCTTGGCCAAAGACCGGCTGTAGGGTGGGGCCTGGGCCAGAAAACCGAGGTCGATTCTCCTCTTCGGCTACCGCGCGGGCGGTCAGGAGCTCGGTGATGATGCTTTCGGGCAGCCAGGAGCCCCAGTGCTTCAGGGTATAGGCCATTTGTCCAGTCAGGCTGTGCGGCGCGGCCCGCATCGGTTCACGCAGCAGCTCAGGCAGCGGTTTGGACCAAGGACCGACCGCGCTCACTGTCTCCATCAGAGCGGTTACCTGTTGCAAGGTCTTTCGGTAGTCAATCCGGTTGTTGAGTGTTGAATCGTCAAATAGGTCGAGGTAAGTGGTGACCGCCGGATTGTCGAGCAGGGTGTCGAGCACGAAAAGTTCAGCGGTCAACCGTTTACATGCTTCGGCCTTTTGCCGCTCGGATTTCTCTGGCTGGGTGGCGTCAGCCAGCGTCGGTTGTGGATAGCATTGCACAAAGGCGGAAAAGGTCGCACCCAACTGCGGCAGGGGGTGGCGTCTATCGGCCAGGCTGATCCCGGAAAGGTCTGGTCGCAGAGCGTGTTCTGCAAAATAACGTAACGCCATATATCGGTTTACAGCTATCAGCAGGCCAAACAGGTACAGCTCGCTGCCCGATTCGCCACGCCATAAGCCGAGGTGTCTGGCGGTGTCGAGAGTGACCGGCTGGTTCGCCAGCTTTGCGAGTCCGGCCTCAGTCAGCCGCTCGTGCGTTTCCTGATTTAATAGCAGCCTTCTGTCGAGCGAAAGTGTCATTTGCAATGGAACTCCAAAGTAGAATCAGTCTTGTTTGATCGCTCAGAAATTGAGCGTCGGGTTGGCGTCGCGCAGAAAACGTGCAGCATCTTCAGGTGGTTGCGGGTTAATGAAAAAGCCACTGCCCCATTCGAAACCAGCGATATGGTTGAGGCGCGGTACGAGCACGATATGCCAGTGATAATCCTGCGCCAGAGTGGTCCAGAAGTCCGGGTGTCCCGGTCTGGGCCACTCTGGTGGTGCGGTATGCAGGATGAAGTTGTAGGGGGGATCCTCAAGTAAGTTGTAGAGACGCCGCAAGGCATCTTGCAACGCTGAGGCACAGGCCGCGAGCTGCTGGTCGCTCTGTTGGGCAAAGTCGTGGTTGTGCAGTAGCGGAAGAATCCATAGCTCAAAGGGGAAGCAGGAGGCATATGGAGCCACGACCAGAAATTGTCCGTCGTTGAGAACGACACGACGACCGTCAGCCATCTCCTGTGCTATCAGGTCACAGATCAGGCAACGCTGTTCGCGGAGAAAATGTTCGCGACAGGCATTCAGCTCGTTGCGGAGAAGCGGTGGTGTAATCGGTAACGCCATGATCTGGGAATGACTGTGTGGCAAAGGGGCACCAGCTTCTACGCCGTGGTTCTTGAAAATCTGCAGGTAGCGGAAGCGTTTGTCTTGTCGTAGATCCAAAAGCCTGGCCCGATACGCCTGCATCACAGCAGTCGTCTCACCGAGATTAAGTTGTGCCAGACTGCTGTGATGGTCGGGCGTCTCGATAATCACTTCATGGGCACCGATACCCTGCAGGCAGCTGTGCAGACCGTCATGCTGTGGATTCAACTCGCCTTCAATACGCAGAATCGGGAATTTGTTTGGCACAACGCGTACCTGCCAGTTCGGGCCGTTGGCATCCATGCCCTTCGGTCGCACGGCAAAGACCTCTGGCGGGGTCTTCGCCTCTTGTCCAGGGCAAAAGGGGCAGCACGTTATCGTGACCTGCTCGCGATCGACAAAAAACTCACGAGGCTGGCGGATGCGGAAGTTCTTGGTAATGACCCAGGTATCTTTAAGCGGATCACGACGAAACTCTGACAATGTGGTTCCCTTTATGTGGTGTGCTTGCGGGTTAAACTCATCAGACGCTGGCTAGTTCTTCTAACCAGCTAGACACCTTCGTGTGATAGATGTCACGTAGCTCATCGGCGTCAGCCTGTTCTGCGGCTTCAACAAAGAGATGCGCCACTGGGCGGTGCTGGTCGGGTAGAACCAGCACCCAACCCCGAGCTGTATCAATACGAACTCCGTCGGTAAATGAGGACTCGCGATCGACGGAGTCTTCACTCATGTGCCGCATCAGCCCGCCCTTACTTTCCCAGGGACAGGGCAACGGTAGATGATGATAGGTGTGTTGCGGCAACTTGGCCCAGGCCTGATCGAGAGAGAGACCGGTGCGAGCACAAAGTTCCATGGTTTTGGCCACAGCGAAAAGGCCGTCAAAGTGTGGCTGAAAAGAAGGAAAACCGAAACGGCCTTCAATTGAAGCGACAAAACGAACCTGACGACTGCGGGCGGCTTCAACCAGAGAGTGCCCGTCGGAGCGAACCCGCTGCACAGACAAACCACCGGCTTTGGCCAGAGCATCTACCGCTTGAGGGGCGGAGACCGGAACGACCAGGCGACCTTCTTCTTCGGCCTCACAGACCAGAACCGTCAGCACGCTGAGGGCTTCACGGTTGGGAAAAATACGGCCGTTACCACTGACCACGCGGAGCTTTTCACCCGAAGGGCCAATCCAGAAGCCAGCGTCGGCCTTCAGCGCTTTGACGATGCGGCTTAAGCGCACCAGGGCATCTTCTTGTCTCTCAATGGCGACACTCAGCCCCTTTTCGTGGATATGGGAGTTCAGTTCGGTGACTTCGAAACCAAGATCTGACAGCAGATCGGGGAGCAGGTTGGCCGCCGGGGAATGATTTAGGTCGAGCACCACCTTGGGCGCGCTTTTTTGAAGCCGTTCGCTGTCAAGATGGCGAAGAAACCCCTCGCGGTAGAAATCATAGATGCGTGGCAGGTCTTCAATGCTGCCGGGCTCAGAATGATGGGCGCGACGAAAGTTCTCTTTGAAGTAAATGCGCTCAATGCTTTTGGCCGTTCCGGAAGGGATCTCGTTGCCCGCGTCGTCGAAGAAGACGATTTCGGTCACCGCCGGGTCATTCGGTGATTGACGAAAATGGATGCAGCCGGCCTCGCCGAAGGTTGTCAGTTTGTAGCGTAACACCGGCAACGAGATCATTTTGATGTCACGGACATTGATCCCGGAGGAGAGCAGCCCGCTGACGAAAGAGCGCTTGAGCATACGCGAGGAGCGGATGGCGTCTCGGCCAGCCAGAACAAAACTGCCTTTGGGCAGAGTCGAACCGTAGGCGGCACCGAGGCGAGCGGAAAACTCTGGCGTCATCTCGACGTTGGTCAGGCCGCTGACCACGGCACCCTCGAACAGACACTTGCGCCATTTTTCGCCCCAGATCAGGTTGTTTGATACGGTGGAGCCGCTCTCGATGACCTTGCGCGGCCAGATCTTGACATTGGCCCGAATGTTGACATCGTCACCGATGGTGGTCTCATCAGCGATGACAACCCCAGGCTCTATGACCGCATTTCGGCCGATACGCACCAGGTGGCCGAGGTTGGCACCGGTGATTCTGGAGCCTGCCTTGACATAGATGTTGTCCCAAAGGATGGCATCTTCCATGACGACGTCGTCTTCGATTTGACAGTTACGACCGACGACACAATTGGTCAGTTGCGCCGAGCCGTGGATGCGGGTGTTATCACCGAGCACGACCATGCCAAAAAGACTGGTTTCGGGGTCGATTCGAGCCTCGGGGCTGATGTGGATACGTTCTTTGGTGCTGCGTGACGGCTCGTCAATTGTGACCATGACTCGTCCACGACAGATATCCTGACAGGCTTCGAGATAGGCTTCTGGATTGCCGATGTCGGCCCAGTAGCCCTTCATGTTACAACCGAGCAGGTCGTCACCTCGCTCCAGCATTTTTGGGAAAACATCTTTGGCCCAGTCGCGATTCTTGCTTTCTGGGATGAGTTCGAGAACCTCTGGTTCCAGGATGTAGATGCCGGTGTTGATAGTGTCGGAAAAGACTTCACCCCAGCCCGGCTTTTCGAGGAACTTAGTGATTCGTTTTTTTTTGTCGGTGATGACGACGCCGAACTGTAACGGGTCGGTCACCGAAGTCAGGGTAATGGTGGCCTTGGCTGCATTCTTCTGATGAAAGGAGATCACCTTTGAAAGGTCAAAGTCGGTCAGCAAGTCGCCGCTGATAATCATGAAGCGCTCGGTGAGATGGCGCGCCGCGGCCTTGACGGCACCAGCAGTACCTAAATCTTCCAAGGGGGTTACGTAGGTAATGCGAACGCCGAATTCGCTGCCGTCGCCGAAATATTTCTTGATGATTTCCGGTTGGTGAAAGAGCAGCAGCACCAACTCGGTAATGCCGTGTTGTTTCAGCAGGTTGACCGTATGCTCCATGATCGGCCGGTTGATCAACGGGATCATCGGTTTGGGCATACTGATTGTTAACGGGTGAATCCGGGTGCCGAAGCCACCCGCCATGATGACAGCTTTCAAATGAAACTCCTTAAGTTCAATCTCTCTTTTGGGCGAGGATGCGCCGAACTTCATTTTTTAATTCATTGAGGTCGGAACTTTTAACAATGTAGGCGTCGGCCAGCCAAGACGAAAAATCATCCTTGTAGCAACTGTAAGCGGTGCAGAGGATGACGGGCAGATTTTCCCGCTCGTGGGCGATCTGTTGGAGGAGCTCAAGACCACTTTCCTGATCGAGTTGGATGTCGAGGATCACAATGTCAAAGGACTGGCCGCGCAGAAGCGCTAACGCTTCATCACGACTTCCTGCAGTTTCGACGCAGTGTCCTTCATCTTCCAACTCAGCGGCGTAGAGATGCCGGATGTCACCCTCATCATCGATGATCAGCAGGTGCGCCATGGTCGGCTCCTTAGGGGGTTGGGTTTCTTAAGTTAACCTGGATACGCAAGACCAGAACGGAAAAGAGTCAACAGGTTTATCAATTGCCAGTTGGTGCTGACAAATTTCAAGAAGTTCATTATACCAGCCTCATGCGTTACTGCAATGACCGAATTGCCCTGACTCCTTGCTATTGTCTGTCGGCTGATGGCATAGTTTGCTCATGTCGGATAAACGCTATAATCTTTTCTCAGCACACCTTAAAAAAGTCTTTGGCGGACGGGTTCACAAAATCTCGGTCGACGCCGGTTTTGGCTGCCCGAATCGTGGCGGCGGCAGAGCCGGTAACGGGTGCCTCTTCTGCGACCCAGATGGTTCTGGTGCCGTTGGTCTTGATCATCGTCTGAGTATTGCCGCGCAAATCGAGCTCGGGCGTGAAGTCATGACTCGCAAATACAAAGCACGCCAGTTCCTGGCCTATTTCCAACCCTTTTCCAACACGTTGGCTCCGGTGGCCAAGTTGCGCCAACTCTATGACGAAGCTCTCGGGGTTGAGGATGTGGTTGGTCTTGCCGTCGGCACCCGACCGGACTGTGTTCCACCTGAGGTCCTGGATTTGCTTGCCGAGTACCATCGCCGCACTTATTTCTGGTTGGAGCTTGGTCTACAGAGCAGTCATGATCGGACTCTCGACCGGTTGCGTCGCGGCCACGATTTCGCAACGTTTCTGGAGGCCTACGCAGCCGCCAAAAGCCGGGGTTTGAAAGTTTGTGTCCACGTGATCCTCGGTCTTCCGGGAGAAAGCCGCGCCGATATGTTAGCGACTGCTGAGACGTTGGCTCAATTGCGGGTTGATGGTGTGAAACTTCATCTGTTGCATGTGCTGCGAGGCACTCCTCTGGGTGACTTATATTGTGAAGGGAATGTTTCGGTGCTGGAGAAGGATGAGTATGTTGGGGTGGTCGCCGACGTGATCGAACGGCTGCCTCCTGAGACGCTGATTCATCGTCTCACCGGTGATGGCCCACGCGAACTGCTGCTGGCACCACTCTGGTCACTCAATAAGTGGGAGGTTCTCAATGCGATTGACGCCGAACTGATGCGGCGCGGTTCTCGGCAAGGGGACAGATATAGTGCTGAGTTATGATTGCTGAGACAGGTGTGGTTCTAGGTGTGCGAGGTTGTTTCTAAAACGGTGGGTGTGCCGACTCCGGGGGCGTCGGTCGGAGCGCTCCATGAGATAAGCAGTAGGGATGCCCAAGTGATCCCGATCAAGATAATAGCTAAACGAAACATGCCGCAGAGCATAGCTGAGCACACCGGAAAAATCAAGTCTCAGAATTGCATTAAAAATTAATGAGTGGGCATCGGGAAACGCTCGATGCCCACTCATTTTTTCAGAGAAGCAGAAAGAGCACCAAGGCTATGATAATGGCAGCAATCACTAGGCCTATAGCGGTTTTCCCCCCGCTTGAATTGTCTTGCGCCGGAGCGTCTTCCTCCAGGGTTCCGACCACCGGAAAACGTTCGACGACAGCGCGTACATGGGGAGCCATCTTCAACTCCTCGGTCAGATCCTGACCGGCCAGATGGTCTGGTGGATGTGTGCCGTTTTCCCAGCGTGGACTCTCGGTTACGTCGTAAATGGTGCCGTTTACGGCAATATATGCCTTCCTACCATCGCGGCCGTCATGGGCCGCAAGTTCCGTTCGGTTCATTGCCTCCTCCTTGCTAAGACAGATAAGTTTTCTTTGTCTATTGATCCTTAGTTCTGTTCCAACTACCTGACCCATGCTTGAAAGGCAAGATTTTTTTGCTAAATTGTTCCTTAGGTGGATTGCAAAAATCAAATTTCAGGGCATGAAGTTAATATCCAGAGTAAGCTCAGTTGTCTTGCGCTGTGGCTACTGCAGTTCCATATCATTACAAAACTTTTACCTCCAAGGGTCATAGCTAAGAGCATAATAGCAACTGTGACCTTACACAGGTTACGTCAGCCGCTCAATCGGTCTTTTTTGAATTTCGGAGAAGAATGATGGCACCACAAACAGTTGTGCCTCGTTACAGCATCGGTGAAGAGATAGCCAACAGCGTAACCCACGGTTTAGGTCTGGTGTTGTCTATTGTAGGACTGGTGGTTTTGACCACTTTCGCCAGTCGCTTTGGCAACGCCTGGCACGTGGTTAGTTGCACCATCTTTGCGACGACTCTGATCCTGCAATACACGTTTTCGACGCTCTACCATAGTATTCAACTGCCACGCGCCAAGAGCGTAATGCGCGTTCTTGATCATTCTGCAATTTTCCTTCTGATCGCTGGTACCTACACGCCTTTTATGCTCGTCAACCTGCGTGGCACCTGGGGTTGGACTCTTTTCGGTATCGTTTGGGCGTTGGCACTATTGGGTGTGTCTTTTCAGGTTTCGCTGTTGCGTCGCTGGCAGGGCGTCTCACTGGCGCTCTATGTCGGCATGGGCTGGGTTGTGGTGGTTGCGATCAAGCCGATGCTTGACGCGGTCGCGCCCGGCGGCTTGATCCTGCTTTTGCTTGGTGGCTTGGCCTATACCTCGGGGGTGGTGTTTTATCTCTGGAAGCGGCTGCGTTATCATCATGCCATCTGGCATGGCTTTGTTCTGGCTGGCAGCATTCTGCATTTCTTTGCTGTCCTCTTCTATGTGATTCCCCTCGCTTAAGTTTCTTCATTGTCCCGACGTTACGGTTTGAAATCGCTGAGAACACCGGTATAATTACGGTCAGCCTTTCCCTTGTAGCAAATGCTTTTGATACGGTCTTCGAGGGTGTGTGTGTTCATGCCCAAACTCCCAGCTTGACAGTCTGTAACCTTTTCGTTTAACTGACATAATAACCAGTTACGCTAAATCTCAGGGGAACAATTATGAACCAGTCGGAATGCATTGGATTTATTGGTGGCGGCAACATGGCCGAAGCCTTGGTTAAAGGGTTATTAAATCAGGGCGTTTCTGCCGAAGCAATCTACGTTGCTGACCCGAGCGAAGTGCGCCAGACTTTGATGCGGGATATCTACCATGTTCAGGTGGTTGAGAGTCAAAAGGTGGTGCAGTCGTGCAACACTTTGGTGTTGGCTGTCAAGCCTCAGATGGTTGAGCCGGTGGTGTGTGCTCTGGCTACTGATTTCACGGCCGGACATGTGCTGGTTTCGATCTTGGCCGGAATCTCTACTCAGACCTTGGAGTCCTTGCTTGGTGGTCCGGCGCGGGTGGTGCGGGTGATGCCAAATACTCCGGCATTGATTGGTGCTGGTGCCGCAGCTATTTGCGCGGGACATTACGCTGGAGCGGATGACCTGCTTGCGGCGGAAAATCTTTTTCAGGCGGTCGGAATCGTGCGCCGGGTTGATGAATCACAGATGGATGCCGTGACCGGTTTGTCCGGATCTGGCCCCGCGTATGTTTTCACTATCATCGAGGCGCTGGCCGATGGTGGTGTCAAGGAAGGTTTGTCGCGCGAGGCCGCACTGGAACTCGCGGTACGGACGGTGCTTGGCGCGGCGCAACTGGTTGCCGAGAGTGGTGAACATCCGGCGGTACTGCGTGACAAGGTCTGCTCCCCGGGGGGAACCACGATTGCCGGTCTGGCCGCCTTGGAAGATGGCAATATTAGAGCCGTACTGATTGATGCTGTGTCGAGAGCCGCGCAGAGATCAAGGGAGTTGGGGGCGGGGTAGTCGTCTGTTGATCCGTTACAAATAAGATTCGAATGAGTAAGAAAAACGGGGCTGGCTCATAAAGAGCCGCACCCGTTTTTTTGTAGTAGTCAAGGCTTGATCTGACAAACCTTGTCTGGTTCGCTCTGTGTGAAGAAACCATCCCTTTTGTGTTCAATAAATTCTGATATGTAGGAAGGAGTTGCAACAATATAAATATGAATACTGGCTGGTGGTCTTCCCGGAGTTCCTGTCGGCGGTTAATCGTGATTTAAAAGAATCCTGATTAATGCTCTGAGAGAGTCAAAGCATACTACAGCGTTTTAAACGAACAGAGATAAACGAACAAAATAAGCAATTACAAAAAGTCACCTTAAACCAAATACTACTGTGGGAAAACCAAGGCCATTTCTGTGGGTTCACCAGGAATACTTTTAACCCTGATGGTGCCTCCGTGATTTCTCATGATCTCAAGAGATATCCCAAGACCTAAACCTGTCCCAGTTCCAATCTCCTTAGTCGTCATAAATGGCTCGAAGATTTTCCCCTGCAAATGCAGAGGAATCATTGGCCCATTATTCTCTATTGCCAAGACAAATTCTTTTTCTTCTCCAACTTCCTCGTACCTACAAGAGATTGAAATTTCTTTCTTCTCTTGTGTGTTTTCATTCAGGGCATCAATTGCATTTTTCAAGATATTAATAACGACTTGCTCGATCTGCAGGGGGTTACATTTCATAACAGGAGAACCTTCTCCATCTATCATGCGAATATCTATACCCTCTTTTTTGATTTCAGGTTTCAGCAACTCAATAGCTTCTGTAACAATTTCTTTGATATCGTGATGCACCATTGATTCAGAGGGTGCCCTTGCAAAATTCAACAAACTTTTAACAATAGCTGCAACCCTCTCGCCTTCCTTGATAGTACGTTCAAGAATATCAATTTGCCTTGGCTCTAGTTTATGTCGGTCATTCAGCAGCATTTCACTGTAATTGATGACACCATTGATTGGATTGTTGATTTCATGAGCGACACTCGCAGCAAGTTGACCAATTGAAGCCAGCTGAGCCGAACGGATAGTCTCGTTTTGCATTCGACGCTCAAGCGTTAGATCCTGTGCTATTGAAAGCACCGAAATCACTTTACCTTCTGCATCTTGTATAGGCGTATTCAGCCAGCTACAATAAATTCGTTGGCCATCTTTTGTAATGTTTTCTCCCGTTCGATGGGAACTATCACTACCATTTTGTAGCTTTTGTTTGACTGTCTCTGTGTTAGGGATCATATCCTCAGGCACAATGATTTCGTATGGATGTTTTCCTCTTGCCTCTCCTTCTGTATACCCAAAGATTTTCTCTGCTGCGGGGTTCCACATTGAAACCCTAAAATCCTCGTCCCACAGAATGAACCCTACAGGCATGCGCTCTATAAACTTTCTAATATTATAATTGAAATCAACAAGGATTTTTTCTGCCGTTTTTGTAGATGTAATGTCTCTTGAAAGAGTACCGATCAGAACCACATCAGAATCTTTGACAATTGGAAAAGTGTTTAGCAGATGCCACGCTTTTTCATTTTTGCGATAAATCTCTTTTTCTACAGGAAGTCCTCTCTCCAAGACCTCTGGCACGGGACAATTTTGGCAAGGCTCTGACTCTCCATAGATTTCAAAACACTTTTGCCCAACGGCCGTTTTTTTAGAGACACCATAAAGCTTTCTGGCACTCTCATTAAGGAAGACAATTGTGTAGTCAGCATCAACCACAAAAGCTGCATCAGGGAAAGACTCAAGGAAACGTTCGCAATATTCAGAAGAGCTCATAAAGTCCTCGCATAAATTCCATTAAAAATTCCACACCATCCACAGTAGTAATAGTTTCGCTTTGCATCTTTGTCAACATTCATGCTTAAATTCCCTTAATTTTCGCATCCAGAACGTCTCTTCAAGATACTTACTATTTATCCCACTGCATTGTTTTGATGTGCTCAAATTGACAGAAATGCGAGATTCTTACTGCCCCTGACAAATAAAAAAAAGCCCCACTCCTTGGAGGGGGGATAGGAGCAGGGCAAATCTCTCTGCCTTATGATTGGATCATAATGCGGAGGGGTACTTACACTTGTAACATACTTTTCAATAATATCTTCCGACCCCTGAAGTTGATCAAAGTAACCATAATTTTGTGGGCTATTGGGCGTCTTAAATTGCGCTATCAATAACACGCTAGTTTTCGTCTCGTCAGTGGTGACTTGCAAGAAAAACCCCCGATCCGAAGAGATTGAGGGCTTTCGTGTTTTATAAATGGTGACTCGTGAGAACGGATGGAGAACGGATAAACCCTCTGCAATGCTAAATTAGCTTTATTGAAAAATCGTCAGGTAATTTACACAAGGTAAGCCATGTGTAAATTATTTTGATTTTTTTTACACAGCGGTCTCTGCGTGTAAACGGGTTGACACCATCGGTCAATCGATAAATAGATTGAAATATGGAGAAAATAGGTAGTTTCGGTTTCTCTGGTTGCCAGTCATTTCTCGTAAAAACCCTGCTGCTTCAAGTTCGCGAATCAATGAGCTAGCAGTCTGATGTGTTACACCCAAAAGAGCTGCCGCTCCATTAGCATTTATTATGGGTCTTTTATAAAGACTATTAAAGAGTGTTTTCGCGTTAGGTGCACGACCGCCCAAATTCATTGTAAATGTGTCCACCTCCCGCCTTAAGGCGAGAATCTCCTGAAATGTATTTTTGCCTTTTTCCGCGGTTTCCCTTATCGCCACAAGAAAAAACTTAATCCAATGAATCATGTTGTGTGAAGAACGCACCGTGGTAAGAGCATCATAATATGCTCCTTTGTTTTTTTCCAAATAAGCCGACAAGTAAAGACATGGTTTGCTCAGAAGCTCCTTGCTGACAAAATACAATGTAATCAGCAAACGACCAATCCTGCCATTGCCATCAAGGAACGGGTGAATCGTTTCGAACTGATAATGACTAATCGCAACCCTTATTAAATCAGGCACGTCTATCTCTTCATTGTGCCAAAACTTTTCCAAATCACCCATGAGGTCAGCAATCTCATTATGGTGCGGTGGGATGTATATAGCGTCCGTGAGGCTTGTTCCCCCAATCCAGTTTTGACTGCAACGAAACTCACCTGGCGTTTTGGCGTCACCACGAACGCCTTGCATCAAGGTTTCGTGTGTTTGTCGTAACAATCGATTAGACAATGGTAAGGTCTTAAGCTCATCGATTGCAGTGTTCATGGCTTGTATATAATTCTGAACCTCTTTCCAGTCGTCTCGCTTTTCAGGCAGGATGTCTTCTTCATTCTGGAGGGCCTCATCCATCTGAGTCTGCGTCCCCTCAATTCTACTTGATGTATTTGCCTCTTTAACCACATGCATTTGAATAAAGAGATCAACGTCAGGCACAATCAAAGAAAATGCATTAATCTCAGCAAGGGAACGAGAAGCTTGCTCCAGCAATGTGTTAATTTGTGGATCTTCCCAGGTCCATTCTTGATTAACAAGGAGAGGTGAAAAACTTTTATATCGATATTGTTGCTTCAGTTCCCCTGAATGAAAATCTTCCAGTCTCAAAGCCTGCCCCCTTCTAACAGAAAAATTTCTTAGGTCACTTCGTAAGCTTCCCCCGATTCTCATATACCTACACAAATCAGATACTTGCAAATCTAACGTAGTCGCCGGGGGATGTCAAAGAGATGCATGTCTTATTTATATCCCCGGATTTTACGGAGGGTATGAATTTGACCAAAGCTGGAGATTCTTGCTACCGCTGACAAATAAGATACGGCCACTTGGGATTGACCTAGATGGCCATAATTTTGTCGTCTTAAATGTCTTAGTGATGGCCTATCAAGATCCATTTCGGGAGACGTTGTTGATATATTGACAGTTACCAGCATCGCCCCTATTGTCCTCAAATGCCACGCCATGCACGTATAGATATCCCAGGCCTTTTGCAGCGCGACAGGGTTATACACGGTGAGCGGTGAGTCCTGCGTGAGAACGAAAGAAAATTATTTTTGATGGAGCTGAGGTGTTGCGGGACTTGATGAGCTGAATATCACAATAGCGACAACGTCCCGTGTTCCCTCAGGAAAGGTTGTAAGCGTCTTGCCTGAGTTTAAGCCCAGAGCCACTGAGCTGTGGCTTATCTGCCCGAGCAGGCAATTGATTACACCGGCGACTCGGCTACTCAGAGATACTTTGAAAAAGAAGAGCGCAGGGATTTTGAATCAGTTGATTGAAAAAGGTTTTTTAGACGACAGCGTTCTTGCCTAAAGTTGGGAAAGTTCACAAGCCCCAACCGGGTGGCTGGGGCTCGTGGTATTGAAAAAGCAGATGTCGCAGTGTTAGGCTTGCATTTCAGTCCGGTATTTCATGATTGCATCAATATGTTCTTGCTCTTCATCGCAGATTATCTGAATAACATTTGAGTACTCTTCTGAGAACAAGCTCTTTATTCTCTCGAAATACTGAATGACGCTTTCTTCGAAAAACAAGGCCCTCGCTGGTTGGCTATGTTACTGCCAAGTCAGGACGCCTTTTCCATGAGCATTGATTCTAGAGCATTGGCAAGCTGATCGGGGCAACTGGTGTTGCCACGGCACTCAATCCCCTTGAGCTTCTGAATAACCTCATAGGTGGACATCCCTTCAATGAGAGCCGAAAGACCGGCCGTGTTTCCTCTGCAGCCGCCAACAAAATTAACTCTGGTGATTTTGTCTGCCTCAATTTCTATGTCAATATATCGAGCGCATGTTCCTTGAGTTGTGTATGTCGTTTTCATGTTCGTCCTGTGTCGGGTTGCTATGATGATACTCTTTTAAACCAGCGTGGATGGCGTTTTTCCGCATATTCTCTCTCTACCTGGCCATTAAACATCGTGCCCAAAAGGGGCCGATTTGCCTTGATCAGGAATGCTGCCAAGTGTAGGGCGACCTGAAGAATAAAAAGAAAAGTAAATGTCAGGTGGCCAAGAATAAATAGCTGTAGTGTCTCGGGAGCTATAAAAAAAGACATGCTGTTTTTTAACGCCAGGAAATAACCGCTTACAATCAAGGCTGCAATGGTGAATGCAAATGCTGCGTATGCGATGCGTTGCTCGGCGAGAAATTTGTCGTGGGCGGGTTCTTTCTTATGGCACAACATGGCCTTTATGATCAGCCAACTTTCCATGACGTCTCCCCGTCGGGGGATGAGAGCAAATTCTTTTCGCTTCAGATGATACAGGACATGAAAAATACAGGCAGCCATGAATAGAGCAGCACTTAGATAGTGCACGTTCATTTGCGTCTGGAAATCTGACACCCATTGCATACCGGGGAGTTCGTTCAGGTAAAACCTCCCGTACAAAGGCATAAACCCGATTCCGGAAAAGGTTAATAACAAACCGCTTGATGCAATCAGCCAGTGAGTCAATCGAACGGTCAAAGGGTGTCTAACGATGTGCTCATTCTTGCTCATCATTTGCGTCCTTTTTTGAAATAGTGGCGGCAAACGCACCAATTACACCGGCTATCGGTGCCAACAGGGCAACAGAAGCTTTGCGATGTTGCTTGTCGCCTTCGTTCACCGGCTGGTGGAAGCGCATAACCTGCTTCGGATCAACATCCTCAGTGATAGCCGCATCCAGCAGTGCAAATGGTATCTTTGAAACATATATTGTTGCTGTTCCACCATGTTCATCGCGTCCGTAGATATAGCCTTGATACTTCTCTTGAAGTTGGTCGGCCAGTGTGTGGATCTCCTCTTTTGGGCCAATGGTCAAAGCCTCCTTCGGGCACGCAGCAATGCATTTGGGTGCTTTGCCCTGGTCAAGCAGATCACGACACAGGTCGCACTTATACATAACACCTGCTCCGACCGGCAATGGGTCTATCATGGTATAGGGACCAACTCCGGCCTGGCGCTGAGGAACCTGCCATGGACAGACTGCGCGGCATTTCGCTCCGCCAAAACACAGCTCCGGTTCAATACGAACGGGACCATCAGCATCCTTCTTGGCTGTTCCAAAAGGACAGAGACTGACGCAGGGTGGGTTGTCGCAATGCATACACCTGCGGGGAATGTTGACCCGTTCTTCTTTGCCTTCAACCTCAAGATAGATTTCATCGACAAAAAGCCAGTTGTAGGGAGTCAGACGGTAAATGTTGTCACGTTTTTCACTCCAGTCCTCATGGTTGTCTTTTGGCCAGTAATTTTTCAACATTGCCGGGTTGGGTTCTGGAAACCTGGATTTGTTTTTAGTGCGGCATGCTTCAACACATCGTGGCATCGCTTCTCCTTCACAACCATTACAACGAGTCAGGTCGATCAGGGTTGATAGCGCTGGTTGGCCCGTTGCCGCTTGGGCCTCTTTTTTGGGTAGGGCTGCGACCGATGCGGCTGCAAGAGCGCCTGCCAGAAAAGTTCGTCTGTCAAATTTCATGTTGTCCTCTGGTTGATGTTTCGCTACACTTAGAAAGAATGTTCGTTCTAATTGCAGAGAATATATCAATATCTATATTTATTAGTCAATAGTTGTTTTGATAATCTTCTTGGAGAAACTATGAAAATTCGTGAAATTAACCCACAGCAAAAAATGTCACAAGTGATCGAAACTGCCCGCAATCTCTTTGTCGCCAAGGGCTACCATAAGGTTTCGATCCCCCAGATAGTTCGCGAATCGGGAGTGAGCATCGGAGCTATTTATCATCACTTTGGCAACAAAGAAGGGTTGGCTCGAAGTGTTCATGAACAAACCTTGCAGCACTTCCAGGAGAGGTTGGCGAACAGAATAGCTGGCTGTGCATCGACTCGGGAGAAATTGTTGGGATTTACCACTCTGGTTTTTGAAGTCACTGAAAAGGAACCGGTAACGATGGAATATATGTTGCTGATGAAGCATGGTGAGTTTTTATCAGATGTCCCGCCGATTTGCTCTACTGAACCTTTTCAGCTGATACAGGAAGTCATTCGTGTGGGTATTGCAAATAATGAATTGAAAAATTGTGACAGCTTCTTGGCTGCTGTTTCTTTTACTGGTGTGGTCACGCGTGCTGTTGAGTTGCGTTTAAGAGGTGTGATGAAAAGTGACTTAAGGAAGGTCTCTGATGCTCTTTTTGGCCATGCCTGGGCATCAATATCGCCAAACTTTACTTAGTGTGAAAAAGCTTAAATTCTTCAATCTTATCTCAGGCTAAGTCAGAAGCTCTTTCCATCCTCTGACAAATAATCCTCCGCCTGGAGTCGCTGACAATCGAATTTTCGGTCGACCCTCATCGGAACTCTTCTGTGAAATCCCGGCGCTGAGGTTCGTTCCCCAACATCACCAGTTCACAATCCGGCTCAAGGATCATCGAGGCTGTCGCCGGGACGATTCCACCGTCTCGTAGGCGCAGCGCCAGCACGTTGAGACCAGTGCGCGCACGGATATGACTTTTCGCCAGAGTCTGTCCAGCCAGGCCCGCAGGCACGGGGACATAAAAGAGGTCGAACCCCTCACCCAGGATCACTGACTCTCGGTGCTGCAGCAGCGACATAACGGTCTCGGCTCCCAGGGACGCGTAGCTCAGCACAAAGTCAGCGCCGGCCCGGTGGATCGCTTCAATGTTGCGTTCGTGAGTGATGCGGCTGATCACCCTGAGTTCCGGATTCAGGCGACGGCAGTACACTGCCAGGTAGATGTTCATGGCGTCATCATTCGTGGTAAGCAGCACGCTGGGGGCATCAGCCAAGCCCGCACCCATGAGCAGTTCCAGATGAGCGGCGTCGCCTATGAACAACTGATCGGCGACCCCTTCCAGGGAGCTCCTGAGAGCCTCATCACGCTCGATCATGTGAACTGTCACTCCACGACTCCGGAGCGTTTGGGTGGTGACGCAGCCGACCTTGCCGCCACCGATCACGAGCACCGGGTTGAAATTTGTGTTGTAAATCACCAGATACGTGTCAAGTTTGGTGATCTGTTCGCTGGACCCCATCACCACAGGAAAGCTCCCGTCGGCAAGGATGGTGTCTGGCGTAACCGGAACCAGACGCCCCCGTTCCCACACCGCCACCACGTTCAAGCCGAAGGTCTCCCTCAGTTGCATCTCCCGTAAAGAGTGACCGGCCAGCGGGGTGTTATGCACCGGGAACTCAGCGATCAGAAGATCTCCCAACCGCCCGACCACGTGGCAGTGAAGATGCCCGGCGCTGACACGGTTGGCGAGGTGCTCCCCCAGCCGGAGTTTGAGGGGTAAAACGTGATTACTGCCGGTCAATTCCAGCAGATCAATAGACTGTTCGTGCTCCGCCACCGCTGCGATAGGCACTTGCGGAGAGAGGTCCCGGATCGTCAGGGTGATGTTGGTGTTGGTCGTGTCGGCGCAGTTTGCAACAACCATCCGGGCTTTCGTCACTTCCAATGCCTCGTAGGTGGCCCGGTCCTCTACTCCTCCGGTCACCACAGGCACGCCGTCGATGTGCAATTGCACGGCTTTGAGCGGGTCCGGTTCGATCACAAAGTGGGGGATGCCGTGTAGTCGCAGCCGCGCCAGTAACGATGTGGCCAGGCTGTCGAGGCCGCACAAAATGACATGGCCTTGAGTTCCGGGGGGGACTGCCCTGGGCGCATGAAACCGCATTCGAGACTCCATCCACGGTGCGTAGAAAAACCGAATGAATACGAACGGCAGTACGATCAGGAGTAGCACAACACCGGTCAGGAGAACCACGATACTGAACAGGCGACCCAGGTCGCTGTGGAAGGTGATGTCGCCAAAGCCGAGGGTGGTCATGACCGTGAGAGCCCAGTAAACTCCAGTAATCCAGGAGTGTTCCTGCCCCTCGACGTGGAACATGATCAGTTGGAAGCCGGCGGCAAAAAGCGCCACGGTCACTAACAGCAGGAGAGAATAGCTTACCAGAGCCCGGAGATTGGGGCGGGCGCGTGCCGGAACAAGTAGAGACAACAACTGGCTCGTGAGAAATTTCATCGGGCATCCTTGCAAATAAGGGTCATTCTTGAGAAAAAGACTTATCGTCTGTTGACCGTGTTATATGCGCAGAAAACCGCATAACCGTGATTAAAACGCCGTCTACTGGAACATCCGTCGTGAATTGTCCCTGGTTTTGACGGCCCCTCTGACCAATAAAAAGACATCCAGCATCAAAAGTGGATGGCTCGTAGTTAATCGGTTGTGTCCACTCTAAGTTTTTATTCATCAAGCAATTGACACGATCAGCAATTTACATTAGTTAGCACAAAACGTCAAAACTCGGATGTCTCATAAGTTGTGTCTGATGATTTTGGGTTGTCGAAAATGGCCAAGTTGAGTAACCGATCCCTTGAAATTGCTGAAACGGTATGATGGCAAGTTCGGGAACGGTGCCTCTCAGGGCCAGAGCCCGTTCAGTGGCGTAGATTCTGATCATGTCGTCCTCCTTAAAATAAAATAGGGTTCAAAGCGTGGTAAACTCAGGCGAGAACCATTGAATCTTGAGGTGCACTATGAGAATGATGTTGATACTTTTTGGAGCTTCTGCTTTTGTCTATTTCGTGACGGGAATCAAGGGAAGACTTACGAGAAGGATGAGGCTCTACTGTGCTATTGGGACCTTCGCTGCGGTGTACTTAGTGACTATGATTTTGGTGTTCTTCGGAGGGAGCACCTGATACATCTACGTTGTTTTCAAGGCCTCTAGCCTCCGAGTCCCTTTCTTTGAGGGAAACAGATAGTCGCTCTCCTTGGTGCGTGGTGTGTTGTCTTTGTTCTTCTCCAATTCTTTGGGTACAGCCATAGCTCTGTCGTTGAGTATGATCGATCGAGACCGACCGTTCTTGGTGTCGGGCAGAAAGAGTCTCTTCTCATCCAATTTCCACTGATCGTATCCTAGTGATGTGATCTCTCCTTTTCGACCTCCAGTGAGCAGTAGTAGCTTGATGGCGGCCTTAGAAAACCCCTCCTCCAATTCATCCAATGCCTTCAGGAATTGTGGCAGTTCTTCCTTCGTCAGGTAGCGTTCCCTGTGGGGCTTCTCCTTGAACCGATCCAGGCTGGTTGCCGGTGTCTTTTCGAGTAATCCCCACTTGACCCCTTCGTTTTTGCCGTCTTAAATGTCTCCATCAATCTATAGATGGTAAATAATAAGAACAAATCCCATAACTCCCCCACCGCCCTTTAAGGGTTTTCCCGATACTCCTTTACCGAGAAGAGAACTAGTCTTTCATTGAAAAGATTGCCGACTAAAAGCCGACCTGCCACAGAACAATCGTGATCGGTCTCAACTCGGCTCAACGCTATTTAAATGGCGGCCTGTATAAACTGCTGCCAGTCACTGAAAGGACACGGGAGGTCACATGAAAAAATCGTTGATTTGTTTTACATCTTTACTCTTTGTCTGCTGCCTGATAGTTGCCTGTTTACCGCAGAGTGAAGCAACGGCTGTCGAACCAATGCAGTCGAATGTTGTGCAGCAGGAGCAGGATAACTGCTTGGTTTGTCACGGCAACCAAGGTTTTTTACTGGAAAATCGGCAGCAGTTCTTGGCCCACCAGGAAATGGAGGCAAAAGAGCAGGCAGCAGCAGAAGAGTCAGAAGAGGAACCGGTGACAGCAGAGCAGCTTGCAGCCGGTCTTTTTGTTGATCCCCAGGCCATGGGTGCACACGGTGATGTCAACTGCAGTAGCTGTCACCAAACGGTCGACAGGGACTCTGCCAAGGCACCTGTTTGGCATGCGGCCATTAACACCGATCCGACTGTCGATGGCGGTCAGGTTTGTGCCAGTTGCCACGGTCAGGAGATGATCGACAACTTCAAGTCCTCGTTGCATTTCACCATGAACGGAGTTGCCAAAGGTCTCTGCGACCGACTTGAGCAGACCCCGAACGCTCAGGAATTGTTTAACGAGATCTTCAACGATCCGGAAATGTACATGGGCTGTAATACCTGCCATGCCACCTGTGGTCAGTGCCACGTCAGCAATCCGAATATCACCGGCGGCGGGCTGCTCAACAGCCATGCGTTTGGTAAACCGGTTGCGGAAAACACCTGCAACCCCTGCCACTACGAGAACGCTGAGTATCATCAGGAAGTTGATGTGCATGTCACCAAGCATAAGATGAGCTGTGTTGATTGCCACACTGACCCGGTTGAATTCCATGGTCGTCCGTTGGCCGAAATGTCAGAGGGCAAGCTGTACAACCAGGGCCCGGACAGTAAGGCGACCGGACCGATCGAAGCGGATATGAAGGCCAATGTTGTGCAGGTCACCTGTCAGCAGTGTCACGAAGAAAAGGTGCAGGATCACCCGGTTAAAGGTGTTGATCACTTCGCTACGCTCGATTGTGTCGCCTGTCACTCGATGCCCTATTCCAATTGCTTCGGTTGTCATGATGGTGAGAAGCCGGAGTATATCGGTGCCTGGGGCAACGGCGATCCCGATACCCTGAATGTCAAACTGGGCCTTTCGACACCGGGAGATCCAACCAGCAAGCTGACAACCTTGAATCATGCCGGTATGGCCGAAGGGGCCTTTGGTGAGGGCGCTCCGGTGATCGACACCAAGAATCCGGCAACCAAGTCGATGTGGACTGCGTTCTCCGCGCACTTCATCGCTACCAAACCTCTGGTCAGCGATGCAGCTAAAGCCAGCGGGAAAACCTGTGACAACTGTCACAACGGTAATCTCGATATCTTCCTGCAAGCAAAAGACCTTGACCTGGGGGGGAACGACCCGGTCAGTGAAATGGACTGGATTGTCCCGGCAGAGCGTTTGCCGAAACACTAACCGACTGGTTTGATAGCGAGTACCTCATTTCCTGCGCCCATCTTCTTTCCTCGCAGTAAGGGGCGTTTGGTACTCGCTATTTTAAAACACACACCTTCAAAATATTCGACAGGAGCTTAAAATGTATAAAAAAACCTCTAACATAGGGCTTTCCCTGGACAATCTAGTCCTGACACTGGCAGTGCTGGTTGGTTTGGCGGTCATTCCTGGTTTTGCCAATGCTGAGCTGCCGTTGTACGAACAGAACGGTTTTCAATTGAACTTAAGCCTTGACCTAGCTGCCGGAACCTTTTTCATCGACAATGCCAACTTCGGTGCAGGCAACAGTGACGGCGAACAGAATATCAACTGGAGCGAAGGTTATTTCAAGCCGGTGCTCAACGCTTCCTATGCAGCTGATAGCTTTGGCGAAATTTACAGCGGCTTCAGTTATGTTGCCAGTGCCACTTTCGATGACGGCGACCTGGCCGAATTCACCACTGGCGACTCCGACGGCTTCGAATCTGAGCAACTCTATATCGGTTTTAAAACCGACAAACTTGCCTCCTTGGGTATCGACAGTTTCGACCTCTCCGTCGGTGAACAGGAATTTACCATCGGTGACGGCTTTTTGGTCTGGGATGGCGAATTTGACAGCACTTACGGCGCCTACTGGCTCAACCCGCACCTGTCGTTCAAAAACAGCGTCATTGCCAAGCTTGATATTGGCGCTATTCACACCGATATCTTTTACCTCGATTCGGATGAAGATTCTGGTGACACCGGACTTTGCGGTCTTAACCTGGAATACCGCAGCGAACAGCTCGGCACCGTCGGCGCCTCTTATTTGAAGGTGACCGATGTTGATCCGAACAGCGATTATGCCCTGCGGGATGACATGAACGTTTACAGTGTTCGCGCTCAAGGCACCCCTCTTGCCGGAATGGGACAGGAAGATCTGTTTATGGCCTTTGAATATGTTCATCAGGGTGGTGGCGATGTCGAGGATGTTGATGCCGAGGGTTGGTACATCGAAGCAGGCTATACCTTGGCTGATCTGCCTTGGACTCCGACCCTTACCTACAAGTATGCTTTTTTTAGCGGTGACGAGGATGCTAGCGACAGCAAGAACCAGGCTTTCGACCCGCTGTTCTACAGCATGGGCCGCAGTTGGGGCTCGCACATCATGGGCGAGATTGTCGGCGAGTACTACCTGTTCAACAGCAACCAGAAGGTGCACATGCTCGGACTCAACCTACAGCCGAGCGAAGCACTGGCTACCGGTATCCTGTTCTATGACTTTTCCCTTGATGAGCAAAACCTCTATGGAACTCCGGTCGCCGATGACAGTTTTGCCCAAGAAATCAATATCTATGTCGACTACAGCATCACCGACAACCTGTTCCTGACCGGCACCCTTGCCTGGGCGTCACCAAAAGATGGCGCCAAGGATTACTTCGGTTCTGGCGATGATAGTTACTTGGGTCAGATTGCTGCCTACCTGAGCTTCTAACCGGAAATACCGAACCTAGATGATTACCGAAAGGCGGCTGCGGTTAAATCGCAGGCGCCTTTTTACTGTCTCGCCAACATTTAATTCTTTTTTGAAAATAGGGGATCCCCCTATAGACCTTGTTGGTAAAACAGAGGCATGCTAACAATTAGCAAGCTACTACAAAGATTAAAGGACAATCCATTGGCCCGCTGCAACGTACCGAACCGAAATATTTCTATCAGTCTGGCATTCGTACTGCTGCTCCTCTGTGGGGGAACTCTTACCTCTGCGGTTGCGGCGGAGCGGGTGCGGATCGGGGTTTTTCAGGATCCCCCGTCAATCTGGACCGACGAGCAACAGAATGTCCGCGGCTTCCTGCCCGACATCCTTGAACACATCGCCCGGCAGGAAGAGTGGCAAATCGAATATATTCCGGTTAACTGGTGCGATGCGGTTCAAATGCTGCACACAGGGCAGGTTGATCTGCTTCCCGGCGTCTACCCACAGCTGAATGTCGACAACCTCATCACCCTTTCGGAATCTCCGGTCTATATCGACTGGGGACAAGTCTACAGTAAAGGCGGCACCAACATCCAAACGATGCTCGATCTTGCAGGCAAAACAGTCGGGGTCGAGACCTCCTGCGTTTTTTCCGAAGGGGAAACAGGAATCATTAAACTGGCTGAACAGTTTAATGTGCAGACTGAATTCCTCGGCTTCAATAATGCGACGGAGGCACTGAAAGATCTTGCCAACGACAAGGTTGACGCCATCGTTCTGGGGCGCTTCTACAACAACATGCCGGAAATGGGCAGCGATGTGGTCAAGACTCCCATTCTGCTCAATCCGGTAACTATTTACTTCGGTGCGCCAATCATTCAACATGCGCCCTACCTGAACATTATTGACGCACATATCCGCGAGTTGAAAGCGAACCGGGCATCAATCTACTACCAGAGTTGGGACAAATGGTTCAGCCGCAGTCTGGGACCGAAACTGCCCAAATGGCTTCTGCATCTGGCTGCCACCTTGGGCGGGGTTGCCCTTTTGCTGCTCGGATTTTCCCTGTTCGCTCGCTACCAGGTGGAAAAGAAAACCCGCGAAATCTCCGATAAAAATGCCAGGCTGCGCTCGATGTCGATGGAGTTGACCCTAGCCGAAGAGAAGGAACGACGCCGCTTGGCCGAGCTGCTACACGACAACCTGGGGCAAAACCTAGCCTTGACCAAGATCCGCCTGTCGGCGCTGGAAAAAAACGCCGAGACTTCCGGCTGTCAGAACGCGCTGGCCGATATCAAGACCTTCCTCAACGAAGCGATCGGCGTCACACGTTCACTAACTACGGAAACGAGCCCATTGGCGCTGTACAATTTGACCTTTTCTGCGGCCCTCAAGTGGCTGGCGGAAAGTATTCTGCGCGACAACAGCATCGAAATAGAACTGATCAGCAATGGGCAGGAAGTTCAGCTTCCGGAAGCGGCCAAGGTGCTGCTGTTTAAAACAGTTCGAGAATTGCTTGTGAATATCGTCAAGCACGCCCAGGCCAGTTATGTCAAAATAGAACTTAAGATCGTCGATGACATTCTGTCGCTTTCTATTACCGATAACGGCATCGGGTTACAGACGACTGCAGCGAACGGCAAAAAACAGCAGGATGGTTTCGGTCTGCTGAATATTCGTGAGCGGCTGACCTATTTGGGCGGCAACTTCGAAATTTCTTCGCCACAAAATCAGGGAACTACTTCCCAGTTGCAGATTCCCATGACCCTAGACTTAAAAAGGAACAGCGAATGAACACCAGAATCGTATTGGCTGATGACCATCGGATTATCCGTGAAGGCATTTGCTCCCTGCTCGATCAGGAGCAGGATTTCGAGGTCGTCGGTGAAGCGAGTGACGGCCGCGAGGTGATCCGACTGAATCAAGAGCTGCACCCAGACGTGCTAATTATGGATATCTCCATGCCGAACCTGAACGGCATTGACGCCACCCGTCAGATCATCAAGCAGAACCCGGAAACCAAAATTATTGCCTTGTCGATGCACTCCGATCATCACTTCGTCGCCGAAATGCTCCAAGCCGGAGCAACAGCCTATCTGCTGAAGGATTGTGTCTCTGACGAGTTGGTGCAGGCGATCCGCTTGGTCTGTCAGGGGAAAACCTACCTGAGCCCAGAGATTGCCAGCTTGCTGGTCAAGGACTACCGTTCCCAGATACAGCAGACCACGACACCGAAAAGTGAAACCCTTTCACCGCGTGAGCGTGAGGTTCTTCAGCTCCTCGCTGAGGGGCATTCGACCAAAAACATCGCCGAAAAGCTCTTCTTAAGCGTCAAAACCATCGAGGCCCACCGTGCCCAAATCATGCGCAAACTCGACATCCACAATGTCGCCAAACTGACCAAGTACGCCATCCGCGAGGGGTTAACCTCAATTTAGACATACACTTTCAACAGCGCTCCATAAGCCATCTCGATATCAGGTCTTCCCGAGATTTTCCCGCCTCGAAGCAAGCCGTTCAACCATTGGCAACGGTCTCGGAATGAGTTTGGTCGCCGCTGTTGTCTCATTGCATCATGCCGGCATCCGTCTAGAGAACAACGAACCGGGACTACGCGTTACGCTCGATTTTTCTTACACGGTCAACGTACCAATCATGAAACAAGATACTGCTGCAGGGAGGACTGATATTGACAAGGTGTAGCTATCCCTAGTTTTTACCTTACACGTAATTTGATAATTTCTGCCGCCACCGAAAAAGAAAGATTGGACAGGGGGATTTTACCTCTGCACTTGGCCTTATCCACGAATAGTGGACACGGTTAATGGTTAAAAATTGCATAAATATTCTGTTGAAAACGGTTCGGAAACAGACGGAAGTCCCAGCTGTAATATGTCGGTAGGATTTTTCTTTCTTCACTGAGTTGGCGCCACCGCACCGTCATCGGTATTTTCCTGCCAAGAATGCCGCTCCCGTGCCTCAATCCTATTGAGGCCGAAAGTTTCCCCAACCCTCACTGCAGAGACTAAAAAGCACCTGCCCCAGAAACGTCCCAGAAGAGCCCCGGTAAGAAAACCCGCCACGGAACACACCAACGTTACATTTCTTGAAACCTCAAATTGTCATTTAGGAAGTACTTCGGACCAGACGGGGACCGGAGCCAAAAAGAAAGAGCGACCCCGGGAAGGTCGCTCTCATGTCAATACTGGTCGGGATGACAAGATTCGAACTTGCGCCCGCCTGCTCCCGAAGCAGAAGCGTTCGCTTAGCTCACTGTGCGTACGGCTGCGGAACATATCGAATGTTGTTCTTGGAGGGGCTCGTCAGGGTGTTTTTCAATATGCTCTATATGTCATCCTTTCGGAAAATCGATTTTTGTCGATTCTATTGAACGACCCAGCCAGTCAATCACTTTCCCCAGATGACGCATATTCGCCATGCCTTCATCATCATTCTTAACTTCTTCTTTGTCACGACCTATCCCTATGTTCCAGTAGGTAGAGCCTGGAATGATCATTCTAGACATCTGGAACATGTGGTTGATGCTGTCAAAGACATGGGTCGCGCCACCTCTCCTGACGGCAACAACCGCAGCGCCAATCTTTCCAGAAAATGCATGATCATTGGCATAGGCAACAAATCCCGCTCGTTCGATCAGTGCTTTCAAATCTGCAGATACAGCGGCGAAGTAAGTCGGAGAGCCTAAGATCATAGCGTCAGCTTTGAGTAGTTTCTCGAAAATCTCGTTGAATCCATCGTTTTTAATGATGCATTCGTTGTCTTTATTCTCGAAGCATTTGTAACAGGCCAGGCATCCTCTGATTGCCGTGCCACCAACTTTTACGAGCTCTGTTTCCCAGTTGTTATTCTCCAGTTGGCTGAGTACTTCCTTGAGAAGTATTTCCGTGTTCCCCCCTGCTCTGGGACTTCCGTTAACCGCTATGGCGTACATCTAAATCTCCTTATTCTTGGCGAGGCTGTGTCGCTTTTCAATTACAGACTCACTCGTGAAAGGTCAGTTTATCCGAGAGCATACAAAACGCAACACTATCAGTGAGAGTGCGACAAAAAGGGCAAAGTCCTGAACAAAGGTTTCTGAAGCCGTCGAAGTTGTGTTGGGCAGGCTTGGAGACAGAAAGGTGCTATTGAACGGTGATATGTCACCTAAAGCTGTCCATAGCGCACCGGTACCTGAAGCAGAAGCGTTTGCTTCGCTCACGTGCCAGTGAGATTGCCGTCCAACGCAGTGGCTTTATAAAAATGAGAGTCGGCATGTTTCCTCTTGAAATTGAAAACTGTTTTCAATATGATAGAAACAAGCAAACTTGAGAAAAGGAGGCCCTGATGAGTATAGCATTGGTGGGAGGTATGGACCGATTGGCTAAGCACTACCAAGGTGAAGCCAAAAAACATGGAATCAAGCTTAGTATTTTCAGCCAATCTCATTCAAGCATGCAGTCTAAAATAAAAAATTGCGATGCAGTCGTTGTTTTTACTAATAAGGTCTCGCACAGTGCCAGGAATGCTGCCATCGCTGAAGCAAGAAAAAGGGAAATACCTATTTATCAGTTTCACTCCTGTGGTCTCAGCACCTTAAGGGGCTGCTTTGATGGGTTAAAAGATCCGGTGATTCAATGATTGCAGCTCTGTTGCAGGTTTGAGGTGTCCCCAGAACTCCATTGAGCGTATGACGGCCAGTCCGTGGATTGTGTCCTTGAGACTGAGGGCTTGTTGTCTGAATGTGAGTCTGATCATGTCGTCCTCCTGGAAATGAAAAAGGCCCACCCCGATTTGGGATAGGCCATGAAAAAAGCCGCTGTCATTTTCGACAACGGCTTTCTTGCAATAGTTGATTGTTGTTATGCCTCAGTCCTCTAGGCTCAGATGGTCTTCCTCGATCTCAACCAATGCACTGAATACCTGCTTGGCTCGTGGAGTTGTAGCAGTTTCTGAAAACTTTCTGTAGGACTCAATCGCAATCCCTTCACGACGGTGGCTTTCCTGAACATTTTCTTCACCGTCAGTGCTTGCCTCAGCCACATATAGGTCAGGCTTAGTGATCTTGAGGTGCTTTGCAAAAATGCTGGCATGTTCAGACTCCACTTTCATCAAGGCTTTGAAGAGCCATTTGTGAAAGTCTTCTTCTGATGTCTCAGCTGCATTCTTGTAGAAACTGGCGTTGCTGATCTCAATGTCGAGGGCTGCTTGGAAATTGCCCCTTTCCTCTTGAGTGAAGTTGTGCTCTTGGGTGAACGGACTCACGTATTCTTTTGCATCAACAAAGTAGTGCTGTTTTGCACCACAGTAGGGACAGTTGATGGGCGGATGATCGCCAAGATACGGGTCGCCGCAGATCTTACATTTGTAGAGTTTGTATTCCTTCATCGTCTTCCTCCTGAAATAGTTGCAATGTTCTTACAATACGAACGATTGCTCTGTCAACCAACGGCCCTATCAATCACCCCCGACATATTGTCCGTAGCTGTCTGCAAGCTATCATCAGCCATATGGGTATATCTCTGGGGCATTTTGCATGCCGATTAACAGTCCTCCTTTGAGTGAATTTTGGGTGCACAGATTATGTAATCCTTTGCGCTACTGGCGGGAGTGCAGATGTTCAGTGGCTTTGTGGGAAGTCAGTGGAAAGGCCCGGTCCAGGTCCGGTCCTGAGGTGAAAATTGGGGGATGAAGTGGAGACAGAATGGTGGGAATGAAAAAGCCCCAACCGGGAAGGGCTGGGCCTATGGCTCTGTTTAGAGTAGGTCAGAAACAGTTTTTGCAGTCTCTTCAGTAATCCGGCGGCAATTGTTTAGGTGCTCTTTACTTTTCCATTTGAGCCCACGTGAGAGGGCAATACAGCATGTTGCTCCTTGGTCTTTTCTAAATCGATCAATTAGCTCCCCTGATTTTTTGCTCTTACCGTTTAGTCCTAAAGCCATCAAGCCCCCAGTAATTGCTCCACATAGGCACTTTCTATCACTGATCCCTCCACCAAATGCTTTCGCCATTTTCATAATGTCTTTGTCTTTTCTGCCAGTCGTTGCTTGCAATACTGCTTGGGTACAGTTAAGTCCTTTAGAGAATAGTTTTCCTGCTTTTTGGCCAGGACAAATGGGCCTCATCTCAGGCCTTTTGTTAAGCATTTTGAAAATCATCATAGTCCCGTAGTAGTGAGAGTTGAAATTGCAAATTCAGGTCAAATAAAAACCCCAACATGTCTCGTCAGGGCTAACATTCAAATATCATGAGATGTTTACTATAGTTCGCTTCGAATAAGTTCGTAAGTGGTGAAAGGGTCTTTTCCTGCAAGATTTGCAACTTCTTTGATGCTCATGGTCTCTTTAGCCTCAATGCCGTTGTTTTCCAAAATGGATAGAACGGTTTTTATGCTGACAGAGTATTCCTGACACAGGTCAATCAACGGCCGGTTCCCAAGGCCTGCTGGAGGCTCCTTTGGAAATGTTTTGATACGCTCAACTAGTGGTGAAATTGTTATGTATATGTCGTTTGGAGAGACATTGTTTGCATCTGCTATTTCTTTGAGTGTCTGGCCACTGTTTTCAAGTGAAATGCCAGAATCGTTCAATCGCTTCATGCTTTGAGAAAGTTCAAGTTCCATTTTGTTGGAGAACGTTTGTAGAGATGATAGCTCTGCATGTCCATAGGGAGGTTCACCATAGAATGCGTTAGCCCTGGAACTGATGTCCTCACCCAATTGGAGGATTGAAGAAAAGGGTGGGGTCTCATAGAGCGTACCGACCGAGAATGCAAGCGTAAGAATCAGGGCTATATTGAACTCCTTGGTAAAGAGCTTGAACTCCTTTGCTTTGTTTTTCATGTATGTCGTAATGGCTTTCCAGTTGTAATAGGAATGAACCAGGATCGTCACAAAAAACAGAAAGCCAAGATTTATGTGGAGGTCTCCCCATTGTGTTTTAGTTAGCCCCCACAAGTGGTAGTCAGCCCAATACGCAACTCTACCAGCAGGAATGATGTAAAGGATGATGCTTGTTAGCATCAAGAATATTAAGCTCAGTAGTGCTGTTAGTGAAACTGTTTTACGAATCATTATGCTGCCTTTCCGGTTGGCCAACTCAAGACATTGTTACGTGGACATGCATTTATGCATGATGAGCATTTCAGGCAATCTTGCTCTTCGGATATTCCTGAGTGACGGTATCTAGCAATTTCGAGTTGCATGGGGCAGCTATTTTCACATGCTCCGCATGCTTTACAGGTTGAAGATACATGTAATGGGTGTTTTTCTCCTCCAACAGTGCCAGCCATGGTTCCAACTGGGCAAATCAAACACCAACTTCTTGCGCTGTAGCGCAGGCCAAGCCCAATGGCCACGATGGTTGTGATCATACACATCTGCCAAAAAACAAACCCCCAGTGATTGATTTCGTTTGGATTTTGAGACAAGCGAAAAACCATGAGAGTCATTAGTGCAGTAACAGTAAGCCATCGAAGCTTGGTGTTTCTCAAGAGAACGGGGATGTCGCTTTTTACTGATACCAAATTGAACCAGGTGTCGAGAAAACTGCCCCTTGGACATGCATTGCCACATACCCATCGTCCCCTGAAAAAGCCACCAATGATGCCAGCACTCATAGCGATTGGCACAACAAATCCCAGCAAAGGGAATTTCCAGCCCAAGGCAATAACGGTGACCATGATCAGGCCCAGAAGCCACTTATAGTTGAAGCTCTTTACGGAAGGTCTGCTACACGTTGCGGTTGTTACGTTCATGAACTATGACCTTTGTGTTAGATTGTAAATCTATATATATGCTTATTGGTATGTAGTCAAGAAAATATCGCCTCCCTTGTAAAGAGCCCCGGATCTGCCCCGGAGACAAAACCCCGCCCCGGAACACACCAACGCTAAATCCCTGAACACCTAAATTGTCACTTGGAAGGATACTTCGGACCAGACCCTGGACCTGAGAACAAAAAGAAAGAGCGACCCCGGGAAGGTCGCTCTCATGTAACTAATGGTCGGGATGACAAGATTTGAACTTGCGCCCCCCTGCTCCCGAAGCAGAAGCGTTCGCTTTGCTCACTGTGCGTACGGCTGCGGAACATCCCGGATCGTCTGAACATGGTGTCCTCCTTTGAGTGAATTTTTGGTACACAGATTAAGGTATTCTTTGGGCTACTGGTGTGAATGTTCAGTTTTGCTGGGGTTCTAGAAAGCTGGCTAGAAGGTCCGGTCCTATTCCGGTCCTTAGGCGAAAACTTGGGGGTGGGGAGGGGAGGCAGAATTGTGGAAATGAAAAAGCCCCAACCGGGGATGGCTGGGGCTCGTTGAGCGTTGCTCGGTTTTTTCTGCTCAGTAAACGACTTTGATGGCTGAAATCTCTTCTTTTGTTATGTCCTTGAAGCGTTTAAGTGTCCAGCCGCCTACCCATGCTTTGAACAAAGAGAGGTTCTTTTCACGTTCTTGTTCAGTGCTTCCGAGGTGCTGGTACATATTGCCAGGTTTTTCACTGTCAAGCCGACGCATGAGGGCTCCAGTATCAGGCCAGCCTGTGAAGTAGACTAGGTACGTGTAGCTGTCCATGCGCGGGCCAAGGTTTTGTGCTTTCCATTTGCTCTTGTCTAATTTGAAAGCTTTATATTCAGGGGCAGATTCACCATGGCATGAAATGCACTGAGAATCGAAAATTGGTTTGATGTGTTCCCTGTAAGAGATCGCAGACGCATCCGCTGTGGTTGTAATGAGAATGAGGAAAAGAAAGGGGGCAACAATTGTTTTCATATTCAACTCCTTGGAAATGATCTTCATTGTTTGGTTTAAGCCGCATTTTTTATCATTGAAAGAGGGTTTTCCCCAGAACACAGAGCCTCAACAATGAGCTGTTTCGCTTCTCTATGCTTATTCAGGACGGCAATGCTTGATTCAAGCTTCCCGTACATTTTCCACGGGACTTTATTTGCGACCGGTAAATCACATAATCTCATGAAGCCATAGACATCTTTTGCTGGGTAGCCGAGGAAAAAACCGATCTCATGTGGGAAGTCCGCTCCTTTCATTCTTTTTTTAAGATGTTTGAGGGCTTCGTCTACGTTGTTGTAGTTGTATTTTAGTGAGGTCAACGCTTTCTTTATCGGAACCTTCTTGAGACATTTTTCAAGCTCAGCTGGATTGTAAATCAAATCGAGCTTGCGGTTGCCGTTGTCTTGTAGCTCAAGGCTCCAAATTTTCTCTTCTGTCAGGTCCGATACTTTGTACTTCCCCCAAAGTTTGTACATGTTGCGTCCACAAGACAGCTTTCGATTTGGAATGTTGATCAAGTTGGCAGGTTTTGCTCCTGCTATGACTTCAGCTGCTTTCCATGCGATAAAACTTGCTAAGCAGTTTTCCTCTTCTGGGAAAAGATGAGTAAGTTTGCTCCAATGCATGTCCATGCCTGTAGCTCCTTCAGTGCTGATACTTTTGTTCTGTGCCCTATTTGTTTTGCTCGTCAGGGTAGAATTTAAGGGATCTGCTCTGTGTAGTCAAGAAGAAAATGAAATCCATTATCATTTATGGGGTACTGGGTGGACATCAGATTAACCTAACCCTATTCCCCCCACCAAGACCCCAGAATAGCCCCGGAGACAAAACCCGCCCCAGATTAGATATCGATTGTAAAGTCAATCTGCTGGTGATATTTTAATGAGTTGTTAATCTTTTATCCAGGGGGCTAAATATGAAAAAAGTTGCACTGTTGTTTCTCGCTTTGTTTGTCTTCGGTTGTGCCACTACACCTATCACCACTCAGCAGCTTGAACAGAAAACGGGCAGTAAGGTTCTCGCTGAGCAGGAAATCAAAGACCGACTCGTTGGGAAAGCTTTGACCGGTGTTTTTGCTGAGAAGGGAAACCTTTGCCAACTTTACTTGTCTGAGGATGGTAAGGCAAAAGGGAGCTCTACCAATACCGATTCAACAGGGACTTGGCATATCAAAACAACTGAGGTTGGTTTGCCTGTTTTGGTCATGGCTTGGACCAGTTCCTGGGGCACGGAAAAAGGAACCGTTGTTGAGAAAGACGGAAAGATCAGTCTTGTCAGCCAAAGTGGATATCCTGTCTATCGCGACATCAAGTAGAGACTCGTAAACATCATAGTATCAAGTGAAGCCGTTACCTGAGAGGGTGGCGGCTTTGCTGTTTTTACCCCTCCGTACCGGAATTGGCCCGGAGACGAAACCCCGCCCCGGAACATTCAAACACTACATCCCCGAATCATCAAACTGTCAATTGGGAGGATACTTCGGACCGGAATAGGACCGGAGCTCAAAAGAAAAGAGCGACCCCGGGGAGGTCGCTCTCATGTAAATACTGGTCGGGATGACAAGATTTGAACTTGCGACCCCCTGCTCCCGAAGCAGACGGTACGCTCGGCTAACACTCGCTCCCCAGTGCGCTTATGCTGTTAGACTCGGGACGTTCCAGGAAGATGTTTTCGTAATGTCTAACTTAGGTGCTGCCGTGTGATTTTTGTTACGGAACCTTGTTCCATATGAT
>JAQYVY010000033.1 GCA_030145195.1 Desulfuromonadales bacterium | reverse complement strand
AGGCAATGTCTTTCAAGAAGAAGTTGAGACTCTGGTTGACGGTTCTGCGACGTCAGGACCAAAGCTGGTTGCCGCCCTTGATCGGAATCCCGCCTGCTATCCGTCTGGTACTCCCGGCAAGGTGATCGTTAATACTGAGCCAGGTAGTCACGTCTATCTGCTCAATCTTGCCGCCGACCACACTGTCACCTTGCTCTATCCCAACTCCATCATGAAAGATCAGCCGTTACCGACTGGTCGCCTGCACTTTCCGCCATCAGCCCTTGAGGATGATATCCAGTTGGTTTTCTATCCTCTGGATGAACGCGAGACCATCCATGAGGGGATCAAGGTGATTTCCAGCAAGTATCCGCTTGATTTCTCTTTTCTGCCGGTCCCGGAGAACGCCATCTATGCTGGCGCGCAGGGCGGCGATATTCGCCAGGTGTCGGCGTTGTTGAAGGAAAATTTTGGCTGGAGTGAGAAGGTGGTTGGTTACATGGTTGGGCCGGATTGTAATTAGTCGAGATTTATCCGTTATGTTGCTTTGCTGTTTGATTCAAGTCGTGCTGATTTAGGCTTTTTTATTTTGGCTTTTTGATTTAGTTTAATATCGTTAAGGTTAACCATGACAAGATTATTTCTGTTTGTTTTCGCTCTTCTTATTTGTTTCCATTCTCTGTGCTTTGCTGGGATTTCGGCCCATGCAGAAGCAAAAAATATTGCAACGACAATTTCAGAAAGAACGGATGATCGTGAAAGACAGGTAGAAACCCCTGTCTTTGACCCTGGCAAAGTCACCTTCAATGTAAATACAAAACTAGAAAAATATCAGTATTTCACATTAGGCAAACCACCGCGGTTTTTGCTCGATATTTATGATGCCAAGCCGGGGTTTAAAGAGCGCACTTTTCGTATGGATGATAGCTGCTTTGAAGGGCTGAGAATAGGTGCGTACTCGGATAAGACAAGATTTGTCTTCGATTCTGCTTGTGGTGATCTCTCTAACGTCAAGGTGACAGAACTAGATAGTGGTTTGGTTGTGTCGTGGGGAAAAATTGAAAAGGACTACAGTGGCTCTCCAATCACCTTGGTATTTGACGAAGCCGAGATCAAAAACATCCTTCAGTTGATAAGCGATGTCAGTGGCGTGCCAATAATGGCATCACCTGAAGTCAAGGGTAAAATTACTCTTCGTCTGATAGATGTCCCTTGGGATCAAGCACTTGACTTAGTTCTTGATGTTAATCAGTTGAAGAAAACTAAAAGAGATGGGATTGTCTACATTGATAAGGCTCAAAAACAACATTCCATTGCATCCAATAGTAAAAATGTACCTCCCAGCAAGCCCTCCCATCCACCTGTGCTGGAGCTTAATGTCACTCTTGCCGAATCATCCGGCAACAAGGCCCTCGATGCAGAAGAAACAGGAACCCTCGATGTTGAGATCGTTAATACTGGCAAAGGTCATGCGCAGGATGTCGAAGCTGTTATTGCTGTGTCTCCCCCGGTTCGAGGGCTTGATGTTGCAAAGAAAGTGACTTTTGGTGATATCCCGGCAGGTGGTAAGGTGACGCGTTCGGTTAAGCTGGCGGCCGGTGAGTCCCTTGAAACAACCTCTGCGCGTGTGACCGTGACCCCGTATGAAGCCAATGGTTTCGAGCCGGCTCCGGTCAGCCTGGTTTTTGATTGTAACAAGCTGGAGCCCCCGAACCTCATCCTTGCCGATCTTGGAATTGCCGATCAGAACAGCAATGCTCGAATTGAACCGCTCGAAATTGTAGAACTGACAGCCAGAATTCAAAACACTGGCCAAGGCGATGCCCGTGGTGTTATGGCTCGCATTGAACTGGGGCCAAACGTTTTCCTGGCCGCTGGCAGCGACACAAATTTCGAGCTTGGTGAACTGAAGTCTGGCGCCTACGAGGATGTCTCTTTCAGCTTCTACACCAATCGCCGAATAAAAAATGGCGAACAAATCCCCGTCACTGTTCAGATCGATGAATCTCGCCCCAGGTTTGCTCAGTCAACTGCACTCGCGCTTGAGATGAATGCTCCTGCAAGAAAAAACCATCAGGTCGTGGTCCAGTCGGTTCAGGCCTCGGCTAACGCAAAGGCTCCGATCACTCAGGCGACAGGTTTGAGTGTTGATGTTGATAATAATATCCCGATCGGCACGAAGGCAGGTGAATACGATATTGCCGTGGTGATTGGCAACCGGGATTACACGGTCGCCGGTGTACCGCAGGTTAAATATGCGATTCGTGACGCCCGGATCATGCAGGAATACCTGATTCGCACCCTTGGTTTCGATAAAAAGAACATTATATTCACCGAGAATGCCGATCTGTCTGAGTTCAATATGATCTTCGGAACCGATCGCGATCCGCGTGGCAAACTTGCGGCATGGGTCGACCCCAAGGGCTCCTCTCGGGTGTTTGTTTACTATACCGGCCATGGGGCTCCCGACCTGAAAAGTGGCGATGCCTACTTTGTGCCGGTGAATGCCGACCCCCTATACTTGAGCGCCAGCGGTTATTCATTGGCAACTCTGTACAAGAACCTTGCGGAAATACCGACCAAACAGATGACCGTGGTGTTGGATGCCTGCTTCTCTGGCAACTCGGAGCAGGGGCTGTTGTTTCGTAATATCAGCCCGGCCATGGTCAAAACCAAAGCACTGGCTAAGGGACCTGCAAAAGCTATCGTTTTTACCAGTGCCGGAGTTGACCAGGTTTCAGCCTGGTACCATGAGAAGCGCCATTCAATGTTTACCTATTATTTTTTGAAAGCACTGCAGGGCGCGGCCGACTCAAATCAGGACCGAAAGGTTACGGTTGCCGAAATTGAAGGGTATCTGACGGAGAAAGTTCCGTACATGGCAAGCCGTCTCAACAACATTATTCAAGAGCCGAGTGTCAATGGTGACCGGTCGGTTGTGTTGGCTGAGTTGAAATAAGTCGAGGACGATTGTGGAAGTAGGGACAGTTCTTGGTAGGAGCGGTGTCCTCACCGCGAAGTTTTTGTGGTTTTTGGTGGATTCCGATTGTTGCAACAGGAGACGACAATGCACAAATTGGTACGATTACTTTTTCTGACTACAGCCCTGCTCGGCCTGGTCTGCCAGCCGTTGTTGGCCGCCGATACCTGCGGCTTAGCCAGCGAAATCGCCGGTAAAGGCGCCCAAAAGTTTACCAGCGATCAGGCCTCTGGCCTCAAGCTCTTCATCAAGGCTCAGCAGCTCTGCCCCGATGATGCCAGCCTGAGCTATAACCTGGGGGTCGCCTATTACCAGTACGGGCGTTTGGCCGATGCCCAGAGTGCTCTGGAAAAAGCGGTGCAATTGGATGGCAGCCGTTCTGCCTGGTTGAACAACCTGGCGGCGGTGATGCTGGAGCAGGGCGTCAATGCGAGTCAGGCTCTTGAGTATGCCCGCAAAGCCTCCCGGCTCGATAAGGGCTCTCCATCTGTTCAGGCGACTTTGATTCAGGCCGAACTGGCCACTGGCAATCTTGAAGCCGCGATGACTACCGCTCAACAGGCCAAACAGAAATGGTCATCTGATAAATCGATCCAGTCTGCTTATGCTCAGGCTCTGGATGCGACGCTGGCGCATAACCTTGAGCTGATCAAAAATGGCCAGACCCAGGCCGGTTTGGCCGGCTTGAAAAAGCTGTCGAATATCCCCGATGCGGCGCGAGCCGAGGTGCTGGCTTTGAACAGTTTGGGCCGCACTGAGGATGCATTGTCTGCAGGCTTGGCTGCCCAAAAGAGTTTCCCCGGTGATCGAGAGATCGGCGACGCTCTTGAAGATGTGGCCGATGTGATGGTGCAGAACCTTTACGCCAACTATCAGGCGGGCAAGGGCGGGTCCGCGGTGGCTCAGGCGCGTGACCTGGCGAAGAAGTACCCGGCGGTATCAGCCTTCCAGACCACCTCCGACAAGCTGCTGGAAGCCTTTCTTGCCGAGGCGGTCGAGATCGAAGTGCCCAAGGCTGTGGCGCGCAGTAAAAAGAGTTCTGGCGGCGGCAAGGCCGATCAACTGTTGGCCGGTTTATCGACTGGCACGAACAACGCTTCAACCGATCTGAACCTGAAGGTTGATGTTGATGACAACATCCCGCGCGGTGCCGTCAAGCGCCCGCATGCGGTGGCGGTGGTGATCGGCAACCAGAACTATGCCAGCCAGGATCGCGGTATCGGCGATGTGCGCTGGGCCGGGCGCGATGCGCGAGTGATGCAGAAGTACCTGGTGGAAGTGCTCGGCTACGATCCGCAGAACATCATCTACGAGACCGACACCACCAGCGGTGACTTGCGCAATATCTTTGGCAGCAAAGACAACCCGCGCGGACGGTTACACAACTTTGTCCGCAGTGGTGAATCGGAAGTCTTTATTTACTATGTTGGCCACGGTGCGCCCGGCCCCGATGGCAAGAGCGCCTACCTGGTGCCGGTGGATGCCCAGGCTGATTTTATCGCCAACAACGGTTATCCGCTCGATCTCTTTTACCAGGTGTTGCGTGACCTGCCGGTCAAGAGCAAGACGGTGGTGCTCGATGCCTGCTTCTCCGGCGATTCGCCGGCGGGGGCTTTGTTCAAGAATATCAGCCCGGCCATGGTCAAGAACGTGCGCGCGCTGCAGGATGTGGAGAACAGCGTGATTTTCTCCAGTGCCGATAAAGACCAGGTCTCGGCCTGGTACAACGCCAAACGGCACAGCCTCTTTACTTATTTCTTCTTAAAGGGGCTCGGCGGTGCGGCCGACGCGAACCGCAACAAGTCAATTACTGCTGGTGAGATGCAGGCCTATCTTGGCAAAGAGGTGCCTTATTGGGCGCAGCGTGAGGCCAATCGGTCGCAGACGCCGTTGATGTCGGGCAAGGCCGATGCGGTGATGGTGGAGTTGCGGTAAAGAATGGGACGCGGGACGAGGTGCGCGAAAGTTTTTTGTAGGAGCGGTCTCCGTACCGCGAAGCTTTCGAACGGATGCAAAGGAATGGCTCAAACATGCATATTTTTCTAATCCTCTTGACCTTGGTGCTTGGCTCGGGGGTGGCCTCGGCCGACTTTATCCCCGGCTTTGAATTGCCTCAGGAGGAAGAGCGAAAAAGGACATCTCTATCGGAGCCGAAAAGTTCAAGCCAGGCGGTCCACGCGGCAAACCCCTTGCCTGGCAAGGGGGTGACAGTACAGCCCGCTCGGGCAACCTGGAACACCGGATATTTTCAGGAAGCTCTGGTACGCGCCGGCCTGCAAGAGCTTGGTTACGATGTCAGGGAGTCAAAAGAATTGCAGAACCCGCGTTTCTACAAAGCGGTCATGCAGGGAGACATTGACTACTGGGCCAACGGCTGGTTTCCATTGCATTTCCAACAAATGCCGAATGGCTGGGAAAACCGGGTTGAGATTATCGGTTATGTGGCCAAAGCCGGTGGGTTGCAAGGCTACCTGGTGTCAAAGCAGCATGTTGAAGAATTTAATATCCAATCGCTGGATGATTTCAAGCGGCCTGAAGTCATGCGGGCCTTTGATGACAATGGTGATGGCAAGTCTGATCTGACTGCTTGCCCACCCGGTTGGGGCTGTGAAAAGGTCATTACCCACCACCTGGAAGCGTACGGTCTCACTCGCTACATAAATCCAAATAAGTCCGGATACTCGGCGAACATGGCAGACACGGTGGCACGCTACAGGTCAGGTGAACCAGTCTTCTTCTATTCCTGGGCGCCGAATTGGACACTCGACGAGTTGAAGCCGGGCAAAGACGTTTTATGGATCAATGTCCCGGACATCGTCCCGAAAGAATCGCAGAGGGAAAATCAGGACCGGATGACGGTGAGCCGCGTTGAAGGTGCGGTGACGGATCCGCTGAAAACCGGTTTCGTGAACAGCGATATCCGAGTGGTTGCAAACAAAAGATTCCTCGAAAAGAATCCAGCAGCAAAACGTTTTTTCGAGGTTTTTAACCTCCCGTTGAGCGATATTAACGCACAGAACGCCAGGATGCAGCGCGGTGAAAAATCACAGAACAGCATTGAGCGACACGCCAGAGAGTGGATTGCCACGAATCAGGAGACATGGAACGGCTGGCTTGCGGAGGCCCGCGCCGCTTTGATGTGATTTTTCGGCGGTGATAATGGCGTTGCGATAGAAGTGTTGTCCTTTTGGTGGAATAATTCGCGGTACGGAGACCGCTCCCACAGAGACTAGCGGTGGTGGTTTTGTAGGAGCGGTGTCCACACCGCGAAGGTTTTGTGTGTGAAATGAAGCGTAAGTTATTTTTTTCTTGAAAACTTAACGCAATCAACGATAAGACCATTAACCCAATTGTTAAATTCAGTCATTTGACAATGACATTATCCTAAGGAGGTTCCACCATGCGTCGTTTCAATCTTTTAATGGTTATAAGTTTGGCCAGCCTGATGCTTCTGGGCTCTGTACTAACCGCCGCTGCCAGCCCGGTGCGGATCGTGGTTCTGCCGTTCTACGTGGAAGAGGGCGTTGATGCGTCCAAAGGTGGTGAGATCAAGACTCACTACCGTCGTACCATGCGCCAGATCAACAATCATCTCGACCACAACGATTTTGAGGTGATCAACCCTTTCGCCAAAGAAAGCATCGAGAACGAATACAACCGGGTCGCTGAGCGCGCTCGTGAAGATTCGATTCTGGCGATACGCGAAGTCTGTGAGAAGTACGGCGTCGACGTGGCTTACATCGTCTGGCTGAAAGTAAAGATGAAGCGTACCGCTGATGGTTATTACAAGGCGACCGCGATCATTGATGGCGAAGGCTACGATGCCGGCGGCCGTGACCTCGGCGTTGGCCTGACCGAAACCTTTAAGGTGACTCGTCGTGACCGCGACGAAGCCGTTGTTGAAGTCGAAAAATACGCTGGCGACCTGGTTGGTCAGATGCTGACCACCTGGCGGCGTGATCGCGGCGATCAGTATGCCACCGTGGTTGATCCTGCAACTCCGGCGTCAAATCAAGGCCGCCTGATGCAGAACGCCCGCAAGCATGAAAACACCCTGCAGATTCGTCTTGATGGCGCGACCGATTACGAAATCGCTGAGGTGTTCGGCAAGGTTCTGAATACGGCGACTGGTGTAGTCGATGCCAAGCGGGTTGGTGGCAGCATCGTGCGCAACAATCCTCAAGCCAGCTATGCTGCCTGGCGAGTGGAGATTGATGGTTCCATCACTGAGTCGTTCCGTCTCGAAGCCAACATCATGAAGATGATCGGTGATGTTATGGACTCTGGCGGTAACATTGAACTGAAAGGCGTACCTTACCGTTACAGCGCAGACGAAATCCGTCAGCTCAAAGGGATTCATCCTGGCAAGTCGAATGCCCGTCAGTTGCAGTTTGTGGTTGATCGCGGCGAGACGATTGAGCGTGAGATGACTGGTGGTAAAGGTTTTAACTGATTTTTAACCTTGGATAGAAGTGATGTTAATGGCCGCTTGATGAATCAAGCGGCCATTACTTTTGGTTTTTGCTTAGTTGTTGGGACTTTCATGGTATGGCGTACCGGTCCGGTCGCGAAGACTTTTAGTCTTTCTTCTTAACGGTCCTGGTTCGCTTGGGTTTAACCTTTTCTTCTGTTGCGCTTTCAGAAGCGTTGTCCTTTACTGAAGTCGTTTCGTCACCTTTGGTTGTTGCTGCAGTTTCTTTGACGGGAGACTTCTTGGTGGTGCGCCGCACCGGAGCTTTCTTGGCTGGTTTTGCCTCCTCCGGTTGAGCTGCTGCTACTGGGGCCTCTGCGACCGCCTCTGCCGCTTTCGGCTTGGCGCGACTGGCCCGACTTCGCTTCGGCTTTTCTGCCGTTTCAGCGACAACTTGAGCTGCTTGAGCGTCGTCTGGTTTTACTTCGTTTGCCGCGACGGGGTCGGAGGTCTTTTCGCTGCTAACGCTCTGCTTGCGACTGCGGCGAACCGGTTTCTTTGGCTCCGGCTTTGCCTCAGTGGCCACATTGTCTGTGGTCGCTGCCACAGTCGGTTGCTCTTGAGGCGTAGCGGCGGTTTCTACAGTCGCTTCAGGTTTCTTAGTCGTCCGACGAGGCCGTCTCGGTTTTGGCTTGGGGGCTGCCGCAGCGTTTTCTTCTGTTGACTGTTCTGCTACCGGCTGTTCCGCTGGTTTGATTGCGGTCTCGGTTTGAGCCTGCTCCGATGTCTCTGCTACAACTTCGGCTACGTCAACGGCAGCTTTAGGCTTGCGACGACTCCTGCGGCGTTTCGGTTTTGTTTCTGTCGCCTCTGGTTCGTCTGCTGTTGCTACCACTGGTTGGTCGGTCGTTACCGATGGTTCGGTTGCCGGGTCTGTTTCAGGCGTTGCGGCGGTGTCAGTTTCCTGTGCCGCAGTCTTGGCCTTGCTGCTAGGGCGTCGTCCTCTTTGGGGTCTCTTCGTCGGAGGCTCAGCATCCGTTGGTTCTGTGGCCGACTCGGCAGGCGTATCCATTGTCTCGGACGCGTCACTGTCTGTTGTCGACTCCTGAGCCTCTCCTGTGGTCGCGGCGCTAGCGGGCTTGCGCCGGCGCCGGCGCCGGCGTTTTTTGTTCGGCGCGGCTTCGGCCTCAGTCTTCTCCTCGGACAAGGTCTCGTTGGTTTCTTGCTGGATCTCTTCTTCAGAGACCGGAGCCTGAATGCTGGCGGCAACGAATTCCGGCGAAGGTGTTGTTTCCTTCTCTTTTTTCTGGATCTCAATCTCGATCTGATCAGCCATGAAGTCGCGATTGCCGTGGATATGAATCTGCAGTTGGTAGCGCCGCTCCATATCAACCAGTTCTTCACGGCTGTAATTCAAGAGATATGCCGCAACATCTATGGGTAACTGGGCATCGACCCGGCTAATCTGTCCCTTGGCAGCACTGGCGTGGATTTTCCGTAACAAGGAAACCGCCTGGGTCTCCGGGCTCTTCAATTGGCCGGTGCCGTTACAGTGCGGGCAGGGCGAGTGTGAACCCTGAGTCAGCGCTGCTTTGATTCGTTGCCGGCTCATTTCAAGTAGTCCGAATTTGCTGATGCGACCGACGTTGACGCGAGCCTTGTCATTTTCCAGAGAGGCTTTAACCTGATCTTCGACCTGGCGCATATGCTTGCGATCACGCATGTCAATGAAGTCGATCACGATCAGGCCGCCGAGATCGCGCAGGCGCAACTGCCGGCCGACTTCGGTTGCCGCTTCAAGGTTGGTTTTGGTCGCGGTGGATTCTACGCCCTGCTCTGAAGACATCTTGCCGCTGTTGACATCGATGGCGACCAACGCTTCGGTGGGGTCAATAACGATTGAACCGCCAGAAGGCAGGTTGACTTTGTTACGACTCAAGGTTTCGATCTGTTCTTCAATCTGGTAGCGGGAAAAGATTGGACGCCGCTCCTGATGCAATTTGACCAGGCCCGCATGGTCAGGCATGACCATGTTGAAAAAATCCTTAGCTTCCTTGAAAACCTGAGGGTCATCAATCAGGACTTCATCCATATCGGTGGTGAAGTAATCTCGGATCGAGCGGATCATCAGATTCGATTCTTTGTAGATCAAGGCTGGGGCTTTGGCTTTTTGTTCTAGCTCCTTGATGCTTTCAAACAAACGAATCAGATAGCGGTAGTCGCGTTCCAGTTCCTCTCGGGTCTGGTCGAGGGCCGCAGTTCGTACGATGTAGCCAATGTCATCAGCCATCTCCAGCGTTGACATCGCCTTTTTTAATTGTTTGCGCTGGGCGTCACTTTCCGCTTTTCGAGAAACTCCACGCGTCTGGTTGCCCGGCATAAGCACCATGTATCGGCCGGCGAGGGAAATGTAGGTGGTGAGCGCCGCACCTTTGGTGCCGCGTTCTTCCTTGGTGATCTGGACCAGAATCTCCTGGCCTCGGTTCAGCAGGTCGTTGATGCGGGGCCGACGCCCATTTTCCTGGGCTTTACTGTCGGGTTTAACTGTGGAGAAATTGATTTCGTCGATCTGCAGAAAGCCGAGGCGCTCTGCACCATAATCAACAAAAGCGGCCTGAAGTCCGGTTTCAACCCTGACTACGACCGCTTTATAGATGTTTCCCTTGGTGGGCTCTCGACCAGCAACTTCAATGTTGAGGTCAGTGAGAATACCCTCTTCTACGATGGCCACGCGGTTTTCTTCTGGATGGGTGGCGTTCACCAGCATTTTCTTAGACATAAAAAACTTCCCGGCTGTCGCGTACGACAACCTTGAACTGTTAGGGACGGTTCCCCGACTCGAGATGTGGCTCAACCAGAATTGGGAGCTCGCTCGGGGTCGGGATTCTACGTCAAAACTTTGTATCCATACGGGTCGCAATGACCTGAAATGATCAAAAAAACCTTTTAAAAAAGGCAGATACAATCCTGACTATAGCAAGTATTGAAAAATATTGACAGAAAAAAGACACAAGCTCTCCTCTCTCTCGGTTGAGACATCAGTCCAACAGGCTGTCAATGAGGTCGAAGTTGAGGTCCTTCTCAGCAAGTTGCTTGACCATCTCAATTTTCTCTTGATCCTCTGCGGTAATCTTGGAAACGTCTTTGGTGACCGTCTGGAAAACCGACGAGGTCGTCTGCTCGGTTCTCATGAATGGCAGGTCACTGTCATCGAGAACCTGCTGGGTCAGCTTGGCGACAGGGCTGACGCCAGAGATCAGTACCCCCGCGAGTTTTTCTCGGTACTCAGGGATGTGGTATAGAGAGGTGAGCATGACCAACAGCTCAGCGCGACTGCTGTTGACCAGCAACAGCGTCGAGGGCTTCAGCATCCCGACCACTTTTTCGGTGGAGGCGGCGCCAAGTTGAATATGCCGGATAATGCTCATCGCCTGTTCGTGAGTTGCCCGCAACGGTAGATTGAAGATCTTGGCGATATGTTGCAAGGTTGGCCCGGCCAGAATCGGCGAATAGTTAAAACCTCCGTGAATAATGAATTCCTGTTTGGGAAAAGCCTTGGTCATGTAGCTCAAGGTGCGTTCACGTTTTTCGGCAATCAGCTTGTTGGGCATGACAATACGAACTTTGGCCCCTTCCATCTGGTAAAGAGCCAAGTTCATGCTGACATCATCAATGACATGGCCGATGCCGCCGCCGCTCACCAGCAGTACCGGAGCGTCGAGCAGTTGCGCAACCCGGGCGTTGCTGAGGCCGAGCACCGAGCCAACGCCGCTGTGCCCGGCGCCTTCAATCACCAGGAAGTCGCAACGACGGTCAAGCTCTGCGCAAGCGGCCAGTAGCTGTTTCTTCAGCTGAACGCTATCGTGGACACCGTCGAGTACTTTGCGGGTGTCACCTGGAGCCACCACGACCGGAGACATCAGCTCAATATCACTTTCCAGGCCGAAAACCTGGGCCACCAGGGCGGCATCTTTATCGACCGTCAGTTCGCCGAATTTGACTGGTTTCGGTCCAATCGGCTTGATGAATCCGACCCGTCGGTATTTTTTGCGGGCCAGGTGCAGTAGTGAAAGGCTCGTGGTTGTTTTGCCACAGTCCTGGCCAGTTGCTGCAATGAAAATTTTGCGTGCCATGGGATCTCCTGATCAATTCTGTCGAACGACTCTATTCCGGACTTATAAACCCGCACAAGCTTTGTGCTGGCCACCAGGACCCGAGGGTACTAAGAGGGCCGATTAAAGGATGAAAGACAAAAGACATAACCTTTATTTCTGTAAATGGTTAGGAGAAAATCGTGAATTTCTCTCTGTCTTGGAGTCTTCGTGGCTAACCTTTTATTCGATTATGGCACTGCTCTATTCTGGCATCTTTATGTCAGCTGTCAATCGAGAAGCGAGCCCGTCATGATTCTCTCTCATATTCATGCCTGCCGATGATAATGAAGATTTTAGTGACGGCGCAGATGTGCTATAAGAAGCCCATGCTACAGCTTAAGAATGTCATTAAACAATTTGCCGATCGGGTTGTGTTGCGGGATGTGACCTGGCACGTGCGTCCGGGTGACCGAATCGGTCTTTGCGGTGAGAATGGTGCCGGTAAAACCACCTTGCTGCGGATGCTGGCCGGACAGGTTGATGTCGACGCGGGCATCATCTCGCGGGCCAAGGGAACCACGATCGGCTACCTGCCTCAGGAAGGTCTGGAGCATCATGGCCAGAGCCTCTTTGTTGAAGTGCGCTCGGCCTTGCATGAACTGCTGGTTATTGAGGCAGAGCTGCAACGTCTGGAGGGCCGGATCAGTCATGAGGCGGTATCGGTCGACCTGGATCGTTATGCCGAACTCCAGGAGACTTTTCGTCAGCGTGGCGGCTACACCATGGAATCGGAGATCGGCCGGGTGCTTAAGGGGCTGGGCTTTGCCGAAAATGACTGGAACAAGCCGTGTGAACATTTTTCCGGTGGTTGGCAGATGCGGATTGCTTTGGCGAAGCTGCTGTTGCAGCGACCGAACCTGTTGCTGCTTGATGAACCAACCAATCATCTCGACTTACCCGCCCGTGACTGGCTTGAAGGCTACCTGGTCTCCTATCCGCATGCCGTGATCCTGGTGTCGCATGATCGTTTTTTTCTCGATCAGGTGGTGACCCGCATCGTCGAAGTCTGGCACGCCAAACTGACCGATTACCCCGGCAACTATTCCCGTTATCTGGTGGTTCGGGAAGAGCGGGTGGCGGCCTTGCGAGAATCAAAGCGGCGCCAGGATGAAGAAGTCGCCCGGGTCGAGGCTTTTATCAGCAAGTTCCGCTTTAACGCCAATAAGGCGTCGCTGGTGCAGAGTCGGGTCAAACAGCTTGAAAAGATAGAACGGATCGAGTTGCCGCCAGAACGTAAGAAGATCGGCTTTGCCTTCCCGTCGCCACCGAAGGGTGGTCGTCTCGCGGTCGGTCTCAGCGGGGTTAATCACGGTTATGGTGAGTTGAGCGTGCTGCAAGAGGTTGAGCTCTCGGTCGAGCGGGGCGAACGGGTGGCTCTGGTCGGTGCCAATGGTGCTGGCAAGTCGACCCTGATGCGTCTTCTCGCTGGCGTGGAAGCTCCGCAGCAAGGTCTCCGCGAAGAAGGTCACAATCTGGTGATGGGCTACTTTGCGCAGGATCAGGCGCGCACCCTGGATTCGAGCTTGACTGTGATCGAGCAGATTACCCGTGTCGCGCCTTTCGATATGGTACCGAAGCTGCGCAACCTGCTTGGCGCGTTCCTGTTTCATGGTGATGATGTCCACAAGAAGGTTGCGGTGCTTTCTGGTGGTGAGCGTAATCGTTTGGCGCTGGCGATTCTGTTGCTAGAACCCGCGAATCTATTGCTGCTTGACGAGCCGACCAATCATCTCGACCTGGCGTCAAAAGAGGTTCTGCTCGAAGCCTTGAAGGGTTATCGGGGCACCTTGATTTTCGTGTCTCACGACCGCTATTTTGTCGATGCCCTGGCCAGTCGAGTGGTTGAGGTTGCCAATCACCTGGCCACCTCCTATATCGGTAATTACGCGGATTTTCTGCAGGTCAAAGCCGGGGAGGGCGATTCGAGTCACTCGGCTTTGCGCGTCGAGAAGGCGGGAGCAAAAGCCGCCGCAGAAATTCCCTCTGACAAAGCTGGCCGGGTGGCCTCTCATGCCGAGCGCAAGGAGGCCCGTCGCGAAGCCCAGCGTCAAAAGAAACAGCTCGATACCGTTGAGACCCGCATTGAAGGGCTCGAACAGCAATTGGCTACGTTAGTCACAGCGATGCAGGCCCCCGAGATGGCGCTTGATCATGCCCGACTCAACCAGCTGGTTGACCAGCATGCTGGCTTGCAGGAAGAACTTGATGTCTGTCTGGCCCGATGGGAACAGCTGCAAGAGGTTGTTGCCGCCGGAGACGAGTAGTGAGCCGTCCTTTCATAATTGCGGTTGCTAGTGAAAAAGGGGGGGTCGGTAAAACCACGATCGCCACCAACCTGACGGTGTATCTCAAGGCCCTACATGAGGATTTGCCGGTCACCATCGCCTCTTTTGACAATCATTTCAGTGTTGACCAGATGTTTGCTCTCGGGCCACGTCCGGAGGGGAGTGTCGCCGATTTGTTGGGCGACCGGCCCTTTGCCGAAGTGGTGACGCTGGGTCAGTATGGTGTGCAGTATATTGCCTCGTCACGACGCCTGGAGCCACCGCTGCAGTCACCGGACTGGCTGCGTCAGCGTCTTTGTACCTCTGGCATCGAGGGCATACTGGTACTCGATACCCGGCCAATTCTTGACTGGTTTACCGAGGCAGCGCTGCTGGCGGCTGATTTAGTGCTGGTGCCGATCAAGGATCGCGCCGCCCTGATCAATGCCAGCACCTTGCGAAAGGTGTTGGCTGATGTCGGTCGGATTGAGCGGCTTTGGCTGATTCCCAGCCTGGTTGATAGTCGGGCGCGACTGAATGCCGAGGTCCGGGTTCACGAGTTCCTGCGCTTTGCTGCCCAAGAGCGCGACTACCAGATGGTTGATACCGTGATCAGCAAAAGTCCCAAGGTCGAGAGCCTGGCCTCCGGGTTTTCCAGCCGGATTCGACCGGTGCTCACCCATGCGCGCAATACTATGGTCCATGGTCAGTTCAAGGCTTTGGCCGAGTTTGTTTTGGCCCGGTTCAATGAGCGAACCCTTGCCGCGCCTGACTCTCTTGGGGCGCAATCGATTGGTCATCGCCGACAGTTAGCAGGTTGCCCGGTTTGCGCAGGTGGGATGCTTGATCAGTCGGGTCATTTTTTGTTCGACCTGCGTAGTCGAAGGCGTGGTTTCATCCACCCGGAATGTCTTGAACAACTGCTTGAGGGTCTCGACCTGGAAAGCTTTGATGTCCCCGGCGCCATTCTGGCTTTGACACTTGATGGCCCCGGTTTGATGGCGCCGGATTGTCGCCTCACCGTGCATCTCTGTGATATCGACGGCAACCTGATCGTTAGTGAAGGGGTCGATCTCGAAGGCCGCAGTAAACTGACAACCGCTCTGTCCGTCATGACCGGACGTTCGCTCAATCATGCCTATCGAGAGTTGGTCTTGCTACAAACTGTTGCGCAGCCTGTCGTAGAAATAATGGCGGAGGCGGACTATCGTAGCTTTGCGCAAAAAAGACGTCGGGTGATCCGCGAATTGCGTCACTCGGGGCTCTTCTAAGTTCTTTTGCTGCTGGCAATCACCTTGACTTAATAGGACAAATATCCTAAAAGTTGGAATCTCTTAACCCTTATTTGTCGGTGTTACAACCCCAATTAAAGGTTGTGCTTACCACTCAGATACGAAGGCTCCACGAAGTATGATTTATAGGGTAAGGATCGATCCTTTCGCTCTTGCGCTTTTTGATGTTTGCAGAAAAACACAAGTATTGACTCGGTGCCCTGGCGATTTGGTGGCTAACTTCTGCTTTTGTGATAAGTCCGTTGTTCTTCAGTTTGAGGGCTGCTTATGATCTTGTTGCCGCGTGGCAATCCTGTTAAGGAAAATATTGATCCCGGGAAAGTTGACTTGGCCGGCGCTCTGGGAAAGATGCGTCAGGGGAAATTTACCGGTTATCTGCGCTTCGATTTCCCGGATGGGACCGGTGTCTTCATTTATCAGGAAGGCCGATTGATCAGTGCCCTCTACCAGAGTGAGCGTGAGAATTTAATTGCCTACGATGGCATTGCCCGGACCTTTGCCGAGTCGTTGGCCGGGTCGGGGGTGTTGAATATCTATCGCCTCTCCACGGACCTCGCTTACAGCATTCATGCCTTGTTGCACGGTGAAATGTTGCATAAGGGTCAGGATCTGCAACTTATCGACATCAAATCACTGCTGGTTCGCATGCGCGAGGACAAAAGCAACGGTTGTCTGCGCATCTATTCCCCCGAACATATCGCCCTGATTTTTTACCGGAATGGCAATCCACTCGGGTTCTTTCACGACGGGTCCACTGAGATTGAAACCACCGCCGACAGCTCAATGTCGGTGGCCAGGGAGCCGGGCGCGAAAGTCGATGTGCTGGTCACCAGAGGTAACATTGAAACCTCTTTGGCGGATCTTATGGAAACCGCTGATGTGGCCGGTTTGTGGGATAATGCGCTTACCGAGCGTCGTCGCCAACGCGAGGAGCGGGAGAGCACCACCAGCCGTACTCTGGAAATGAAGGAGTCCGAACGTCGACAAAAAGCTCTGGCCCTGTTTCAACGGTCTGCGCAAGCGCATCTCGGTAAGCTCGGAGTGTCGCTGGTCGAAAAGGAATTCGAAAAAATGAAGCTTAATGGTGGCCAGCTTAATGAAGCTTTGCTGAGTGGGTTTTATGGCAACCTGTCGAAGGCGGCCAAGCTGGTCGCCGGACCGAGCAAAATTGAACTGATGCTTGATGAAATGAAAAAGGGCTTCAAGGGGTTGTCCAAATAGCTTTTCGCTTCGGTCGCCTCCTAACCAACGAGGGGAACTCAATATGGAATTTCAGTCTGTTCTGGCCCTTTTCTGGCTAATCGCCGGGGGCGTCTCTTTTTATTTCAGTATTGGCAATGCCCGGGTCTGGACCAGCATCGCGGTTGGTTTCTTCCTGATCTTGCTTGGCGAAATTATCCCCGGAGCCATGCCTTTTCTGCCGGGCCTCGATAATGCTTATGTGCTGGCCATGGGCCACATCATCGGCACCATTTCGATCTTGGTGATGAGCCACGGTTTTCAGGAATATTACGTCTTTACCCGCACGCTCGATTTTGAGGGCAGTAAACGGTTTGTTTATCTGTCGGTTCTCGGGGTCATTGCCGCCTCACTGGTTTTTCTGCTGATTAATCCGACGCCGACCGAAGAGGTGCGCAAGGTTATCCGCATAGTTGAAAACACCAACTGGGTCTTCTTGTCGTTGATTAACATCGACCTGATCCGTAAGATCTATCTTAACGTCAAAGACACCCCGATCAGTAATGGCTTCATCGCTTTTATGGTGGTCTTTGCCTGTATTTTCCTCTGGAAGGGCTCGCAGCTCTATATCGACGTATTCAACCTTGAGATGATCAAAGATACTTTCCCGCTACGTTATGAGATTTCTTTCTGGTGCAAGAATATTGGCAATGTTCTGGCCAGTATCACGGTCGGTGGAACTTTCCTCTATCTGGGCAAATTGCTTCGATAAAATATAGTGTTGAGAGATGAGTGATAGGTGAACGGGGACAGAGAATTCTGTCCCCGCTTTTTTTTGTTCTGTCACCGGTTCAGTTGTTGCGGAGCTGTCCCAAGGCAGTGGCTGGTATTTCTAATTCTTCGCCTTCGTTAACACAATTTGAATCCGGCGATTCCGGGCGCGACCTTCTTTTGTGCTGTTGCTGTCGATAGGGCTGTATTCCCCATAGCCAACCGCAGAGAGTCGTTCGCCGGGGATGCCGACCTGGTCTTGCAGGAAGTGGAGGACGGTGGTTGCGCGCGTGGTGGAAAGCTCCCAGTTGGTCGGGAAGGTTTTGGTCAGGGTTCCGCGGATCGGAACGTTATCGGTGTGGCCTTCGACCTGGATATCCTTATCGACGGCTGACTTGAGGATGTCGCCGATTTGCTGTAGAACCCTGATGCCGTCGTTTTTTAGGGCGGCTTCACCGGAAGCGAACAGAACCTTGTCAACCACATTGACGGTCAACTTGCCTTTGAGCTCAGAAATTTTCACCTCGCCGCGTTCGATTTCCTCTTCCAGTTTGCCGACCAGCTCATTGTAGGTGCTTTGCACCTCTGCCAGGCGAGTCTCTCGGGCCTGAAGCTCAGCTTCAAGTTGCTGCTTGAGATCATGACTCTCTTTGGTCAGACGATCGACCTCCCGGCGCATCTCTGTAATGGCCGCCCCTGCTTGGGCACTGCGGTCAGCCAGAACTTTCTCCACCCGGGTCAGGTCGGAGCGGGCTCGCATCAGGTCTTCCTGAAGTATCGAGCTACGTTCAATCGCTTCGAGGAGTCGTTGATTGAGGCTGTCATTGCGTTCCGTTAGCTGCTTTTTGTCAGCCGCCAGGCGTTCGTAGTCAGCCTCAAGGCCTTTAATGACCTGTCGTAAATTCATGTTTTCATCGAGCTTTTGCTGGTGCACCGTCTGACTGACGCATCCTGAGGTCGTCGCCAGCATAATGAGTGCCAGACTGAATCTTATGAGTTTGTTCATGGGGACTCCTGAAAAAAAGACCGTAACCATAGCTGGGAAAATAGTCACTAAAACGCTAACACACGGAGATTTTTTGATTTTCCTCCAAGTCCTTCAGAATATCAAGGTTGTGATTTTTGTTTGTATCCATCAATCGGTCCTCTTGGTATCTTCGTGACTTGGTGGCTAACACAACCTTTGTTTGGGTTATGAGTCGGATAAAATAAGGTTGTTATGCGTCAAAAACAAAAAAGAATAGCACAAACTTGAGCCTGTGGGTACGGGCGGATAAGGGGGCTGGCGTTTTATGCACAAGGTCGTCGTTCAACCTTGCATTCAGGACGATTGTAATGGTTGGAAATAGGCATAGTTACAGGGTTTTTGTTTGCTTGTTCAGGGAGTGCTGTGATATAAAAAAATCTTTAAAATAGAGTTAAATTCTTACCATTTATATAGGTTGGGGAGTTTATGAACCCATTCGTTCTTGATCCCATTTTGCGGCGTGCCCTGGAAGAAGATATCGGCACCGGTGATGTGACCACTATGGCAACGGTTGAACCGGGAACTCCGGCTCGCGCTCAGTTGGTGGCTAAAGAAGATTTTGTTCTGGCTGGCATTGAGGTGGCACAGAGGGTTTTCCAGTTGCTTGACGAAGAGACCGCCTTCGAAATGTTGCGGAAAGATGGCCAAACAATCAAACGCGGCGAGGTCATTGCCTGGATTAAAGGTGATGCTGCCGTGTTGTTGCAGGGCGAACGGGTGGCCCTCAATCTGTTGCAGCGCCTCAGTGGTGTGGCGACTTTGACGGCCGCATTCATGCATGAGGTCAAAGGCACGGCGGCGATTGTGGTTGATACCCGCAAGACGACTCCGGGTCTGCGCGTGCTGGAAAAGTACGCGGTTCGTATGGGCGGCGGCGGTAACCATCGCATGGCTCTTTACGATGCTGTCTTGATCAAGGAAAATCACGTTGCAGCGGCCGGTGGCATCACCGCTGCAGTGACCCGTGCCCAGGCGCGCGTTCCCCATACCCAGAAGATCGAAGTTGAGGTTCGCAACCAGGATGAGGTCGCCGAAGCGCTTGCCGTCGGAGCAGACATCCTGCTACTTGATAACATGACTCTGGACCAGCTGTCTGCTGCCGTTGAATTGATCGGCGGACGGGCCATTGCCGAAGCCTCGGGCGGGGTTAATCTGGAAACGGTCCGAGCTATTGCCGAGACCGGTGTTAAGCTGATTTCGGTTGGCGCTCTGACGCATTCCTACCGTTCTGTCGATATCTCCATGCTTTTTACCTGAGAGGAGTTTGACCCCACAGCCCATGACGAGCCCCACGCCGCGCGAAATCATTCTTGATCTTTTCAGCCAGGCCCCTGACTCCTTTCTTTCCGGCGGTCGGCTCAGCACTGAGTTGGGTGTGTCTCGAACCGCAGTGTGGAAGCATATCAGCAGCCTGCGTGAGGCGGGCTATGAGATCGAAGCTGTGCCGTCGCGTGGTTACCGCTTACTGCAATCGCCAGACACCTTGAGGCCCGAAGCGATCCAGGCCGGGCTCAATTGCTCTCGGGTGGCTTCACAGGTGCGTTGTTTTGATCAGACCGATTCCACCAACCTGCAAGCTTGTCGCCTGGGGGATGCTGGCGAAGCCGAAGGGCTGGTTGTGGTGGCCGACCAGCAGAGCGCTGGTAAAGGTCGGATGGGCCGCCAATGGATTTCTCCGCCCGGTGTCAACCTCTATGCCTCAATCCTGTTGCGTCCATCGATTCCGCCGTTTGATGCGCCCCAATTGACCTTTCTTTCTGCCGTGGCGGTCTGCCGCGCTATTCGTCATTGCACCGACCTGCAAGCGACCGTAAAATGGCCAAATGATATTTTGCTCAACGGTGCCAAGGTCGCTGGTCTGCTCAATGAAATGAGTTCAGAGACGGATCGGGTGAATTACGTGGTGTTGGGGGTCGGGGTTAATCTCAATATGACCGCCGATTTGTTCCCGGCCGATTTGCGTTATCCCGCAACCTCTCTTGTCCTCGAACTGGGAAAACCGGTTTCGCGGCTTGCTTTTACCCGCGAACTTCTGCGTCAAGTAGATACCCTTTATCAGGATTTCCTGGCGAACGGCCATGAACCGGTCATGGCGGCTTGGTCTGAGCTGTGTGATCTGACGGGTAAAAGTGTGAGTGTCGATTGTAACAGCCAGATTATTCAGGGAACAATGGTCGGTTTGAATGAAGATGGGGCGTTGCTGGTTCGTACTGCTGCTGGTAAGATAGAGAACATTTATGCAGGGGATGTGCGACCAGTATAAAGGCCGGGACGTGTGACGCGGAACGAGGATTGAGAAATAAACTTTTTTGGCTCTTATTTTAACTGTACTGCGGACCGTGTACCGCGAACCGCGTGCCAGGGTTTTTAATGCTTCTCGTCATAGATGTCGGTAATACCAATACAGTGCTCGGGCTTTACCGGGAAAAACAACTAGTCCGCAGTTGGCGTTTGACCACGGATCAGACTCGCACGGCCGATGAATGGGCTGTCGCGGCCCGTGAGCTGTTCAGCTTTGACGAACTGTACTTTACCGACGTCAGCGCCGTGATCATTTCCTGCGTGGTGCCACCGCTGTTACATATTCTGGAAAGCTTTTGTGAAACTTATTTCCGGGTGCAACCGTTGGTTGTTGGTTTAGAAACCAAAACCGGGATGTCGATTCACTACGACAACCCGCGCGAGGTGGGGGCGGATCGCATCGTCAACGCCGTCGCTGCTTATGCGTTAAAACAGTGCAGCTTGATCGTGGTTGATTTCGGTACGGCGACCACCTTCGATTATCTCTCCGATAACGGCGAGTACCAGGGCGGTGCGATTGCGCCGGGCTTGAAGATTTCAGCCGATGCCCTGTACGAAAAAGCCAGCAAGTTGCCGCGAGTAGAGATCGCCTGCCCACCGAAGGTGATTGCCACGAATACAGTGAACAGCATGCAGTCCGGTCTTTTTTATGGTTATGTTGGTCTGGTCGACGGCATCGTCAGTCGGATGAAGCAGGAAGTCGAGAACAACCCTTGCGTCATCGCAACCGGAGGTCTGGCCAGATTGATCGCACCGCACAGCCAGACCATTGACGAAGTTGACGATAGTCTCACTCTTGAAGGACTCAGGATCATTTACGAACTGAATCGGCCGACCGGGCCACAGTATTAATCTATCGACTTGATGATCAAAACTCGTGAATTTTGAGGAACACTGAAAGGAGAGATCATGGCAAAGTTTGAAACTGAAAAACTGCGTAATCTGGGTATCGTTGGACAAGGAGATGCGGGCAAGACCTCCCTGGTGGAAGCCATCCTGTTTAATACCGGCATGACGGATCGCCTCGGCAAGGTGGATGATGGCTCTTCCAATATGGACTTCGAGCCCGAAGAGACCAAGCGCAAAATTACACTCTCCTCATCGCTGCATCATTGCGAGTGGAATGGGCATGAGCTTCATATCGCCGATACGCCGGGTTATACCAACTTCCTCCACGACACTCGCGGCTGCATGCGAATTCTCGGTGGTGCGGTCCTTATGGTCTCAGCTGTTGACGGAGTCAAGGCTCAGACCCAAACGCTCTGGAGGTGGGCTGAAGAGTTTGAGGTGCCGCGCATTGCCTTTATTAACAAGCTTGATCGTGAGCGCTCCGACTATCTCAAGGTCGTCGATGATATGGAGAAAACCCTGAGCTGTCGCCCGGTCGCGGTGAATATGCCGATCGGTGAAGAATTGGCTTTCAAGGGTGTTATCGACCTGATCAAGATGAAGGCTCGGATTTTCCAGTTTGATGAAAAAGGCACCTACGAAGAGACTGACATCCCGGCCGAATACCAGGATGAGGCGCAGCGGCTGCATGTCATGTTGATGGAAGCGTGTGCCGAGTCCGACGACGAATTGATGGAAAAGTACCTCGAAACCGAGGAACTCACTGATGACGAGATCTTACGCGGCCTGCGCGAAGGCACTTTGACCGGAGTCTTTACGCCGGTCTTCTGCGGCAGCGCTACGGCCAATATCGGGATCCGGCAACTGCTCGATTATATCCTTATCTGTATGCCGTCTCCGATCGACAAAGGCACCCAGTATGGGACCAATCCAAAGACCGGTGAGGCCGAAGAGCGTCGTCCTGATCCGAAGGAACCGTTTTCGGCGATGGTCTTCAAAACGGTGAGTGATCCTTTTACCGGCAAGCTGAATATCTTCCGGGTCTACTCGGGAACCGTCAAGTCCGATTCTACGGTTTACAACCCGAACAAGGATTGCAGCGAACGTCTCGGCCAGATCCTGCTACCGGAAGGCAAGAAGCAAAAGCCGGTCAGCGAAGCCGTCGCTGGAGATATTGTGGCTGTTGCCAAGCTTAAAGAGACCACCACCGGTGATACCCTCTGTGATGCCGCCAAGCCGATCCGCTACGAATGCCCGGTGACCATGAAGCCGGTGATCTCTTTTGCTCTTGAACCAAAAAATAAGGGCGATGAAGAAAAGATTTTCAGTGGGCTGACAAAGTTGGCTGAAGAAGATTCAACCCTGATTCTGCTCCGTGACAGTGAGACCAAGGAGATGATCATCTCCGGCATGGGACAGGTTCACGTTGAGGTTGCCATTGAAAAGCTCAAGCGTAAGTTTGGCGCCGAAGTCTTTCTCAAAGAGCCGAAGGTGCCTTATCGCGAAGCGATCAAGAAAAGTGTCGATCAGCACTACCGCCACAAGAAGCAGTCGGGCGGTCGTGGTCAGTTTGCCGATGTGCATATTCGTCTGGAGCCGAAAAAACGCGGTGAAGGTTATGAGTTTGTCGACAAGGTTGTTGGTGGGGTGGTTCCTCGTCAATATATCCCCGCAGTCGATAAAGGGATTCAGGAAGTCATGCACAAGGGGCCGTTGGGCGGTTTCCCGGTGATGGATTTCAGCGTCACTCTTTACGATGGTTCCCATCACTCGGTTGATTCCTCGGAGATGGCCTTTAAGATTGCCGGTTCCATGGCGTTTAAGAAGGCGTGCCTGGCTGCCAGCCCGGTTCTGTTGGAGCCGGTCATGTCGATGGATATCACCGTTCCCGATGAATGCGTTGGTGATGTGATTGGTGATATGAACTCCCGGCGAGGCAAGGTGTTGGGAATGGATCCTCAGGGTCATAGCCAGGTGGTCAAGACCCATGTGCCGATGGCCGAGGTCCTGAAATATGCTCCGGAACTTCGTTCCATGACCTCGGACCGGGGGCTTTTTACCATGGAGTTTTCTCATTACGAAGAAGTCCCTTCTCACTTGATGGCCAAGCTGATGGAAGAGTTCAAGCAAGAAGAGGTGTGACAGGTCTGTGCGTTGACCTTAAAAACTTGACGATTTGAAAGGAACGGGGGCGTGTCTATTCGTAGCTTTGAATGGATCCGCCCCTCGGAGGATTTTATGCCAGGCAAAGATGATTTTACTTTTGACGACAACGACGATTTTCCTGAAACCGATTTGAGCAGCGCTTTTGCAGAAGGCGAGCATGAAGCTCCGGTACTGGCACCAGAAGAGCCTGCACCGAAGCAGAAACGCGGGCGTGGTGGAAAGAGTCGTAACGGAGGCGGTTCCAAATCACGAATCGTGCTTTTGGTGTTGCTTTTGGTTGTTGCCGGTGGTGCGGGGGTTTATTATTTCATGGATCTTGGCGGCACCACGCCTGTGGCACCCCAAAATCCGGCGCCCATCAAGAAAGTCGTTGCCTTGCCGCCAAAACCGGCCCCGGGGTCAGCTCAGCAGTTGACTAAACCGACCGATCTGCAACCTGCCCAACAGACAGTACCCGCCCCTGCTAAGGTTGAACCGGAGCAGGTAAAGGTTGTCGTTGCAGTGCCACCACCGGCCTCAGTTCCTGAGTCGGCGCAGGAGGCGACTTCCACGCCGCCTCTCCCTGTGGTTGAGTCCGCATCTGTCGTCGAAGTGGTGACGTCATCCAAGCCTGAGACGATCCCTGTGGCAACGACAGATGTTGTCAAGCAGCAGCCGGAATCTTTACCTGTACCTGCTCCTCAGCCAGTCACGCAGTCCGCTCCGATTCAGGGGAAAGCTGCAGCTGCGACCGGACTCTATGCTCTGGATGCGGGCTCATACTTGTTGGACTCAAATCGTGACATACTGGTCAAGAAAATCAAGAAGCTTGGTTACGAGCCGCGGATTACTCCGGTAGATGCGACCCTGGCGATGACCCGGTTGCGTCTCGGCAGTTTCCCCGAAGCGGAGGCCCAGGAGGCCCTGACTTTTGCTCGTACGATTGAACCTGCTGCTTTCAGTGTCCGTGATGGTGACCGGTACATTATCTACGCCGGGACTTATCTGATGAGCAACAGCGTCGAGAAATTAAAGCAGCGTTTCCAGCAGGAAGGGATTCAGGCCGAGGCCGTCCCGGTTAAAGTGGTGAGGACTTTGAGTCGTATCCATTTCGGTGGTTTCGCCTCTAAAGCGGATGCTGCTGCCGTTGCCCATGAGGCCGAGGTTGCAGGATTTAAGACCGAGATTTTTAAAGTTAAATAGCCTTGAAATTGAGAATAGAGATGATAAAGGACTGGACTGACTTATGACACAGTCTGAAACCACTACAGTGCGCTTAAAGGTTTCTTCGCAAGTGGCACGTATCGTTGGATCGGGAGCCCCTCGTGATGCCCAGATGTCGGCAGCTCGAGGGGCTCTTCCCCTGGGGGGAAAAGATCTTCTGACGGTGCTTTTCTTTCTGTGTAACAGTAAGGATGCAGAAATCAAAAAGGCTGCAGTTAAGACGCTGAGGGTACTCCCTGAATCGATTCTTGATCCTTTACTCAAAGATGCAAGCCTGCACCCTCAACTGATTGAAGTCGTGGCGAGAACCAGAATCGCAGATACGGAACTCATGGGTGCGGTTATTGTGCATCCGAAGGTTCGGATCGAAACGCTCCTGTTCCTTGCTCGCAAGGGAAATCAGGTGATCCTGGAGCGGCTGGCTGGACATCAGAATATGCTGATGCAACACCCGGAAATTGTTGCCGCAATCATTGAAAATCCGTTCGCTGAGCGTACTTTGAAGTTCAAGCTCGGCTGGCTGGATCCTGAGGGACAGGCGGCTACCGAAGAAAACGTTGATGAGACCTCTGCTGAAGCTGAAACAGATGAGGGAGCGCAAGACGATGAAGATCAGCTGTTGATGGAGGATGAAGAGAAAGACTTTGAGGGGATGTCAAAGTATCAGATCGCTATGGAACTCAAGGTAGCGGAAAAGATCAAGATGGGGCTGACCGGTGACAAAGAGTGGCGAACGATTCTGATTAAAGAGTCGAATAAGTTGATTCAAGGCGCGGTGATGAAAAATCCGCGGATTACGGACGGCGAAGTTTTGACCGTAGCTAAAAGTAAAACTTCCAGTGATGAGATAATTCGTATCATTCTCCTCAATAGGGATTGGCTCAAGCTTTACGAAATAAAAAAAGCTCTGGTGGTTCATCCGAAAACACCGCCTGCCAAGGCGATGCGTTTTGTTAGTTCCTTATCGCTGAAGGATCTCAAGGTGCTGGCTCGCAGTCGTCAGATATCGAGGATGGTCGCTACGGCTGTACGTAAGGAACTGGATTTCAGAATCAAGAAGCAAGGTGGTTAAGGTGACGTTGATTTCGAAAAAAGTTGTTGCCGTTTGCAGCAGCAAGGCCAAGGGCGAGCGTAAGACCAATATCGGTCAAGGTGAGTTGCAGCATGGCTTTGGCCTCCGCGGCGACGCTCATGGCGGCGACTGGCATCGTCAGGTCAGTCTACTGGCGATTGAAAGCATTGATAAAATGCGTGCCGCAGGGTTGGATGTTGGCCCCGGTGACTTCGCTGAAAATATTACGACTCAAGGGGTGGATCTCTATCACCTGCCGGTGGGCACTCGGCTTAAGATCGGAGCCAATGCGCTATTGGAAATCACCCAGATTGGCAAAGAGTGTCATGATCGATGCGCCATTTATTATCAGGCCGGTGATTGCGTCATGCCGCGTGAGGGAGTCTTTGCCATTGTCCTGCACGGCGGCCCGGTCAAAGTTGGCGATGAGCTTGAGCTTCTGCCCATTGCCGGGAGTGGGGAGGACGCATGAAGTCAGTGCCGACATTCTGCATCGGGGTCTTGACCTTGTCAGACAAAGGCGCTCAAGGGTTGCGTGTTGACGAGAGCGGCAAGTTAATTCGGGCGATGGTTGCCGGCCTAGGTGAAGTGACCCATTATGAGGTGATTCCCGACGAGGCGGCGGAGATTACTCGAACCCTGATTGAATGGAGCGATGTCGCGCGACTTAACCTGATCTTAACGACCGGCGGTACCGGCTTGTCTCCCCGCGACGTAACCCCGCAGGCGACTTTGCAGGTTGTCGATTACGAAATACCGGGAATGGCCGAGGCGATGCGGATGCAGAGCCTGTTTAAAACACCTCATGCGATGCTGTCACGAGCGGTGGTGGGGGTCAGGCAAAGTACGATGATTATTAACCTGCCAGGTAGCCCCAAGGCGGTACGGGAAAACCTGGAAGTCGTTTTGCCTGCGTTAGCTCACGCCATGGCCAAACTGGCTGGTGACCCGAGCGATTGTGGGGTTTAAGCCTAATGCGCCATCAGCCCCGCCAACCAGGCGACTGTGAGGCCGCCACAAAGTGCCAGCGACGCTGAGAATCCTCGGCTACGATGGGACTCCGGGATCAGGTCTGATGCCGCGATGTAAACGAAGGACCCCCCCGCCATAGCCAGTAAGGCCCCGAGCAGTTGCGTTGAAATATTGTGTACCAGAGCAAAGGTCAAAATCGCACTGCCAGGCGTTGCCAGGGCGACAAAGGAGGTCAGTTGAATGGCCGACCTGCGTTTCCATCCGTAATGAAGCAGGATGGCGATCATGGCAATTCCTTCCGGAACTTCATGCGCAATCACACCGAGGGCCGCCAGTAACCCGAGATCGTAGCTGACTTCGAAACCCGTGCCGATGATCACACCATCAATTGCCGAGTGTAAACCCATACCGATAAAGGCGACGAAACCCATCGGGTGCGGCCGCAAACAGCAATCGCTGTGGCAGTCATCAATGTCGAGGTTGACGTGATGTTGTTCTTCATGCCCGGCATGGATCAGCAGGTGATGTTCGAGAAAGTAGAAGAGCACAAACGCCAGTACCACAAACAACGGGGCATTCGGGTTCAACTCCATTGCTTCTGGCAGGATATGCAGAAAGCCGACCCCGAGCAAAACTCCTGCCGCAAAGGAAACCAGCGTTGCCGAATTACGGCGACTCCAGGCTTCTTTGACCAGCACCATCGACATCCCGGCAAAAGTTGCTGCGCCGGCGAAACTTCCGGCAATCAGAACCTGCCACCATTGATTTGACATAAAGTTTGTATCTCCAAGGATTTATTCCGAAAGGCAGTATAGGATTGAAGTTCGTATTCGGCAAGAGTTCATGTATGATCAAATGAATTTTAATTTGGGCAGAGGGGTTGGATGGGAACACGAAAAAAAATTCTGTTGACCGATGATATTGAACTCTTTCTGGAGTTGGAACGAAACTTTTTGCAACGCGAGGATCTCGACCTTTTGATTGCAAAAGATGGTTGTAAAGCGCTGGCAATGATTCGCGAGCATAATCCTGAAATTGCCTTCCTGAATCTGACTATGCCCGGAATAGATGGCCTGGAGTGCTGTCGCCAGGTCAAACAGGATTCGTCCCTTGCCGGAACAACCCTTGCCATGGTCGTTTCCGCCGGGCGTCCTGATATCGCTGATCTTTGCCGTGAGGCTGGCTGCGATAAAATCCTGTTCAAGCCGATTAATCACGGTGAATTTTTGTCGATGATTCGCCAATGTCTGGAATTGGAGGTTCGAGCCGGTTCCCGATTGAAAGCCGAAATTCGGGTTAACTACGGGCCCGAACCGCAGCAGCTATTATCTGAATTCAGTGTTGATGTGAGTGCTGGCGGCCTCTATCTCAAGACTGATTTTCCTCTCACAACCGATGAACCTTTAGTCCTCCGTTTTAGCTTGCCAAAACAGCAGCAGATGGTGTCCTGCAAGGCTCGTGTTGCCTGGGTCAATACGAAAGAAAACCCGAGAAACCCGAACATCCCGACCGGGATGGGAATACAGTTTGTCGAGATCTCCCTGGAAGACCTGCGCTCCATTCGGCGTTTTATTGAGTATAATGAATTAGAGCCTGTCTGGTAGCTGTCAATCCCTGCCCTCTTTGAACCCGGCCCTCCTGCCGGTTTTTTTATGTCTGAAGTTTGGCGCACATAAATATGTATAGGCTTAATCCTCATAAAGTTGAGAAATTTTACATCTAGGTTATCTTTTAACCTGTTGTTGCAGTCTGCAGGTAGTGTCGGATTGCAAACAGGTTCGTCGTAAAATTTCTTTGATCCACACCATTGTGAGGGAGGTCTTGGCATGAGAGTGAACTTGGTTTTGCCGGGTGTATTGGTCTCAGTGATCATATTGCTCACCGTTGCTGTCAGTTTTGCCGAGATTCGCCATTCGGAAGAAACAATAGAGTGTCTGGCTTGTCACACAGAAGAGACGCCCGGAATGGTCCGTCAATGGGAAGACAGTGCCCATTGGAACGCTGCCGTCGGTTGCTACGAGTGTCACAAAGCAAACAATAATGATGCGGATGCTATGGAGCACTACGGTTTCTCCGTTGCCGTCATCGTATCCCCTCGCGATTGTGGCCAGTGCCATCCCCGGGAGACTGCAGAGCAGGAAACCAGTCATCATGCCCAGGCCGGTGATATTCTGAACAGCCAGGATGGAATCCTCGGCCAGACTATTGGGGGGGAGCCTGCGGTTGCGGTTGGTTGCCGGCAGTGCCACGGTTCACTCGTCAAGGTGAACAATGATGGCAGCCTCGATACCAATACCTGGCCTAACACCGGCATCGGCCGGGTCAACCCGGACGGTTCCAAGGGGACTTGCTCGGCTTGTCATACCCGCCATCGCTTCAGCAAAGAGCAGGCTCGCCAACCTGAGACCTGCGGTAAATGTCATCTTGGCCCAGATCATCCACAGAAAGAGGTCTATGAGGAGTCGAAGCATGGCATCCTGTATCAGGCCTTCAAAGACGAAATGAATATGGACCATCCGAAGTGGGTTGCTGGCGTCGATTATTATGATGCCGCGACTTGCGCCACTTGTCACATGAGTGCTACGCGTAACCAACCAACCACGCACGACGTTGGAACCCGTCTCGCGTGGAACCTGCGTGCGCCAGTTTCCGCGCGAACCGCTGATTGGGAGACAAAACTCGCTGATATGCAAGATGTCTGCTTCGGCTGTCATGGTGCGCCGTTTGTTGAAGGTTTTTACAAACAGTTAGATAGCTTTGTCGCCCTCTACAACGACAAGTTTGGCATCCCTGCCAAGGAAATCCGTAATTTGTTGATAGACGAGGGTGTTTTGACCAAAGGCAACTTTGACGACAAAATCGACTGGATCTACTGGGAGTTGTGGCATCATGAAGGTCGTCGGGCTCGTCACGGTGCGGCTATGAGTGGACCTGATTATGCCTGGTGGCACGGAATCTATGATGTTGCCAAGCACTTCTACATCGAATTGTTGCCTGAAGCTAAGGACGCTTGTGAGAAGGCGGGCAAGCCGGAAGTTTACGCAGCGATCATCGCCAAGTACATCGACGGACGCAAAGAACATGAATGGTACACTAAGGGCTTCGATCCCAAGCGAGTTGATGAGATGAAAAAATACTATCAGGATCGCTACCAACAGGATGTTAAGTAGTGCACATCCGAACTCTAGGGTGGGGGTATGAAAAAAAGGAGACCAAGTAAAGCCGAATAAAGTTGCCTTGTACCGACCGGTCGGGCATTAGCCCGGCCGGTTTCTTAAGCTTTCCAAGTTGGTCTGTGGTAAGGGTTCTCATGTATATTGTATACCGTCCACAGCTGCCTGTGGATAGCCATGTGGAAAGTGCCGAAATGTTCGACTAAAGCTCCCAAAAGACATACTCGTTTAGCTTTTTGCACATAAATAAATCATGTCCTTACTGGTCTGCTTAAACTCTGTGCCTCGTCAGAAATTAATCATTCATTATATCCAAAATTTTCTGTGGTTTTAATGAATAAGCTTCTTTTTGTTTGCCTTGAAAAATTCACTGTGATATGTAAAAGACCTTAAATAACAGTATGTTAATGGCCTGGTTCGCCACTTAGGAGATCGCTTGATCGGTTGAGGCGCATCGTTTCCGCCAACCAATTGAGGCAACCGGTAAAAAATCAATTTTCTGATGTCAATGTTGCTAAAATTAGCCTATATGCATTTGGCGAAGCATGTCCGCCTTAAGGAGTTACTATTGTGCGCATTACCCCGATGACAGAACTGAATAATCGCATCAAAAACTTGCAACAGGAGATGGTTATGCACAGCCTGGATGCAGTTTTGATGCTACAGAATGCCGATCTGTTTTACTTCACCGGAGCCGTTCAGCAGGGAGTTGTGTATGTTCCGGTGCAAGGGGAAGCCCTTTATCTGGTGCGTAAAGACTTTTCCCGGGCACGCATGGAGTCCGGCCTGAAAGAGGTGGTGCCTTTTAGAAGCCCTCGCGACATCCCAGGTGTCCTTACCGATTTCGGGTATGCCATGCCGAAAACATTGGGTATGGAACTGGATGTGCTCCCGGTTGGGACTTTCCAGCGCTTCCAAAAAGTTTTTGGCGACTGTTCTGTCAGTGATGCTTCTCCGTTGATTCGTACTGTTCGGGCCGTCAAGTCTGATTATGAAATCAATATCATGAAAGATGCGGCCCTGATCGTCGATAAAGTGTGTAAGCGGGCGAAGGAGGTCATTCGCGAGGGGCTGACCGATCTGGAACTGTCGGCAGAGCTTGAGTTTGTTGCCAGAAAGGCCGGGCATCAAGGTTATGTCCGTATGCGTGGGTTCAATAATGAACTCTTTTACGGCCACTGTTTCTCCGGTCCCGACAGTGCTGTTCCGACCTATTCTGACACGCCTCTGGGTGGCATGGGGCTTAACCCGTCGTTCCCACAGGGCGCGAGTTACAAGACAATCCTGGCCAATGAACCGATCACCGTCGATTTTTCTGGTGTCTTTGATGGCTATATTGTTGACCAGACCCGAATCTTCAGTGTCGGCGAGCTTCCAGACAATTTTTTGAAAGCCTATGCCGATATGTTGGCCATTCAGGAATATGCCCGCCAGGTCGGCAAGCCGGGTGTGTCATGGGGGGGGCTGTATGATGAGTGTCTCTCAATGGCTTGCGAGATGGGCTACCAGGACCATTTTATGGGTTCGAAAGGGGCTCAGGTGTCCTTCATTGGCCACGGCACTGGCGTTGAACTCGATGAATATCCCTTCATTGCCAGGGGGTTCAACGACTATCAACTCAAGGAGAATATGACCTTTGCCTTCGAACCGAAAGTGGTCTTCCCTGGGTTGGGAGCGGTCGGGATCGAAAACACCCTCCGGGTGGCACCCGATGGCCTCAAACACATCACCTTTTCTGACCAGGAGTTGGTGGCGCTCTGATTGCGAAATGACTAAGGAGCCACTAAGTCACAAAGGCACTAAGTTTAAAACACCTGATTTGATAAGCTTATAACCAGAACAGAGGAGAACCACCAAGCCATCAATCCCCGGAGTAAGTGCTTCTGATCTTATGCAATATCAAAGCGTCAAGATCGAAAAACTTGTTCTTTATTTTATAAAGGAAATTCTTGCTGCCTTGTGCCTTGGTGGCAAACAATAAGTTCCTCGGCCTCTTAGGCTTGTTATTAGTATTTTAATCTTGCTCAAGGTTGTCGCAATGGGGCCTATTGGTCAAAGTCTGGCTGGTGGGAGCACATTGCACTAATCATTTTGCTCGATACAATGTAGAGAAGAGTCAATCTCTGACTCCCGATTGGTATGATCCAGTTCCCTGAGGGGGAGCAAACAATAGTTTCCCGGGGCAGATATGGAACAGTTATTCTTCCGCGATGATCCGATGTCCGGATTAGCAGACGCTGCCACTTTACAGGAAAAGCTGGCTGTGGTGCATAAGGTATTGCAGCGATATTGCGCCGGTATTGACCGCATTAGTGTTGCCCTTTATGACAGTCAGGCCGACGTGTTGAAAACCTTTCTTGCCAGTCCGATTGCCGAAAGTCCCCTGTCTAATTACCAAGCGGTCCTTAATGATCTGACTTCTTTACATGAGGTCGCGATTCGTCGGCAACCGCGAGTCGTTCACGATCTGCAGATTTTTGATCACAGCAGCAGTGCACATACCCATGCAATTGTTGGTCACGGTTTTGCCTCTAGCTACACCCATCCCATGTACCAAAATAGTGAACTGATCGGTTTTATCTTTTTCGACTCCTTTCGCAAACGGTATTTTCGCGAACGGGTGCTCGAGCAAGTTGATATTTTTGTTCATCTGGTTGGCGAAATGATTATGAGTGATTTTGCTGCGAGTCGGGCTTTGGTGGCATCACTGCGAACTTTGCTCAGCATGGTGAAGGTACACAACGTTGAGAGCGGTAATCATATGGAGCGCATGGCTCGGTACGCCCGGTTGATTGGCCGCAGCCTGGTCAAACTGGGGGTGCATTCTCTGGATGATGAACAGCTTGAGCAGATATTTCTCTTCGCACCGTTGCATGATGTAGGCAAACTAGCTATCCCAGATCGAATTGTGAAAAAAACCTCTAAGCTTGATCTGGATGAACGTGAGGTCATGAACACTCACACCACGCTTGGGCGGAGGATTATCGATGAACTGATAGTGAACTTCAAATTCGAGCAATTGCCCTACATAGATTATCTACGCAATATTGCCGAGCACCATCATGAAACAATGGATGGTCGTGGCTACCCGCATGGACTCAAGGGCCCTGATATTTCACTGGAGGCACGGATTACGGCTGTCAGCGATATCTTTGATGCACTTACCAGCAAACGTTCCTATAAAGAGACTTGGTCCAATGAACAGGCCTTTGCTATGTTGCAGATGATGTCGATCGATAAGTTGGATAAGGATTGCGTTGGAGCACTTGTCAGTCAATCTGCTGAAATTATGAAGATTCAGCGTGGCTTTGCTGATGTTGGTTTGCAGTAGTGGTGTCGGTGCAACCAAAACTAAGATTAGCCACTAAGACACAAAGGCTCGGAGAACGAAATTTTTTCTACTGAACCGCTAACAAGTTTTTGGATCTTGAACCATTGTGTTTTTAGGATGTTCGTATGTCTATGTGGCAGGATTGCCTTTTGGGGGATGTTGAACGAAAACAACAAGGCCGACTTCATCGTGAAGTCGGCCATTGTTGTTATATGAAAATCAGACGGATTACATTTTGTTGGGAGTTACAGCTTGCCCCGAATGAGCCGTCAAGGCGGATGGTTCGGCCCGTAGTGAGAAATCGTAGCTGTCTTTGAACTTCTTGGTGAAGAGTGTGCCTACCCAGAGAGGACTCCAGACCACTCCCGCCGCCAACCAGCGGTTGCGGGCCTGAGTATCCACCTCATCGGTTTTGACCACGAAATGAACCGGGTCAAAGCCGGTCTTGGCGACGGTGACTTCGTGGCTGTTGCCATTGCCGAGGTTGTAGTCGAAGGCGCATGGTGTGTTGCCGATTGACGTGCCATCAACGAAAACCTCCGCACCGGGAGGATTCGACATAAAAGCGGTTTGTTGAGCGCAGGCGCTGGTAAGGAGGGCGAGCAGTATAATGGTGATTAGCTTTTGCAGCATATCCAGATATGTCCTTGTCTCCCCTGGGTGTCGATTGCATAGTTTGATGCTTTTGATCATGTTCGATAAGGCGGGTTCGATCAGGTAATAGAGCAAGCGTTGTGCCAAGAAGAAGACAAACGAGGTTATGTTTTTGTGATTCTATGACGCACGCACTCGTGACCCTGCAGGAATTGAATTATTCTGCTCACTTGGGAGTTTATGAAAAATCGATAAATATATCTAACTGTTTGATTTTTGGTCGTTTTTAATTACAGGTGTGCAAGCATGTGTAACTTTCACGACAGGGTGCAGGGTTTTTCTGCCACAGTTGGAACATGCTTCGTCACACTCTGCCGTCATATCACCTAGCCCCTTGCTCAAATCTCACCCCATCCCTCAGCACTGTCCTTCCAATCCGTATAGAAGTGAAAAACAGTTCGTGGTACGATGCCGATCTTTATTAATAGCAGGCCTGTAATAAAAACAGAGTTAGCCACAAAGACGCGAAGGCATTAAGAAATACGAAACACAAACATTTAAAGGGCAAAACTTGTTTAAGCTTTTGGCAAAAACAGGTTTTTCTTTGTGTCTTCGCGTCTCTGTGGCTGAAGCTAACCCTTGGCTATACAAACGAAATCCTGATCCGGGATTTTTTAAAAAACAGGAGAACAATCCACATGTCATGGTTCGGTAAAATTATGGGAGGCAGTGTCGGTTTCATGCTCGGTGGCCCGATCGGAGCGCTGGTTGGGGTGTCACTGGGACATTCCCTGATAGATGACAAGGTGCGGTCCAGCTATGCCGAGCGCGGTCAGTTGACTGGTCAGGAGCAACGCCAGGCGGTCTTTTTTACCGCCACCTTTGCCATGTTTGGTAAAATGGCCAAGGCCGATGGACAAGTTTGCGATGATGAGATCAAGGCCGTGCGTTGTTTTATGCAGGATAAGCTTCGTCTCGATGCGGTGACGCAGCAGTTTGCTATCGGGGTCTTCAACGAAGCGAAAGACAACAATACTCCATTTGAAGATTATGCCAGGCAGTTGGGCCAGGTTTTTCAAGCCGAGCCGCAGCTGCGAATGATGTTTTTTGAAATGCTCTTTACTCTGGCGCTGGCCGATGGCGTGCTACATCCGGCTGAAGATTCGATGTTGCGTGCAGCACCGGGGCTGCTTGGCCTGCATGGCAACGTTTACGAAACCGTCAAGCGCCAGTTCGTCAGTGATGTTTCACATCATTACGCCATGCTTGGGCTGGAGAACGGGGCGGACATTGCCACTGTTAAAAAGGCCTATCGCAAACTGGTTAGCGAATATCACCCTGATAAGGTTATCTCCAAGGGGTTGCCAGAAGATTTTATCAAGTTTGCCGAAGAAAAATTTCGTGAAATTAACGAAGCCTATGAGGCGATCAAGAAATCAAAGTCTACTTGAACGGAAGAGGGTGTCTTTTGTCCGCTGACAACTGAATAATTCTTTCTAAAATGCAGGGGGCGGTCCAGATTGGACCGCCCCTTTAACAATCTCAGCGCAAGCTTTAAGATGAAGAAGATTACCGTCACCAACTTGTTTTGGCTTATTCTTCCGGGGTTGTGCCAAAGATGCTGGCTTGCCATTGCAAGAAATCCTCCATCAGCATGTATAGGCATGGAATCAGCAGCAGGGTGATGACTGTGGCGAAGAGGATGCCAAAACCGAGGGAGAGCGCCATTGGGATCAGGAAACGGGCCTGTCGCGAGGTTTCGAAGATCATCGGGGCCAGGCCGCCGAAAGTGGTCAGGGTGGTGAGGATGATCGGCCGGAAACGGCGGGTGCCGGCGGCGCTGATCGCTATGTGGGCCGAGTGGCCTTCGAGTCGCTGGCGATTAGCATAGTCGATCAGCACCAGGGAATCGTTGACGACCACTCCGGAGAGGGCGACGATTCCCATCATGCTCATCAGGCTGAGGCTGTAGCCCATGAGCAGGTGGCCTATGATGGCGCCGACGATGCCGAAGGGGATGGCCAACATCACGATCATGGGCTGGCAGTAGCTGCGAAAAGGGATCGCCAACAGAAAGTAGATGGCGATCATTGCGGCGATAAAACCGTTGGCGAGGCCGCCGGTACTCTCTTTCATTCTGGCCTGACGGCCCTGGTAGCCGTAGGTCAATCCTGGAAAATCCCGCGCGAGTTCTGGCAGGATTTCACTGTTCAGCGTGGCGAGGACCTGACCGGTCTGGCTGATCGGTTCGACGTCGCCGGTGACGCTGACGGTGCGGCGGGCGTCGCGACGATTGATGGTGGTATAGGCTCGGCCGCGCTCGACTTCGGCAACTTCAAACAGGGGCACGAAGGTGCCGGCCGGGGTGCGGAGCATCAGGTTTTCGACGTTGAATTCGCTACTCCGCTCCAACTCAGGCAGGCGCACGCGCACTGTGACTTCGTTGCGGCCACGCTGCTGGCGTAAGGCTTCGGTGCCCGAGAAGGCGTTGCGTACCTGGCGTGCGATCTCCCGGGAGGTCAGACCCAGACTCTCTCCACTTGGCTTGATGCTAAAGTCGAGTTGCTCTTTGCCCGGGGTGAAGCCGTCATCCACATCTTCGACGTTGGAGAACTCGCCTAAACGCTCGGCCAGGGACACGCTGGCCCGGTTGAGCACTTCGGTGTCGCGATGTGACAGCTCGACCGTCAGCGAGGCACCGCCACCGGGGCCGCCGCGATCAGACTCGTAGCGCAAGGACTCCAAGCCGATAATCGGGCCCACCTGTTTACGCCAGAGCTTGGTGACTGTGCCGGTGTTCAGGGGGCGTACGTCAGGCGACGTCAGGTAGGCCGTCACTCTCACCTGACCTTCATCGACCAGCGCAAAGACTCCTTGCAGCAGTGTGTCTCCGCCGTTGGCTGCAGCGACTTCTTCAATGCCATCAACCAGTTGTTTTTGGACCTTTTCTGCCTCTGAGAGCGGGCTTCCAGCCGGCAGCATAGCAGTGACGACAGCTCGATCCGACTCGACTCGCGGCATCAGGATCATGCCGATGCGCCCGCTCATGACGTAGCTGAGAATAATGATCAATACGGACAGGCCGATGGCGACGGTCAGGCCGCGCCAGCGGAGACTCAGTTCGAGCAGCGGCTGGTAGCGTCTTTCGATAAAACGCGTGACTCCGGTACTGAAGTTTTGTTGCCAATCGTGTAGCCGAGCGGTCATTTTGCTGGCTGGTTTGCTGCGGGTATGAGCGAGGTGAGCTGGCAGAATAAAGAGTGCTTCGACCAACGAGATGATGAAGACCGCGATGACGACGATGGGAATCACCCTCCAGATTTTGCCCATGGTCCCGGGAACGAAATAGAGCGGCATGAAGGCCACGATATTGGTCAAAATCGCATAGGTGATTGGGATGGAGACACTGCGGGCGCCGAGGACAGCGGCCTTAATCAGTCCGTGGCCTTGCTGGCGGTACTCATAGATGTTTTCACCGGCCACGATGGCATCGTCGACCACGATCCCGAGGGCAACGATAAAGGCGAACATGGAGATGACGTTGATCGAGACGCCCAGGAGAGGGAGAAAAAGCAGCCCGCCGAGAAAGGAAATCGGAATGCCCATGGTTACCCAGAAGGCCAGCTTGAATTCGAGGAACAGGCCCAGCAACAAAAGGACCAGCACCAGGCCGATGCAGGCGTTCTTCAACAGCAGGTTGAGGCGTTGCTCGTAGACCTCGGAGCGGTCGCGGTTGATGTCCCACTCGATGCCTGTGGCGAGGTCGGCCTCGATCTCGGCCATGGCGTCGCGAACCACGCGTGAGACCCCGATCGGGGTCTGTTCGCCGACGCGGTAGATATCAAGGCCGATGCTGCGCTGGCCATTGTAGGTGGCAAACCGGTCGCTGTCTTCAAAGGTCTCGCTGACCGTGGCGATGTCTTCAAGCCGGATGACCGTACCATCGGCGCTGCTGATTATCGGAATGCGGGCGAATTCATTGGCCCAGTCACGGCGGTCCGTGACCCGCAGCAGAATGTCGCCGCCACTGGTCTCGATGGCTCCGCCCGGGATCTCGGTCGAAGCGGCTGCGATGGTGCGGCCGATTTCATCAAGAGTCAGATTGTAAGCGCGCAGCTTCTCCTGCGGAACATCAACGTGGATCTCGAAATCGCGAGCTCCGGAGAGGTCAATCTGGGTGATCCCAGGATCTTGCAGCAAGCGGTCGCGGACCTGCTCGGCGGTTTCGCGCAGAGCGGCTTCGCTGGTGTTGCCGTAGAGCTGAATATTGAGCACCTCGTGGCGGTGGGTCGCCAACGAAACTTGCGGTTCTTCGGCATCATCCGGGAAGGTTCGAATCCGGTCAATCTCCTGCTTGATTTCCTGATAAACCTTTTGCTGATCGACATCGGCCAACAACTCAATGCTCACCGACCCGCGGCTTTCAGCCGCGGTCGATGCCAGTTCTTTGATCCCTTCCAGGCCACGCACCGCTTCTTCGACGACGAGGATGATTCCCTGCTCGACCTCTTCGGGGCTGGCGCCAGGATAGGCCACGCTGACGCTGACTCTGTCGGTCTCAAACTCTGGAAAAACTTCTTTCTTGATCTGCCCCGAGACCAAAAAGCCGCCGAGCAACAGCGCCACCATCACCAGGTTGGGGGTGACCCGGTTTAAGGCCATCCAGGCGATCGGCCCTCGTTGCCAACGTTCTAGTCGCAAAGGTCTCATGGCTTAGTTTTCTCTGAGTCGGCCGGGCCAGTGGTTTCAGTCCCCTTGATTCTCAGGGTCATGGCCTGCACCGGAGAGGGCAGGTTGGTCGTAATCAGGCGCTCGCCAGCACGGATTCCCGCAGTGACCAGAACGTGACTCTGACCTCGAAAGGCAATTTCTACGGGACGGATGTCGAGTAGATCCTGCTCGTCCATGATCCAGACATGGTCTCCATCACGGATCAGATCGCGTTCAATCGCTGCGACATGCGGCAGTTGTTTGCCTTCGATTTCAACGCGGACATAAGCCCCGAGTAAAAGTTTCGCCTGCCCGGATGATGCCTGATTGAGGGCGAGCGGATCGGGGATTTCGGCCAGCAATCTGGCCATGCGGCCATTTTCTTCGACCATGGCGGTCAGACCAACCAGCTGGCCGGTTCGATAGTTGTCTTCACCCCAGGCTGTCGCATCGTAGATGCGTACCGGTGAGCCGGCTGCGCCGCCTTGCTGCCCGGTGCTGATCCATTGCAACTGGCTGGCCGGGATCGGGGCTTCGACCCAATAGCTGTCGCTGCCGACCAACGTCGCCAAGGTGCTGGACGGAGAGACGCGCGTGCCTTGATTGATTTCACGCGACATGATCACGGCGTTGAACGGTGCTGTTACCGTAGTTCGGCTCAGGTCAAGCTGCGCTTGCTCGAGCCGGGCCCTGGTTCCGTCCAGAAGTGCGCGGTTGCTCTCAAGTTGTGGTTCTCTCAGTATCAGCGCCTGCTCTGCAACGCTGACGGATTCACCGAGTAATTCGTATTCTTTTTGCGCTACCCGCTGTCGCCCTAACTCCATCTGCATATCAGCTTCAACTCGGGCGACCTCACTGGCGAGCTGCTTCACGACCAGTTGATAGTCGCTCGGATCGATGATGAGCAGCGGTTCGTCTTTGGAAAACTGGCCTCCCGGCACCAAGTTGGCGCTCATCTCGATAATTTCGCCGCTGACCCGGGGTTTGAGGGCGACCTCACGTTGTGGCCTGACTGTGCCCATGATGCTGATAGTGGTTGTTTGCGCGCTGAACTCGACCGGGCGCACATCGACCATGACCGCATTACGAACTTTGGGCCGGGCTTTGGCTTTGGGTCCTGATTGCATCATCCAGAAGGCGATCACCGCACTGATCATAACGACGATGATCGGCAGCAGCAGCCGCAGTCTCGCGGCTCTGCGGTTTTGTGCGGAAGGGTCTGGCTGAGGTGTTTGAAGCTGATCTGGGCACATGATTATTTACCTCGTGAGGGCGGTTGTTTGATTGTTCGGACGCGGCAGCTCCCAGCCGCCTGCTAAAGCGCGGCAGAGGTTGACACGGTTAACAAAAAGTTCGCGCCGGGCAGAGAGCTGGGTGCGTTGCAAGAGCTGTTTTGACAGAAGTGCGCCGAGTACCCGCTGGTAGTCTACGGCTCCGTTGAGGTAGCGGTCGCGGATG
>JAQYVY010000079.1 GCA_030145195.1 Desulfuromonadales bacterium | reverse complement strand
CCGCTTCTTGTGGCTCTGACCCAGTTGGTTTTGCGTGACACGACAGGTTCCTGCTTTCGGCCCTTGCCGCTCGGCGACAGCATGCCGATGGCTCGCATCACATTGAGTATGCCGCGGACGCCTAAACGAATCGCGCCCTCGTTAAAATAGAGGGCTTCTCCGGCTTCATAGAGCAGGACGGGGGTGCCCATGTCGGCAACAGCTTCCCGCAGCGAACCGTCTCGGATTTGAGAATGAATCACCATCGGTGCGCCAAAGGCCATGGCTAAGCGTTTGTTCTCGACGTTGTCGAGTGAGGTGCGAATCTGCGGCAGATTACTGCGGTAATTCGATCCGGTGTGGATATCTATGCCATGAGTGGAGCGACAGACGATCTCCTGCATAAACAGGTGGGCGATCCGTCCCGCCAGGGAGCCTTTCGGCGACCCCGGGAAGGAGCGGTTCAGGTCGCGACGATCCGGCAGGTAACGCGAATGCTGGATGAAGCCGAACGGGTTGACCACCGGCACGGCGAGCAGGGTGCCTTTCAATTGGGCCATGGATTTTTTGAGGAGTAGCCGACGAATGATTTCCACCCCGTTGATCTCGTCGCCATGAATCGCGGCGCTGATGAACAGGGTTGGCCCGGCCTGTTTGCCGTGCACCACATGGACCGGCAGGGTAACCTCAGAATGAGTGTACAGCCGGGCCATTGGCAGATCGATTGTGCCACGGCTGCCAGCCGCAACCTCGATGCCGCCTAAAGCGAAAGGCGGTTGTCGTTTCATCCCTTGCCTCTGGTTTTGGTTTTCCCGGGTTTGGCCTGTTTTTCGATGAAGTCGATAATCATGCCTGCCACGTTTTTGGCTGTGGCTTTCTCAATCCCCTCCAAACCGGGTGATGAGTTGACTTCCATGATCACCGGTCCATGATTGGAGCGAAGCAGATCGACCCCGGCCACATTTAACCCCATGATCTTAGCGGCTCTCACCGCAGTTAAACGCTCTTCCGGGGTCAGCTTGGCGATTGAGGCGTTGCCGCCACGATGCAAGTTAGAACGGAATTCGCCTTCGCCGCCTTGACGTTTCATGGCCGCGACCACCTTGTCGCCGATCACGAAGCAACGGAGGTCGGCACCTCCTGCTTCCTTGATGAACTCCTGAACCAAAATGTTTGCTTTCAGTCCACGGAAGGCCTCTATGACGCTCTCTGCTGCTTTGCCCGTCTCCGCCAGAACCACGCCGATCCCCTGGGTGCCCTCCAGTAGCTTGATGACCAAGGGCGCGCCGCCTACCAGGGTGATCAAATCCTTGGTGTACTTGGTCGAATGGGCAAAGCCAGTGACTGGCAGACCAATCCCTTTGCGGGCCAGTAGTTGTAGACTTCGCAGTTTGTCGCGCGAACGACTGATGGCAACAGATTCATTGATACTGTAGACGTTCATCATCTCAAACTGGCGGACGACTGCCGTACCATAGAAAGTGATTGAGGCCCCGATCCGCGGAATGATGGCATCAAACTCGGTCAACTCTTCGCCCTTGTAGTGGATTGTCGGGCGTTGGCTGGCAATTGTCATGTAGCAGAGGAGTGGATCAATCACATGGACTTCATGCCCCTTGGCGACTATTTCCTCAGCCATGCGGCGGGTCGAGTAGAGTTTTGGGTTTCTCGAAATGATGGCAATTTTCATAATAAGGGTACTCTCCTAGCAGTATTTGTGTTGTGTGCGGCCGGTCAGGTAGGACTTGTCAGGCTCGACCCGAAGGCCCTCCATGGCTGTTCGCCCAAGGAGCATTCTGAATTTCATGTTGTCGCGATTGGTCAGAGTGATTTCAATTCGTCGGGACGTCTCGCCCAGCAGGATCTCTGTTTCGATGACGTACCGCATCTCACGGTGTCCGCCGGAATCGCTGACTTCGCGAAAGTCCTTAACCGGAGCGACACAGACGACCTCGACATCCAGCCGCTTTTGCAAGGGGTGTACCCCAAAGCGCACCATCTGAAGGCCCTCATTGATGAAGGGTTCCACAAAAAAAGCGTGCAACGCCGAGGTGCGGGCACCCGTGTCAACTTTGGCTTTGATCGCTGGAACCTTGAGCTCGGGCAACGTCAGCCATTCGCGCCAACCGATTGTGAAATTATCCATGTTTTCACTCATCTCTTATAAGCACTTGCTCTATTGTAACGTATTTTTATGGTTATACATCACTTCACATGGCTTTGTTTTCATAGGGTTATCCGGCGTCAAGAAAAAGTGCGCCATAATAGTGAAAGGCCTTTTAGAAAGAAAGTGAAAACCAGCCAAAGAGCCAACCCTTGAGGAGTCACTGAACCTTTCGTTGGATTGGAGGTGCGAGGGGCGCCTCCGAAACGGACGTGCCATTATCGCCTTGCAGAGAGATTGGCCCTTGCGATATATTGCGAAAATCGCTGGGAGGTGAATTGAAGCTAGGTCTAATTCTTCGCAGCTGGTCGCGAGACCGTTCATCCTGGTGTCTTAAACTCACTATTTAGCAGCCGGTCGGGCTATCAATGAACTGGTTGCAAATTCGTTTGTTTGGCTCATATCTCAGCTCCTTTTCGACCAATAGCTATGGCTATTTCTCTCAAATGAGCTAAAGTCTGGTCTCAAACATCCAAATTTTCGCTTCAGCTCTGATAGTCCGACAGGCTGCTAGGAGGACTTTATGTGTAACAAGTTTTTTGTCGTGGCAATATTGTTGACAACCTTTCTGGCCGTCGTTGCCTCTCCGGTTCTTGCAACCAGCGTAGACAACAAGGATTATGTCGATGAGGTGCTTGAGCCGGAAGGCTACCTGGAGAAGAGTGGCTACAAGCTGGTACGCGGGGTCACGAATATCGTCACGTCGCCAGCCGAGATCCCCAAGCAGATCGTCATAACCACTCAGAACCGAGGGGCGATTGGAACAGTGCTTGGTCTCTTCAAAGGTGTGGGTATGACCATCCTGCGAGTTAGTGCCGGCGCTTGGGAAACTGTTACGTTTCTCTTACCCAATAGCCTGGATGGCGATTTTAGTCCGATGTTCAAACCCGAATACGTGTGGGATCCTTCAGCGCCCACCCATCGATAGCTTCAAATGAGTTGTTGGGGACATCTCACTTAATCCACCCCTAAGTTCTGGGGACCGAAGAAATAGTTAAGTGAGGTGTCTTCCTGCTATTCTGGCAACTCTTCTCCCGACCCCCCGGCAGCTTCTGGAAGATCTTTGAACTTGGGCAAGCCCTCTTGCCTGCGATGCACTGTCTCCTGATAGTGAACATGGAAGCTGGTCTGCTAAGTGGTTCTTGCTTGAGAGTAGGACTCTGGCTTCTGGGCATCTGGGACATTTCTGCTAGAGTCCCTTTTTATGTGAGTGCCCCAGCTGAGAGTCAGGGCCTCAACAAAAGAACTTCGACCATTTCCCCTGCGTGCAACCTCTCCGCGCCAACCGGTAGCGAGAGTAATGCACTTGCAACTTGAATCCGGGAAATAAAATACGAGGAGACTAACTGCTTTATGATTCTTTCGATGTCCACGCCTTGATAACCTGCCGAAGTGTTTGCCGGTAACGCTCTCCACCAACAAGAAAAGCATTGTTGTGATCAGCCTCTGGCACCCAGAAGAGTTGTTTGTCGGCTGGGGCGCGGTCATAAAGTTGCTGTGCCATGGCGGGTGGGCAGACGCTGTCTCGTTGGCCGTGGATGAGCAGCAACGGGCTCTTTAGCTCCGCGATCTTCCCCAAGTTGTTATAGTCGGCACCGATCAGCCAGCCAAGCAGCCGATACAACCCCGGGTAGTGATGCTTGCCCATGGCTGCGACCGAGGTGAAAGGTGCTTCCATGATCAAACCGGCCGGAGGCGTCTGCAAGGCGGCCTGCAGGCTGATGGCGGCTCCCAATGAGCGGCCGAAGTAGATCATGCGCTCTGGCGGCCAGCCGCGATTAATCAAAAAGTTCACCGCTCCGGCAACATCCTGATACGTACCCTTTTCACTGGCCTTGCCCTCACTGCTGCCATACCCCCGATAATTGAAGATAAAGCTGGCAACACCGAGTTGATTCAACATTTGCAGCGTTTCCAGTCGATGCGAAATATTCCCGGCGTTGCCCATGCAGAAGAGCACCACCGGCGCGTTTTTTTGTCCGGGGATGAGCCAGCCGGTGAGGTGGGTGTTGTCGCTTGTTGTGAAGGCGACTTCCTCGAAATCCAGACTCACAATCCTTGGTGTTGCCGCGTGTGTGGTTTCAGGAAAATAGAGGAAGTGATGTTCCAGGGCGGTTCGTGCTGGCATGGCAAAAATCAGCGCGGCAAACAGGTAAATGAATAACCGGAACCGCAACTGCCTGTAGTAAGGGACTGGCGCTTTGATGGCCATGAATTGATCATTTGTGCCAGAAACTTGGGAACACCAGAACCAGCACGGTAAAGAGTTCGAGTCGGCCGAGCAACATGCAGAAGGCGAGAACCAGTTTGCCAAAGGCCGGAACGTGGGCGAAATTATCGACTGGTCCGACCGAACCGAGACCTGGGCCGATATTGCTCAAGGTCGCGATTACGGAACCTCCGGCCGAGGTCAGGTCCATGCCGATGGCGGCCATGAGGAATGACGCGGTGACGAAGACACCCAGATAGAGGGCGAAAAAGCCGAGAATCGATTGCATGACTTCTTTGTCAACCGGTCGCTCGCCAAGTTTAACCAGTCGTACCGCCCGGGGATGAATCAAGCGGAAGAGCTGAACCTGGGTATGTTTGAAGAGCAGCAGAATGCGGGCGACCTTCATGCCGCCGCCAGTCGAACCGGCGCAACCGCCGATGAACATGGAGAAGACCAGCAAGTACTGGCAGAGCACCGGCCAGAGTTCGTAGTCGGCCGTAGCGAAGCCGGTGGTGGTCATGATTGAGACAACCTGAAAGGCGCTGTAGCGCAGGTTATCGAGAAAGTTGGGATAGACCCCCTGCATATTGAGTAGCACAACCAGGATGGTTCCGCCCAGGGCCAGGCCGAAGTAAAAGAGGAACTCTTCGTTACGCAGAAAATCTCCGAGTCGACCACGTAGCGCCAGATAGTGGAGGGAAAAGTTGACTCCGGCGAGGAACATGAAGATGGTGATGATCCAGTCAATGTAGGCGCTGTTGTAGGCGGCGACCGAAGCGTTACGGGTTGAGAAGCCGCCGGTCGCCATGGTGGTGAAGGCATGGTTGAGGCCATCAAAAAAGCTCATCCCGCCGCTCATGAGTAGAATAACTTCTACTCCGGTGAGTAGCACGTAAACCCCCCACAGCAGTTTCGCCGTATCCTGAATTCGCGGTTTCAGCCGGTCGGCCGTTGGCCCCGGTACCTCAGCTTTGAACAACTGCATTCCACCGACGCCAAGCATCGGCAGGATCGCCAGCGAGAGGACAATAATTCCCATGCCGCCGAGCCATTGAGTCAGGGAACGCCAGAGCAGCAAGCTGGGTGGCATGGCTTCGATGTTAATCAAAATCGTCGAGCCGGTGGTGGTGAAGCCGCTCATGGTTTCGAAAAAGGCGTCGAGGTAAGAGGGGATCGCTCCGGAGAAGATAAACGGCAGCGCGCCGAACAGGGCAAAGAGGGTCCAGCCAAAGGTGACAATGGCGAAGCCTTCGCGCACAGACAAGTCTTTTTCTGACTTGAACAGCTTCAGCAGCAAACCGCCACAGCCCGCGGAAATGAGTGCTGCGAGCAAAAAAGAACCCGTGGCGCCGTCTCCGTAGAACCAGGAAAACGGTATCGGGAAAAGCAGCGCTATTGCCAGAAAGATCAATAGCGATCCGAGTATGCGCAGAGTCAGGTTGATATTCATTTATTCAAAGAACCTTTCAACCTTGGAGAGCGATTCAGGCAGGGCAAAGACCATCACCCGGTCACCGACCTTGAGAATGTTCTCGCCGTCAGGAATCTGGTAGCTTTTGCCGTGAACAATGGCACCGATAATGGCTCCGCGCGGGAAGCTGAGGTCCTTGAGCGGAGTATTGATAATCTGGCTATCAGACTTAATTTCGAATTCGAGCACTTCGGAGTTGCTGCCCTCAATGGTGGCCAAAGAGATGACGTTGCCGCGGCGGGCAAATTTGAGGATGGCGCTGGCCGCTGATAGTCTCGGTGAGACGCAGGCATCGACGCCAAGGGACGGTGCCAGATCGAGAAATTCCGGTCGGTTGACCAGACAGAGGGTGCGATGGGTGCCGTGGTGCTTGCAGAGCAGTGAGCAGAGGATGTTGGTCTCATCATTTTCTGTGACGGCAATAAAGACATCCGCATCCCCAACGCCTTCATCGAGCAGCACCCGGATATCGGTGCCTTCGGCATGAATGACCATGGTTTTCTGGAGTTGTGCCGAGAGTTTTTCGCAACGTTGCTGATCCCGCTCCACCAGCCTTACATTGAAGTTCCTCTTCTCCAGGGTTCGCGCCACGCGCAGGCCAATGCGGCCGCCGCCAAGGATAAAGGCGCGGCGGGTACCTTTGTGTTGTTCTTCCTTGATATGCAGCAAGTACTGGATCGATGGCAGTTCTTCTTTGTGGGCAAAGATAAAGATGCTGTCGCCGACCTGGATGGTGTCGTCGCCGCGAGGAATGATGGTGTGGCCACCGCGGGCGATGGCTACCACGACAAAACGGTACATGCCCCGAATCTCACCGAGTTCCTTTAACGTCAGGTCGCAGAGTGGACTCTCTGCGGTGATGCGGTAACCGAGAAACTGAATTTGGCCCTCGACGAATTCCGCGACGTCGAAAGTTCCTGCTCGTCCGGCCAAGTTCGCTAATTCGTCGGCCACGGCATCATCGGGGTTGATCATCAGGTCGATGCCAAGTTTGTCTTTGGAGAGCACTGCTCCCTGGCTCAGGTAGTCGATGCTCTTGACCCGGGCGATGCGCTTGCCGACGCCATATTCGCGGGCCAGCAGGCAGGACAGAATGTTGACCTCGTCCAGATCGGTGACCGCCATGACAATATCGGCTTCCTTGATTCCGGCCTGTTCCATGGTCTCGGCGCTGGCACCGTTGCCGAGCACGACCATGACGTTCAACCGGTCCTGAGCCATGTTGAGCTGTTCCTGGTCGCGGTCGATCAGGGTGACTTCGTGTCCTTCCGTGGAGAGTCGTTCGCAGAGGAAGCGACCAACCTGACCGGCTCCGACTATCAATATATTCATTTGCAGCTTTCCTTAAAAATACGGACTTACAACCAAAACAAAGGTTAGCCACTAAGTCACCAAGACACGGAGTAAATTCTTGTATTATTCTTCAAACAGAAAAAAA
>JAQYVY010000078.1 GCA_030145195.1 Desulfuromonadales bacterium | reverse complement strand
GGACCTTCGCAAAGCGGTCACCATGGATGCCAAAGCACCAGGGGATCTCGTTTACCTGCTCGGACAAACCCGTGATGAACTCGGTGGTTCCGAATATTACGCGATGTATGACAAGGTTGGCCAAAACGTACCGCAGGTCGATGCCAAAAGCGCGATGCTGCGCTATCGCACGGTTAATGCAGCGCAGGCGGAAGGATTGATTGCCTCCTGTCATGACCTTTCCGACGGCGGCCTGGGTGTGGCGCTGGCCGAAACCGCCTTTGCTGGCGGCTTCGGCATGACTGTCGAACTCAGCAAGGTCCCGGTTGATGCCGCGATGCGAGAAGACAAGCTCCTTTACAGCGAATCGGCCAGTCGTCTGCTGGTCACTGTTAAGGCGAGCAATCAGTCGCGGTTTGAAGCCCTCTTTGCCGGACAGAATATTGCCTGTATTGGCCAGGTTGCAAGCGATGAATACCTGAAGATTGTCGGGTTGCAGGGCGGAATTCTGATTCGTAGCACTATTGATGATCTCAAGGAAGCGTGGCAGAGCCCGCTGCGGGAGATGTAATTATGTCGAAGCAAGTACGGGCTGTGGTTATTTCCGGCAACGGCACCAACTGTGAGCGTGAAGTGGCGAATGCCTGCCGACTGGCTGGTGCCGAGGTTGTTGATATCGTTCATGTCGCTGAGTTGCTCTCAGGTCGGGCGCGACTCGATGACTATCACTTTCTCAACCTGGCAGGAGGCTTTCTCGATGGGGACGACCTCGGTAGTGCTAAGGCCGGGGCTAATCGTTTAAGTCACGCTACGGTTAAGGGTAGTAACGAAACCCTGAGTGACCAGCTACAGCGCTTTATCGCTGATGGCAAGCTGGTTATGGGTGTCTGTAACGGTTTTCAGCTTATGACCAAAATGGGCTTACTGCCAGCGCTGGGCGGTGATTATCGCAGTCAGTCGGCAACGCTGACTTTTAACGATGGCGGTCGCTTTGAGGATCGCTGGTGTTATCTCAAAGTCGATCAGCAGTCGCCCTGTGTTTTTACCCGCGGCATGGAGGGTATTTACTTGCCGATCCGACACGGGGAGGGCAAGTTTGTGGTTGAGAGTGATCGCCTGTTGCTGGAGCTCGAAGCGAAACACCTGACTGTGGTAAAATACTCAGATGCTGAATATGAGGCTCCGGTTATGGAGTATCCTCTGAATCCGAATGGTTCTGTGGCGTCTATCGCTGGAGTCTGTGATGAATCAGGACGCCTATTCGGTTTGATGCCGCACCCAGAAGCTTATCTCCATCGGACTCATCATCCACGCTGGACCCGCGAGCCTGATCTACCTGAAGAGGGGATGGGTTTGTGGTTGTATAACAACGCGATCAGTTATGTTCGCGAGAATTTACTTTAACTTTAGCTTAGAGCATATTTTACAAACAAAATAACAATGGCTGGTTGTTCAGCCACGGAGATTAAAAAAATCATGTTCGATAAGTTTCAGGATGAATGCGGTGTCTTCGGTATCTTCGGTCATCCGGAGTCCGCCAATCTGACCTATCTCGGCCTTTATGCCCTGCAGCATCGTGGCCAGGAAAGCTGTGGTATCGTGTCCAGCGATGGCCAGAAGCTCCGGGCTTATCGCGGTATGGGCCTGGTTTCTGATGTTTTTAAACGTGATTCGATCTTCGATGAGTTGCCTGGACGTAATGCGATCGGTCATGTGCGTTACTCAACGGCAGGAAGCAGCGATTTCAAGAATGTCCAGCCAATCATGGTTGATTACGCCCGTGGCAGTATCGCGGTCGCGCACAACGGCAACCTGGTTAATGCCCAGGACATCCGTAATGACCTTGAGAATAACGGTTCAATCTTTTCTACGACCTCTGACACTGAAGTTCTGATTCACCTGTTGGCAAAATCGCAGAGCGATTCTCTGGCAGAGCGGGTCGCTGAATCGATGATGGCCGTGAAAGGTGCCTTCAGTATCGTCTTCCTCACTGAAACCCGTATGGTTGCTGTGCGTGATCCAAACGGCTTCCGACCGCTGGCCCTTGGTCGTCTTAACAATGCTTATGTGGTCGCTTCCGAGACCTGTGCCTTTGATCTGATTGAAGCTGAATTTATTCGTGAAATAGAACCAGGTGAGATGATCGTGATCGATAAGCACGGCATGAAATCGTTCAAGCCGTTCAAAGAAACTAAACCTTCACCCTGTATCTTCGAATTCGTATATTTCTCCCGTCCAGACAGCATCATCTTCGGTCAGCAGGTTTACACGGTGCGTAAGGAGCTTGGTCGTCAGTTGGCCAGGGAACACGAGGTTGAGGCCGATATTGTCATTGCTGTGCCTGATTCCGGAGTTCCAGCAGCCATAGGCTATGCCGAACAGTCGGGCATCCCTTTTGAGTTGGGTTTGATTCGAAATCATTATGTTGGCCGAACTTTTATTGAACCGCAACAGTCAATTCGTCACTTCGGCGTCAAAATCAAACTCAACCCAGTGCGTGAAGTGATTGAAGGAAAACGTGTGGTTGTGGTTGATGATTCTCTGGTTCGAGGCACCACGGCTCGCAAGATCATCAAGATGATTAGAAACGCTGGCGCGCGCGAGGTGCATATGCGTATCTCCAGTCCGCCGACCAGCTTCCCTTGCTACTACGGCATTGATACGCCGTCACGCAAGGAACTGATTTCATCGTCGCATACCAATGATGAAATCAGTCGCTATATTACCGCTGACACTCTCGGCTATTTGAGCCGTGAGGGGATGCGTGGTGCCGTTGGTGTTCCTGCGGACATCCCTTCGGGGCACTTCTGTGATGCCTGTTTTAGCGGTGATTATCCGGTGAAATTTCCTCGCTTGAGGGCTGACAGTCAGTTGGGGTTATTTTAAGCGTTACCACCAGAGCCAAAAAATCAATGCCGTAGGTCGGGAAGCTGGCCGAGAATAATGCAAGAGTCTATACAGGAGAGAACAATGACCGAGCAGGAACGCAGCGAATTGATCCAGATTGTCCGAGAGCTGTCTTATGAAGAACGTGAAGTGACACTCGCTTCCGGGCGTAAAAGCAACTTTTATTTCGATGGCAAGCAGACCGCGCTGCACGCTCAGGGTGGGCTCCTGGTGGGCAAGGCTTTCTGGCAGATTGTCAAAGAGTTTGAGGGCCCGATCCACGGTGTCGGTGGTTTGACCATGGGGGCTGATCCGATCGCTACCGCGACTTCGATTGCCGCTGGTTTGGACGGCAAACCGGTTCACGCTTTTATCATCCGCAAAGAACCGAAAGGGCACGGCACCGGTCAGTGGCTTGAAGGGCGTAAAAACCTTCCGCCCGGTTCGCGGGTCGTTATTGTTGAGGACGTTACCACGACCGGAGATTCATCGATGAAGGCGGTCGATCGTGCCCAGCAGGAAGGTTTGGAAGTGCTGGGTGTGATCACCCTGGTTGATCGTGAGGAAGGCGCTCGTGAGAATATCGAGGGGCAGGGTCAGGTCTTGAAATCGGTCTTTACCCGGACTCAGGTCGTCGGTTGAGGGTGTCAAAAATAATTTAAAACGTATTAAGGGGGCACGATTTCGTGCCCCCTTAATTTTGTTTGCCTCTTTTTGTCGCGTGAGTCTCTATTACGACGATTCCTCGGCCGGAATCTTAAAGATGACGTGAACGCCGTCCTGGTTTTCAAGCTCGGTGCGATTGACACTGTCGGTGTCACCAATGACGCCAATGATGGTGCGATTGGCCCCTGTTGACTGATGAAAGTCAAAATCGTTGTCAACAAGGTATTGTTTCACCTTCTGTAATTGTTCTTCGGCGGCACCTTTTTTCATAACAATCAGCATCGTTATATTCCTTTTGTACGAATTCGCTCAAGGCTTCTCGATTCGTCGATAACACGTTCAAACAGGCGCACAATAGCGTCGTTTTCGAGCGGTCCTGGGTTCGCTTGGGAGATCGTTTCGAAAATGCGTTTTTCCCGTTCCGGATCGTAGACCGGGATACCTTGTTCTTTCTTGATCTCACCAATTTTCAGGGCCAGCGCTGCGCGTTGGTTGAAGATCCGTAGCAGTTCGTTGTCGAGGTGGTTGATCTCTTTTCGATAATCGTCAATGGTCAAGGTGAAGCTCCTGTAGAGTGCTGCGCTAAGAGCGAAAAAATGTTGGAATCGCAGCAAATTTAAAAGAAATCATCAGCTAAATGAGGGCCCGCCACCAAGACACCAAAACACGAAGAAACATTTGGCCTTTTGATAGTGACTTAAAGATTTGCCTTGCTCCTCCTAAGAGGATCTTCTTGGTGGCTTTGTGTCTTGGTGGCCAACACAATCTTTGTTTCGATTATGGACGCCTTTTTAAAAGGTTTTCCGGATCAAGTTGTCGCGCTTCCAGTGAATGTCATCCGTTTCGAGATGATCGATGGTGTAGTGCAAACCGCGACTTTCCTTGCGTCTGAGCGCACAGCGGATGATCAGCTCGGCGACGGTTGCGATATTGCGCAACTCAATCAGATCAGAGGTGACGATGAAATCCCAGTAATAATCAGTTATCTCCTCCTGGACCATCTGTATGCGTCTCAGAGCTCGAACCAGACGTTTGTCGGAGCGGACGATCCCAACATAGTTCCACATACAGAGCCTGATTTCATCCCAGTTATGGGCGACCACAACTTCTTCATCGCTGTTTCTGGCACTGCCCGTATCCCACAAGTCAATAGACGGGTAGGGCGGCAACTCTTCTTGAATCAGTTCCAGGGAACGCTCGGCGGCGCGTTTCGCATAGACGACGCCTTCGAGCAGACTGTTGCTGGCCAAACGGTTGGCACCGTGCAGACCGGTGCAGGCGACTTCGCCAATAGCAAACAGGTTGGTGACGTCTGTGCGGCCCCAAGAGTCGACCTTGATGCCGCCACACAGGTAGTGGGCTGCCGGAACCACCGGGATCGGGTCTTTTGTGATATCGATGCCGAAAGAGAGGCAGGTGTCATAGATATACGGAAAACGATCCTTGATGACGGCTTCATCTTCGTGGGTAATGTCGAGAAACACGCAGTCGTCGCCGTGCGTTTTCATCTCGTTGTCGATCGCCCGGGCGACAATGTCACGCGGTGCGAGGTCCTTCAGGCGATGATATTGTTCCATGAAGGCGGTGCCATCGCCGCGGCGTAAGATCGCACCTTCGCCTCGAACGGCTTCAGAAACAAGAAAACTCTTGGCATGCGGGTGGTAGAGGGTGGTCGGATGGAATTGCATGAATTCCATGTTGGCGACCGTCGCCCCGGCTCGATAGGCCATGGCAATTCCATCGCCAGTGGCGATGTCCGGGTTGCAGGTGTAAAGATAGACCTTGCCGACGCCCCCGGTAGCCAGAACGGTGATCGGCGCGCCGAAGGTGTTGACTTTACCACTCTCCTGGTTCAGAACGTAAACGCCGAGGCATCGGTCTGGCTTGATGCGCCGTCTGGTGACCTTCGCTTCAGTGATCAGGTCGACCGCAACGTGGTTTTCATAAATTGTTATATTCGGGTGTGCTCTGGTCGCTGCCACTAACGCACGTTCGATTTCCTTACCGGTTTCGTCTTTGGAGTGATAGATGCGCCGCTGGCTGTGACCGCCTTCCCTGGTCAGATCGTAACTCTGATCCTGCTTTCGGGAAAAACTGACGCCCCATTCAATTAGGTCTGCAATTGCTTCCGGACCATTCTCCACCACCATTTGGACGATTTTCTCGTCGGGCAGCCAGGCTCCAGCTTCCATGGTGTCACGGATATGTTGATCGAACGAATCCTGCTCGCTGGCAACTGCGGCGATGCCACCCTGAGCAAGGCTGGTGGCCGTGGTGGCGATCTCGCGTTTGGTGATCAGGCAGACACTACCCTTGTCTGCTACGCTCAGGGCGTAACAGAGCCCGGCAATGCCGCTACCAACAACTAAGAAGTCTGATGTGATTTTCATATGATTGATGGCTCGTGATTTGCATTGTCTATTGTTTGTGTATCTAACCAAGTCGAATGAAAGAAGCCTCATTATCGGAGTGCTAAATCTCCCTGTCAAGACCTAAGCTTGTTGAATTAAGGTGGTTTTTCAGATATACATTAATTATCTAAGGATGTTTGATATGTTTTTTGTACGAAAAACCGTAATTGGACTGACACTTCTGCTACTACCGATGGGCATTACGCCTGCTGATGCTGACATTTATAAGTACGTAGATGCCAGCGGTGTTGTGCATTTTACCGACACCCCAACCCACGGTCGGTGGAATATGTATCGTAAGGACAAGGGTTTTGCTGGAGTACAGTTGCGCTCATACGGTGAAATCATCCGTCGCCATGCCGACTCATATCGTCTGGAAGAAGCCCTGGTCAAGGCGGTGATCAAGGTCGAGAGTGATTACCAGCCACGCATTGTTTCCAAGAAAGGGGCTCAAGGCTTGATGCAGCTGATCCCGGAGACTGCCAAGGATATGAATGTCCTGAATCCCTTTGATCCATCCGAAAACATCCGCGGCGGCAGTCAGTATCTGCGGAAAATGCTTGACCTCTTTGATGGCAATGTTGATCTGGCTCTGGCCGCTTACAATTCCGGCCCGTCCACGGTCAAACGCTATGGTGGCATCCCACCTTATAATGAAACCATAAATTACGTATCTCGCGTCAAATATTATCTCGACCATTATCGGCGGGCAGGGGACACCCTTTTATGAATCTGCGCTCAGGCCGCCTTAACCTGCCCAACCTATTGACCCTCGCACGCATCGCCGCTGTGCCCCTCGTGCTTGTGTTGCTTTTGTCTGACTCGAGAGAATCCGGGGTCTGGGCGGCCGCTATCTTTGGCCTCGCAGCTGTGACCGATTTTATTGATGGCTGGCTGGCTCGCAAGTGGGGAGTTGTTACGGTCCTTGGTAAGTTTCTCGATCCTCTTGCTGACAAGCTGATCGTTATGGTGGCACTGATTATGTTGATTCCGCTTGACCGGGTGCCTGCCTGGGCGGTTTTCCTTATCCTGGGGAGAGAGATGGTTGTGACTGGCTTGCGCTCTATTGCTTCTTCCGAAGGGATTGTTATTGATGCAAGCGAGCTCGGCAAGTACAAGACGATCTACCAGATGGTTGCTATCCCCGGTCTGATGCTGCATTACGAGTTCAACTGGTTTTTTGGCCTGGACTGGAGCATTTTTCAAGTCAATATGCATAATTTCGGGATTTTCTTCTTTTACATCGCTTTTGTTCTGACCCTCTGGTCGGGAATTGATTACCTGCACAAATTCTTTCGTGTGTTCGCCCGCTGATCTTTCTTTCGAGACGTGAAATTTTCGGTTGACTTGGTCAGAGAGCTTTTGCTATAAAGTGCTTCGCTTC
>JAQYVY010000032.1 GCA_030145195.1 Desulfuromonadales bacterium | reverse complement strand
CTGCACGTCTATCCGCAAGTGATGGAAATGGCCGCGATCGGCATGGTTCCGGTAGGCAGTTATCGCAACCGTGAGCACTATCTGCCGAAAGTGGTCAATCGGGAGCGGGTGTCAGCCGAGATCACAGACATCCTCGCCGACCCACAGACCTCTGGCGGACTACTGATCTCGGTCTCCGCTGATAAACTGTCACAACTCACCTCAGAACTCGAAGCGGCGGGCTGCAACGCCTTCCACATCGGCCGGGTCGTCGCTGACCATCCTGGACAAATGATTGTGAAATAAACAGGGACACTTCCCATTAAAAGGAGTGCCCCGTAAGCAGTTTACATTATTCTCTACCGAGATCTCAAAAATCCCCGGTAAGTTTCTGCAGCTTGAACAGCTTGGGGTTGAGCTCCTTGACGCAAGCGACGATTGCTTGCAGACCAGGCTCGTCGATGCCGGTCTCCTCATCTTTGCCCTGAAACCAATCGTAGCCTTTCGGCAATTCAGAATAAGTCCCGTCGCGTAGCAGCGAGACGTCGACCACCTCGTTGACCCGGCCGGTCGCTTCCCAGGGGTCGCGGTAATCGTACTGCCGCGCCACAATGTGCAGCAGCAGACCATTCGGGAAAACGCCTTTGACCTCGAAGGAGAACTCCCGAGGTGAGCCGTAACTCTCGGTTCGACCGCTACGCGACATCACCCGCGCACCAGCGACTTCAAGTATCTCTTTGACCGATTCCTCGGTCATCGGTTTTGCTTGATCCATCGATTATTCCTCAATTAATATTCAGAAGAAGTGACAACGTCCCACGTCCCGTCAAGACTCAGCGCTGAGTCTCAACTCCACCCCCCACTCCACCGGCTTCTGCCCCTCTGGCGTCAACACCCAGAGCGTCGGCAATTCCATCTCCTCGGGGGCGGGTCCATAACCATCAGTCAGATAAATGATCGCCGCTGGCAGGGGATGCATCTTTTTGGCATGCTCAAATACCGGCCGCAGATCGGTAAAACCGCCGCCATGAACCACTTCCGCCACCACCTGACTGCTGGCAAACTGCTCAATGCGACGAATGCGACTGTTGGCGTAAAGCACCGTAATCCGGCTATCGCGACCACGGGCAATCTGCAATAATTCCCGGGCGAAAGCCTCCCGCAAAGGAGCTTCATCGGTCGACTCACTGACGTCGATGGCAACCAGCAGCTTCAGTTGCCGCCGCTTGCGCATCCCCGGTGTATTGTGCTCAAAACGGCGATGCTGACGTTGCCAGGTGCTCTGTCGACCGATGCGTCCGGCGGTGCCGACAAACTGCCTAAGGACCTGCCGCCACGGAATAACCGGTGGTGCCAACCAACCCTGGACTATCTCTATAACGTCCTCGGGAATCTCGCCGTGTACTTTGCGATGCGCCTCACGCACCAGATCCCGAACTGCCTGCTGCGCGAGGCATTCAGGAGTGCTGTCTGCTTCGCTCCAGATAGTGTGGTCATCAACCGGTGAGGGAGCCTGCTGCGTTGAGACCTCTTCTCCACCGAGACCATGCTGACCGCCTGAATCCTGGCTGGCGTTACCAATCCCGTCTCCTTCCAGGGTGCCAACATCGAAGGCCGGTGTCAGCAAACGCGCATATTCTTCCGCAGCTAACCCCGCTTCCAGCTTGAACTGTTGCGGTTGCGGTGCCGCAATCGGCATCTTCGCAATGCCCGGGTTGATCGCCAGATCGGCAGCCACACCCCAGGTTAAACGATGCACACCGCGGCCACGGAGCGGATGCAGGTGCAGCAAATGTTTGATGCCATGTTCGAGCAAGGCTAGCTGCTCATCGACAGGGTAGAGGGAGAAACGATCAGGATCGACGCAGAGAACCGGGATGCCGTTGGCCACCGTCACCCCGACAACATACTGCCCGGCTTCTATACGCCGTCGTAAACCGAGCAGCAGATGACCATAGAAAGGTTTCTGCTTGAGCAAGCGAACAACGGCATTTTCCAGAACTCGCTGCGGAGCGTGGCTAGCCTTATTATTTTCTGGGAATTTCAGGATTTTAGCGTTCAAGTTCTAACAGGCTTTCCGCATCCCACGTTTTCACGAGGCTTCGCGGCTGATTGCTTCGATCGCTTCGAGAATGACATCATCATAATTATCCTTACAGAGCACCGCCGCAACTTTAGGGATTTTCAGCAAAGACTTGACCAGACCGAACCTTAAATCACGCGGCAATGAACCGATATAGGCCACCAAATTCTGCTCCTGCGCTAAAGTCAGGGTCGGGTCAACTTCAAGGGTCGTCACCATATCATTAAAGGTAACCGCCGCAAGATCATCACGTTGCTCCTTCACCTGAGTTGCAACGTCTGTCCAGTGATCAAGAATCTGCCGGGCGGTAACGGGCCGCTCTTGCTGCTCGCGCGACCAACGCAAAAAACTGACCGCCGCTTCCTGACCGACAATCCCCGCATAAATCTCCATCTCCAGATCAGCCGGGAACCGGCAGGAGCGCCTGAGTGTGCTGACCATCTCCCAGGCGCGTTCGGTCGGCTCCATCTGCATATCCATCGGCGCCCCCGGCTTTGCCAACAGGTTCGGGTAGGCCGAGATAAATTGCTGGACGCCTTCATCAAACTGCTGTTCCTTGGCATAACGAGCCCAACAGCGGTAATCAGTCTCTACATAAATCATCACCATGCGGTCGAGCAGTGCCCGGTCGAGGGTGGCCACTTGGTAGCTGCCGTCCGGCGGATTGATGGAGACGACCACCTTATGCTTGGCATGCAGCACATGCGTGTGTAACCGCCGCTGGGTGCTCTCAACCGGCGGTTCCACAAACTGGAAGATCGCCTGCAAGGTGTCTTCTTGCTGAGCGCGGTTCAACTCATCACAATGAATAATAGTTTCCGGAGCATCATCAGCGGGCCACCAGGAAGGCTGCGACCAGTGCATGACTTTCTCTTCACGGTAGGGGATACCAACCAGGTCACCGACCTCCATCTGGCCAAGCCGCAACGCCACATAGTTTCGGCCAATTTCATGACAGGCCTGGATGACCCCGGCACTTTTGCCCACGCCGCGGTGGCCGACAACACACGGAGTCAAATTTGTTTGGGTCAGGATTTCGACCAGGACCTGCTTCATCTGCGAGATGTTCATATCAACCTCGATTGGGATTTAAATCTGGAACGATGCCTCTGTTATCAATGATTACCATACTGCATTCAACAAAGAAAAGTCTACGGAGGGGAGAACTGATCGGGTGCCGGGGAAGAGGTGGCAGCAACAACTTCGCTGGTGAGGAGCAGCAACAGTGCACCGAAAAACTTTTTCACAACCGCCTACCTGAATACGGGTTTGTCCAGGGTGCCGGTCAAGCGCAGCTTACGACTGCCGTCTGACTGCGGGGTTCCGGCGAGTTCAAGCAGACTGACCAGGATCGGGTCGGCCTGTTTGCCAGCACGCACCGACAGGTTGAGATTGATCCGGCTGTTCTGTGGCTTTGCGGTCGCCAGCATCAACGTTCCTTCTGCAGACAGCTCCAGGTCCCCGCCAGTCATTTCCAGACGAGCGATAGAAAACGCCGTCCCTTGTCCAGTCATCTGCAGCGAGATCGTGCCAAGGCGCAGACCAGCAGCATTCGAGACCAGGTCTTCCAGCCCTTGCACCGCGACCTGCTCAAAAGTCAGGTCGATCCGACTTTCCGTGGTTTTTTGTAGCGGTGCCGCGGTCGTCACCCTTCCCGTAGTAAGAATCCCAGAAAAACGTGTCGCCGGACTGGTCGCCAGAGGCAGATCAAGCGATAGCTTTTGGCCTGACAGTTCCAGAGGACCGCTGCGCTGCCAACGAAAGGAGAGCTCACCCGCCAGGACACTGAGGTCACCTTCGACCCCAAGCTCTCCGGTGAAAAGGCTGGTCCAGTGGGGATCGACCTGGAAAGTATCAACCTGAAACAGCGTCCCTGGCTGATCGGGCAAGCCAACGCTCAGCTGTTTGCCGGTGACAGTCAACAAAGGTCGCAGGTCAGCTTCAGCCAGGGTCACCTTGAGCGGGAGCCGGGCTTCAAGTTCGTGAACCAAGCGCTGCCGGAGGATTTCCCCGGGGAAAGTCCAATAAACACTGCAAAACAACCCAAGCAGGAAAAAACCGAGACCGGCCACCAGGTACAGGTTTAGCTTTTTCCGGGGAGCCGCCTGCGCGCTGGCAGGTCTCTGGCGGAAACGTCTTAGGAACGGCATCAATTTCTCCGCATGGCACTGACCGTGACGTTCATGTCCAGTTGCGCAGCGTTATCAAAGCGTTGTTTGAGATGCAGTCGGTCGACGCGCATCGGTGGCTTGGCCTGCTCAATTTGCTGAAGAATCCGCAAGACCTGCTCCAGACCGAGCCGCTGCAGCTTGAATTCAGTCCCCTCAATCCGCAACTGCCCCTGCATGACCACTGGCAAGGGGCGCATCAGGACAAGATTCTCTCGACCACCAAGCCGACTGGCCGTCTGCTCAAGAAAAGTCAACAGAGGGGGGATTTCCCGCTGGTCGAGATCACGCTGTAATCGACTCACCTCTTGCTTGAGGGTCCGATAGTCGACCTGCAGCTGTCTAACTTCAACCAGTTGTGCCTGACGCGAAAGGATCGTCTTGTCGAGCCGTTTGATGCCCGCACCATAGGGCACAACCACGCCGAAAACAAGCAACAGCAAACCGAGTGCCACCGCCCCACCCACCAGCACATGACGTTCTCTCTGATTCAGCGTCTTGATCATCACAACGCCCCTCCCCCGTTCAAGGTCATGCGCAGACGGAAACTGACCTGCTTGCCGGCCAGGTCCATTTTCGATTCCGCAACCTCGACCTTTTCAAAGGCGACTGCTTTTCGGAAGGTCTCAGCCATACGATTCACCGCGTCAAAGGTGCTGGCTCTGCCGGAGATCCGCACTTCGTTGCGCTCCAGGGTGAATTCATCAACATCGACCCCGAGCGCCTCCGGCAAAGCGGAGAGCGTTTGTAGCAAAGCCAGAGAGGAGGGCTGATCAAGGCCGATCATGCCGACGTCCTCCTGCAGTTGACGGATCGCGCTCTTCATCTGCAAAGGAATGTCGACCACGGTCGTCGACTGCGGAAAGGTCTCTTTATAGAGCGCCACCATCTGTTGTTCCAGCAGATCGACCTGGTGTTGCTTATCGTAATAACGAAGCCCCATGCTGGTAACAACGACGGCCAGAGTGAGTCCGGCCAGGCACGCGGCCAGCAGCAGGGTTTTACGCAGGCCAACCCATTCACCTTTGAATGCGAACAGACCCTGACGCAGGTTAAAGGTCAGCCCTTTACCGCTGTCTGCCGCTCTCAGAGCCAGGGCAACAGCAGGCAGGAACGGTGCCGCGATGATCTGGCCGTTGATATTGATGGAGAGCAGCTCCACGTCGTCCTGCAACGCACTTAAAGCGGCGACCAGCTCCTGCGTGGCTAAAGGCCCCATCAGTTGCAGTGCCAGGTCACCCGGTTGCCGGGTTCGCCCCAGGGCCCTGGCTTCCCGGTGAATGGAGCGGGCCTGAGCGTCGACCGGGGTCGTGGCGTCAAGCGGCAGCTGCCGATAATCGAGCACCTTCCCGGCGCGGACCAGGGCCAGGCTGGTCTCCTGTTCCATGGCGCAAACCAGAATACCATCGACCAGAAAGTCCTTGAGACCGGCAACATAGGCATGCGGGGCCAGATCCATAATATGCAAGGGGATATTCGCCGCATCAAAGGGTGCCAGCGTCTCGGCCAACTGGGCGGTCCTGACTGCGGCCACCACCACCTCGGCTCCGGCCTCGGTTCGAACCGGTGGCTGCATAACCGTGGTGTAGTCTTCTAGTGAGACCGGCAATTGCGACGCCAGTTCAAAAGAGAGGGTGGCGAGAATCTTCCTGCGGTCACTGAACGGAAAGCTTAAGCGGCGCACAAATGCAGCGCTGCCAGGAAGGCAGGCCGCCAGACGGTCACCAAGACAAAAAACACCCTGGATGGAGTCCTTCAGTCTGACCGCCAGATCTGCCTCCTGGTCGTGAGCGCTTTCCTCAATCGAGACCACCGCGACGTTACCCTGTTCCAGGCTAAGCACAGCCACGCGCGCGGTTTTCTGGCCAAGATCAATACCGATTAATCGTTTTGTCATAGCAGTCAGTTTACCTTAAAAAACAGCAGTTGGTTGCCCTGTTTGTCGACTTCAGCCAACAGGCGCCGGCGGCCGTCATTGACCACGGCTTCAGCTTCGATCCGATAACGGTCACTCTGCACACCCAAGCGTTTCAGGTTAGCGAGGGTCTTCAGCGCACTGTAAGCAACGTCGGGAAGCACCTCTTCAAGTTGTTCCAGACTCTCAATGGCGATTTCCCGGCGATAACGGATCAGCTCTTCAGCCACGGCGGCATCGACCACGGGATCGAGCGACCGGAGCACTGCCGCGCTGGCGGTATTGATATTCACTTGCACCGCTTCGTGCAGACCGACATGAGGCAGCACCCGGCTGAGGACATCCGGGGTAAAACCCCTGATCAGAGTCAACTCTTCGAGGGTTTCCAGTCGACCGTTTTTAACCAGGTACGGTTGCGCAAGACCTTGGTAATACGCCCTTTCAGCACCGGCGACCGGGAGGTTGACCCCGTCGGTGAGAATCACCGGGTATGGGGTGTCACCACTATCCAACCAGTCGATCAGCGCCGCGGTCAACTCGGCCGGATCACCAAGGTTGTCGAGCTCCAAGGCAACCAGCAGCCGGTAAAAGCGATCAACCATCAGCGTGTTCGGCGTGTTGCCAGTGACCAGGGCGTTGATTCCCAGCTTGCCATCCTGATCGACAATGCGCACGCTAACGGCGCCATCACCAACCGGGTAATTGATCACCCCCTGGCTCCACATTTCATCAAAACCATCGTAGCCGTTGCGGTCCTCCTGAAGAATCATCCGCCCGGCATTGACCCCCCCTTTGGCCAGGTAGTAAGCCCGAGTGGTATCACGAAAGGTTTCGGTCAGGCGCAAGTCCACCAGGGTCGAAAAAGCCAGCTCGGTCAAGAGCGAAGTCAACAAGGCAATGATCACCAGAACCACCAGCAGCGCCATGCCTCGGTTGTTGCGGCAGCTCTTCATCGTATCTTCACATCCGGAATTTCAAAAGTCGTGGTAAACGGGACCTGCCGTTGCTCCTCACGGCCAACCACCAGCGCAATTTCGACCAGCTGCGGCAGTCCGTCTTGCAATGCATCCCACTCCGTTCGCCAGTTGCCTTCGGTATAGAAGCGCAGCGTCAAGCTGACAACATCTGGCGCCAGCCGCATCATCCGGTCGTCAATGGCCGCCGTCGCCGATTGCCTCGGTTGTTCACTACGCAGCAGCACCTGAAGATTCGCCGTTGATTCCGAATCCGGCGTCAGCCGGTAGTGAACCTCGGCAATGCCTGTGCCGGTGACGCTTAAGGGCGTCACCGCGGTGGTGGTCAGCTCCAGAAACGTTTCCCCCTGGTCGTTAACGCCGCCGCGAAACAGGGTGGTCTGATCATTTTGCTGGAAGTAGGCACCATGCAGTTCCCGACCCAGGCGGTCAAAGACCACGCGCGCTCGGTGGTACTCGGCGCTGTCATTGTCGAGGCGTAACTTGGTCGCGCTGACGCTGCCAAAAACCCCATAGACCGAGGTCATGACGATAGCCAGCAGACTGATAGCAACCAGCACTTCAATCAGGGTAAAGCCGCGCATACCACGCTGTCTCCGGGAGCTAAAATAGGAATGAGGTAACATCAACCCCCTCATTACGGTCCGCATCACCCCACAGGACCGTCACCGTGACCATCTGCACCGCCGGCAACGGGGTATTGACGATCTCGATCTGCCAGCGGTAGTCGGTGAAGGGGTCAACAAACCCCCCGGTGCTATCGGCCAGCTGCGCCACGCCAACGCGCCGGGCCTCAAGCTCGCTCTCGGCCATTTTCTGCTGCGCCAGCAGAGTCGCCTGGGTCAAATGCTGCAGCCGATCATGCACCCCGATAGAACGGTTGCCGAGAGTCAGCAGCGCCAGCATGGAGATGCTGATGATAGCCAGAGCGACCATGATCTCCAGCAGGGTGAAGCCCCGAATCGAGGTATGTTGGTTGGTTGCGTGCATGATCTCTTCAGAGCGCCTTGTAACCCTCAAAAATTTCGCTGGTTCCGGTCAGCGGCATGATCTGCAGGGTCAGCTCATTCTCCGGCCCGTCCTCAAGATGCACGCTGGTCTCCTCGAGCCAACCGCTCGGATGAATTCGTACCGTCACCTCTCCCGAAGTAAAAGTACCCCGGCCCGGCAGCTGCAGATCACGGAAGCGGACATCACCGGCCAGCGAGGTTTCTTTACCCAGGCCTTTAAGATCAACGACCTCGCCGTTTGCTTCAACAATTTTGCCCCGGTAAGTGTCGCGATCCAGATTGTAAATCAGACGATGCTCTTGTCCGGTCAGAGCTGCTTCGTTGAACAGGTACTTGATCGTGCCGCTCAGGCGGCGCGCCGAATAACCCAGCTTGCTGGTTCCGGTCGAGCTGAAGATTGGAATGGTCAGCATCGAGAACAGCGCCAGCAGAGCGACCACCACCGCCAACTCGACCAGGGTAAAGCCTGTCTGGGCAGAGCGCGGCCGGACTCGTAATATGTCACCTGCAGTGGCGTCCGTACGGCCCATAGTTCAATCCCTAATCAAGTTCCCAGCTATTGATATCCGCATCGAATCCTTCACCACCCGGTTCGCCATCGGCACCGTAACTGATCAGATCAAAGTTACGGCTGTGAACCCCCGGTGAAATATAAATATAGGGCTTCTCCCAGGGATCGACCGGAGCTTTTCTCAGGTAGCCGTCAGTCGAATACCGGGTCGGAATACGCCCGATTTCCGGCTTGGTGACCAGGGCTTTGAGCCCCTGCTCGGTCGAGGGGAAAAACCCGTTGTCGAGTTTAAACAGGCCGAGCGACTCCTCGATGCTCTTCATATCGACCTTGGCTTTGGTCACCTTGGCCTCATCCGGCCGACTCAGCAACTGCGGCACAACCAGCGCCGCCAGGATGCCGAGAATCACCACGACGACCATGATTTCGATCAAGGTAAAGCCGCGGCAGGAATGATTATTCGATGAGGGCATATTCGTAACTCCTTAAGAAAATCATATTAATCGCTCGGGGTTTATTCTCAGCCAAAGCCCTGGCTCGCCTGAAAGATCGGCAACAAAATAGCCAAAACCGCAAAGCCAACCACCCCGCCCATAAAGAGAATCATCAGCGGTTCGAGCAGGGAGAGCATCCCGGTGATCGAAAGATTAGACTGGTGCTCGTAAGTGTCGGCAACCTTGAACAGCATCTCCTCGAGCTTGCCGCTCTGTTCACCGGCAGCGGTGACCTGAGCCAGCATCGGCGGAAAGACCGCCGTTTCCCTCAGGGCCGCAGCCAGAGTGCCACCTTCCTGAACCTGCACAATGGCGGTCTCCACGGCTTGGCTCAACACGCGATTATCAAGCAGGTTACGAGAGATATCGAGGGCCTTGAGCAGCGGCACACCGCTCTGCAGCAGGGTGCCCAAAGTGCGAGAGAACCGGGAGGTTGCGATCAGTAACAGCAGCCGACCAAACAGCGGTGCCTTGAGTAGCATCCGATCAAGGTGTATGCGTCCGTTATCGGTGCGCCGATACCGCTGCAGCAAGACCAGCCCGACCACCAGCACAAGGGCCAGCAGCCACCACCAGGCCGCCAGCAGAGCGACCAGCTTGATCAACACCAGGGTCGGCCAGGGCAGCGCCATCTCCATCTCCTGCAACATCCGGGTGATCTTTGGCACCACGAACACAAACAGGAAGACCAGCACGCCGCTGCCGACCAGACTCATCAGTATTGGATAGGCCAGCGCGGCCTGGATGCGCGCCCGGGTTCGGGCCTGATTCTCGAGAAAATCGGCCAGCCGCTCCAAAGCCTGATCCAGAGTACCGCTGTTTTCTCCCACCTGAACCATATTGATAAAGATATCGGGAAAGACCTCCCGATGCCCGGCCAGCGCCTGGTGCAGCGGGTTGCCCTGAATCACCTCTTCGCGAACATTCGCCAGCACCCGACCGATCAGCGGCTGGTCGCTCTGCTCGGCGACGGTGCCCAGAGCGACCTCAAGCGACAGGCCAGCACTGAGCAAGGTGGCGAGTTGACGGGTTGCCGAGGCCAGCTCCGCGGTTGAACGCTGCAGGCTGACCAGCAGACTCGACCAGCGACGACGTACGGGGGGGCTAGAGCTTTCGTGGAGTTCGGTCGGAAAGATGCCCTGTTCGCGCAATTGCTGGGACACCAGGTTGCGGCCGACGCCTTCAATCCGGCCGGAGACCTTGCGCCCCTGCCCGTCCAGGCCGGTGTATTCAAACAGCGACACCTAGACCTCCTCCTGAGTAACGCGCATCACTTCCTCAAGAGTAGTGATCCCCTGCAGTGCTTTCGCCAGCCCGGCAGATCGCAGGGAGCGCATCCCACCCTTGATGGCAGCTTTCTTGATCGAGGCGGCGTCCTTATCCTGCAACAGCAGCTCTCGCACTTTATCGTCGACTTTCAGTAATTCGTAGATACCGGTCCGCCCCCAGTAACCAATCTGCATGCACTTGTTGCAACCTGTGCCCCGGTAGAAGGTGCTGCCAGCAGGCAGCGGGCTCTCACTGGCGACTTCAAGCAGCAACTCCTCTAGCGGCTGGTGCGGCACCTTGCAGTGCGGACAGATCGATCGCACCAGGCGCTGGGCAAAGATCCCGACAATACTCGAGGCCGCCAGGAACGGCTCGATGCCCATCTCCACCAGGCGGGTCAACGCCCCCGCCGCATCGTTGGTATGCAGGGTCGAAAACACCATGTGTCCGGTCAAGGCCGATTGCACGGCGATCTCGGCGGTCTCACGATCGCGAATTTCTCCGACCATGATGATGTCCGGGTCCTGACGCAGGATCGAGCGCAAGCCGTTGGCAAAGGTCAGATCAATCTTCGGGTTGACCTGAATCTGGCCGACGCCCGGCAGCTGGTACTCAATCGGGTCTTCGACCGTGATGATGTTTTTCTCACGGTTGTTGAGTCGGGTCAGGGCCGCATACAGGGTGGTGGTTTTACCGGAACCGGTCGGACCGGTGACCAGAAAAATCCCGTGATTTTTGTGGATCATCGCCTCGAACGGCTTTAACAGGTCACCCTCAAGCCCGATCTCTTCGAGGCTGAGCACACTCGCCGCCTTGTCGAGCAGACGCAGGACCACGCGCTCACCGAAAGCGGTGGGCAGGGTCGAGACCCGAATATCCATATCCCGCCCGCCCATACGCACCCGGAAGCGACCATCTTGCGGCAGCCGTTTTTCCGCGATATCCAACTGGGCCACGATCTTGATCCGCGAAACGATCCCGGCATGAGCCTTAAGCGGTGGTTTGTTGACTTCGTAGAGAATACCGTCGATCCGGTAACGGACGATCAGCTCCTGCTCGAACGGTTCAATGTGGATATCACTGGCGCGCTCTTTGAACCCCTGGGTGATCAAGCTGTTGACGAAACGAATGATCGGTGCCTCGTCCGAACTGTCGAGCAAGTCACGAGGCTCAAGCGCGTGGGACAGATCATCACCGCTACGACCCTCGATCTCTTCGATCACATCCCCGGTGGCGCCCGCCTGCTTTTCGTAGGCACGGTTGATAGCCCGCAAAATCTCTTCCGGAGTGGCGATACAGGTTTCAATCAGAGCCCCGGTCAGGGTGCTCAAGTCGTTGATCGGGCGGCTGTCGCCGGGATCACAGACCGCGACCTGCAGACGCTCAGCGGTTCGGGAAAGGGGAAAAACCAAGTATTGTTTAGCGAAGCTGATTGGAATCAAGGCGTGCAAATCTTCAACCGCGGTTTCAGCCGGGATTGATTCGATAAATTCCAGGTCGTGCTGAATCGCCAGCGCCCGGGCCAGGAGCGTGGAGTCGATCGCACGCCGGGCCAGGAGCAGCTCACCGAGTCGCTTCGGATTCTGCTGCTGCTCGGTTAAAGCCGCGACAACCTGCTCGCGGGCCAGCTCGAACTCTTCTACGAGTATGTCGCCGATCAATCTCCAGCTCTGCATCTTTAGACAGCCTCGTGGTTATTGGTTGGCGCTTTGCGCAGGTGCCGGAGCGACCCATTGATCCCGCTCGGCAGTAGTACTGTCTAAACCCCTGACCTCTTCCTCAGACATAGCCTCAGTCTTCGGTGCACCACCCAGTTCACCGAAGAAATTCTCCGGCAGGGCATCAATAACATCTTCGGTCAAGAAACTGCTGGCGGCTTTGCGATTGCGCCCGGTGATCCGGTCCAGGTCGCCAGTGTCCCTGATTATGGTCGGGTTGATAAAGACCAACAGATTGGTCTTCTCCTCCACGGAGGAGGTGCGTCGGAACAACCAGCCAAGGTAGGGGATGTCGCCAAGCAGTGGCACCTTAGTCACCGACTCAGTAACAGCTGTGTCGATCAGACCTCCGAGCACCACCGTCTTGCCGCTCTCCGCCAACACGGTGTTGCGAATGACCCGTTTGGTGAAGGTTGGGCCGACTTCGTTGGTGTCACCTACACCGGAACCATCTGGCACAATGTCGGTCAATTCCTGATAAACCTTCAGCCGCACTAGATTCCCTTCGGTCACCTGCGGGGTGAAGCGCAGAATCAAGGCCACATCCTGACGTTCAACCGAAACACTCTGGGCCAGACCGTTGCTGCCAGAGTCGGTCAGGCGACCAGTAATAATAGGCACATTGGCACCAACGATAATCTCTGCCTCTTCATTGTCTGAAGTCAGCAGTCGCGGCGCCGAAAGAATATTGACGTCTCTGTCAGTCTTGGAGGCGTCAATCAACACCGACAGGGAGGGCACTTTAATCGCTGTGCCATCGGGGCCAGTCACTGTGATCGGGTTAAAGAAACCACCGGCCAGAAAGCCTTCAACCGCCTGGGTCAGCAACGAAGGCAACGCCGCTTCGCCAGGCACGGCATCTCCAATTCCGAGAGGCCCTTTGTTCTGGTTACTACTCCCTAAAATAAGCCCTTCGCCATTATGGGTTAATGCACCCTGCAGGGAGACCCCCAGCTTTTGCGTCGCATCCATCGACAATTCGAGGATGAGGGCTTCGACATAGACCTGTTTGCGCTTGATATCGAGCTGCGCGATGATCTCTTGCAGGGTGAGGTAATCCTCGGGGCTGGCGTTGATAATCAACGCGTTGGTCGGTTTGTCGGCGGTGATGGTCACCGCGCCGGAGGAAAGAGGTCCTTTATTGTTACGATCTGCACCAGAGGCCCGAGCCTGGGATTTGATGCCGGTCAGGATCTCGTTAAGGGTCACAGCCAGAGTTTCCGCATCAGCATTTTCCAGGTAGCGCAGATTGATATGCGAGCGTTTACTGTCCGATTCCTGGTCCATGCGGATGATCAGCCCCTTGACCAGCGCCATATCTTCAGCGTTGGCCATCACGATCAGGGAGTTAGTCCGCGCGTAGGGGATCACCTTGCTGACGTCTAACTGAGCCGCCGTGCCTTCCCTGCGACTGCGGGAGGCGCGGGTCGCACCAGGCTGGTTCAGCACTTCGGTGCAGATTTTGGCGATCTCGTCAGCATCGGAATTCTGCAAAGAGATGATTTCGAGAGAACTGGCGGCGCCGGGCAGATCGAGTTCGCGGATGATGCGCATCAATCGCTCGATGTTGGTGCCGCTGTCAGTGATGATCAAGGTGTTGGTTGGTTGATAGGCCAGCAGATGGCCGGTGGCTGCCATCAGCGGTGCCAGCACGGTGTTAGCAATGGTTTCGGCATCAAGATGCTGCAGTCGCACCAGGCGGGTGACAAACTGGACCGTACCATGCCGGTAGCTATCGACTATGGTCGGCAGGTTTTCACTTTTGGCCCCTTTGGTCGGCACGATCTTGATGACCTTGCCTGAAGGAACCACGGTGAAGCCTTTGACGTAAAGCACCGAGAGGAACAGCTGGTAAGCCTCATCGAGGTTCATGCGGTCCGGAGAGACGATGGTGACCTTGCCCTTAACGCTGTCATCGTAAAGGAAATTCTTGCCGGTCAGCTCGCTGATCGTCTGAATCAGGTCACTCAGTTCCACATCCCTGAAGTCGAGCGTGACCTGGCCCTCGGTCGAGCTGGCCGCAGGCTGCTGGTTCGCAGCAAAGGCTGGAAACGGCAACAGAGCCAACAGCAGCACGCTAAGTAGCACACGAACGACCACCACACGGTAAATGGTTGCAGTTTTCAAAAGACAAATCTCCTAATTGATTTCATAAGCGAAAGTCAGCGGTTTATTTCTACGTTCCAGGTCGACCGTCAACTGACGGGCTTCCCGAAGTTGCTGCAACAGCTGTAAGGCTTTATCCGGGCTGTCGAGGGTCATATTGTTCACACTCAGGATCACATCACCCCGCCGGATTCCCATCTGGGTGAGCAACGAACTGCGCTCAAGCTTTCTGACCAGAAAGCCGTCAGTGCGGCCGTTGGTGATTCGGGGTTCCAGCTGAGCCAGGCGCAACTGCACGGCGATGTTGGTGCGGGCGTCGTCGGCAGTGGCTTGAGAAATCAGCCAGCGATTGTCTCCGGCGGAGCGAACCCCGCGCCTGGAGGACGGTACAGCGTTAGTCCCCGCCCGGGTTCGGGCTTCTTCATTCAGAATCAACTCGGTAATCGATTCGTCCTGGTTACGGATGATCACCCGGTTGCGATAGATCGCCTCAACGCGGCCGCCGCCGGGGATCGGATCCCCCAGATGCAACAGCTTGATCGCCTTGCCGACTTCGAGCAGGGCGGTGGACTCCTCTCCAGAGACCAGAGTGCCGATCAGAGTCAGATCCTTGCGGGTTGAGGTTGTGGTGCTGCTCGGTGAAGGTTGAAGAGTGGCTGAGCGGCCGCGCGCACTTGGATCAAAGAGGTTCTGCTGCAGGATCTGGTTCAAGTCACGCTCGGAAAGCTGTGAACCGGTACTTCTCGGGGCAAGACGAGTGGCGGGATCAACCGCCTGATCGGGATGCAGGACGGTTGCAATCAGCGTTGTGGCCAGTTGACCGCAAGCCAGTCCGAACAGCACCAGCAACAGCAGACAGAGCTCGCGGTGAAACTTCTGGAACAAGGCTAGCACAGCACCGGTATTCAATCGGCCAACTCCTTAAAATAACAAACGAACAAAACTAAATGGATCGTCCAACATCATAGGGTGCTGTTGTTGTTAAATCAAGAACTTCAACAACCTGAGCCGATGGTTTTCGGTAAAGGATCAGAACGAACCTTGTCATTTTTTATGCGATTGGTTCTGAACAATTAAGCAACTCATGGTTCTTGAGTTTGACAAAAAATACCTCTAATGCAAGGAGTCTAATCAAGATTGTCGGGAAAAAGGGTTGTTTGACGTAATCAGCAAAAAACATGTCAGTCAAGGAGCTTACCCATTATCAGGTAATTTCATTAGATTCATATTCTTGGGAGGTTAGCTTGACAAGACCCTATTCATTGCTAACGTCAACAAAGGTTACAATGAACTAATAAAGTCATGTCTTTTGGGTTGACAGCCAAGGTGATCGCCACGGCTGTCATTATAGGTTTTCAGTGACAACGAAAACAGGAGGTACTATGAGAGTCTGGCAGAATTTTGTTCTAGGCATACTCCTGGTTCCGCTGGCCATGGGGCTAGCGTGCCCGGTGCAGGCGACCGAGATTCACGGTCGGGCAAGCACCGTCGTGGAGTGGTATGACAACGCGGACGAGGACACAGCCATCCCGATTCATCAGTACCTGCAGTTCAGCCTGATCGACATCGCGGACTCGGGGTACAACTTCAAAGTGTACGGACGACTGGCCGATGATATCGAAAATGAAGTCGATATCGACAGTCGCCTTTACTATGCCTATCTGGAGAAGAGAGATCTCTTCGATGGCCTCGACTTCCGCCTTGGCCGGCAGTTCATCACGACCACCGCTGGAGCCTCCGTGGTGGATGGTCTGAACATCGACTACTCCTTCATGGAAAACTACCACGTCAAACTCTATGGTGGTGGTGACGTCACCTACTTCGACGGCTACAATGTCGACTCAAATGGTATTTGGGGTCTCGAAGTCGGCGGCTTCTTCCTCGACAAGGATCTCGATGTCAACCTCTCCTACCTGCAGAAATGGTACGACGGGGTCCTCAGTATGGAGCTGATCGGGTTCGACGCCAGCTACGACTTGAACGGCAAGTTGTGGATCTACAATGATTCGCAGTGGGACTATCTTTCTGATCGTCTCAGCTACGAACTGGTTGGCGCCAAGTATCGCTTTGATGGCCCCTTCACCCTTCGCCTCGAGTACCTCTACTCTCTGCCCGTATTCTCATCGACCTCGATCTACTCGGTTTTTGCGGTTGAAGAATACGAAGAAATCCTCGCTGAAGCGACCTGGATGATGAAGCCAGGGCTGCAGACTTTCGCCCGCCTTACCCGTGAGCTCTACGATGAATTCGATGACGCCAATGTCTTCGAGCTCGGTGTCGAGAAAATGCGCACCGACAAATTCTCCGGTTATATCTCCGGGATCGTCCGACAGGATGAAGATGGCCAGGATATGCACGGCATCAAGATGCTCGCGGCTTACCGTTTCCGCCCCGACTTCGAAGCTGGCGTTGGCCTTGAGGTTGACGTGCTGGAGCGTGAGATCGCTTACTTCGATACCGACGACACCGACCAGGATGAAACCACCAGCACCCGGGCCTGGGTGTATGGAAGCTACGACTTTACCGACAAGATCAGCCTGGATGCTAAATTCGAACGCGTTGAAAGTGACCTCTGGGACTACTACAACCGCGGCCGTCTCCGCCTGAACCTGCTCTTCTGATATAAGGAGTGATCTTATGACCCGCAAAGTACTATTAAGTCTGATACTGCTGATGATGGGGGTCGCAGTGGTTTGGGCCGGAGATTTCAATCATCAGGCTCACCTCGACGACTATGCTGCCGACGCGTCCTGTGAGTCCTGTCATCTCCCTGGCGCCCAATCCATCGTCCCCGACACCAAGGTCTGCCTCGAGTGTCATGAGCAGAGCATGCTCGACGAGGTAACCCTGGCCATGCCCAAGACCCACGGTCCGGCCTGGTCTCTCAACCATCGCCCCGAAGCCAAGGGCAGCGCCATCAACTGCGCGTCCTGCCATTCTCAGGAATATTGCCAGGAATGCCACAAGTCTGGATTTGCCGATGAAATGGGTGAACTGGGCAACAACATGGTCAACGTGCACCGCAGCGATTTTATGGTTTCACATCCGATTACTGCGCGCACCAATGAGAAGCTCTGTTCCGGCTGCCATGAATCGCAATTCTGCAACGACTGCCACGAGTCCTTCCGCTTCCGTACCGGCGACATTGGCAGCCCGTCGCATCGCCGCACCTTCCAACTGGGCTCCGATGATGCAGCCTTTAACAAAACCCATGAACCTCTCAGGAATCTCAAGATATCGGACGCATCACAGATGTGCGACTCCTGCCACCTGCAGAGTTCAGTTGCCCCGGATTTTCATTCCTGGTCGATTGGTCATGCCCGGGAAGCACGCAAGTCACTGATGACCTGTCAGGCCTGTCATCCCGACGGTGATGTCTGCCTGAGATGCCACAGTGCCAAGTCTGGAGCTTCTGCGTTCAATCCGCACCCTAAGGACTGGGGAGATTTCAAAAACAGACTGGATCGGGCGAGTAACGGCAGAACCTGCCGCAAATGCCATTAACGGCCATTTATTCAAAACTTTTCAAAACACATACAGGAGGTAAATCATGCGTACAAAATGGCTAGTTCTGTTGGTTGCACTCCTTGCCGTAGTCGGACTTTCGGCCTGCGGTAGTAGTGGTGGTGGCGGTGACAGCGATGTTTCGTCACCGGAAGACCCGAGTGACTTGGACTACGTTGGCGTAACGAACTGTTTGGTCTGTCACGAACGACCAACATCGGTCTGGATTGACACACTGGACACACCGGTCTCAAATGGCATGAACGAGCGGAGCAATGCTCATGGCAATGCCAATGGGAGACCACCTTTGGGTTATTATGGGAATGACATAGAAGACTGTAATGAGTGCCACGACCCAGCCGGAGACGGCGATACGCTGGTCGAAGATTTTAGCGCTTCATCGGATCGTCCGGTTGTAGGCTGTGAAGGGTGTCACGGCCCAGGCAGCGCTCATCGCGGCGTAGGTCCAATTCCAGTTCCTCAACCAGGAATCGAGGATTGTGCTCATTGTCATAACGCCCACGGCAACAATATCGATAGTCTTGAGGACGATTTTGATCAATCAAATCATGCCTCGCAAACAAAAGGGAGCTCTTCCTACTGTCAACGTTGTCATTCTTATGAAGGTGCCTTGGCTTTTGGCGATGAGGCAACAGGCAACCGCGATGTAATGCTCGCCTTAACAGAGCCAGGCCTTGACTCAGCACAGCCTATGACATGTGCAACCTGTCACGATGAACATTATTTCGGTTTTCTGGTTCCATTGGACTGGAGCTTTGACGGCGACCCACAATTCGATCTCTGCACCAGCTGTCATACTCTGCTCGACCCGGAGATTGGTGATGACTGGGTAAAAGGAAACAGCTACCACGAAGACCGCGCAAGCAGAACCATCGCTGACACGCACTATGATAATCCTGACACGCCTGACACAGCCATTGAGGGCTACGTGGTTAGAAACAATGGTAGTGCTGCCTGTGCTGATTGTCACGATGTTCATGCTGCGGAGAACACAATCAACAATCAATGGGCAGAGTCACAGCACGCTGGAGAGATTTTGCTAGTTAAAACTGCGGCTGATGATGCAAGTGAGAATATTTTCAATGCTGCCGTCCTGGATGCATCATGGTCCAATCGAAACTGGAACCAGATTTGGGATGATGAAGCGAAAACAGAATTGGATCGTGGTGAATGCCAAGTCTGTCATACGGCAACCGGCGTCATGAATTTCCTGGATGACCCAACCAGCCCTGACGCATTAGCTGGTTACGACTTAACCGGTAACGACAACGATTTCGGGCATCTGGACAGCTGGACTTATTTTGAAGGATCCCCACAAGGCGAATTACTTTACTGCTGGGGCTGTCACAGCAATGTGGCTCAAGGATCGCTGCTCAACAATGCCCCAATCAGCTTGCATTCCCGGCTTCCCGATGATCTGTCAGCTCCAGAGCTGATAGGGACTGTGCCTGACAAAGGCAACTCGAATGTCTGCATTAAGTGTCATGGCGGACGGGCAAACGGTGAGTACCTTAGAGACACTGCTGCGGTTGACCGCAGTTCAAGGGGGCAAATTCATCACCGCCCGGCGGCCGGGACACTGTTCAGTGAGAACACTAACACCGGTTATGAATTCGACCTCGATGGTGACGGTGATGCTGCTGAGCATTACGTGAACAATGACTTGGAGCACGACGAGATAGGTCTTAATGGGGATGATCCAGATTCAGGTTCCGGCCCATGTGTAAGCTGTCATATGCCGGGCTCCGATCATCACTTTGCTGTCGTCGAAAAAAGTGGTGATACGATTACGGCTATTACCAGTCAAACCCTCTGCGACAGTTGTCATGGTGGAGCAATCGATGCTGAGGTACTAAACACCCTCAGTGACCAATTTCAGAATGCTTTGGTCTTCTACGAGGATGTTGCAACCCTGTCAAATGGCCAGACCAACTATGTGCCTGCAGATTTCGATGACGGGGACTTCCTGGAGAGCAGAGGGGACAGTGTCTCGGGACAGAACGATTACGGGGCCTGGCAGAACTTTGATTATCTGGATGATGACCCAGGTTCTTTTGCCCACAACAGCATATATGCCAAGCGGATTATCTTCGATTCGCTCGACTGGTTACAACATGGTGACCTTACCGGAGCCATAACCGTTGATGAAACAGTCTACCCCGGTGCAGCTGCATGGTTTGATGCAAATGCTGCAACCAACGAAGCGACCCGACCATAGTCACTGAGAAACTTGTTTTAATAACCGAGCCCCCGCTAACGCGGGGGCTTTTTTATCACTGGGAACAAACAATCTAGAAAAGAGTGTCGTTGTCTTCGGAACACTCTTTTAACCTGCTTCACTATCTAACACGACAATCCCCCACCGGAGATGGCCACAACATCCTCATTATTTTTGTCGGCACATCGAGTTAACAACTCTGCTACCGGCGGCCCAATCCCCACCATGGTATTTTTTAATCTACTGATAAATATAACAAAAACGACATTTTAATCTATTGCATATTAACAAACACCATCCGTCAGTTAATGTGATTAACACGAGACCTTGGGGTACACATATTTAAACCTGTTTCGGTCCCTTCCCTCCGAACATCTTCATGCCGGAACAATCTCTGGCCGTTTACGGCCCACTGAGGAGGTAGCGCATGAAGAAAGTCAGTCTGGTTGTCTTGGCCCTGTTTTGTCCCTTATTAGTTATTGCTGGTGAAGCAGAGTTTCGTTTCCTCGAGGTAAAACATGTCGATCAAGATCATTTTTTCGCTTACCAGTGTACGCAAAATCAGAACATCATCGAAGAAGAACAGCGCTATAACAAGAACAGCAAGTCTGAGGAAATCCGCTTTTGGGTCGACCAGCAAGCTGGGGAATGGATTACCAAAGGGATCAGTCCCGAATTGTTCCGTTATTTTGCTGTAAAATCGTGTAAAAACTCGACATCGGCCACCATCTCCTGGACGAAGCCTTAAAAAAACGGGCCTGAACCAAAACAAAAGGCAAACACAAGTAAAGCCATTTTTAACGCTAAGACGCGGAGGCGCAGAGAAGAACAGGGATGATCAAGTCATTTTTCTAAAGGTTGTTATATTTCCCGCTGCGTTCTTAGCGTCTCTGCGTTAAACGTTTTTTTGGGTTATAGGTTCGTAAAAAAACAAGGACACCTCCTTTTGTAGGGGGTGCCCTTGTTTTGTCTACGCGAATGAGTTCCGAATCAACTACCGACCGGCACTACGCAACTCAAAGGATTTCCCCAAAAAATCAAGAATTGCTCCACTCGGAGTGATTTCCACCACCTCCAAATCATCATTCACCCAATCACCCTCATGCAGCAAGCGATTGTTGATCCGCACCATCCGGCGAGCCGGGACGGCGGTGTAATAGTGCATACTCATTGCAATCGGCGGCATCCGGTCGCGCAACGCCATGGACAAGTCGAGGTAGAGCGGCAGCTCCTGCAGTTCTCTGGACTCGGCTTGGGGTTCAGATGCTTCGATAACAGCGGCAACAACCGATTGATTGCTTGTCGCTGATTCTTTATCGGTAAAGATTTCGTTCTGCGGTGTAAAACTCTGTTCAGAAGAGATGTGACCGGAGACCGGAGGCGACAAAACCGCCTCACGCGGTACCGGAGCGGGTTCTATGAACGAGACCGGTTGCTGCGCAGGGATTGCCAATGAGGGGGTGACGACTGCCGGTTCCGGGGTCACAGCCACTGTGGGCGCAGCCGCAACGCTGGTCGAGGGGTTCACCACTGCGTGCGGCGCTACCGGTGCTTCCGTTTCACTGAAAAGCCACCAACCACAGAACAGAACCAGCGGCAGGATTCCAGCCAGCAGCCAGTAAGGCCGGCGACCGGTCGGGTTTGAAGTCAGCGACAGCGTCCGGCTTCGCACCTTGGGCGGCAACGCTTTTTGCTCTTGCCGTTGCCGCTCCGATTTTTTCAGGGCTTCGAGGATAAAGGACATCAGCTGGTTCCTCGCGAAAAGAGGCGCGGACCGGAGAGATTGCGGGCGGTGTTGAGATGAATCAGAGTCATCGGCCCGAGCACGCCATCAGGGGTCAGGCCGTTGCTGAACTGGAAATGCTTGAAAGCACCGAGCAGCGAACCTTCCAGACGCACTTCCTGACCAGTCTCTTGGTAAAGACCTAAGCCCTCGAGGTTTTCTGCCAACCAGTCGACCGAATCTCCCGAATCTCCAGGCTTTAAAAACTGCCGCTGCAGCGGCGGCCGCTGCCAGAGCAGAAAATACTCACCAAACCAACGCGAGGTAATCGCGGCCAGGGCCATTTCATGTTGTGCGTTGCCAACGAGAAAGCGCGCCCGGTCTTTCTCCAGACCGACAATAACCACATGGAAAGGAGCGCCGTTATCGCCATAAAGCGTGAGAATGGCGGGTCGGTTCATATTGCGTAACGACTCCAGGCTGTCCTTGCGGGCAAGGCACCCAAAACCGTTTTCAAGGGCATACAAGCAGGTGTCGGAACCTTCAGCAGGAGCGGCAAGCCCCCACAGTCCAGCGAGATCGGCAAACGCGCTCTCCATGCCCTGAGAGGTGGCGAGATCCTTCGGCCAACTCTGCAGCAAGGTATCGGTCCGATCATCTTGCGACGTTACCGCCACCACCGGGTTCGGCTCGGCCATGGTTGCAGCTTGAGTCGGTGCGACCGGCTTAATGTTTGGTTCAGGGCTTTGGCTGACCGTGGCGGAGGAGGAGTTCCAGGACCAAAGGCCGACCGTGCAAAGCAACAGAACCAAGCATGCCACTGCGGTTATCAACGCGACCCTTTTGCCCTGCCTCGGTGCTTGATAGTCACCAAAGACTTCACGGGCGGCTTGACGAAGAATCTCGTTATCAACCTGTTGCCGTTCCAGCACATAAGCACCGAGCAGAGCGCGGTCACAGACCAGATTAATCAAACGCGGGATGCCGCCGGTCAGCTGCCAGAGGGTCTTGCTGAGAGTTTCGGGGAAGAGCGGGCGAGTGCAACCAGCGATTTTCAGGCGATGACGGACATAGGCATCAATCTCGTCGGCCTCAAGCGAGCCCAGATGGTAGCGGGCGGTCACCCGTTGAGAAAGCTGGCGCAGCTCCTCGCGGTTCAGGATTTGTAGCAACTCCGGTTGACCAAGCAGCACGATCTGCAGCAGCTTGTAGCGGTTGGTCTCCAGGTTGGTCAGCAGCCGCAACTGTTCAAGGACGTCAACCGAGAGGTTCTGGGCCTCATCGATAATCAGTACGGTTTTACAGCCACGGGCATTGGCTTCAAGCAGGTAGGCGTTGAGCGGATCGACCAGTTTTTTAATACTGCCCTGCTCCGGGCGTTCGATATGGAGTTCGTCACAAATGGTTTCGAGGAGTTCGATGACGCTGACTTTGGGGTTGAGGACAAAAGCGACCACTACGTTCTCTGGCAACTGTTCCAGAAGGCTGCGGCAGAGCGTGGTCTTGCCAGCGCCGACTTCGCCGGTCAGCAGGACAAAGCCACCGTCACTCTTGACCCCGTACTTCAGGTGCGCCAAAGCTTCGCGATGGTGCTCACTCATGTACAGGTAGAGTGGATCCGGTGCGATCGAGAAAGGATTTTCATTGAGGGCAAAATATGAAGTGTACATGGAGCCCCACTCAGGATTGGCGGTTGTTCAACGTCGTGACATTATAAAGGAAGACAGCGGTGTGCACCAGCATTCGTTTGTATAATATGGTTCAAATCAACGATATGGGGCCAGCATTCTGAACCGCCTCAAAAATCCCCAGTGAGTTTCTGCAGCTTGAACAGCTTGGGGTTGAGCTCCTTGACGCAGGCGCTGATCGCTTGCAGACCGGCCTCGTCTTTGCCCGGAGACGGGGACAGCCCCGCGAAAAGTCGCGACCGTCCCCTTACGTCAGTAGAAAAACCCTAGCAACCTGTCGGGCTATCAATGAACTGGCTACTAGGCCGAAGTTTCGTCGGAGTGGCAGAGAATACCAGCCAGCCGGAATTATCCACAAAGGTTTTGAGCTGGCAATTTCGCTTTTGTAATGGAACAATTTCAGACAATTGAAATCAGCGCGCTTTTCTGGTAAGTTCGCGCCACTCGCTACGACGAGCTCAAGGAGATTTACCATGCGCGTTCTATCCGGCATTCAGCCTTCAGGCTCTTTGCACCTCGGCAACTACTTCGGCATGATGTCAAAGATGATCGCCTATCAGGAAGAAGCTGAACTCTTCTGTTTTATTGCCAACTATCATGCCCAAACCTCGGTCAGCGACGGCAAGCTTCTCGCCCGCGGCACCATTGAAGCCGCCGCTAACTTCCTGGCCCTCGGCATGGATCCCGAAAAAAGCACCTTCTGGGTCCAATCAGATGTCCCCGAAGTTCAGGAATTAACCTGGATCCTTTCCAACTTTACACCGATGGGCCTACTTGAACGCTGTCACAGCTACAAGGACAAAATCGGCAAAGGGATTGCCGCCAATCATGGCCTGTTTGCCTACCCGGTGCTGATGACAGCTGACATCCTGCTGTTTCAGAGCAACAAGGTTCCGGTTGGCAAAGACCAGAAACAGCACGTCGAAGTGGCCCGTGATGTGGCGATCAAATTCAACAACCAATACGGTGAAATCTTCACCCTGCCTGAGCCTGAAATCGATGATGACGTCGCCACGGTACCAGGGCTCGATGGTTTGAAGATGAGCAAGAGTTACGGCAACACCATTGATCTGTTTGCCGAGGATAAAGCCCTGCGCAAACAGATCATGCGGATCGTGACCGCCCCAATCCCGGTAGAGGATCCGAAAGATCCCGATGCCTGCAACGTTTACAAGATTTTTAGACTCTTCCTCGACAAAACTCAGGATGAGGCGTTACGCCAGCGCTACCAGGCAGGCAATCTCGGCTTTGGTGATGTCAAGCAAGAGCTGTTTGAAACGGTGCGGGACTATTTTGCTCCCCAGGCCGAATTTCGCAAGGAGTTACTCGCTAACCCGGACGGGATTCGCGAGATTCTTGCCAAAGGGGCTGAGAAGGCCAGATACGCAGCGAGCAAGACGCTACGCAAGGTACGCAAGAAAACCGGCTTGATCTACTAAAATAAAGGGCGACAGATTCGAAAATCTGTCGCTCTATTTAATATGTTTGCAGATGATTGCTGCAGACAGTGCCCAAAACCTCCCCTTCTGACGTCACTCCGGTACCATCCGCAAACGCTTCTCTTTTCTCGATTTAAACGTTCCCTTTTTTCACAGCAAACCCTACAACGGCAAACTGACCGTGAATCTGGAGCCTTGGTCTGGAGAACTCGCGACCTCAATTTGTCCACCATGAATTTGGACAATAGCTTTAACCAGACTGAGACCGAGGCCACTGCCTGCGGTTGTCCGACTCTGCTCACCGCGAAAAAAACGATCATAGACACGAGGCAAACTCTCGGCAGAGATACCGGGGCCATTATCATCAAAAACCACCAGAGCCTGGCCGTCATCCTGAAGCAAAGTTACGGCGACCCGGCCGCCTTTCGGGGTGAACTTTAGAGCATTGTCGAGCAGGTTAGCGAAAGCGCGTTGTAGCCGACTACGGTCACCCGTCACGAGCAGTTCATGCGAGGGGATCTGGGTGTGGAACACAAGGTCCTGATCCTCGGCGACCGAGGCATAGAGATCAGTGACATCATGAACGATCTCAGTCAAATCAACTTTCTCTCCCGATAATGGGCGAATTCCCGCATCGGTTTCAGCAATCTCGAGCATGGTATTGATCATGCCGACCAAACGGTCGCTCTCCTCGATCACAGCACTGGTCAAATCCCGATACTCTTCCAAGGTCTGTGGCCCGGTCAAAGTCGTTTCAGCTAACCCACGCATGCGCGTCACCGGACTGCGCAGGTCATGAGCGACATTATTTGTGACATCCTGCAGCTCACTGATCAAAGTCTGGATCCGCTCCTGCATCCAATTGAAGGAGTGAACCAGATTTTCGATTTCCACACTACCGCCGTTGGCAAAAATCGGTTGCGACAAATCGCCCCTACTGATGCGATCAGCGGAACGACGCACCTGCTCGATGCCAGCCAGAGCCCGGCGTGCCATCAGAAACCCAATACCACCGCCGCTTAGCAGCAACAGGGCAAAGGCCTCACTGAACACTTTGCCGAAGTTCGCCAGCAACTGTTCATCCTGAGTCAACAGAAACCCAATCTGCACAATGTAGCCGTCGCCGATGTCTTGAAAGAGCAGTCGGGCCCGGTCGCGACTGCCCGAAAAGTGAATTGTCTCGAAACGCGTTTCTGCGGGGTCTTCAAGCAAGCTTGAGCGGATCGGAAGGCCATCCCACGCGGTCAGGTCGGAAGTCTCTATCAGCTGACGCTCGGGTGAATAGACCCGGTAGAAAGCTCTTTCAGTCCCTTCCTCAGCTGCTTCGAGGTGAACTTCGGAGAAGAGTACAGCCAGGCCCTCATTTCGATAGACCCCGGCTAACTCCTGCCCGTCGCTTAGCAGGAGAGTGTCAATTCGCGACATCAAGTCAGCCTCCAGGCTGCGATAGATCAGACTGAAGACCACCAGCGCCAGCAGGGAGAACAGCAAGGTATAGAGTAGGGTCAAGCGGACAGCGAGGATTCGAAACATGTCAATCCTTCTTTTCCAGCAGGTAGCCAACGCCGTGCACGGTATGGATCAACTTGTGTGCAAAAGCGCGGTCAATCTTTTCCCGCAGACGACAAATTCTTGATTCGACTACATTGCTTTCCGGATCGAAGTTGTAGTCCCAGACGTGCTCCATGATCATGGTCTTGGAAACCACCCGCCCGGCATTGCGCAGCAGATACTCCAGCAGGGCGAACTCGCGCTGCTGGAGTTCAATTTCTACCTCACCGCGAGTGACCTTGCGCCGGACGATGTCCATGGTCAGGTCGTTGACCGTCAAACGGGTCGGCTCTTCCTGAGACTGACTGCGCCGTAGCAAAGTCTGGACCCGCGCCAGCAGTTCAGAAAAAGCAAAGGGTTTGACCAGATAATCATCACCACCGGTCTGCAAGCCGATGATGCGGTCATCGACAGTCTTTTTGGCACTTAAAACAATGATTGGCAGGTTAATCTTCTGTTTGCGCAAGCGCTCAATCAAAGCCAGCCCATCAAGTCTGGGCAGCATGATGTCAACCACGGCGACATCATATGGTGCATCCTGGGCCATGAAGAGCCCCTCCATACCATCGGCGGCACGGTCAACAGCGTAGCCCGCCTGATTAAAGCCCTTTTTGACAAACTGAGCCGTCCGGTCATCATCTTCCACAAGCAGGATTCGCATCTTTTCTAAGTCCTCGGGCCGTCAACGGGGCCACATAAGCCCGGTCATCAAATCGCAGATAACTCTCACAGTGCCAGGGTTGAAGCCTTGGCAGTCACCTGAGAATGTGCCACACCGCCGTCTGGCGCTTGCCAGGCATTGAGCTGATTGCGGTAGACGTAGGCGGCACCTTGATAATAGCTAATATCCTTTTGTATCAAACTTTGTGACTTTTGTGCAGTGTGTTCAACAACCTGCTCGGACGCAAAAGCCTCTTGCAACCGCAGTTTATGCTGTAGGCCAAGGATTGCCATGGACTGCCCATCAAACAGACCGAGGTTCTGGTAATTGCCGATCAGAGCGCGTTCCTGATCTGGGTTCATTGCCAAAATATCCTTGCCGAAGAAACTCGAACGATAACTCATGTTAAGCAGACTGAGCAAAGTTGGGGCCAGGTCAATCTGACTTGACAGACGCTCGACTTGTCCCGGAGTGATATGTTGCGGAGCATAGATCCAAAGCGGAATATGGTACCGTTCTATTGGGAGCGCGCGCTTGCCAGCACTGCCTGACTGATGATCCGCGACGATGACGAACAGAGTGTCATCAAACCAGGGTTGCGTTGCCGCTTCAGCCAAAAACTCGCCAATCGCATGATCGGTGTATTTTACCGCCCCGGCACGATTTGTACCCGAAGGGATGTCTACTTGCCCTTCCGGGTAAGTATAAGGTCGGTGGTTGGAAGTCGTCATCAGATGAAGGAAGAAAGGTTGGTTCTCGGTGTGAACTTTACCCGCCACTTTGATTGCTTGGCGGTAAAGGTCAGCATCAGACATACCCCAGGCATTGGTGAAACCAATCTCGCTATCTGGCACTGTCGCTTGATCCACGATCTGGTAACCATTGCCCCCGAAAAAGGCCCCCATGTTGTCAAAGTAGCTGCGGCCACCATAGACGAAAAAAGATTGGTAACCTTTGGTATTCAGCACATTGCCAAGCGACCATTGATCACCTTCCCGGCCGATACGCTTGACGATGGAGCGGCCCGGTGTCGGCGGGATTGACAGGGTCACGGCTTCCAACCCACGCGTGGTTCGAGTGCCGGTCGCATAAAATTTCGAAAAGAACAGGCTTTGGTCAATAAGAGCGTCAAGATTCGGTGTCAGCTGTTCCTTGTTGCCAAAAAAGGACAGATAATCCGAACTCAAACTTTCCACCATCACCAAAACGACATTTAGTCTTTTTTCCGGTCCGGTCTGCACGATATCCCGCTTGATATCGAAAAGTTCATCGCTGAGAAAAGTCGCGTTCGGTTCGGCAACTTCCTGTTTGAGCAAGGCCGAGGCTTCCTCAGGATCAAGACTTTCGTAGAATTTCAAATAATCGAGTTCGTTATTGCGAAAGGCCGCGACGAATTGGTACGGACCATTGCTGGCAAGTTCATTCTGGTAAGTATTTTCAGAGACGGTGCGTAGCGACTGATCGAGCACGGCGTAGGCAGCAAGCGGCAACAGCAGAACTATCACAGCAACCAGAGTCCTTCTGGAGAAGCTTTCTCTGGAGAACAACGCCTGGGTAATGGGACGACGCAGACAAAAGCAAATGAACGCCGAGACCACCAGAACCCCAGCTAACAAGGGGACGACGGGATAGGATTCGAAGATATTTGCTGTAACTTCTCGGCGGTAGATCAGGTAATCAATCGCGACAAAATTGAACCGGACACTAAACTCATCCCAAAAAAAGTATTCAGCAATGGCAATAAAGGTGAGCGCATAAAAAGCTATAAAAGTAAGCGTTTGCATCCCGTAGCGATGCAGGCGCAACTGCCAGAGCCGCTCTGGGAGCAGCCACAGGTAGAGGGCAGGTAAAATCAGGACATAGGCGCAGAAGCCAACATCAAAGAGCAGCCCACGAGCGAAAACCTGCACGAGACTACCCGCGGAAAGATCCGCTTGTGACCAACTGTAAGAAAGCAGCGTCAGACGTGTCAAAAAAAACAAGGTTACGGCGACCACAGCAATGATCACTAATAGATTGAAGCGCGATGTTTTCATAGACATTCCTTGGAACAATAATTGGCTGTGCCAGACGAAAGATCGCCAGGAGTAGCAGGGTGAGGCACGTTGGCATAAAACAACCGACTCCACACCTCGGCGCACATCCAACAGGTTGCCAGGGTGACCAGATCATGACTTAAAAAGTGTGCACCACGGGCCTGCTGAGCCAGACCGAACAAAATCCCGAGGAGCAGAGGCACCAGCAGACTGAGCCGATAGCTGGGTACCGCGCGCTGTCGCAGGGCAAAGAAAAGGCTGAACCAGGCAAAACCACCACTGGCATGCCCTGCGGGGAAGGCGTGCCCGACCGGGGCCTGGCTTGGCACAGTGTCGAAAATTCGAATGTATGGCTGCTCACCACCGAAGATCTGCAAATCCCAAGGCGAGTAGATATGCGTCAAAGCTTTAAACCCGCCGATAATGATTGGTCCACTGATCCCAGCGACCAGAACAAAGGCCAGATCCCGGCGGTATGGTTTCAGCCCTGACAGGAGGAAAGACCCAACAAACAGGAGCAGCAGGACAGTAGCCATGGCGACAACCAGATCGCGGCCGCCGATGTGGAGCAGGTCTTGAGTCAACCAATGCTCTCCATAAGGCCAAACCCCGAGAACAGGGTCATAAAATTGTTGGCTTAGCCAGACATCCAGCCCGGTGTATTCGGTGCAGACAGCCAACACGACCGCAACAGAGGGGACGGAAAAATCAATCAAGAGTGAACGCTTGAACATGGCTTGGTAACCTTTGTTGTGCTCGAAAGAGTCATAAACACAGGACGACCCTTGTCACCCAAATCTGGCTGCACTATAGGGAGCCAGGATGACTCCGTCATGACGGAGTCATAACCATTTGATCATCTTTTGGTGGAGCCGGTTTAACTTCAACAGGGAACACCCGCTACAACTTGAGAGAAAGCCTCGACACTCTGGTAATTTTTCATTGAGAGAGTTGAGCTGTCTATCATGACCATGAACCTTGACATACTCGCTTTTACCGATAAATTTTGAGTCGAGGTTCATTTCGAAGGGGGCCATTGTTTCAAACCAACGGAGCCTCTTTAACCAGCTTTTTTCTAAAGTAAGGAGCGTATCTATGGATGCTAAAGAGCTGAAAAAGGTTCTAGCCGGTCTTGGCGTCGCGACCCTGGTGTCTGCAGTCGGGGTGATGACACCAAGCTTCCTGCACGCGGGCACTGGCTGAGGCGGCAAAACTGACGGCACAGTTGGTGCCGACAAAGAAAGTAGTTCCGGAGCCACCGGCTGTAGTGGCAAAAGCGGCTGCAGCGCCAGTAAAGACGATGCCATGAGCGCTGACGAAGCAGCAAAACTTGCCGAATGCCCGGAAGAAGGCGAGATGAGCGATGCGTGCATGAAGGCCAAAGAAGCCGCAGAAAAGGCCAAGGCTGCGGAAGAAGTCAAAGAGCAGAAGATGGGCGGTAGTGGCTGAGGCGGGCACAAATAATTGATGCCGTTGGCATCAAACAAGTCAGCTAACTGAAAATTTTCGGTCCTTATTGTATGATCGGATTGGTTCTGGCGATAGACAGGGCCAATCCGATTTTTTCAATTTTCAGGAATGTTCACTAAGAGCCATGTCGAAGCACCTGAGAAACATATTCCCAGTAAGCTCAAAACTTCTGCCAAAGCAATTCTGGCAGAACAGCTTTGAGCTTACAAAGCCTGACAATTTTCCTGAACGGGTCGCTGATTATGCCCTGCAGGTGCAAATGCCAGGCTTCCTGCCCGATCTGGCCAAGGTTGAATTGGCCCGTTATCAACTCACTCAAAACGACAAGGTGGTATTGAGTGCAAGCTCTGATGAGTACCAGGTCAACCCCAGTTTGACTCTTGTTCAAGTTAACTGGCAACTGTTACCCTTGCTCACTGGCGTTGAGTCCAGCCCAAAGCCTGACCCGCAAATATTACTGTTTTGGCGCCATCCGCAAGGTGGCCGAGAGCGAGAGGAACAGGCAACACCAGCAGATTTGCTGGCGCTCAAAACCGTAGTTGAACAACTCTCCCCTGAAGCCGTCGCCGAGGAGACAAAGCAACCAGTAGGCCTCATTGATGCGGCACTTGACCGGGCTGTAAGGCGCGGGTTAATCGTGGCACCGCCATCGAAGCTACGCCGAAATTTATCTGAATTTCCGGCCCCCACGACCACTCCCGAAAAATATCTGGAGGCAAAAACCTTTACCCTGCAATGGCACATCACCAACACCTGCGACCTGCATTGCCGTCACTGCTACGATCGCAGCTTGCGTTCCGATGTAGGCTTGGAGCAGGGCCTCAACATCCTTGATCAGATGCGTAGCTTCTGTCGTCAACATCAAGTCGGCGGCCAAGTCACCTTCTCTGGGGGCAACCCGTTCCTGCACCCCGACTTTCCAGAACTTTATCAGGCGGCCCATGAGCGCAACCTGAATCTGGCAATTTTAGGCAACCCGGTTTCTGAGACCCAGCTGGACGAGGTTCTGCAGATTACCCGGCCCGCTTTTTATCAGGTCAGTCTGGAAGGTTTAGAGGAACACAATGACTTGATTCGTGGCAAAGGTAATTTCAAATCGGTGTTGAACTTCCTCGACCTGTTAAAAGAAAGACAGGTCTACTCAATGGTCATGCTGACCATGACCCAGGCCAATCTGAATCAGGTTCTCCCGCTCGCGGAAATACTGCGCGACCGCGTTGACCTATTTACCTTCAATCGGTTGGCCATGGTTGGCGAAGGCGCGAACCTCGAATCTCCCGGAGCAACCGAATACAAAACCTTTGTCGAGGACTATTTACAAGCTTGCCGACACAACCCTGTAATGGCGCTAAAAGACAACTTGATCAACATAAAACTGGAACAGAACAAACAGAGTCTGTTTGGTGGTTGCACTGGTTTCGGTTGCGGCGCTGCCTTCAATTTTGTCTCACTCCTGCCGGATGGCCAGATCCACGCTTGTCGTAAGCTTCCTTCACTGATCGGCGACATCAATCATCAGACCCTGGCAGAGATTTATCACTCAACTGCGGCCAAATCATATAGACAAGGCTGTCATGACTGTGCGGATTGTCGCTTGCGCGCAAACTGTGGGGGCTGTTTGGCAGTAACTTACGGGTGGGGTCTGGATCCGCTCAAAGAGAAGGACCCAGGCTGTTTTTTGAGAATGAACTAAATCGGGTCAGTTGAATTGCTAATGACATTAAATCTTCATGGAGAACTCTGACATGGCGGGAAAAACTTTTTTCATCACCGGTGCTTCCTCCGGCTTTGGTGCCGCCTGTGCCCGCAGTTTCGCTGTTGCGGGCAATCGTTTGATCCTGGCGGCACGCCGCGAGGAACCATTGCTCAAACTCCGTGACGAATTGTCGCAAAATACGACCGTTCACCTCCTCACCCTGGATGTACGCGACCGCGAGGCCGTTCGCCACGCGGTAGTGTCACTGCCCGACCAATTCCACGAGATTGATGTGCTGATTAACAATGCGGGTCTCGCCCTAGGCCTTGAACCTGCTCATCAGGTTGATCTCGACGACTGGGAGGTCATGGTCGATACCAACATCAAAGGGCTGATGTACTGTACCCGTTTCATGCTGCCCGGTATGGTTGCGCGCAATCGCGGCCATATTGTCAACATCAGTTCAACAGCCGCCTCGTGGCCCTACCCCGGTGGCAACGTTTATGGCGGAACCAAAGCTTTTGTCCTGCAGTTTTCCCGCAACCTGCGCGCCGACCTGCTTGGCACCAAGGTGCGCGTTTCTTGCATCCAGCCCGGCATGGCAGAAACCGAGTTTTCCGAAGTGCGCTTCAAGGGGAACAGTGGGCAGGCCGAAAAGGTCTACGCTGGAACCGAACCACTGACGGCAGCAGATATCGCTGATACGGTCAAATGGATCGTCGAACGTCCAGCCCATGTCAACATTAACAACATCGAACTGATGTGCATTGATCAGTCGTGGGGGCACTTGGCCGTGGATCGCAGCTAATTTACGTGAGGGCAACCCAACTCCGGTCATTTATGGCAAGGAACCAGCATCGTGCGACATGGTGCACCTTTTCTCTTCGTTGCATCTCCGCCATTCCCTGCCATACTGAATAACAAGCGCAGCAACATCCTCAGGGAGGCGACAATGACTATCTACCGCAAATGGTATTGCAGTTGTAGAGGCACGCCAGCTGAACTCGCCATCGTCGAGACCACCGAAGATGAACCGGTGGAACCGACCTGCCAGCGTTGCGGCGCGTCATCTTCCTCGGACCCCCGGCATACGATTACCTACAAAGACTTTGAAACCTGGGACGATTGAACCCAACGAGCAGCCGGTCGGACTAGCAATCAACTGGCTGCGAGTTGGTGACCTTACGAGTAAACAGGACAAATGCCATCGCAGGGCGTTTACTTGCCTCGTGCACAACAAACGGAATGACGTCAAACTGCCACCCCTGTCGCATCCAGACATTCAAAACCTCTTAAATCAGCTCATCCGTAACCACAGAGAGCTCCACGACTTTATATTCGATCATCGACATACCTTTCACGCTAAAAAAGCCTCTTAAACCTCAACATACTCAGTCATAACGAGTCCTTACAACCTAGTTAAAAATTTGATTTTTAATACGCCGCAAACCATATGTATAATCTTTTAACCGATAAGATAAAACATCTTTCTATCCCCAAAGATAAGACATATTTTCACAGAAGTTTATTCTCTTGATATTCCGTACGCTTTATCCAAACAAACCCTTTATTCGGCCTTTTTACCGAAAGTTTACTATTGACTTCTTTTTAGAACGACGTATCATGTCGCAAAATTTACCACCCCACGATGTGGTCTTTTTTCCCGAATAGGTACCTTTACCCCCCCCTCACAACACGGGGTTTGTGTATATTCCATGTACTTATGTGAGGTGCAAACACAGTAAGGTTTATAAGATTTATCCATATGCGGAGCGTCTCAGATGGCTCCGCTATTTATTGGCTCACAATTGCCATATGTCGTTATTTTGGAGAAAACAGCAGTAAAAAATCACTAAAAAGGAGTCACACCTCATGGGACACGGACCAGCAGCAAAACTCGGCGTAGACAATGCCGCCGGGTACAAGAGCAAAATCGGCATTTCGATGTTTATCGTCTACACCCTGACCTACTTCGGCTTTGTCGTCATCAACGCGATTAGCCCGGAAATCATGGAGAAAGTCTACTTCGGTCAGACCCTGGCCGTCCTCTACGGCTTCTTCCTAATCATCTTCGCCTTGGTGCTGGCAGTCATCTACAACCACTTCTGTACCGCCGCTGAAGCGCGTCTGAACTGATAGGGAGCAACTAAAGACAATGATATATTCACAATCACCTCTGGCTATTGGCCTGTTTGTTTTTTTCGTCCTATTCGTCCTCGGACTCTCTTTCTTCCTGGCTCGACGGACCACCTCAGCAGCCGGATACTATGCCGCTGGCGGTAACATTCACTGGTTCACCAATGGCATCGCCTTTGCTGGCGACTACCTTTCAGCCGCGTCCTTTCTCGGCATTTGCGGCATGATTGCAACCGCCGGTTTTGACGGCTGGATGTACTCGATTGGCTACCTGGCCGGCTGGATGGTCGCCCTCTTCCTGGTTGCCGAACCGATGAAACGCCTCGGCAAGTACACCTTTACCGACGCGCTCGATTCGAAGTTTAACTCCAAGGCGATCCAACTGACGGCGGCTATATCTACTCTTGTTGTCTCAGTCTTCTACCTGATCCCCCAGATGGTTGGAGCTGGTGTGTTGGTTCAGCCACTGCTCGGCATGCCACACTGGGTCGGCGTCTGCATCGTCGGTGTGGTCGTTACCATCATTGTCGCCACGGCAGGAATGGCCTCCACCACCTACGTCCAGTTCTTTAAAGGTGCTCTGCTGCTGATCTGCTCCACCGTTGTTGTCATTGCCTTGCTGACTCGTGGTCTTGGCACCGACCCCAATCAGGGCGACACCAAGGAATACCATAAATTTCAGACCTTACAGGCTGTAGACATTAACGGCAGCCTGCAAGTTGCCGACTACGATGTGGTCGCCGGTCTTGATTCTGATTTCGGTAAAGCAGGTTTTGTCAAACTTTCACAAAATGGTGAAGAATCGGTCTGGCATCTCAAAGAAGCGGCCACCGGCTACGAACTGATTGAGACCCTCTATGTTACCAAACTGGCTGACGGCACGAAACTGTACAACGGCGCACCCAAAGAGGACGGCAAGTTCTTCGCTGTTGGTCATATCAAAGAGATTACGGTGGACGGCAAACAAATCGCTCAGACCGGAGCCGTTGGCCCACTCGAATTCCTGAACCGCTTCAAAGACAGCACCGTGGTCCTGTGGGGCAAGAAGTTTGTTAAAGTTGGCGACACCACCACAACCATTTACTATCAGAAACCGACTCCTGGCAGTCGCATCCTGCGTCCCGGCCTGAAATTCAAGGTCGACAACGCCAGCGGCCTTGACAGGTTCAACTTCATCTCGCTGATGCTCGCACTCTTTTGTGGCACCGCAGCCCTACCTCACATCCTGATTCGCTACTACACAGTACCGAGCCAGGCCGCGGCCCGTAAATCGACCATCGTCGCTATTGCCGCCATCGGCTTCTTTTACGTCCTGACCCTCTATCTTGGCTTGGGTGCCATGACCAACGGCGTCATCAACATCACCGACAACAACATGTCGGCACCGCTGTTGGCGCTCTCCTTTGGCGTTGTGCTCTTCTCAGTTATCTCATCACTGGCTTTTGCCACTGTGCTCGGCACGGTGTCGGGCCTGATCGTCGCATCGGCTGGTGCCGTTGCTCACGACCTGATGGACAACTTCCTTGGCATGAACATGACCGATCAGGGGAAAGTCAGGGCTGGCAAGATCTCGGCCATGGTGATTGGCGGCATCGCTATCTATCTCGGCATCATCTTCGAAGGAATGAACGTCTCCTTCCTGGTCGGATGGGCCTTTGCCGTGGCGGCGAGCGCCAACCTGCCAGCGATCCTGATGATTCTGTTCTGGAAAAAGTCCACTGCCCAGGGCGTAGCGGCCTCAATCCTGGTCGGCTTGACCTCATCGCTCGGCCTGATTCTGGTGTCACCGGATATGTGGGTCCGTTACGGTCTGCTGCCGCAGGATGCACCGGTCGCCTTCAACAGCCCGGCAGCCATTTCGATCCCGGCCAGCTTCATTACTCTGATTCTGGTCTCGTTGATCACCCAGAAGAAAGGTGCCATGGTCGAAGAAGGCGCAGAAGCCTGATTCGAGACATAACACCTTCTGCGTTTACACATTAAAGAGGGGCAGCCTCCCGGCCGCCCCTCTTTTTATACCAGATATGTACCATCAGTCTTGACTCAACAGTCTGAGAGTAATATCTTTGCTCCGCTGCTAGGAGACTGTCGGACTTTACAAAAACCTGCTGCGAAATCGGCTGATCGGTCCATATTTACGGTAATTTTCGACAAATAGCCCTGCTATTAGCTCTCAAATTCTCATAAATCTGGCCACGAACATCCAATCCCTCGCTACGGTCTGTCAAGTCCGACAGCCTCCTAACGGTGGCCCAGCTAACACTTATAAATTCAACGAGAAAAAATCTATGCGCCGTTTTCGCTTTACCTTAATCACCGTTTGCCTGGTCCTGCTCTATCTCGGTGGCAACGACTTACTGCTTTGGTTTCAGAATCAGGAGCCTGCACCTCTCTCCGTCAAAAACCTGCAAGAGCAAGGGTCGCCACGGGAATGGTTACATATTTCCGATGGCTATCAGGATCTCGATCGGGCCATCTCTACTTCCGGCACCATTGAAATGGAAGCATTGCTGGTTCCTCTGCTTGAATATCCACAACAGGAGACGATTAGGATTCTGGTTGAAACCCGGCAGCCACAGCTCCTTGATCTTTTCAAGCAGTATCATCTATTCACGGACACAGTACCGGAGAAGCGAGCGTTCCGTCAGGAGCACAGCGAAGAGTTTCAGGGCCAGCGTGATATAATCGGCATGGAAGTTTCAGGACTGATTGCCAAAAACAATCACAACAAACTGCTAAAACTGGCCCTGCAGACCGATCTGAAAATTGCAGAAGACGTGATTTTTATTAGTGAAAGCAAAGAACCTGGCAAGTGGAGGGGGATTTCCTTCTGCATCATCGGCCTGCTTGGTTTGGCAAAAGCATTGACAGGTTCGCGGAAAAAGACACAAGACACACCCCTCTCAAAAGAAAAATGAGCCTCGCCTGCAGACTCAAGGCCGACCACAAATTAGTTGAATTCAACAAAAAGGCTTGAATATTGCACCCATAAGCTGTTTAAATAGAAAAATTGTTATGTAGTACAAATTCTATACAATTCGGACCCTCTCATTTGGAGTGGTAGATGCGGCAAAGAAACCAACAGGGCTTTACTCTTCTGGAACTACTGGTTGTAGTGGCAATTATTGGTGCATTGGCAGCCATTGCCATTCCGCAATTCGCATCATATCGGGGCAAAGCAGAGCGAGCTTCCACACTCTCCGATGCGCGTGCAATCTACCAGGGATTCGTGATCTACTACTTGGAAGATCCAGACGGAACCGGCGGCTACCCTTTCCAGGCAACGGCACCAGCATTTAACCTGAATACCCTCTATCCCTTGAAAAACCGCACCACACCAGACACCAACAATGACCAGCAATACTTTGTTGACGCACTAATTGCCGACAGTCTGCTCGCCAAAATGGTTAGCGGTAAGGCCGACAGTTTTGACTCACCCGACGTAATGCTAAACGGCAACGAGCAATTTTACCTGACTTTCCGCATGGCGAAAAACCCCGAGGTGCGGGTCATCGTATGTCAAACTGACGCGGCAATTAACGATCAGGACGGCAACCCGCTTAAGGATGAAAATGACGCCGACATTTCAGGGCTTTGGTTGGATGGCATCTTTTTCCTTGAAGATGGAATACTACGCTAAAGGGCTCCTTAGCTTTCGCACAGCATGATGGCATGTAACCTTGCCCATCACCACACCTCAAAACATCGCATTCCCCGGAGTTCGCGGGAACGGAATCACATCTCGCACATTTTCCATCCCGGTCAGATACATCAGAAAGCGTTCGAACCCAAGGCCGAAGCCTGCATGCGGACAATTCCCCCAGCGCCGGGTATCGAGATACCAATCGAGGCTTTTTGGATCAAGGTCGAAAGCTTTCATTTTGTGTTGTAATACATCCAGACGTTCTTCGCGTTGACTACCACCAATCAACTCTCCCACTTTGGGGACCAGCAGATCCATTGCGGCCACGGTTTTACCATCATCGTTGTTCCGCATGTAAAAAGCCTTGATTCCTTCCGGGTAGTCAGTAACAAAAAGCGGCCCACCGATGACATTTTCTGTCAAATAGCGTTCGTGTTCTGACTGCAAATCACAGCCCCACTCAACCGGGAAGTCGAAACTTTTGTTGCTTTTCTGCAATTTTTCGACCGCTTCCGTATAAGTCATGCGTTCAAAATCAGTCGCAACAACCGACTCCAATCGATCCAGCAGACCCGGCGATACAAACTGATTAAAAAACCCCAGATCTTCACCGCAATGTTCCAGAGCGTAACCAACCAGGAAGCGAAGAAAATCCTCGGCCAGTTGACAATCAGCAGCCAGATCGGCGAACGCCATCTCCGGTTCAATCATCCAGAACTCGGAAGCATGCCTGCTGGTGTTGGAGTTTTCGGCGCGGAAAGTCGGGCCGAACGTGTAGATATCGGTCAGGGCGGTGGCGAACAATTCACCCTGCAACTGACCACTAACGGTCAAACCGGCCTTCGACCCGAAAAAATCATCATGCCAGGAGATCCGGCCATCCACACGGGGTGGATTCTCGGGATCAAGGGTTGAGACACGAAACATTTCGCCAGCCCCCTCGCAGTCATTCGTGGTGATGATCGGGGTGTGGACATAAACGAAACCACGATCCTGGAAAAATATGTGAATCGCGTGCGACATCCGGCTACGCACCCGAAACACGGCACCAAAGGCGTTGGTGCGAGGTCGCAGATGAGTGATTGAGCGAAGGAATTCAAAAGTGTGGCGTTTCTTCTGCAGTGGATACTCCTCGTCAGTCAGGCCATAGATCGTTACCTCTCGGGCCTGCACCTCCCAACGCTGACCGGTACCCGGAGAAGCAACCATCTCACCTCGAATACCGACACAAGCGCCGGTTCCAAGTTGCTTGACAGAGTCAAACGCTGCAGAGTCTTCCGGTACCACAACCTGCAAAATGGCATGACAGGATCCGTCGCTCAGAGCCAAAAACACAACATCCTTACTGCGCCGCACAGTTCGCAACCAGCCCTGCACAAAGACCTCTCCCTGTTCTCGGTCCGCTTCGAGCAAGGTTTTAACCCGAATTCGATCTTTACGCCAATCCAAGGTGGTCATAACCTCTCCATAAACAACAAGCAAAGGGGAATTGGCTTAACCAATCCCCCCGTTTTTTCAATCATAATTAATCAGATCACACCGCAGCATCACCAAACAGGCTGACAAACAGATCAAACGCTTGGCTCACCTACCCCCCCCAAAAACACCAATGGCAACAAAAGCCACCAGAAGAATAAGCACCAGCATGATGGCATATTCCGTTGCTGTTGCACCCTCTTCTGCCCGAAACAGGGCAGTCATTCCGCACATCAATCTTCGCATAATCACCCCCCAAATTATCAGTACATTAACACCTTACCTGACAACAAAACACTGTCAACCGTTGGCGCTGGTACAATTAAAGAGAGTTTAATTGTGCTCCCTGGTCTTGGCAAATTCAATCCCCGGCCACTGTTCTATCACGTAACCGAGCCGCCACTCACTGGGGGCCAAATAGCTAAGATTCCCCTCAGAATCCAAGGCAAGATTCGCCTGGCTCTTCTTCTCAAATTCGGCAAGTTTTTTCGGGTCATCGCTGCCGATCCAGCGTGCCGTCGCATAATCAACATTCTCATAAACAGCATCAACACCATATTCGTTTTTAAGCCGTTCCATGGTCACATCGAACTGCAGAACGCCGACAGCACCAACAATATAATCATTATTGAGCAGAGGTCGGAACACTTGTATCGCACCCTCCTCAGATAGCTGAATCAGTCCCTTTTCCAACTGCTTGGCTTTCAACGGCGACTTCAGGCGAACTCGGCGAAAGTGCTCGGCAGCAAAACTGGGGATGCCGGTAAACTTCAAAGGCTCCTTATCGGTGAAGGTATCACCGACTTTGATCGTGCCGTGATTATGCAATCCGATGATATCACCGGGAAAAGCTTCTTCAACATTGGCCCGGTCCTGAGCCATAAAGATGATCGCCTTGGAAAGACTAACTTCCTTGCCAATCCGGTGGTGTCGAACCTTCATCCCACGCTGAAAACGTCCGGAACAAACCCGCAGAAAAGCGATGCGATCCCGGTGCGCGGGATCCATGTTCGCCTGGACCTTGAAGACAAACCCGGAGAAGGCTTCTTCCTCCGGAGCCACGGAGCGGCTCTGGGCCTCACGTGGACCTGGAGAAGGAGCCAGATCAACCAACGCATCCAGCAACTCTTCAACCCCAAAGTTGTTAATGGCACTGCCAAAGAAAACCGGGGTCTGGTTCCCCTTCAGGTACTCTGCCGAATCAAAGGGGTTGGCGGCACCTTCCAGCAGGGCAATGTCTTCACGTAGTTCGTCAGCGGCACTACCAAGCAGTTCATCCAAAATCGGGTCGTTCAGGTCTTTAACAACCTGAACATCTTCGGTTCGCTTTTCCTCGCCAGGTCTGAATAACCGCAATTCTTTGCGATAGAGGTTGTAAACCCCCTTGAACCGCTTTCCCATGCCGATCGGCCAGGACATCGGCGCACATTCAATCTGCAACTTTTCTTCGACATCGGCCAACAGGTCGAGGGGAAACTGCCCCTCCCGGTCCAGCTTGTTGATAAACGTCAGCACCGGCGTATTGCGCATCCGGCAGACTGACATCAACTTCTCGGTCTGGGTTTCGACGCCCTTGGCACTGTCAATCACCATCAAAGCACTATCAACCGCAGTTAGAACCCGGTAAGTATCCTCGGAAAAATCTTGGTGTCCCGGCGTATCCAGCAAGTTGATCTCGCAATCACGATGACCAAACTTCATGACCGAGGTAGTCACCGATATGCCGCGCTCCTGCTCGACCTTCATCCAGTCACTGGTCGCGTGGCGGCCTGCCTTACGCGCCTTGATCGCACCAGCCATCTGAATAGCGCCACCAAAGAGCAGCAATTTCTCGGTCAAAGTGGTCTTGCCGGCATCTGGATGGCTGATAATACCGAAAGTTCGGCGCTTTTTAATTTCCTGCAAAAAACGGTTACTCAATCAAACCTCGTCTTCTACCTGAACTAACAGGTCCAAACATTAATGTCATGATCATGAAAAAACGGGCCAATAAGCCCGTTACAGTGTCGATATTAACGCAAGCTGAGCTATGGGTCAATCCTGGAAAAAAGCGAACGATCAGACAAACGGCTACGGCGTATCGAGAACACCAGCAGGTAATTTCAGCGGCAAACACATTCGCACTGTTGTGCCGCACCCGATTTAGCTTTCGACCTCAATGTCACCATGATGCGCCAACTCCACGTGACGGGTAATTATAAAAAGCCACTTCAGCAGAAAGCACTTGCAGCCTGTCGGATCATCAGAGTTGAACCGAAAATCTGCACGTTTGAGACCAGATTTCATCTCATTCAGATTAATAGCCTTAGCTCTTGATCGAAGAGGATCTGAGACATGGGCCAACGAATCGAATTTGTAGCCAGTTCATCGATAGCTTGACAGGTTGATAAAGCAGGGAAACCATAAACTCTTTTCTCACCGAAACAGGCTTGGGCAACACAACATCAGAAATTAGGATTGAACAGGATTTAATCATTTGCCGTCACTTCAGATTTATGCTTGCCACAAACCCTCTCTGTGGCATAATCCGGCCATGAGAAATTTCATGCAACGTGCTGGCGGCATACTTCTTCATCCCAGCGCCCTGCCGGGGGAACATGGCATTGGCGATCTCGGCAAACAAGCCAGAACCTTTGTAGACTTCCTGACTGCAGCCGGGCAGAGTATCTGGCAGATCCTCCCTCTCGGCCCGACCGGTTATGGAAACTCACCCTACAACGCCCTCTCGGCCTTTGCCGGGAATCCGCTGCTGATCAATCTTCCGCAACTGGTTTCGTGCAATGATCTGAAGCCAGAGGACCTGGAAGGACTTGAGACAGCCCCAGGCCCGATTGACTTCGAGCGCGTCAGCAACATGAAATCCCGTCTTCTCGCCAAAGCCTGCCGAGAATTCACCAACAACGCCTCCTCAGAACGACAACAGGCATTCAATAACTTTTGTCAGCAACAAGCTGAATGGCTTGATGACTTTGTTCTATTTATGGCCCTTCGGGAGAAGTTTTCCGGGGAATCCTGGGTCACATGGCCAGCGGAACTGCGCAACCGGGAAGTCGCGGCGCTGGACCACTGGCGAAAAGAATGCGCTGAGAGTTGCTACCTTTATCAATACCAGCAGTACATCTTTGCCGAACAATGGACCTCTCTGAAAAATCATGCCAACGACAAGGGCGTACGCATCTTCGGCGATATTCCGATCTTTGTCGCCTTCGACTCTGCAGATGTCTGGGCCAATCAGCAGCTTTTTAAACTTGACGAGCAGGGCCAACCGACTGTGGTCGCTGGCGTGCCACCAGACTATTTCAGCGCCACCGGTCAACGTTGGGGCAACCCTCTCTATCGCTGGGATCGTCTCATTGCGAGCAACTTCCACTGGTGGCTAAGACGCATCAACTACCAGCTTGAAATCAGCGACATA